>CAYODT010000045.1:0-4851 GCA_964402875.1 uncultured bacterium | reverse complement strand
AGGCAAAACCGAACGGCTATTTCATCTCCATTGTGGATTGATCAGGGTTTCCTTAAGTTGGTACGTGGATCTCATTTTTGGGTGTGAATAAAATCAGGAAACTTCAGAGGGTCACGAATGAAGAAGACCGGGGCGTTGTTGCCCACAAAGTCGTAGTTCCCCTCCTCAGTGTAGAACTTGACAGCAAACCCTCTAGGGTCGCGCGCGGTGCCAGCCGAGCCATTTTCGCCACCAACGGTGGAGAAGCGGGCAAAGAGCGGGGTCTTCTTGCCCACCTCGGATAGGAAGGCGGCTCGGGTGTAGCGGCCTACGTCATGAGTAACTTCGAAGTAGCCCCGGGGCCCAGCGCATTTGGCGTGAACCACGCGTTCGGGAATGCGTTCACGGTCAAAGTGAGCGAGCTTATCCAGTAGGTGGATGTCCTGAAGCACGGCAAGGCCGGGCACCCCGGTGGTAATGATGTGGTTATCGTCGCCTACTGGAACACCTGTGCTGGTAGTAAAGGGCTTTTTATCGTCCTCGGACATATTTATCCTCCATAGCTACACTCATAGTGAATATGGCTGTAGCTAGCATAAAGGCTGAGTGGAAGCGGAGAGTGTGGGCGAGCTCTCAATCGGAAGGGCCCTAAGGCTTCCTTTGACAGTCAGGACAGACCGCGACGAACTCGATCTTCCGCCCTCTGATCTGCCAGGTCTCCAAGCGGCTAGCGTCCTCGGGGAAGACCGGCTCGGGGGAACCTCCATACCACACATCGACCATCCGCCCACAGACCTCGCAAACCGAGTGGCAGTGGGGCTCGGTGTTGGCATCGTAGCGGACTACCCCGTCGAGGCTGATGGATCGGCCGATCAACCCAGTCTTGGAGAGCTTCGCCAGGTTCTGGTAGAGGGTGGCGAAGCTGGTAGGCTCGCCCCGGCGGCGCAACTCCCCCAGCATTTCCTCGGGGGTGAGATGCTCATGGGTTTCCTCTAGGAGGGAGAGAGTCCGGCACCGTGTTGGGGTGTGGTACGGAGACCGTGGGCGAGAATGCGCTCGGTGATCTCGGGACGTTCGCAAGCCATTGGTATCCTCATTACCGGGAGTTTTAGGTCTCCTACCCTTACCCACCTACACTTGGAGTTACCATGAACCAAAGCCTTACAAAGACCTCCAGCCTATACAATAACTCCGCTAGGCCTTCAGTCTCAAAGTTCTAAGTCTAACACTCTTGAACCCGGCTATGGACCAGTCCACTCCCCGACACCACAAAGGTCCTCTTGAATATGCACCAAGGAGGCTTTCTGCCCTGCAGCTTAACCCCCCCACGTAAGTCCCACGGTGCAAAGCCCGGGCCAGGTCCTCGGCGGCACTAGGGGGCACTGCTTTTAGGTTCACCGGGTCACTCTCCCTTCCGAGTCCAAAACAGGCCAGACCGTCCATGCTTGAATCCGCCCGCACAAAGTGTCATAGGCTTCGGGGATCTCCCTACCTTCCGGCCTCTTGACCCACACTCATACCCTAGGGACGTCACACTGGCTGTGCGTAGAGTATCTGATCCTCATCGCTAAATCCCCACGCTTATATTGTTATTACTTGGCGTTAAACGAAGTAGAGATTATCGATCAGCAAGAAACATGAGCCGCATAATCAAAATTGCCGGGAAAGACGGATTTATACGTGGTACATCCGGTCGTATTCTCCGAGTAATACGATAATCCTTATCCCCAGGCAGTAGGTACGATTGGGAGCTCCGACAAGGCTAGGAGAGCCCCTAGCCCCCTCCATATATCACCGGCCGAATAGACCGGGATAATTATTACTTCCTACGTTCCCCATATGCTGACAGGTTATGCTAGTAAATATGTCAATCCAGATCCGATTACTTGACTTTCTATTACAACGCCAAGTACCCTGACAGCATGCCAATGGAAACAGCGTTCGCTGCCATGGTCCTTCTTCTGCGCGAAGGCCTTGAGGGAGGGTTGATTGTGGCCCTCCTACTATCGGCCCTGGAGCGACTCGGCGCGCGAGAGCGGTTTCGCGAGGTTTACTTGGGGGTGGGTCTAGGCCTGGGTCTAGCCGCGGCAGGAGGGCTCTTGGCCTACCTCTTCATCCGCAGCTACGAAGGTTCCCATACCCAGATTATCTTCGAGACCACTACGTATTTCCTGGCATCGGGGGTCATGGTCTACATGACCTTCTGGATGAAAGCGGAGAGCCGGCAACTCAAGAAAGGCCTGGAGTCCCGCGCACGGCAAGCCCTCTCAGGAGGATCGGGATTCACGTTAGGCTTTTTGGCCTTCCAAGCAGTGGGCAGAGAGGGCTTGGAAACAGTGGCCTTCGGTTTGGCCCTGGCTTTCTCCGGATCTCTAATCCCCCTAGCCATAGGCGCAACAGCCGGTCTTACGACCGCGCTCGCGCTGACCTACCCGGTCTACCGCTTCGGTTTAAGGATTCGGCTGAGCCTCTTCTTCTCCCTGTTGGGTAGCCTGCTCCTTTTCTTCGGTGCGGGCCTCCTTGTCAACGCAGTAGGTAACCTACAGTTACTCGGCTGGTTGGGCGGAGCGGCGGATCCGGTATGGAATCTGAGCGGATTCCTCTCGCAGGAAAGCCTCCTCGGGGATCTGTTGCACGGCTTTCTTGGGTACAACGACCGACCCTCTCTCCTTCAGCTCGCGGCCTACTTGACCTACCTACTGCCGGGGCTCTGGCTTTACCTGCGCCCACCCCGCTACCGCCAAAACAGCCTACGAGCGCAGCTATAGCTATGACGTTTCAATGAGTGGATGTATAGTTTCAGCTTTACCGTTTTTGATAGGGCCGAGAAAGCGTGGACCGGGAAAACACCTCTGTGGCGTTTCGGGTAAGGGTAAGCACACCTTAGCCCACCTTCACTGATAGCCATTGAGACAAGCTATGGGGTGTGGGCAAAAAATATTTCAATACCTCACTAATCTCCGGGTTTCCCGGGTGCGTTTGTCGCGGGGGACACAGGCATATGCCAGCTCAGCATCAGGCAGTTGCGCTGGGAGGCTGCGTGTCTATGATTATGGCTTTGTACCGGCTTATTACATTCAGAATCCTGCCGGAGAATAGTGTAGTTGGGTACAAGCCTGGGCTAAATTCAGGTAAGCACCTCAAGAACCAGTGGTGGCTTGGAGACTGAATCCCCCAGGACATAGGCAGTCTGAATTGCCGAGACGGCTTCATCCAGCCCGTAACCGTTGCGGTGGTATACCCTGGCTAGGATCTCGCCCGCGCGCACTGAATCGCCGATCTTCTTTTCCAGGTAGACGCCCACACTATGGTCGATTGGCTTACCTTTGGCCTCGCGGCCACCCCCCAGCCATAGCGCCGCCTGGCCCACCCGGTGAGCATCCAGCTCGAGCACCCCACCATCGGTTTGCGCTCTGATCTCAAATATTCCGGGGGCCAGCGGAAGAAGGTTTTGGTCCTCCACCACCCGGCCGTCTCCGCCTTGAGCTTCCACGAACGCGCGGAACTTAGAGAGCGCAGCGCCTGAATCGAGCGCCTCCCGCGCCTGCCCAGTTGGCCGGCCGGCGGCGGTGAGCGCCTCCTCGGCAAGGCGTAGGACCAACCGCCTCAGGTCATCTGGACCTTCACCCTTTAAGGTAGCTATAGCCTCGCGCACTTCGATAGCGTTGCCCACTGCATGGCCCAGCGGCTGGTCCATCTGTGAGAGAACCGCACGCACCCGGCGGCCCGCCGCCCGCCCGATACGTACCATCAGCCCGGCTAGCTCCCGGGCCTCGGCCAGACTCTTCATAAAAGCCCCTCGCCCAACCTTTACGTCCAGCACTATGGTACGCGCACCGGCAGCCAGCTTCTTGGACATGATCGAGCTGGCGATGAGAGGAATAGAATCCACAGTCGCAGTCACGTCCCTAAGGGCGTATAGCTGGCCGTCGGCAGGCGCCAGGTCCTTAGACTGGCCCACCAGCACCATGCCCACACCCTCCGCCTGGCGCAGGAAGCCTTCCTCATTCAACTCGCCGCTCCAGCCGGGAATGGACTCAAGTTTATCGATGGTGCCACCGGTGTGCGCGAGGCCCCGACCGCTCATCTTGGCCACTACCAGCCCGCAAGCCGCTAGTACGGGCAGCACCACTAAACTGGTTTTGTCGCCCACCCCACCCGATGAGTGCTTGTCCACAGTCTCACCCAATGCGCTTAGGTCCAGGGTCTCCCCCGATTGTGCCATTACCTGGGTCAGGGCTAGGGTCTCGTCCTCATCCATGCCCCGGAAATAGACCGCCATCAACCAAGCAGCCAACTGATAGTCGGGAACTTGCCCTCCCAGGTAGGCATTGAGAAAGGTCTCCAGGGCCTGTTTTGTGTGGCGGCCGCCATTCCTCTTGGTACGAATAAATTCTACGGGATGCATACGGGGTTATTCTACGCTACCGGGAGTCTCGGCCCCTTATGGCCAGCCGGCCTGCTCCTTCTGGAATACAGACCATCAACATTTATCTTTAAATGAGGGTGTTTTTAGAATGAATAGACAGCATGTCTGAATGGCCACGGCATTAGTATTCTCGGGCGTATGACTGGGTGCTCGCAACCCGCCCGCCAGCAAGGCACTAGGATTACCGTACAAACCCTGGTGCCCGGTAGTCCAGGTTTTTTATCCACCCCTACCAGTGCAGCGGCAGTGGTGCCTCAAAGCAGCAGCGGTATCTAGAAGGATGCGCCGCCCAGCGGGTACGGCCACTACAAACTCACACCACTGCACTGGAGAAAGTAGGTACGGTGTAACGGTGAGTTGCGGATCCCCATATATTCTGCACTACTGGCCAGGTTAAACTCATGGTCGGTTATGCAGTGGTGCAGACCTTTCTCTACTCGGCA
>CAYODT010000044.1:0-6047 GCA_964402875.1 uncultured bacterium | reverse complement strand
GGTCAACCCTCGCCACTCGAATAAAAGATTTGGTTGAAGACCGGTGGGACAGCGCCCCGGTACGCGGCCGCGCGAGGGCTGCTGTGCAAACAGCCGCCGCCCACCGGGGCGCGTAAGGGCAATCTCGCGTAGAGCCATACGCCGCAACACTCCAAGATCAAGCGTAAACACCTTCGTAGTAGCCCGAAGGCTCCCGCACCTCACGGCCAATATGGCAACACCACCGTACGCCCGCTACGCGTTGTCTCGACCTTCACGCCCCCGCCATAGGCCCGCTCGAGCACCTCAGGCGTCAAGACCTCACGGGGCTTACCCAAAGCCACCCTTCGGCCGCCACTCAAGAAGGCCGCTAGGTCAGCGGACATAGCCAGGTTAGGATCGTGCAGAACCGTTAGAATTCCCACCCCCTCCCCGCGCAGTTGCCCAATTAGCCCCAACAGCGCGGCCTGATGGTGGAGATCGAGCGAATTGGCCGGTTCATCGAGCAGTAAGTACCGCGGCCTCGCGGCCAACGCGCGGGCGATCAAGACCCGCTGGAACTCGCCGCCCGAAAGCGCCTCCACCTGGCGGTCCGCCAGGGCTTCCAAGCCGGTGACCATCAGCGCCCAGGCCACCGCCTCGCGGTCTTTCGCTCCGGGGCGTCCAAGTAGGCCCAGGTGCGGTGTACGGCCCAGCTGGATCACCTCCAGAACGCTCATAGCCTCCGCCATCTCGACGGCCTGCGGCAGATAGCCAACCAGCCGCCCCCGCTGCCAAGCGGAGTAATGGCCGAGCGGATAGTCGTCCAACACAACCCTGCCGGAGGCGGGTTTGTAAAGGCCGGCCAGCACCTGAACCAGGCTGGACTTCCCCGAGCCGTTGGGCCCGAGTAGTGCCAGCCACTCGCCTGGCGCAAGCGCCAAGTCCACGCCATGTAGCACCTCGCGCCTTCCAAGGTTGAGCGAGACACCCCTAGCCTCCAGCACGCTTCCTCCAAAGCAGATAGAGAAAGAAGGGACCCCCGAGCAGGGTGGTTACCACCCCCACGGGCAGTTCACTGGGTGAGATCAGCATACGGGCCAGCAAATCGGCGGTCACTAAAAGGCTGGCCCCGAACAGTGCCGAAGCCGGAATCAGCACCCGGTAGTCCCCACCAAACAGCCTGCGCACCGCATGCGGTGCGATCAATCCCACGAAGCCAATCACACCGGCCTGCGCCACAGCCGCAGCCGTAACCAGGGTGGCCGCAGCAATAATCGCAAGCTTAAGTGCCCCCAAAGGGAGCCCCAGACTACGAGCCACCGGCTCACCCAGCTGCATGGCGTTGAGTACCCTAGCCATCAACCACAACGGCGGAAGTGTCAGGACCAGATAAAGCCCCAGCGCCCGCACCCCCGCCCAGCCGGCAAAAGAAAGGTTGCCCAACGTGTAGCTGAACACCGCTAAAACGCGGTCTTGGCTTTGTAGCATCAGGTAGGTGGTCAAACCGGTCAGAATAGCACCTACAACCACTCCGGCCAGGATCAAATCCTGCGTACGCGCCGCACCCCCAGCTAAAAGCAAAGCCAGGGCCACGGCGGCGCCCGCTCCGGCAAAGGCGAAGAGGTTGACTAACCCCGAGGGGTTCTGGCTCACCCACTGCAGGGCAGAGTTGGCCAGCGTACCGGTCAGGACCAAGCCAACCGTCGCACCAAAGGCTGCGCCCGAAGCTACGCCCATCAGGTAGGGATCCGCAAGCGGGTTGCGGAACAGGCCCTGGTAGGCGGCCCCGCTCACCCCGAGCGCCGCGCCCACCAGCATGCCCATGAGCACCCTCGGCAAACGCAGATCGAAAATAATCGTCGATGCCGGGCTGTGCACCTGTCCCAAAAACCCCTCTTCAAGTGCGACCCGGATCTGCTCAAGCGAGACCTGAACCGGTCCAAACATAATTCCCGCAGTGCCGGCAAGCACCAGCACTGCGGCCAGCACCAAAAAACCCAGCGTCCACCGACCCGCACCCCGCCGAAGCGGGCTACGATTGGTCCGTACCCGCCTCGCTGCGGGAGGCTGGAAGACTCCTTTCACCAATGGCCTAACGGCTTACGGCCACATCCGCAAAGTTAGGAAGCGGTGTCAGCACTGGTGGATTAGCAGCAGGATAGAAACAATGAATCAGCGTAATCAAACCCTGCATAACCCGTGCCGCGGGCTGGGAGAGCACGTCGTCCTCAGTCTGACTGAGTTCACACTCCCGCCCGTTGCGTACTGCAGCAATCTGCAACCAGCCGGGCCTGGCCTTCAAACTGGCCAAGTTAACCCTGGGTGCATCGGCCAATACGATCACCTGGGGGTTTTTCTCGATTACTAACTCAGGGTTGATCTTGGGAAACGTGCCCAAGCTGGCGGGAATGATGTTTTTACCGCCAGCCATACGAATAAGTTCGCCGATGAAGCCCGTTTGTCCGGCAGCATAGGGGGTAGGGTCGATCTCGTAGTAAACCGTGGGGTGGACCTTCTGGTCCTGAGCGAAAGCGCGCAACTTGAAGGCGTCAAGCTCCAGCGTGGCGATCACCGACTCCGCCTGGGTGGTATGACCGGTGAGCACACCCAGCTGGCGCAATGTAGTGTAAATCTCCGCATAGGTCCCGCCGGTAGGCACCACAAACGCCTTGAGCCCTAGTCCCCGCAACGTTCCGGCCAGCTTTCCATAGCGCGAGGCGATGATCAGATCGGGTTTTAAGGCCACGATCTTCTCAATATCGGGGTTGTACAGCCCACCCAGCTTAGGCAGCTTGTTTACACTTGGTGGGTAAGTAGAATAATTATCCACCCCTACTAGCTCATTGCAGTCACCGATAGCGCACAAATCAACCGTGGCCGAGGGCAACATCGTAACTATTCGCTTTGGCGACGATTTTAAGCTTACCGCAGTACCGGTGTAGTCCTTCAGCGTCAGCGAAAAACCTGCAGCCATCACCAGACCGACTACCAAACCAAGCCACAAAACCCATATCCGTTTCATCACTACCTCCTGTCCGCCGGCTGCTGGCAGGAGATGGATGAAAAGACCCTGCCGGAGCAGGGATAACCAAGCTCCCCCTTCCGCGAGAGGTACTCTTGCGAGCTCGCCTGGCAGGTATTCGGGCTTTACCGCTGCGGGACAGCGCCGGAATTACACCGGACTTCCCCATATTAAGCCGGGACTATACACCCCGGCACCAGGCACCTCAGGGCCGGTTTTGGGCCCCAACGGGCCTAACTGAAGCTTAGCATCCCACCACGCGCGGCGTCTAGAATAGACCCGTGAGGCTCTACTGGCAGGACGCTTACCAACAGCGGTTTAGTGCTCGGGTTTTACGCAGCTTCGAGATGGGTGGCCGGCCCAGCGTGGTACTCGACCAAACCCTCTTCTACCCCACCGCCGGCGGACAGCTCCACGACACCGGGCGGCTCGCGGATGCCCGGGTCCTAGAGGTCGGCGAGAGCGAGAAGGCCTACGGCGAAGTGGTGCACACCCTCGACCGACCACTGGTAGTGGGGCAAGTGGTCAATGGTCAACTCGACTGGCCCCGGCGCTACCGGCACATGCAGCGGCACACCGCGCAGCACCTAGTTTCGCAGGCCTTTGTGCGTGCGGCGAACTGGACCACGGTCTCCGTGAGTCTGAGAAACCCGGTGCTGACCATCGACTTCTCCGCCGAGCTCGACTCCTCCGTGGCCAAGGAAGCCGAAGCGCTTGCCGCTTGGGCGGTCTATGCTAGTCTGCCGATCCGTAGCTACTGGATAGATCATAACGACGTTACTGAGCACGGCCTGCGGCGCCCGCCTAAAGTAAGCGGTCCGATTCGGCTGGTGGAGATCGCCGATTGGGACAAGGTGGCCTGCGGTGGTACCCACCTACGTAGCACCGCCGAGGCCGGGCCCATTAAGTTCCTGAAGCTGGAGCGCACTAGGCGCGGCTACACCCGGCTCCACCTGACGGCCGGCTGGGAAGCACTCGAGGATTACACCGCCAAACACGACCTACTCAAACACCTGGGGGAACACTTTAGTACCCATCCCTTAAGGATTGGACAACCCATCACCAAGCTCGAGCAAACCCTTTTTGCCGTACAGGGCAGGCTGCGCGAGGTGGTAGGGGAACTGGCCGAACACCGGGTGCGCGAGCTCCTGGCGGAACACCCCTCCGGCACCATTGCCGCCGAGGTACATCCCGACCTACTGGACGAAGTCGGCACACGGCTTTCCGAGTGGCCGGGTACCCTGGCGCTGCTGGTCACCAGCGGCAGAACACAGGCTCGCGTATTACTGGTCAAGCACCAAAGCCGCCCGGAAGACCTACGTGCTCTCTGGGATGAACTGTTGGTGCCTCTGGGGGCTAAGGGCGGCGGTCGCGATATCTTTCAGGGGGCGCTGCCTCCCGCGCGCCTACTCGTGGCACTAGAGCACTTCCAGCAGCGATTCTGATGCAAGACACACACTGAGTGCAAGATCAGCCTACACTGGGTAATCGTGGAACAGGAAGTGATCCCTTCGGCTCTCCAGGAAGATGTGCTCTCGCTGCGTCCCGGTGATCGGTTGCGCGACCCGCAGGCGGACCGGGGATACCTGGTCTTCGGCGTTCGCGTCTACGACGACTTCGATAACGCCCTTTTGGATACCTACTATGATCTGATCTCGGAAGACGGCCTACACTTGGTGCTGCAGGCTCTGGCGGTGAGCCCCTGGGAGCGGCTCTAGTCCAAGCTTCCTCCACCGATCTCCACGCTGCAAACCCGGCGTCTCCAGCGTACCGATGTAATGCAAGGCTCAAACAGATTCACTGGGGTAATGAGGAGCCGTTCGAGCACCACCTTGGACGTTCAGTCTACGCACCGTGAACTCATCCCCGCCCAACAAACATCAACTCCGCCAGCGGACCCGCAGTGGACGCATCTCGTCTATCCTGCAGCAAGTGTCGCGGTAGGCGCCCACACACTTTACCCCAGCCTCACCACTCCGAGCTCGGTACACCGGTCCCCGGCGACCACAAGGCCAGGTCCGGTACAAGCATCAACTCACCGGTGCCCACGAAACAGAATTACCGTAGCTACCACAAGACCCAACACACCAGCCTCACCACGAAATGGGCCTACCCCCGCACACATAGTAAGCATCCAGCTCCCAGGGAGAATCCACGGGTATAGCTATAGGTAAGTCTCCAAGGCTTTAACCGGCCCGGCTGCTTATGGCAGCCAGAACAGGGGTTTCTAAGTTCAGTCATGTCCCTTGCATTTTACTTCTCATTACTTGTGGTCCTGTTTATCAGAGGTGGAGGTGAGTATCTACGCACCGAGTATTACCACAGCAACCTTATAAGCAGCGAGGCTAGGGCTGGGTTCGTGATACATGCCAGCGGTTTGCGTCGGCCAGAATGCTATCTCTATTTCTTGGGCCGGTCACCGCTCTTCCTCGTAGACCATCACCCGTTCAGTGCGATTCTGTGTTCCAAGGAAAGACCAACCCGTTCCCTAAGCATCTCGGCCCACTCGTACGCGCTCGCTACTGTCGGCCAACATGCACCGAACGTAAGGGCTCTACACTGCAAGAGAGCGTCTCACGTCAATCCATGCGCCATCGATGTAGACCAGCGTAGGAATATCCCGTGCCTCACTATAGCACCCTGGATGTCGATCAATTCCTGATACGCCTCGACTTATTAGAAACCACCGCAGGGCGTTGCTTATTCCGCAGAGTCTGCCTGCGCTTCAAATGCCGCTAAGTACGACGTGTCGGATCGCCTTACGGCGATACGTATAGCTGATGTGTAGCGTAGTGCCACCTGGGTCCCTTACCAGCGCAGGGTATGAGTATTCTACCCGGCCCCTGCTCAAGATGCAGTAGGTTATGCCATGTCTGCCCACGGTCTTTAGATAGGGCCACAGTAAGTGGGGTGCGCGCATCTCGCTGAACGGGATCCATAATATCCGCCGTGACAGTGCGGCTTGCGTTATAGACGATCATCATCTTCCCGGGAGACAGTCCCAAGGCATCCAGGCCGCTGTTGGGGTTAAGCAAGTTTGTACGCCTGGGCTGGGTCCAGCTTT
>CAYODT010000043.1:0-6860 GCA_964402875.1 uncultured bacterium | reverse complement strand
CAGTAACCAGTACATAGTCACCGGTATTAAGGGTGCCGCTCCCGTCTGTGTCGTACCACGAGAAGCTGTATTGCGTGCCGCCGGACGACGCATTGAAGTAGTAAGTGCCGGTGGGGACCAGGGTGGCCAGGCCGAGGCTCGGTGCCCCCAGCGCGGTTACGTTACCCAAGCTCAGGCCCACGCTCTGCAGGTTGAAGCCGCCGGGCTGCGAGGCGCCCTGATTGTTGGGCGCGATAGAGATATTGATGCTGTTGCTGAACGCACCGCTGGAAGTGCTGATATCTGCGGTGGAAGCGTCGCCGTCCCCAAACACCGTGGTCCCTAAGCGATCTACATCGAAGGAGCCGGTGTTCGGCTGGGTCCGCGTCCAGCCATAGGTTGCCTCGAGGCTGCCACTAAACAGAGGTGCAGCCTGCTTAAGCGCGGTAACCTCGCCGCTCAGGCCGTTAACCTGGTTCTGGAGCGCGCTTACCTTGCTGTTTGTACTAACCAGGTCGCCGCGCAGGGCACCAGCGTAGCTCTGTACCGCTTGTACATCAGCCTTGCTGGCGAAGGTGGCGTACATCTCTGGGGAGATCGGCTGCACCTGCTGCTGTGCCTTGGTAACCGTGGCC
Source organism: uncultured bacterium (assembly GCA_964402875.1). Taxonomy (GTDB): domain Bacteria; phylum Deinococcota; class Deinococci; order Deinococcales; family Marinithermaceae; genus CAYODT01. The sequence continues at coordinate 6,246 of CAYODT010000043.1, read as the reverse complement.
ACCTGCGCCTTGAGCGAGCTGGTGGTCGACTCCAGACCGCTCACGCGACCTTTCAGGTCGAGGACGTTGTTATTCAGGATGACTGCCAAGTCGTTCAGCGCCCTGATGCTGCCGGCGTTGTTCTGAACGCTGGTCTCAATCTGCTGGGCCTGCTGACTGAGGTTACCAGCCTGGCTATTCAGCGCTTTAGCCTGGGCCAGGGCGGTATTGGCGGAGATAGCGTTAGACTCTACCCGGTCCGCCAAGCTCTTAAGTGCCGCAGCGCTCATTCCGGACTGAGTCTGGATAGCCTTCTGCAACGCCGCTAATTGCTGCTGTAGGCTGGCCACACCAGCCTTACTGGCGGCATTGTTCTCCAACGAGGAGACGCGGACACCCATAGAAGCCAACTCGGCCGCTAACTGCTGCTGTAGGCTGGCCACACCAGCCTTACTGGCAGAGTTGCTCTGGACGCTGGCCTCAATCTGCTGGATCTTGCTATTCAGCGCCTTGGCCTGAGCCAGAGAGGTATCAGCGGAGATAGCGTTGGCCTCCACCCGATCCGCCAAGTCCTTGAGTGCCGCAGCACTCATTCCGGGCCGGGGAGCACGGACAGCAGCAGGCTTAGCCTGCAACGCCGCAACCTGCTGCTGTAGGCGAGCCACATCCGCCTTATTAGCGGCGTTGCCCTCCAACGAGGAGACGCGGACACCCATAGAAGCCAACTCAGACGCCAACTGCTGAACCGCGTTCCTAAGCGCGGTCAGAGTCTGCTGGTCCATCTGGCTGAACTCTTTGGGAGTGAGCTTCTCCAACAACCGATAGACGACCAGCGCAGATTGGTAACGAGTGAGGTTCTCATTACCACGGAAGGTCCCATCCGGGAACCCTTGGATGATCCCCTGGGCCGCCAGTGCGTCCACAGCCTTAGCCGCCCAGTGCCCGGCCGGAACATCCGAGAACTGAGCTGAGCCGAAGCCCACGGAGAGCACGGCCAAGAGGCCTGCTACTAGTACCAAAATGCGTTTCTTCATACTCTTTCACACCCCCATGTTTAAGGTTGTGCCTAAAGCACATGGAGTGCACCTGCGCGGCGGGGCGAGTTACCGAGTTTCCTCTCCCGACCGCTTAAAGCACCCTCCACACCAGACCCACTCGGGATTCTCCATGAACACCGGAGTTTTTATGATGAAGGTCCACATGGGTCTCACCCGAGTACATCCTAGAGATAAGTCTATACAGGGGCCGCTTGCGCTGTCAAGCACATGTGATCTTAATTGTGGCATGATACCGGAAGCTTAGCATGCCACCCAAGATGCACGGGGCTGATATGGGTTAATCCGAGGTTAGCCATTGTATACTTTCGCTGCGGGCCCAAGGGGCCTGAAAGGGGGGCTTGAAGCGGGGAGCGCTGGGGGTGCGAAAGCACCATACTGAGGTGGCGGACCCAAAGCCGGTTTCCGGCCGAAGGATACCCTTAAAGGCGGGGAAAGATCGAAGGATTCCGCGGATGCCGCCAGGGAAGTTTGGCTCTTCCCTCCCGCACGAGAAGCGCCAATCTTGAGAAAGCCGCTGCGCGAGTAGCGGACAATCGCGGCGCAGGGCCAAGTGCATATAGATCCACAATTAGGAGTGTAAGTGAGTGGCCTCGGCGTGAGCCGGCTTAGTTGTGTTTTTGAGCCAGCCTGTACGGGACGTTAGTTTGAAGGAGGCTTTATACCTCACCACATATCTAAAAGATAAGGGGGTTTATGTGCGGAATTGTTGGTTATATAGGATATAGAAACGCCGCCGAGGTGTTGATCGATGGGCTTGCACGGTTGGAATACCGTGGATACGATTCGGCGGGCGTCGCCATTTTGGAGGAAGGGCGCCTTTCGGTACTCAAGAAATCAGGTAAGCTGCGGGTGCTGGCGGACGTGTTAGCCAAAGCGCCGATGGCTGGGCGGTTAGGTGTGGGTCATACTCGCTGGGCCACGCACGGCGTACCAAATGACGCCAACGCTCATCCTCATGCCACCGAAGATGGGGCTTTGGCAGTGGTTCACAACGGCATCATCGAAAACTACCTGAATCTGAAACAAGGGCTAGTCGAACGAGGCCACAGTTTCGCGAGCGAAACCGACTCAGAGGTACTCGCGCACCTGATTGAAGAAGTATATACCGGTAATTTAACCGAAGCGGTGCGCGAGGCGCTGAATAAAGCCCAGGGGGCGTATGCGATCGTGGTTGTTCACCGAGATCACGAGGAGATTATCGCCGCGCGTACCGTCAGTCCACTGGTCATTGGGCTGGGTGATGATGAAAACCTGGTAGCTTCCGATGTGCCGGCGCTACTTCCCTATACGCGGCGGGTGATTTTCCTACACGACGGCGATCTGGCGGTCGTCGGCCGGCGCGGAGTGCGGACCATGCGGCTGGACGGCACGCCCGTCGAGCGCACGCCCGTCGAGGTGGATTGGAGCCCCGAAGCGGCGGAGAAAAACGGCTTTGAGCACTATATGCTCAAGGAGATCTACGAACAGCCCTGGGTGCTGGAAAATACACTAGGCGGCCGGCTTCACGAAGAAGCCTCCAGTGTGTCACTGGGGCTCGAGCTGGATCCCCGCGCTTTTGACCGTGTGCATCTGGTGGCCTGTGGAACCGCCTACTACGCGGCCTGGGTAGGCAAATACCTAATCGAGTCCCTAGCCCGCGTACCCGCGGAACTGGAGGTGGCCAGTGAGTACCGCTACCGAGACCCGGTGGTGGACGAGCGCACCCTGGTTATCGTGATCAGCCAGTCGGGGGAAACTATCGACACCCTGGAGGCCTTACGGGAAGCTAAGAAGCGCGGCGCGGCGGGGCTGGGGGTGATCAACACCAAAGGATCCTCCCTCACCCGGGAGGTGGATGATGTGCTGTATATTCACGCCGGTCCGGAGATCGGCGTAGCTTCCACAAAAGCCTATACCGCCATGCTCGCCGCCATGCACCTGCTGGCAGTGTGGATGGGCCGCGGCCGGGGTGTACTGCCAGAAACTACGGCGGGGGCGCTTCTAAGCGAATTGCGCCGCCTGCCCCGGCTGGCCGAGGCAGTGCTCCAACAGAGGCCGCTAGTGGCTCACCTAGCTGAGAAGTACCACCAAGCCAAGGATTTTCTTTTCCTGGGCCGGCATATTCAAACCCCCACAGCCTACGAGGGGGCACTCAAGCTCAAGGAGGTCAGCTACATTCACGCCGAAGCTTACCCAGCCGGAGAGATGAAGCACGGGCCGATCGCGCTGATCGACGAGTATCTTCCAGTGGTAGTCCTGGCTACCGCAGGTCCATACTACGAGAAGATGCTCTCGAATATCCAGGAGGTGCGTGCCCGGGGCGGAAGAGTAATCGCCCTAGCTACCGAGGGGGATCAGATAATCGAGGTGGTGGCCCAGGATGTTATCTATCTGCCCAAGGTGCATCACCTGCTGGCCCCGGTGCTCAGTGTGCTTCCCCTGCAGCTGCTGGCTTACGAAACGGCGGTGGTCTTAGGGCGCGACGTGGATCAGCCGCGCAATCTGGCCAAATCCGTGACCGTGGAATAGAGCTTGTGGTACCGGGCGGAAAGGCTGCGACCGCACTGTAGTAGACGATCCGACCTTCTCTATTACGTCCGACCTCCACATATTCAGCCCTAATAGAGGGAGAAGGGTCGCGGGGCGCCCTACCCGGTGGACCCCGGTACCCGTGCTCTATGCCTGGGCTTTTTGCCCTGCCCCGGGGGTATCGTTGGGGCCTGTAAACATTCCGGTAAAAGATGCCCCTGTAGCTTGGCTCCAGGGCTCAACCGGCGGTTATAGTTCAAGGACATACCATGTACAGGAACCGGGGTGGAGATGTATCTTGGCTGTTCCGCGAAAACGCTAGCCCAACATCCGGCCGATACGCCGGGCGGCCTCGCGCAACACCGCTGGCCCACGCACCAGCGCAAAGCGCAGGTAGCCGCTTCCTCCCGGACCGAAGGCCTGCCCGGGCGCGAGCGCCACACCGGCTTCAGCTAGAAGTTTAAGCGCGAAGGTTAGGTCGTCGGTACCGGAAGGTAGCTTAGCCCAGACGTACATGGTCGCGCTGGGGGGCGGCACCACCCAACCCACGTCGCCGAGTGCCTCGATCAATGCGTCACGCCGTTCACGTAAGGACGCCAAGTCACGGGCCGGACTACCTCCGGCCTGCTCCAAGGCAGCAATTCCCATACGCAACACCCCCAAGTATTGGTTGAAGTCAGTGGGGGCCTTGATGGCCTCGAGCGCCGCGATAGCCTCGGCGTTACCCAGCGCGAAACCCAGCCGGAACCCACCCATATGGTAAGACTTGGAAAAGCTGAATAATTCCACCACCCGTTCCTCCGCCCCGGGCAGGGCCAGCGGGCTTTGCGGTTCTCCCTCAAAGACCTGGTCCACGTAGGGATGATCGTGCACCAAGAGCAGATCATGCTGCTTTGCGAAAGCAAGCGCCTCCAGGAAAAAGCTGCGGCTGGCCATCACCGCAGTAGGGTTGTTCGGGTAGTTGAGTAAGAGTACCCGCGCTGTTCTAAGCGCCTCTTCGGGCACGCGGGACAGCTCCGGAAGACCGTCCTTACCCAGGGGTATCTCGAAAGTGGGCATACCCGCCACCGCGGCCGCTCCCCAGTAGGAAGGGTAAGCCACCTCGGGCAGCAATAATCCCTGGCCAGGGTCGGCTACCGCGAGCAGCAGGTGCATGAGTCCCTCCTGACTACCAATCAGGGTCAGGGCCTCACGTTTTGGGTCGAACCTGGGGCCGAACCGCCGGGCGTACCAACGAACCGCGCTGGAAAGAAAGGGGAGCGTGGCGCTCTTCAGGCAGTACCCATAGGTGGAGGGGTCATCGGCGGCAGCCCTAAGGGCCTGCAAAGCTACCCGTGGCGGTCTCAAGTCGCTGGCGCCGATCGAGAGGTCGATTACCGCCAAACCGGCCTCGCGGGCCCGGCTTTTGGCTTGGTCCATACGCAGGAAAACACTACCCTGCCGCCAGACCTCGCGGGCCCCGGTCATGCTGCGTACCCGAACGCCGGCCCAGCGGTTCAAAACCACCACCTAAGCATGCCACCGCCCTTTCGCCAGCTTCTTGCCGGTGAGGGTCTCAATAGCATGAGGCAGCACCCCCAGGACGGCCAGAAGTGATACCTTAGCACCCCCCGGGCTACCCGGCAGGTTGATAATCAGGGTTTGCCCGCGCACCCCGACCACGCCGCGGGAAAGAATAGCCATGGGGGTATCCAAAGCACCTTTGCGCCGTATCTCCTCGGCCAGGCCCGGTACTTCCCGCTCAAGCACTTCACGGGTGGCCCCGGGAGTACGGTCGCGAGGGGCCAAACCAGTGCCACCGTTGGTCAACACCAATTCGAGCCCATCCCGATCGGCCCAAAGGCGCAACACCCTACGAATCTGCCCGGGCTCATCCGGCACGATCTCGTAGGCCACCACCTCGAAGCCCTCCGGCAATGCCCCGCGAAGCGCTAGGTGAGTAGTATCCTCACGCTCCCCCCTGGCACCCTTGTCTGACACGGTCAGTATACCTACACGAATCATTTTAACTAGTCTAGCGCAGACTTGGCACATCACTATACGCACCGTCTGAGCCAAGTCGAAATCCTCGATTGAGCATAGAGAAAAGTTTACGTCCACCCCTCGTATCAAGGATTTCTCATCATCATATCACTGCGAGCTAATGCGGCTTTCAAAGAAGTGGGGGTATAAGTGGAAAGTATTATCTGCTCATAAACGTGCGCTCACATACCAAGGGAGGTATCACGATGAAACAGAAGTGGTTGATAGTAGTCGGCTTATCTTTGGGACTTGGCCTATCCGCCTTGGCCGCTAGCCCACCCGCGCAAATAGCCATCGGTACCGTTTATGCAGGCTCAGGGCCATTTGCGAGTTCTTCACTTCCCGAATATCAGGGACTGCAATACTGGGCCCAACAGGTAAACAAAGAAGGTGGAGTCTTCGTCAAAACCTACAATAAGAAGATCCCGGTGAAACTAGTAGCCTACGACGACCAGAGCTCCACCACCCTAGCGGCCACACTGTACACCCAGCTCATCACGCAGGACAAGGTTGACCTCCTGGTCTCCGACTTCGGGTCCGTATTGACCAGTGTGGCGGTGCCCATTGCTCGGGAGCACAAACGGCTCCTACTGGATATCACCGGCACCTCTGCCAGCTTCTTCAAGCCCGGAAACCCCTACGTAGTTCTGGCCAGCCTACCCACCTCAGGGGTATGGCC
>CAYODT010000042.1:0-7748 GCA_964402875.1 uncultured bacterium | reverse complement strand
GGCTCGATCTCCGGGTGGATAACGAGACTGAACGGCACTTCCCAAGACGGGAGCTTCTCGGCCTCGTCCGCCAAGGGGAGCTACAGCGAGGCCTATACCCTGAACCAGGGCTACAGCGTAGGGACCTACTACCTGGGGGTCTACACCAAAGACTTGGCCATCCTGGCGAGCGACAACGCTGTCCTGAGCCTCACCCTGAACGGAACACCGCTACAGGTTTCCTTACAAGGGCTCTATAAGGGGAAGACCACCAGTGGAGATCCCACCGGCATCGTGGCCGTCGTGCCCGGGATACAGAGCCTGAGTAAAGCTCCTTAACCGTCGCTCGGTGAGCCAAAACCAAAAGGTAAGCAGGGCCGGGTGATGGGTAGGGGCTCGTTCTACCGGCCTAGTGGCCAAAGGCCACGCTGAACCAGATCAGGCCCACTAAGAAGACCACCAGGATATAAAGCGTATACAAAGTAACGTGCCCGGATTGAATACGGGCCACCGTACTTGCCAACCACCCCAGCATGCGGTTGAAGAAAGGCACCGGGGCTTCCAGGTGGTCGTAGACCAAAGCTGCGTAACGTCCCGGTGAGCGCAGCCAAACTGGGCGGTAGAAAGCCGCGAAGGCCAAACGGAGGGCGTTGGTAAAGCCGGTCCCGCTGACCTGTATGCGGGGATGCGTTTCCCCCGAACCGGCCACCCAAAGCTCGGTTGCCCGCCGCCTACGGCTTCCGAAAATCACCGCTACCAGTAGGGCTACCGTAGGTATGAACAGCCACAATGCGGTAGAGGACATAGCCGAGAAACTTTGATAGACCGGGTTGATCTGCAGGTTGTCGCGGGTAACCAAATGCGCCAGGGAGAGCCCCGACCAATTCTCCTGCGCGGTGTTGAACCACGGCATCACCACCAGGGGAATCAGCCCCACGCCGAAGCTGAGTAACACACCCAGCCCCAGGGCGATTTTCTGCATAAAAGGCTCATTCATTTCCCCGGGATAGGGGCTTCTGGAGCGACCCAGAAAACCCACACCCAGAGCCTTGAGCGCTGCTACCAGGGTAAAACCACTGATTAGTGCGAAGAGCGCACCCGCGCCGATCAAGGCTAGGCGGACCGAAGAGTGCGCCAGATGGAACTCCTGAAAGACTAATTGGAACACCAACCATTCGGCGACAAAGCCGGAGCTGGGCGGTAGGGCGGCTAAGCTCAAAAGACCCACCGAGGCACCCAGAGTGGTGAAGGGCAGCCTCCGGCTCAGCCCGCCCAATCGGTCGAGGTGGCTTGAGCCGGTATGGGCTTCGGCGCTTCCTGTGGCCAGCAGAGCTAAGCTCTTGGCTAATACGTGGTGCAGGATTAAATAGAGCACTAATAGAATGCCCAACCCCGCCAGCGCGGGCTGTCCCTGGGTTTTGAAGACCAGCGCCGCGCCCAGCACCATAGTCAACACGCCGCCGTTCTCCAGTGTGGAGAAGGCTAACAGGCGCTTTAGATCGGGTTCTACCAGAGCGGACAGGGCTCCATATAGTCCCGAGAGTACGCCCAGGACCAGTAGGACAATTCCGAAAGCCAGCACCGGTTCGATAAAGCCCAACATAAAGCGCACCAAGCCGTAAACCGCGGCCGCCCATACGGCGCCCGAATAAAGCGCCGTAGCACTCCCAGAGCTTTTTTGGTACACCCTTGGATACCATCCTCCCAGCGGTAGCAACCCTAGCTTGGCCCCGAAGCCTGCCAGGGACAAAACAAATACCCATGCACCACCGCCGGGGTGGTCGAGTAGCTCAGGGAAGGGTCCGGTACCTAAAATCGCGAAGGCCGCATACAGGAGAAGCGCCCCGACCCCCAGAGTGCCGATCATGCGATAGGCGGCCGTTGGATGCCTAGAAGCCGCTAGGTAGGCGGCAAAGCCCATCAACTCCCAGGCCAGCAGGAAGGTGGCCGCGGTCCCAGCCGTGACGGTTAAGAGTGCGCCAATGAAGAGCAGTGGACGGGCCACGGCTTGCCGCTGGGTGCCGGATTCGGCTGCGGCGAATAAGAAGACCGTAAATCCGCTAGCCAGGATAACCATAAAGATTCGGGCCAGTGGATCCAGATATAGTCCCAGTGGGAGGGAGCCCAATAACCACAGAGGGATATAGGTTATCGGCGTGGATAAGTTTGCCAGTACGGTCCAAAGGCTAAGCGCCGAGAGCGCCATAACCACGGACGAGGCCGAACGGAAACGCTTGGGCAAAAGTGCTGCCAATAAAGCTAGGACCGCCAGAGAGAGCGAAACGAAGAGCGGGGTCACAAGATGCTCCCCACAAACCGCAGCAGCGCATGCAGGATCGCCAAGGGGGCAGGTGGTGATCCGGAGATCTCCAGATCGACGGGCAGGTAAGCGCCTATGCCGTGTCCCCCCCATAGGCCTCCACTGACTGCATCGGTGCCCAGCGCCGCCACCCAGCGGGGTTGGGGCATAGCCTGGTAGGTTGATAAAAGGGGCCCGGCTAGAGGATCCGTAACGCTGCCGGTCACCATGAGCAGATCGGCATGGCGGGGGCTAGGGGTGAAGAAAAAGCCCAGCCGGTGTAGATCATAGGGCGGTGCGGAGAGCTGGGCCAGTTCGGATTCTTCTGAGCCATCGCTCCCGGCATCGAAGTGAAGGATATGCAAGGAGCGGGTAAAGCCCTTAGAGGCGTTCTTATTGACCCAACTTAGATCAAAGCGCGGCTCCAGATGCACGGCCTTACTCGCCGCGCCGCAGGCGCCGCAGGCCAGGCAGCGGCGATAATCTACCTGGCGGCCTTGTATAGCGCCCATGGGGCAGGCCAGAGTGGCGGCTTCGTCGGGGTGCGCAATTCTGGGAAAGCGCTGGCCAACGGCCAAGGGATCCGGTGGGCGCTTGGGGTAGGGCAGAGTCTTGATACCCTGAAGCAAACCGATTCGAGTCCAGCGAAACATGCGTGCCTCCTACCGATCCCAGCCGGCTTGTAAGGGATGGAAGCTAACCTCGACTATTAGGTAATCCATCTGGCTCGGGACCATCTGCATGGTCTGAGCAAAGGCCGGCCAAAGCATGGCGGAGGCTGGTCGCAGGGCAAATTTCAAGTGTTGACCATCGCTTTTAACGTAGGCCAGGGTCTCGCCCCGGGGGCCTTCGCTGAAACCCAGCGCTTCGCTTTCGACTGGCGGCGGAGGCTGTATACCGATAGGGCCGCCGGTGAGCGCCTCTACGGCGCGCCTGATCAAACTGAAGCTCACGAAGATTTCTTCCATGCGCACCTCGAAGCGGGCTTGGGCATCGCCGGCATCTCGCAGCCCCAGCCCCAGCCCCAGTTGGGGATAGGCGGCATAGCCCGGAGCAATGCGCAGATCCTCGCGTAAGCCGCTGGCGCGGGCACTGGGACCCACCAATCCAAGAGCCAGAGCCTCAGTTTTTGATAGCTGTCCCGCTCCCCGTAGGCGATCCATAAAAAGCTCAGTCTGGGTCAGATTGTCGAAGTGGGCTTCCATCCGGCGCTCGATGTTTCTAAGCTCGGCCAAGGGTGCGGCGTCGGGCCGCATGGCTAGCCCGCCCACTGCCAATACCCCCCGCACAAAGCGCGAGCCGCTGACTGCGTAGGCCACCCTTTGCAACTCTTCCTTCAGGGTGTACGCCCGGGCTTCCCCTACCCGTAGGGTAGTGGCGCCGGCCTGTTTTGCCAGGTAGTCAGCGTGGCTATACAGACGCTCCAGCTCGGCGAGGATTACCCTCCAAACTGCCGCCTCGGGCGGAGGTGTAAGCCCCAGCAGGGTTTCTACGGCCTGCACTACCGCCAGCGTATCGGCCAACGAGCTTAGGCCGGTAATGCGCTCGGCCATCCTAGGCAGGTGCATAAGGCTGGCGCCGGATAAGGTCTGCTCGACGTTTCTTCGTTTAAGGAACGGCCTCAGTTCGAGCTCTACGATCAATTCCCCACCTGAGATCAGGCGATGCGCGGTAGCCTCGGCGTGGGTCTGTCTCACCGGGCCGTAGGGGAAGGCGAACAACGCCTCGCTGGCGGATAGTGGGTCTGCCCGCTGGGGCTCCGGTGTATCAAAGCGGGCTCCAAGGAAGCGCCCGGCTTCATGCTCCGGCCAAGTGAGCGCCGGGTACTCGCTCCCGAGCCTGGGTAAGGGCATGCACTTCGATACGACTTGGTGGGTGTTGCTGGAGAAGAAGACGTAGCGGGCCTCATCGCCGAAGATCGCCAGCTGAGCGAAGCGTGCCCCTTGATCGAGACGTGCTCGTAAGGTCATCTTGTGCCTCCCGAAAGAGCCTTGGCGCCGGCGTGCAAGAGGGTCTGCAGGAAAGCGGGTGTAAACAGCGAAAGCATTAGGATCAACCCCAGTCCGATCAAGAGCGGTACCAAGCTGGGCCAGGAAGTTTCCTCTTGAGGCTCGTGCTGCGGTGTGTCCGCACCGAAAATTAGCGGTGTCCAGCGGGCCATGAACAGCAGAAAGACCAGGGCCAATAGGGCTAAGAAGATTGCGCCCAGCCAGACCGAGCGGCTCAACAATTCCTGCACCAAGCCGAACTCGCTGGCGAATAGATCGAACGGCGGTGCTCCGGTGATGGCCACCCCCGCCACCAGCAGGACCAGGCCGGTGAGGGGCATTCGGCGGATGACCCCGGCCAGCTTATCGAGTGCCGTGCCACGTTTCTGGGTAGCGTTTCCGGCGGCGAAGAACAGAGTGGACTTGATCAGCGAGTGGTTGATCATCTGCAAGAGCGCCAGGTAAGGGGCCACGGCTAGGCCCAGGGTGACGATACCCATATGCTCGACACTGGAGTAGGCCAGGAGCCGTTTGAGCCGGTTTTGCCGGGCTAGGCTGAAGGCGGCTACCAGTAGACTGGCGAAGCCGAACACCAAAAGAAGCTGGTCCGGAAGGCCCGGACCCAGAGCCACCTTGCCGATCTGCCAGAAGCGTACGACCCCTAAGAGCGCCACGTTGAGCAGGGTGCCCGATAGCAGTGCGCTGACCGGGGCGGGGGCTACGGCGTGTGCATCGGGTAGCCAGGTGTGCATTGGCACCAGCCCTACTTTGGTGCCATAGCCCACCACACCGAGGAAGAGCGCGATGGCCAACGGCGCCTTGTCTAGGCTCTTGGCGTGGGCCAGAAGTATTGTCCAGTCGGGAGAGAAGCTTGGCCCCAGTACCGGAATGGCCGCGTAGTAGATCAGTATGGTGGCCAAAAAGGCTAAAGAGACACCGACGGTGACCACCACTACGTATTTCCAGGCGCCCTCTAAGGCCTGGGCACTGCGGTCGAAGGCCACCAGCAGCGCCGAGCTCAGCGTAGTCAGCTCGACCAGAGCCCAAAGTACAGCTAAGTTGGTGACCAGCGGCGCAGCCAGCATAGAGAGGGCGAACAGGCTCCAAAAGGTGTAGTACTGCCGCAGCGCGCGAGTGGGTACCGCATGGACGCCTTCAAAATATCCCGCGCTGGCCCAGGCGGACTGGAATACCACGAAGGCCACACCCAGTAACACCAGGGCTGCGAAACCGTCCAGATCCAGCCTCCCGCCCCAAGCTAGATAGTTCCCCGAACGCGCTACCGAGAGCGCAAGGGCCGCTGCCGCCGCCAGAGCAAGCCCCGAGGACAATATAGCTGTAATCTTCAGCAGGCGCGGCCCAACAAATGCCAGCAGCGCTAAGAAGGCTAACAATGGGATCAGCAGAAGGCCGATCATCCTCTTAACTCCGTGAGTTCGTGCGTGGAGCTGGTACGTGTCCGTTCCACCAACACTCGGAGCAAGAAGCCCACGATGATCACCAGCATCAAGAGATCGAAGAGCGCCACCAACTCGGTGAACAGCGGCAGATCGGGCGCCAGCCCCAAGCCCACCAGGAAGCTGCCGTTTTCGATTAGCAGCAGGCCGAGGATCTGTGGGAAAGCCTCCGGCCGGCTCGCGGTCAATAAAAAGCCCATCAGCACCACCGCTAGACCGGTACTAAGCGGTGCCACTAACAGGTAGCCGCCGTGATGGGCCAGCCGCAGGGCAATAGCTACCGCCAGCGCGCTTAAGACCACCCCCAGCAGGATAGAGGCAGGTGTACCGATAGTCAGATGTTCTTCTCGCTTGGCTGGTAGAGCCAGGGCAAAGCGCCGCAGAATTAGCGGCACCAACACACCACGAAAGGCCAACGTAATACCCGCGGCCAGATATAGCCCGGGGTGCCCACCCAACCAAGCCACCAGACCGGCGTAGGCGGCTAGGGCCCAGGACTGATAGGTGAAGGCCGAGAGCTGGGTATTGAAGAAACGCGTGGCCAAGATGGCTAGGGCGGTCAGCAGGACCAAAGTAGCCAGGAGTTGGCTGAGGACGGCCAGCAGGCTCATAGCCGCTCTCCCACCTGTGACACTACTATGGCTAGCACCGCCAACATAAAGGCAAAGCCCAGGTATTCGGGGTAACGGAAGAAACGTAACCGGGCTAAGCCGGCTTCTACCCCCGCCACGACCAATCCAAATAATCCCATCTTGAGCAATAGGCTGACCAGCGCCACCAGTAGTTCGACTACGCCAAATTGTCCGGCCATACCCCAGGGCGCCACGAAGACATCTAAGAAGATGACCATCAGCAGCATCTGCTTGGCGTAGCCGCTCCACCTTAAAAGCATCAGGTCACGCCCGCTCCATTCGATGAGGCGGGCCTCACCGGCCATGCTTGATTCGTCGGTGCCGCCGTGGTTCTGAACTGGAAGCCAGTCCGCGTCTACCAGGAAGATCAGGAAAAAGGCCACCATGGCTAGCAGGTGTGTGGGACTGAGATACGTAGCCAGGCTGCCGCGGTAGTGGGCGCCCACTACGTAAGGGTAGGTGGAATGTGCGAATAAAGACACCGCCACCAGTACTAGGATCAGCGCCGGCTCCACCAGCACCCCGATAAACCCCTCGCGCCAAGCGCCGATACCGCCGTAGCTACCGCCCACTTCCAAGCTGCCCAGCGTGGCGAATGCCCCGGCCAGGCCTAGGATCATGCCCCCAGCTAGCATGTCACCCATCCAACCCAGGGGTAGGGGGAAGTTGGTCAATACGGGAATCAGGGTGGTGACTGTGACCATCGCGGCTAATGACACCGGTGGCGCCAGCCGGTAGAACCAACCGGCATCACCCGGGAAAAGGCTCTCTTTGCCGGACAATTTGAATAGATCGTAGTACGGCTGCAAAATAGGCACCCCGCACTTACCCTCTACACGGGCCACCAGCCAGCCGATCCACCCGCTGACAAGCGGCGAGAGACCCAGTACTACGGCTACCTGTAGAAGCTGCCAGATTAAAGCCACAGTCCCCCCGGTTCTTCCGATTGCCGGCCATGCAATACCCACATTGCACGGCCGGCAAGGGAGCATAAAAGATAAACCCACTTCGTTTTATGGATAGGAGCTATCAGCACCAAGGCATTTCCCGGGCGAGCCCCATCACCCGAACTTTCCGGCTTTAGAGTATAGCCGGGCGAGACGATGAGAAAGATGAGGTCCTAAGCCCATACGACTCAAAGTCCGCCCAAACCCCTCCCGCCTGCTCCTCAAGTCCGTATGACCTTTGGGCCCCGGCCGCCGCCCCCCCGGGGGGGCGGCGTGGCGCCCGCGTGCACAGAGGAGGTCCGGACTCGCTAGGTTTACCAGTGCGTACCAGACGGCCAGGCCTCCGGGCGTGACGGGCGCAATAGCGTGTAGAATAAACATGTTTAATGATTAAAGGCCTAAGGAGTAGGCCTGGCTATTACATTCAAGCCTTGAGCTATGCCTTT
>CAYODT010000041.1:0-8844 GCA_964402875.1 uncultured bacterium | reverse complement strand
CATAGATTAGTAGGTGAAGTAGGTGCGGTGACGTATACCGAGATTATTGCGCTTGTAGTAGAGCTGCCGGTGCTGGCTGTTATTACGGCGGTGAAAGTCCCGCTGTCTGCGTAAGCGTGTGTGGCGGATCCGTTCGAGCACCGGGCGGCCATAAACTGGGTTTGCCGCCCATCGCCGAAATTGATCGTGCAGGTGAGACTTGCGCTGTTATTGGTGGTCAGGGTCCAAGAAAAGATTGCCGGCATACCAAACGAAACGGGCGATGGTAAAGCCCCAAATGCGGTGATAATGGCGGGCTGTTGGAGGAGTCCGCAGCCCGCAAGCAGCAAAACAAACCCTAGGCCGATGGGCACCAAGTGCCGCATAGACCTATTGTCCCAGGCTACTCAAGCCTAAGATGAAAAAGCTCTTAGGGCCTTGTTAATTGAATTTTGCCTATATCGAAGCTGGCTGCGGAAGGTACCTGTAAGGTACGCACGACCTGGGATTCGTCCCGATCACAAAGGCCGTTTTGGCTTTGGTCCCGGCAGCTGGACAGAGTGTAGGGGCCCGCGGGTAGGTAGGCGGAAAAGCGCCCGCTTGCATCTGGGTGCAAGATTCTTTGAGTGGTTCCCCGGATATGCAGCAGGTACGGTCCTGGGGGTAGCTTCAGGCCTAGCGCAGCCGGTAGGTTCAGAAAGCCGTAGCCGTAGTAAGGGTCGAAACCAGGTGCGCCCAGATCGGTGAGATGGCGCTTGAGGATTGCCCAAGCCGCTTCCCCACTTTGCGCTTTGCCTTCGGCAATGATCAGTGCAAGTGCAGCGGAGGCCTGTGAGGCGGCCTGCGAAGTGCCCATGTAAAAGCCGTAGTTAGGTTTGCCGGTGAGATAGTCCCAGGTGGTGGAGAGGATACCGTCGGGGCAGGGGCCGGTTGGGCAGATCATGCCGTTGGTGAACTGGGCGGTGTTGCCCCCCGGCGCACTGAGGCTGATACGGTTGTTGTGCTCGGTGTACCAGGCCGGTTCCGGGAGTCCCCCTTTGTTGTAGTTGGTGGCCGCCACGGCGATGGCTCCAGGACAGGAGGCTGGGTAGAAGTAGGTGTTTTTCCCTGCGTTTCCAGCTGCGGCCACCACTGCTACACCTCGGTTTACCGCCTGTTGCACCGCGTCGCACATGTCGTTGGAGAACTGTTGACCCCCCAGACTGAGATTGATAACCTTAGCTGGATGAGGATTGGTGAGTGTCTGGTGGTTCCACTGGATGGGGAGGCCGGCCGCGTAGCGGATAGCCGCCGCCACTGCGGCGAAGTTGCCGCTTCCACTAGTGTCGATAACGCGGATGGGTAATACTTTGACCTCGGCCGGCCAGGCTTCGCCGGCAATACCTGAATCGGTACAACCACTGCAAGCCGGGGTGAAATTACCGCTACTTGCGGTGATAATGCCGGTGACCTGTGTACCGTGACTTCCGCTGGCAGGGTTGGCCAGGTCTCCGGGGTCTTGGGGCTGGTCTAGGCCGTAGGGATCAGGGCAGTCGGTGGAAACAGGGCAGTTTCTGGCCACCAAGTTGAGCGCACCCTGGTTCCCGTTTGCAAGGGCGGGATAATCACCCCACAAACGTCCCTTGAGGTCGGGGTGGTCGTAGCGCACGCCGGTATCGATTACCGCGACGGTTACCGGGTCTGGATAGGTACCTAGGTAGGCCCAGGTACTTCCGGTCAGCCTTAGGTACCACTGTAGCGGGTAATACTGGTCGGTAGACGCGGCAGGTGCTCCGAGTGCATGGACGGTTCCGTTGGTTTCGGCCCAAACCACGTTCGGGTCGGCCCTGAGCCTTGCGAGACTTTGCGAGGGTGTCTGAGTCTTCAGCACCACGATGCGACTGTAGGTATCCACGCTCATGGCCTGCAAGCCCTGGATCTGCGCTAAGCTCTGCGGGCTCAGGCCCACAGCCGGGCGATATTTCACGATGATCTCGCCGGAGCTTCGGGCCGACGGGGATTCGGCTAAGAATGTAGCCGCGGCTGCGGGGCCCTGTACTCGGGTCGGTGGGGGCAGGAGCTGTCCAAAGACGTGTACCAACGGCCAACGTACGATCATCCGCCCGGGTACATCCCCCAGGATATTCAAGACCGTGGTGAGCAGGGGTTGGTCGGGCAGGGCCTGACCTTGGGCGGTTAGGCGCACCTCGGCTGGGCCGATGCCGTGGGTAGGCACAGCTTTTAGCCAGCCGTTGCTCTGTAGCGCCCAGGCGGTGGTCGGTCCGGCGTTCAGGGGAAAGTCAGCCTGGCCCGCGGGCGACAAGGTGAGGCGGGCCGGCCAAGGCGGGGGGCTCGAGCAGGCTGCGAGTGTCGCGAGTAAGAGAAGTAAAAGCGCCAGAGGGCTCAGGCGGGAGCGCACGATCTTCACCTTACCTAATCCCTCTGGTCCATACGCCAGAGCATGAAGCGCTCGAGCAGAAAGATGGTGAGCGCCGCGCCGAACAGCCATGGTGCTAGGGGCAGGGGCCTATCTGGGGCTTTGGGCAGCTCTTGCAGATTTTTAATCAGGCCTCCCCCGCTTTCTTTTGCCAAGGCCAGCAGCCGTGCACGGCCGTCTACGGCGGGCCATTCCGAGGCCTTGGGTAGGGGAATTTGAAAGCGGAGCCTGCCGCCTACACGCACCTGAGCGTCACCAATCGCGTTTGGGGGCAGGGCAAGTGCATAACGCAAGGGAGCCACCGGGGGCATGGGGGTGTCCTTACCGGCGAAGCGTAGTACCGGCACGTTGGAGAAGGAACCCTCGACCACTATCTTTACCCCGCTGGGGCTGCGACTAACAAGGTACTGCGGGCGGGCCGGCGTATTAGTGAGCCAGCGTAAAAGGTTCCCGATCAATGCGGGGGTCTTTGGCCAGCCCTTCAGGCTCAGGCTCAAGTCGGTAGCCAGCGCAGCGATCCGGCCCAGACCTTGTTTGCCTAGGGCCAGCACCGGGCGGGTACCACTTCCGATGGCCAGGGTGGCCCCCTTGGCCAGTTGTGCAGGCATCAGAACTGGTATGGCCGGTGGATTGGGTAGTCCTTGGGTGATGGGGCTTGGCTCTAGTGTAAGTGGAAAACTTCCTTCCAGGAAGCTGCGCTTGAAGGTGGCTTGGGCTTCCTGCAGGAACAAGCGCGGTAGGGTGCTGGCGTTTTCAACGTACCAGTAGCGGCCACCGCCGGCCTTGGCTATAGCCTCAAGCAAGGTCTGATCAGCGCCTTGGCCCAAGGCAATGGTGCTGGTGTAGATACCGTCTCTGGCCGCTTTGGCGGCCAGCTCGAGCAGGCCGCCTGCGTCGGCGACCCGTCCATCGGTCAGGATCAACACCTGCTTTTCCTTGATCTTCAGTGCGGCCAGTGCATCGACGGCCTCGCTGTAGGCTTGCCGCATGTAAGTCGCTCCACCGGCTGATAGGTTTAGTAGAAGGCTTCGGGCCTCTTTTTGACTTTGAGAGGTCATAGATCTGGGTTTGAAGATCCACCTGGGTCCGCTGGCGAAGGTGATGATCCCCAGTCTGTCGGTGACGCGCGCCGAATTTACCAGCGAGAGTGCTCCGCTCTCGGCCAGCCCGAGCTTGCTGGGGCTGCCTTCATTCATCGAGCCCGAGACGTCGAGCACTAGAACCAGCCCCGTACCGGCCTGATCGAGTGGTCGCAGCGGCAACACGTCCGCTAACGGGCTCTTTCCCCAACCTCCAAAGAAGAGCCCCTTTGGTGTAGCCGTGAAGAGCAGCGAACCGCCGTTCTTGAGGTAAGCCAACAGTGCCTGTTGCTCGCTGGGCATGAAAGCTACGGCTCCCGAACCGATGATCACTGCGCTCGCGCGAATGGGTGTAGCAAGCGTGGCCGGGGTGAGTACGGCGAAGCCCTGGGCCCGCAGGTAAGGCTCAATCGCGGGGTCGCCGAAGACCAAAAGCTCAAGCTGCCCGGCAGGCCTGATATCCACACCGGTTTTTTCGCTGCCCAGCGGGGTGTTCAGCTCGGCTTTTACGCGCGTGGGCCCGGTCAGTGGGAAGGTGTAGCTGAAAGTATTGTTGCCGGGGTAGATAGTACGCTGCCGGGTCTTTTCCCCGGCTGGGCCGAAGAAGCGCAGCGTAGCCTTTTGGATTCGGTTAGTCCGTACCAGAGCCTCTACGCTGGTGGTCTGGCCCAGCGCGGGCAGCGCCGGGGGAATCAGCGAGAGCTCCACGTGAGGGCTTTCGGGTACGTACAGGCCAAACAGGGGAACCGGTGGCGGCGGTGTTTCGGTCTGCCATAAACCGTCGGTAGTCAGTACGATGCGCGCTGGTCGGAGTTTCATAGCCTTTCGCAAGGCTCCGGCCAGGTTGGTGCCTTTGCCCAGGTCAGTGCGTCGGCTGGTGGCCTTTGCCAGCCAGACCGCTTGGCTGGCAAAGGCCAGATAGCGTGTAGCCGCTTGCTTCGGGAAGTCCGCTACGGCTGTCTCGGTACCCTTTTTAGCCGAGGGGCTCTGGTCGAGCAGTACCACCGTCTCCGCGGGTTGTAAATACAAAACCGGTGCGACTACGCCCAGAACCGCCAGCACAATCGCAATTCTCCGCAGGCCGGAGGCGGGCAACAAGGCCAAAAGAAGGCCCAACATGGCTAAGGGCCGTTCCAAGCTCATCTCAGCTCACGTTATACCAAGGCTACCCGGGAGCGGGATGTGGCCGGGCTCAGCGCGAGTAGTTGGGTGGTTCCTTAGTGATGGTTACGTCATGGGGATGGCTTTCCACTAGGCCGGCCATGGTCATACGAATGAAGCGCGTTTTGGTCTTCATCTCCTCGATGGTTTTGCAACCCGTGTAGCCCATAGCTGAACGGATACCCCCCAGGACCTGATAGATCACATCGCCGACTGGGCCCTTGTAAGGCACCATACCTTCGATACCCTCGGGTACCAGCTTCTTGGCTTCGGTGGGGGCGTTGGCATCGTTTTGTTGGAAGTAGCGGTCCGCGGAGCCTTGGCGCATTGCACCAAGCGAGCCCATGCCCCGGTATAGTTTGAAGCGGCGGCCGTCCTTGAGTACCTCCTCACCAGGCGCTTCGTAGGTACCGGCCAGCATCGAGCCCAGCATCACCGAGTCTGCACCTGCGGCCAGGGCCTTTGCGGCGTCGCCGCTATACTTCACCCCACCATCGGCGATGATGGGCACCGCCTGTTCACTGAGGGCCGCAGCCACTTCCATGATCGCGGTGACCTGCGGGACCCCCACGCCGGCAACCACCCGTGTGGTACAGATTGAGCCGGGCCCGATGCCTACCTTGACCGCGTCCGCCCCCCGCTCGACCAGAGCCAGGGCGCCGTGAGCGGTGGCTACGTTTCCGGCTATCACCTCGATATCGTTGAAAGCTTCCTTCAAGCTGCTCAGGGCGTCTAATATGCCCTGAGCATGGCCGTGGGCTGAGTCGAGCACCAGTACGTCCACGCCCGCACTCACCAGTGCCGCCGCCCGCTCGAGCAGATCCCTGGAAGCGCCTATCGCCGCAGCTACCAACAATCGGCCCTGGCTGTCCTTAGCCGCAAATGGGAACTGTCTCCGCTTGACGATGTCTTTGATAGTGACCAAGCCCTTTAGGCGGCCGTTTTTGTCTACCAGGGGCAGTTTCTCCACCTTGCGTTCGCGCATGAGCTGCTCGGCTTCCTCCAGGGTGGTGCCTATGCCGGAGGTGATGAGCCGCTCCAGAGGCGTCATTACCTCGCGCACACCTTTTCTTTCGTTGGGCTCGAAGCGGATATCCCGATTAGTGACCAAGCCTAGTAGCTTACCGTAGAGGTCAACCACCGGAAGCCCGCCAATCTTGTATTCGGCCATCAGGCGGTTGGCATCCCTCAGGGTCGCCGCGGGCGGCAGGGTAAGGGGGTCGGTGATCATGCCCGCTTCACTACGTTTGACTCGCCGGGCCATGTCCGCCTGCGTCTCTATGGGTAGATTCTTGTGGATTACCCCAATGCCTCCCGCTCTGGCCATAGCGACAGCCATGCGATCTTCGGTCACCGTATCCATAGCGGCGGAGATGATAGGCATGTTCAGCGCCAGCTTGCGGGTCAAGCGGGTGTAGGTCTGAGCCTCTTTCGGTAGCACCGCTGAATGATCCGGCAGCAGCAAAACATCGTCGAAAGTTAGTCCCTGACCTACAATTTTGTTCGCATAGTCCAGCATAGGTCGAATTATATCCCGACCCGCCTATTTCCGCTTTTGCCTGGGTGGTCTGAATTCTCGCATCAACCAGGGTTGCAGCGCGAAATAGGCTACCAGGACGATGCCGAGCTGCACCCACATATCCTTCAGGAACTTCAAACCATAGGCCTGACCAATGGACAGAAGCACGGTCAGCACCAATACCAGAAGCAATCCGCGGGACATCACCTTGAGAAACTTACCCCAGGTGAACTTGCGAGCTTCGGTGGTTTGACGGTGCAGTATTTTCTTTTCTCGGCTCTTCTTGCCCACCTCGCCAGTCTACTTCAAGTGGGGAAGGAGAAGCTGCCTATATCCAGTTATCGTGAGTACTGAGGACTTCCTATACAAGCATTAGGTATAATGCAGCTGGGCTTACCGAATAGAAAAGGACAGAGCGGCGGCCAGGAATAGCTAGCTCTTTTATGCAAGATCAATAAATCCGCGTATAAACACCCGGAAGCGAAGGATTGACTGAGGTGCTACAAACGCTTCCACGTGTATTTTACGGCGGCCGCTGCATCGTGGCTAAACATGGAGGTATACTAAACAATGGTTTGATGGTCGTTGGCTTTCGGTGGACAAGATTGCGGCCCATCTTAGGGATCAAGCGATACACTTTACGAGACACTATATGCAAATGGGTAGATCGCAAGGATATGCCTGCTCATAAGGTAAGCCGTCTCTGGAGATTCAGAAAAGATGAAGTCGATCGGTTAGGTATAGAGAGGAAGATGCTGGTGGGGGAGCATGGGACAAATAGGAACCCGGCACAAAATTATGAGGCTCAAGAATCGACAATAAATCCGGCCGCGGCTTTCCTTGCCACTGTACCCGCCTGGGGGAATAAAAGAATATGAGTAATCAATTCTTTGAACACCCTATCCTCAACTCTCCCTATGACTATCCCAATCGGCATTGGGAACTTGATGCCAGCGGCCAACCTACCCAGCAGGTTATTGAAAGCCGCCGCAGCGCGGAGTTCATTACACCGATCCCCAAGCCCAGAAAACGTAAAGGATCTGCTGGCCGACAAGAACTGGTTTTCGACGAAGGCAAAGGGCTTTCAACTGAAGAGCAACAGTACGATCCGAATTCAATTATCAATGAGCTACGCCGCCATGTGGGCCAGTGGCGAAGCTTGCCGAACCCGAACGACTGGCATGTAACACCTGAAACCGCGCGACTACTTCAGCATTGGCGCCGTCACAGGTTCAGCAACGTCCGGCCTTTCTTCTGTCAGGTTGAAGCCGTCGAAACAGCGATCTGGCTGACCGAGGTTGCTCCCAACGTTGGAAAGGTCGGTAGGAGCTTTCTAGAACGCCTGGCGAACGCCAACAATGACGCTAATCCGGAGCTGATGCGCCTCGCGCTGAAGCTCGCGACGGGTGCCGGCAAGACCACCGTTATGGCTATGCTGATTGCGTGGCAGACGATCAACGCCGTCCGCCACCCGCAGAGCAAGCGCTTCACCCGTGGCTTCCTGATCGTGGCTCCCGGCCTGACCATCAAGGACCGTCTGCGGGTATTACAGACCAACGACCCGGACAGTTACTACGCCAGCCGCGAGCTGGTGCCCGGCGATATGCTCACCGATCTGCAGCGGGCCAAAATTATCATCACCAACTTTCATGCCTTCAAGCGACGCGAGCGTATGGAACTTTCCAAAGGTGGACGGTTGCTGTTGCAGGGCCGTGGTGGCAAGCCTCTCGACACTCTCGAAACCGAGGGTCAGATGCTACAGCGGGTTGTGCCCGAGCTGATGGGCCTGAAGAACATCCTCGTCATCAACGATGAGGCGCATCACTGTTACCGCGAAAAACCTGACCATGAAGCCGAGGGCGATCTAAAGGGTGATGACAAGAAAGAGGCGGAGAAGAATAACGAGGCTGCCCGTCTCTGGATCTCGGGCCTTGAAGCGGTCAACCACAAGCTCGGTGTCGCCCGCGTGATCGATCTCTCCGCTACGCCGTTCTTTCTGAGCGGATCCGGCTATGCCGAGGGGACCTTGTTTCCCTGGACCATGAGCGATTTCTCGCTCATGGATGCTATTGAGTGTGGTATTGTCAAATTGCCGCGCGTACCGGTAGCCGACAATATCCCCGGCGGCGATATGCCTAAGTTCCGCAACCTGTGGGAACATATCCGTACGCGCATGCCGAAGAAGGGGCGAGGCAAGGCCAAGACGCTGGACCCGCTCGGCTTGCCGGTCGAGCTGCAAACGGCGCTCGAAGCACTTTACGGACACTACGCAAAGACCTTCGAGCTCTGGGAATCTGCCGGTATTCGCGTGCCACCCTGCTTCATCGTCGTCTGCAACAACACTGCCACCTCCAAGCTGGTGTACGATTATATCTCTGGCTTTCACCGCGAGAATGAAGGCGGCTCCACTATCTTGGAAAACGGTCGCCTGGAACTATTTCGTAACTTCGACGAATATGACAATCCGCTGCCGCGCCCGTGGACACTGCTGATCGATAGCGAGCAACTCGAATCCGGCGAGGTGCTGGATACGAACTTCCGCTCTATGGCGGCGGACGAAATCGACCGCTTTAAGCGCGAAGCCCTCGATCGTGGCGGCCCACTGGCCGATCAACTACGCGCCGGCAAGGACATCGACGACGCCACCTTGTTGCGCGAGGTCATGAACACGGTCGGCAAGGTGGGAACGC
>CAYODT010000040.1:0-9161 GCA_964402875.1 uncultured bacterium | reverse complement strand
AGGCTGCCTTGTACACTGTTCCGCGCGGCCACGTAGAGCGCGGCGGCGGCCACCATGGTCTTACCCGAACCCACATCGCCCTGCAACAGCCGGGCCATCTGGCGCGGGCGGTTCATATCGGCCAGAATTTCTCGGATAGCCCGGGTCTGGGCTCCGGTGGGCGTAAAGGGCAGAGCATCGAAGAACGGTTTGAGTAACCCCTCCGGTGCCTCGAACACCCGGCCCAGGGGCGCCAGGTGGCCGGACTGGAGCATGATCCGCAGCTCCAAGAATAGGTATTCATCAAAGCGCAGCCTGCGCAGGGCGTGCCCCAGGGCCTCCTCATCGTGCGGGAAGTGAATGTTCCGAAGGGCGGCGGCCAGATCCACCAGGCTCAGAGACTTGCGTACGCTTTCGGGCAGCTGCTCGGCGATTTCGAATTCTTCCAGGGCCTGCCAGACAATGCGGCGGATGAAGGCTTGAGAGATGCCTTCGAGGCTCGGGTAGATGGGGGTGATGCGGGCCGAGGAGAGGGATTCACCCTCGTCGGCCTCGAAATGCTCGACCGCCAGGCTGCGTTTTCGGCCGCGGCGCTGCACCCGGCCGCTGACCAAGTACCTTGCACCTTGCCTCAACTGTCCCAGCACCCAGGGTTGGTTGAACCATACCAGCTCAAGCAGATCCCCTTGGTCGTTTTGTAATCCGGCCTGTAGGAGCTTGAACTGACGCTTTTTTGTGGTGGTGAGGCGCTTATGTGTAACCAAGCCGCGTACGGTAGCCTTTTCCCCATCCTGCAGGCTGGTGAAGGTGGGCATAACTCGGCGATCTTCGTAGCGCCGCGGATAGTAGTGCAGTAGGTCGTGTGGGGTCTGGATGCCCAGCCGCGAGAGCTTCTTGGAGCCGCTTGGGCCCAGCGGCAAGGAGGTCAGGGCGTTCTTTGCCGGCGCGGCTGCCGGCGGCCTACTCTTGGCCGCGGTAGGGGTTTTGTCCTGGGCTGCTTTCAGAAGCATTAGGGCTTGGCGCAGTCTCCCGGCCCGCTCGGCGGTGGGAAGATCGCTGTAACCATCGATCAGGCTCCGCACCTCGGAGAACGGCCCGGCCAGGTTGTTCACCAAGCGCTCGAGCTGGCCCCCGGCCACAACACGGTTCTGGCAGCCGTCCGCCAGCTCCCGCTCGAGGGGCCGCGCCAGGCGTGCGGCCAGTTCGCTCCGTGTCACACCGTTATTCTACGGGTGGCTTTCTTCACACGGATAAACCATGGAGCGAGGGTATACTCGGCACAGATGGCCGAGATTCGCGTTTTGCTTCTGGATGGTGGCCTGACCCTGGCAGTGGAGACTCAGCCCAATAACCCCGGTGTTAGCCTGCAGATCCTGGCGCCGGTGGGGGCGGTGAGTGATCCGGACGGATTATCGGGGTCGGCCGGTTTGATCGAGACCTGGTTGTGGAAGGGTGCGGGTTCACTATCTGCGCGCGCCTTCGCCGAACGGCTGGACGCTTTGGGCGTGCGGCGGGGCAGCGGGGCGGGGCTCGAGTACACCACCTTCGCAGCTTCAATGTTGGCGGACCAGCTCGGGGCTGTAGTTCAGCTCTACGCAACCTTGATCTTTTCGCCCGACCTGCCCGACGAGGCCTTCGACTCGGTACGCGCACTGGCTCTGCATGAGCTGGCCGCGCTCGAGGATCAGCCCGCCCGCAAGATGTTCCAGGCCTTGCGCGAGCGGGTGTTCGAGAGTCCCCACGGGCGCAACGTATCCGGCGACGAGCAGAGTCTGAGAAATGTGGAGGCGACCTCTTTGCGCGCCGAGTATACACGGCGCTATCGTAGCGAGGGCATGATCGTGGCCGCAGCGGGCGGTGTGACCATGGAGGCCCTGCGCCCATTGGTGGAACGCTGGTTGCTGCGTGCGGACCACCCCAAGAAAGCCCTTCCCCCTATCCGGCTGTCGAAGCCCGGGCACCGTTTCGTCCGACAGCAGACCGAGCAGGTACAGATCGGCCTGATATACCCGGATCTCGCGCCGCAGGACCCCGATTTCTACACCGCCCGTATGGGAGCCCAGATATTATCCGGAGGTACCAGCAGCCGGCTGTTCACTGAAGTGCGGGAGAAGCGCGGCCTGGTGTACGACGTTTCCGCCAGCCCGGTTTCGCTCTCGGGATTTGGGTACCTGGCGGTCTACGCCGGTACTACCCAAGAGCGGGCTGCCCAGACCCTTGAGACCTTGCAGGGTGAGCTTGGAGCGCTTGCTGATGGTGTTAGGGAAGAGGAACTGCGCCGCGCGGTGATCGGGGTGAAGTCAGCGCTGGTGATGCAGCAAGCTTCCAGCCGCGCGCGTGCTGCGGCGTTGGCGCGCGACCTGTTCTCCTTGGGCCGGGTGCGCGGGCTGGAGGAGATTATCTCCGAGATCGACCGGGTGAGCTTGGAGCGCCTCAACCGTTTCTTGCTCGAGCATCCCTACAAGCAGCCGTGGAGCTGCGTGCTGGGCCCCCAGCCGGTGGAGGTGAGGGCATGACTATGACCAAGGTACAAGAACCAAGCTTCCGGCACTTGGTCCTGGAAAGCGGCCTGACGGTTATTGCCGAGATCGACCCCGATGTCCAATCTGCGGCTACGGGATTCTTTGTGCGTACCGGTAGTCGTGATGAGGAGCGGGAGATCGCCGGCGTGTCCCACTTTCTTGAGCATATGGCTTTTAAAGGCAGTCGCCGGGCTGCGCTGGAGATAAACCGCGCCTTCGACGATCTTGGCGCCGAGTATAACGCCTTTACCAATGAGGAGATGACTGTCTTCTACGGGGCCGTGCTCAGCGAGCTGGCGCCCGGGCTACAAGAACTGCTGACCGAGTTGATGCGCCCGGCCCTGCGCCTGGGAGACTTTGATACCGAGAAACAGGTGATCCTCGAGGAGATTGCGCTGTACCGGGACAATCCCGCCCATGTTTTGATGGAAGAGGCCGGGGCGCGTTATTTTCATGGGCATCCCCTGGGTAATAGCGTGCTGGGCAGCCAAGAGAGCATTAGAGAGCTTTCGCTGTCTTCCATGCGTGCGTACTACCAACGCCGCTATCAGCCCGGTAACCTACTGTTGGCAGCTAGTGGAAACCTGGACTGGTCTGCTCTCGTGGAAGGCGCACATAGCCTTGATGGGCCCTACAAGCAGCCGCAGCGCAACCGCCCCGACTTTGAGCCACGTCCCGAGATCTACACCATGCAAAGCGATCAGGCCAGCCGTGTATATCTGGATTTTCTCGCCCCGGGTTTTGACGCGTGCGATGAGCGCAGGTATGCAGCAGCCGCTGTGACGCAGATCCTAGGCGGCGGCGGATCTAACCGCCTCTATTGGCCATTGGTCGACTCGGGCCTGGCCGAGGGTATAGGGGCCGTGCACGACGAGGCGGACGGCCTGGGTACCTTCATGATCTCGGTGCAGACCGCACCGGAGCACGCCGAACAGGTGGAAGCTGTTCTACGCGCGGAGATGGAGCGGCTCGAGCAACACGGGGTAAGTGAGGAAGAGCTGGAATACGCGGCACGCAAGATGGCCACAGGACTGGTCTTCTCCGCCGAAACCCCACTTTCGCGGCTCTTTCATATGGGAGTTGGTTTCCTTTATACCGGTCAATACCAGTCGCCGTCGGCACTGACCCGCCGTTTGCAGCGGCTATCGGTTCGCGAGGTGAATGCCCTGCTCGAGGAGCGGCCGTTCTCCAGGGGGTCGTTGTTCCGTATGGTTCCGGCAGGATAGATATGCGGGCTTACCTGGTCTCTATTCTTCTAGTGCTGGGCCTGGGGTCGGCTCTGGCGCAGACTGCGCAGGACCGCCAGGCCTTTGGCCTAGCGAACCAGGAACGCGTGTCCCACGGCTTGGCTCCACTGGCCTGGAGCTCTGGGTCCTACGTCGCCGGCTTGGCGCACTCCGAGGATATGCTGAAGCGCGACTATTTTGCGCATATCAGCCCCGAGGGTACCGACCCGGCTCAGCGCCTGTACGCTGCTGGTGTAACCGAGGTGACTGACGGCGAGAATCTGGCGTTCTTCGAGGACCTGCCCCTTACTCAAGTGCCCCAGCGTGTGGTGGAGGACTGGATGAACAGCCCCCACCACCGGGCCAACCTGCTCAACCCGGCGTTTACGGCTGGGGCTATCTCCATCGCGCAACTGGGTAACCGGGTGATGGTGTCCGAGGAGTTCATCGGCCGTCCTTTTCCTTTCAGCTATCAGATCCGTGCAGTACGGGTGCCCATTCTACGACTGGTCTTCGGGTTGACCCGCAAGGTCTCGGTGGGGCTGTTTGTGAACGGCTTATTTGAATACCGGCTTAGGGGCCCGGTCAATAGCTATGCTTTGGAGCTGTTACCGAGCAGCTCCGTGAGTATCGCCCGTCTGGACGGGGGGACCTACTACACCGAGTGCACCTTCACACCTCCTGCTGCTGCCTCCTGCCCGGTGTATGTCGCCGGGCCGCATGATAAGCGGGTGGCGGTGAAGGGTTACCGGCTCGAGCTGCGCATGCCTCCGGGCAACTACGTGCTGTCCTACGGCAGTGCCTTGGTACCTTTCAAGGAGGTGCACGGGACCGCTTCGGTCAGCGTGCCCGCTTCGTGGCTGCTCGTATGGGTGAGCGTAAGGCGTGGCAATAAACTGCTTTATGCACAGAGGGTCCCCCTAAAGTAGGAGCCCACGCTCACCCGGCCGGTGGCGCCGTCACATTTCGGTATGGAGCCTTCCATATAGACTCCAGGCATGGATTCACGCACCCTGAGCGCCTTGCTTATCACTCTTCTGTTCTGGGCCTCGGCCTTTACCGGCATTCGGGTCGGCTTGCGGGGTTTTGGTCCCGGGGAATTGGCTCTACTGCGTTTCCTGGTGGCCTCGTTGATCTTGGGTGCTGTGGCTTGGACCCGGGGGATGCGTATGCCAAGGCCCACCGACTGGCCGGCCTTCTTTGCCCTGGGCCTGTTCGGCATTACCATCTATCACACTGCACTTTCCTTCGGCGAGATCAGCGTGCAGGCCGGTACGGCGAGCCTTATTATCGCTGCGGACCCGATGTTTGCCGCCTTACTAGCCAGCTTTTTTCTGGGTGAGCGCCTCTCAGTTTGGGGCTGGACGGGCATCGTTCTCAGCTTTATAGGGGTGCTGGTGATCACCTTGGGTACCGGCGCCGGGCTTAGTGTATCGCCTGGGGCGTTCTGGGTATTGCTGGCGGCCGCCTCGGCCAGCATCTACTTCGTGTTTCAGAAGCCCCTACTGACCCGCTACTCGTCCATAGAACTGACCAGTTACGTGATCTGGGCGGGTACGGCCTTATTGATGGTCTTCTTCAGGGGTCTATGGCATGAACTGCCTCATGCGGGTTCAGCCTCAATACTCTCGATAGTGTACCTGGGTGTATTTCCCGGAGCGATTGCCTACGCCACCTGGAGTTACGCACTTTCCCGGGCACCGGTCGCACTGGTGACCAGCTTCCTCTACTTGTCACCGTTACTGGCCATTCTGATTGCCTGGACGGTATTGAACGAGCTGCCCAGCATACTTTCTTTATTCGGTGGGGTAGTGGCGATCGGTGGGGTAGTGTTGGTCAATAGTCGCGGACGGGTCCGCCGGGCACATTGAAGCGGGCCGATTATCCGCCGGGCCTTGGGATAAGCTAGATGTATGAAGCAGGTGAGCATACTCGATACTACGCTGCGCGACGGGGCGCTGGCGGAGGGCGTCAGTTACTCGGTAGACGACAAGCTCGAGCTGCTGGCTATGCTGGACAGGTTGGGGTTCGGCTACCTGGAGTTAGGCTGGCCGTACCAGGTGCCAGAGGACTTAGAGGCCTTCGAGCGGGCCCTGGAGATGCCGTTGAGGGGAAGGCTGACCGTCTTCGGTTCCACTAGGCGCCCGGAAACCCACCCGGAACGCGATCCCAATCTCAGGGCCATGTTGCGAAGCGGCGCGCCGGTGACGCATATCTACGGGAAAGCCTGGGATCTGCACGTGCACAAGGTGCTGCACACCACCGAGGAAGAGAACCTGGGTATGGTGCAGGCCTCCGTCGAGTATATGAAGCAGGAGGGCAAGGAAGTCATCTTCACTGCTGAGCACTTCTTTGACGGTTTCCGCAGAAACCGTGCCTATGCCTTGAAGGTGATCGAGACTGCGCGCTCCGCGGGTGCCGATATCATCGACTTGGGCGATTCGAACGGTTATTCCCTGCCCCAGGAAATCGCCGCGGGAGTGCTGGCCGTCGTCGAGCGAGTCGGCGAGACGCCGGTGGGTATTCACGCGCATAACGATTCCGGGCTGGCGGTGGCCGCGGCTATCGCCGCGATCGAGGCGGGGGCCCGGCACGTGCAAGGCAGCGTGGGTGGTTTCGCGGCCCGCTGCGGGATGACCGACCTGAGCACGCTTCTGCCCCTGCTCAAGCTTAAGTTGGGAATCGAGGTGGTCGATGATGAGGAGCTCAGGCACCTCACCCCGGTCACCCGCGCGGTGGTCAACAAGATCGGCGTGGGCAACATGGACTACCATCCGTTTGTGGGTTACAAGGTGTTCGCTCACCGTACACACGCGCATATCGCCGCGGTGCTTTCCGACCCGGAGTCCTACGAGCCCATTCCCCCCGAGGCGGTGGGCAACGAACGCCGTCTACTGCTGCCGGGTATTGCCCGGGCCAGCTACCTGGAGGCCTTTTCCAGGCGCCTGGGTGTCGATCTGAGCAGCGATTCAGCGGCCAACCGGCGTATCCGCGAGGAGTTGGTCCGCCTGGAGGAAGCTGGCTACACCTACGAGGATGCCGAGGCCGGTCTCGAGCTCATTCTGGGCAAACTGACCGGGCGTTTCAGGCCGGTATTTTCCGTGGAGCGACTGCGGTTGTTCGAGGCTATCCGTGGGCGTAATCAACCGGTGGTGGAAGCTTCTTTGCACATCAAGCTGGGACAGCGCACCGAGTACGTAGCATCGGAGGGAGAGGGGCCCATCGGTACGCTGTTCAACGTAGTGAAAAGCGCTCTACACCGTGTAGCGGACGAGCTGGGGGTACTCTCGGTATACGCGGAACGTATCGAGCTCCAGGGCGTACGGTTGCGCACCTTCTGCTCGCGTAGCTGTCCCAATCTGAACGCCCGGGTGACGGTGACCCTTGGAGATGGAGTGCGCAGTTGGTCGACTATCGGTATCTCCGGCGACCTGATCCAGGCAATCTGGCAGGCGCTTTTGGACGGAGTCGAATACGGGATGTACACCCAAGCCGAACAGATGGGTGTAGAGCTTCTCATGTCCTGACCGAGGAGGGTTGATATGCCAATTGAGAAGATCGGTGTGGTAGGTGCTGGGCAAATGGGTGCAGGCATAGCGCAGGTGGCGGCCGTCGCCGGCTACCAGGTGGTGTTGCACGATGTCGAAGAGCGGTTCTTGGAGCGGGGCATGGAAACCATCCGTCGCTCCCTGGGCAAGTTTGTGGACAAGGGGCGGCTCGAGCCAGCGGCCAAGGAGGCGGCTATCGAACGCATCCATCCCAGCCTGGCGCTATCCGGGCTGAACCAGGTTGACCTTTTGATTGAGGCCATCCTCGAGTCTTTCGAAGCCAAAGCCGGGTTGCTCGAGCAGCTCAGGTCCATCATTAAGCCCCAGGCTATTCTGGCCAGTAACACCTCTTCGATCCCCATTACCCGATTGGCCTCTGCGACCGACCACCCCGAGCGGTTCATCGGTATGCACTTTATGAACCCGGTACCCCTGATGAAACTGGTTGAAGTGATCCGAGGGCATCTGACCTCTGACGAAACTACCCAGGCTGTTGTCGACGCGGTAAGGCTGATGGGTAAGACCGCCTTGGAGGTTAACGACTACCCCGGATTCGTATCCAACCGAATCTTGATGCCCATGTTGAATGAGGCGGTGCAATGTGTGATGGAGGGAGTGGCCGAGCCCGAAGCGATCGACGGGATCATGAAACTGGGCATGAATCATCCCATGGGCCCGTTGACTTTGGCCGACTTCATCGGTTTGGATACCTGCTTGAGCATTATGGAGGTGCTGCACCAGGGCCTGGGCGATGATAAGTACCGGCCGTCTCCGCTCCTGCGCAAGATGGTGCAGGCAGGCCTTTTAGGGCGGAAGAATGGCCGGGGGTTCTACCGCTACGATGAGAAAGGCAACCGCGTCGCTGCATCTTAGTGATACAGCCGGGTGAGATATGGGCTCGTTGTGGATGTTCAGGTTACAGGTTCTAGAGGTGGAGAACTACTGGAGTTTGTTTACCCGGGCCAACCTCACCATTCTGGTGCGCAGTCATATATACTCCGAGCTGGCAGATACATAGAAGTAGGCGTGGGTCCAGGTAACGAACAAAGACACCTCTTCCTTTTTTGCGCTTCGGTCATACTAGTTCTATATCAACCGGAGAGCAGTACTCCCGAGCTTAATTCTGGGTCCTGACTAATCCTTCCTTGGGGTTTATTAGAGGACGGGAGGTCGGGTTGGCTGGGGCCTCTGGAACTACGCTTTTGAACTCCTCGCTGACCTCGCGGGTGCTCTTGCCCAGACCTTACCAGCTTCTTAGGCCCAAATATCAGGATAGCCGGAAGCACGGTGACGGCGATGTGAATGAGTTGCAGACCGAATATATCGCCTCCTAGGGTTTGCCTCAGGGCTCTTTCTTGTCGGACTTCTTCGTGAACTCCTCACGGAAAGTCTTGACCGATTTGCCCAGGCCCTTCACGCTCTGCGAGATCCGCTTAGGGTCCAGGAATAAATAGAATACCAACGCCAGGATGATCAGAATACCGGGCTTAATTACCCACACTTTAACCACCCCCTTTCTCCACTTAGCTTAATCTTCAGGTGCGGACGATAGGGTGCGTATGACTTCGAGTTCTTCCTCGGGAGCGGTGAAGCCCACCCGCTTGTGGCTACCATCACAGAAAGGTTTATTCTGCGACTGCCCACAGCGACACAGGGCCAACTTGGCCTTTTCCAGGGTGTGCTCCTCTCCGTTGAGGCGGATGGTGGTTCCCTCGGGAAGGTCGATCACCATCGGGCCGTTCTCGCGGAAACGCAGCTTGAATCTCTTGGTCATAGTTATGATCTCCCAATTCTTCAGATACTCCTTAGGAGGGTCCCCTTGACTCTGATTATAGGCTTCCTCCGGAGCAAGCTGGTAACAGGAACCGCTCTACCCCGTACCTCGG
>CAYODT010000039.1:0-9313 GCA_964402875.1 uncultured bacterium | reverse complement strand
GTTTGGCCTAAGAATAACCCGTAGGTATTTTATAGTCCTACGCCACTGGCTCTACCTCCATGCTAGGCTTCTGGCGTGGCACGAATACGTATTGCATTAGGGGATCTCACCGAATTCACGGGGGATGCGATAGTCAACGCAGCCAACAACTACCTAGTTCTAGGTAGCGGCGTATCCGGCTCTATCCGCCGCAAGGGCGGACCTAGGATTCAAGCGGAGTGCACGGCTATCGGCCCGGTCAAGGTGGGCCAAGCCGTACTCACCACGGCCGGCGATCTCCCAACGCGCTTCGTCATCCACGCTGCGGTACTGGGCGACGAGCCTGCCAGCCTGAACTCGGTCGGCCTGGCCACCGCCAGCGCGCTCTCACTGGCCCACTCGAAGGACATCAAAACGCTGGCCTTTCCCCTACTGGGTGCCGGCGTCGGCGGCCTGGAAGTCGGAGCAGTAGCCAAGGCCATGCTCGAGACGATCAAGAACGCACCCAATACCATGGAAGTCACGCTTTACGGGTTCACCGAGGCCGATGCTGAGGCCATCCGCCACGCTCTTTAAGCCTCTTATCAGCACCCTTAGATCATCAAGCCGGTAGGCTTGGGTTGTGCAGTTGTTGTGTTTCCGCCAACGAAACTATCGCAACCTCAAGAGCCCTGAACTCTGCTTGGAAGAAGGACCACTGGTCGTGGTGGGAGCTAACGCCGCGGGTAAGACTAACCTACTGGAGGCTCTATACTCCATCACCGGCGGCGATACGCGTGTACCCTCGGCTGTGCGGATAGGCTCTGGAGCAGCCAGCGCCGAGCTCTTCGTCGAGGCCGAGACCACGCTAGGACCAGTGCGCTTCGAACAGCGCCTCTCGTCCTCGGGCCGGGTGATTCGAATCAACGAGGCTTCGGCTAGCCAACGTGAGCTGACGGGGTATCCAGGCTCGGTGTGGATCCGCCCCGAGGACACCGCCTTAGTCAAAGGCGGTCCCGAGGAACGCCGACGCTTTCTGGACGCCTTGATCCAGCGCTTCTCGGGCCGCTACACCAAGCTGCTAACAGCTTATGAAAGGGTGTTACGACAGCGCAACGCCCTGTTGCGCCACGAGCCACAGGGAATGGGGGCCTGGGACCGGAGGCTGGTTCAGTACGGTGGGGAGATCATCGCCTTTAGGCGGCGCGTCTTCGGCCGCCTCGCGCCGCTGGCTGCCAGGGCTTACCAGTCGTTGGCCCCTGGCAGGCTCGAGCTAGAATTGATCGAGACCGCCGGACCCGAAGATTTCCAGCAAGCACTCGATGACCGCTTTGAGGAAGCGTTGGCGCGCGGCTTCACGCCGATAGGCCCCCACCGTGACGACCTGATGTTGAAGCTGAACGGGCTGGCCGCGCCCCGCTTTGCCAGCCGTGGTGAGGCACGCTCAATAGCTCTAGCCTTGCGGCTGGCTGAACACCGCTTGGCCTGGGACCACCATGACGAGCCCCCCATTCTGCTGATCGACGACTTCAGCGCCGAGCTGGACCCAGCTCGGCAGAATGCGCTTTTGAGCTACGCACATAGCCTACCCCAGGTGATTATCTCAGGCACCGGCCTACCTAAGGATATGGGCCGCACCCTCTACATTGAGGATGGGGTATGGCATGCGTAAATCCGGTGAGTTGGTAATGGGCGTACTCAGGAAATATCGGCTGGAGGCCGGTTTTCGCCGCGGGAGGATCCTGGACTTGTGGCCGCGGGTATCCGGTGCGGGCCTTGGGCGTATTACCGAGGCAGTGCGTTTCGCGAACGGAGAGCTCTTCGTCCGCGTGCAAGACGCTGTGGCCGCCCACCAGCTCACCTACCATCGGGACAGCTTCATACAGCGCTACGCACACCAGCTGGGCGAGGATGTAGTGTGTGATATTCGCTTCGAGACCGGATCAATCCTCCAGTCCCGGGAGGCTCCGCCAATATCCGGACCGCCACCCCCTCCCCTCTCCCTGGAAGCCACCAAAGCGCTCGAGCGCATTCTCATCCTGCTGCCAGAGGACCTGAAGCCGAGCGCCGAACGGCTGGGGCGCCAGGTATACCTGCGGCTGGAGGTCTCCGGATTGGAGCGCTGTCCCATATGCGGCCTCCCCACGGAAACTCTGCCCTGCGAGCACTGCTCGCGTGCCCTGGCGACCCCGTTAGTCCAGGCTGCGGCCAAGCATTTGCAGCAGCATCCGGACCATGAACCTCTCCCGGGCGATCTCTTGGCCGCAGCCCACTACGCTGCGCAGACCGGGCTCATGACCCAGATCAGGCAGTTGTTGCCCGAGGCTGTACACGAGACCAGGCTCCGCCCCCTTCTACGTGATCTAGTACAGCGCTACCTGCATCTAAAAACCGGCCGGGAAAATGCCTGGGACGCGCTTGAACTGCTCCCCCCAGCCGCCGCGCAGCTGTTACGCAAAGTATGATGTCTACAGGAGGTCATCGTGGAAGAAACAGTTCCGACTATCGAGAGCAACACGCAGATTCAGGCTGGGCAGATCTGGTTCAATGGACAGATGGTGCCCCAGGCCGAAGCAAAGGTAAGTGTCCTGACCCACGCATTACACTATGGCAGCAGCATATTTGAAGGCATCCGCGCTTACCATACCGCACGAGGTCCTGCGGTATTCCGGCTTAACGAACATGTGGAGCGTCTTTTCCACTCCGCCCGCGTGATGCGAATGGAGATCCCTTTCACTCCGGATGAGATCAGGCAGGCCATCCTGGAAACGGTGCGTACGAATCGCTACCCGGCTTGTTATATCCGCCCCTTAGCCTGGATGGGCGCACGCAGCTTGGGGGTAAATCCGCTGCCCAACAACCCCACAGAAGTTATGGTAGCCGCTTGGGAGTGGGGCAGCTATCTCGGCGACGAAGCTATAAAGAAGGGCGCTAAACTGGTCACTAGCTCCTGGGCACGCTTCCCAGCCAACGTCATGCCCGGCAAGGCTAAGACCGGCGGCAATTATATCAACAGCTCGCTGGCCAAGATGGAGGCACTGTCTGCCGGAGCCGATGAGGCACTTATGCTGGACAAAGAAGGATACGTCGCCGAAGGAACCGGAGAAAACCTGTTCTTCACCCGCTCCGGTGTGGTCTACGCCATCGAGCACTCCGTCAATCTGATGGGAATCACCCGGGAATCCATCATGAAAATCGCTGGCGACATAGGCTACCCGGTACGCGAGGTACGTGCCACCCGCGACCAACTTTACATAGCCGACGAGGTCTTCCTGGTAGGTACGGCCGCCGAGGTGACCCCGGTCTCAATGATTGACTGGCGCCCCATAGGCCAGGGAGGCGCGGGCGAAATCACCCTGAAACTACGCGAAGCCTACCTCGAAGCCGCCACGGGCAGACGCCCCGAGTATGAAAGTTGGTTGAGTTATGTAGAGTAAGCCTCACCAGTTAAGAAATATCATGACCATATGTTCCCGCAGACCATCGCGGAGGTAGAGGATACTGACTCTAGCCCGCTAGGTTTTATCTGCTGCTAATAGCAATGATCCCCTTAATATATCCATACCACCGAGGGCAAAGAGGTGCTGATCCGCCCAAAGCCTAGGCTAAACTCCGGCGTAGCAGCTGATTTCTACGCCATCCTCCAGAATCAGCTGCGTCTACCTCCCGATACCGTATACGAATCATTGCCTCCGAGCAGACATTATCCTTCAGCTCCGAGATGACGCTGTTCAGCACATTTATACATACTAATTACTTCCAAGAACCGGCTTCATGTCGTGTGCGTGGCCATCCGTAATCGCGGGCTGCGAATAGCGAAAAACACCGCCAGAAGCAGCGCCGCCGAGATCATATAGGGCAGGTTGCGATGCAGTTCGTACAACCCGGTGCCTATCAAGGGGCCCAAGAAGCGCCCAAAAGCCGATACCGAGCCGTTTATACCAGCCACCGCACCCTGCTCGGACTCCTCCACGGCCAGTGAAAGCGCACCCAGCACCCCCGGAAGCGCCAATCCCTGTCCCAGGCCCTGCAACACCAGGGCCAGCGTGAGGGTGGCAAAGGTATGGGCAAATATAAAGACCAAAAATCCCAGAAGGGAAATGGGTACTCCTGCCGCGAGCAGCGTCATGGCGGACCATTTGTACTTGCGCACCAAGAAACCCTGTACGAAGACTGCGACCAGGCCGTAGATCACCAGGGCTACGCCCACGGTCTGGGCAGTAGCTACGTCGCTGAGGTGCAGTTGATCCTGGAAGTAGAAAGCCACGGTCTGTTCCATGGAAATTGAGGACAGATTAACTGCGAAGCCTACCGCCAGAATGGGCCATATACGCTCATCGAATATTCTTAGCAGGAACCTGGCCTCACCCAGCTTATGTGTCTTGGGCTCAGGAAGCTTCAGATACACAAAAAGAGCGTTTAACAGGGCAATACTGGCCGAGAAATACACCGGGGTAAGCAAGCTGAAGTGCGAGAGCGCCGCGCCCAGGGCCGGACCGAAGATCACTCCCAGACCAAAGGCGGCCCCCAGAATGGCCATGCCTGAGGTACGCGTGTCCCGCCCGGTCACGTCGGCGATATAGGCCTGTGCGGTAGGCAGAGTAGCCGAGGCAAAGACTCCCCCCAGCATCCGGGCCAAGAGCAGTAATACGAAGAGTAGTCCCCCGGTGATATAGCCCGCCAAGCCCAGCCCGGCCAGAATAGCAAAAGCGAAGAAGGTAGCCGAGAAACCCAGGATACCCGTTAAAAGGACCGGTCTACGGCCCTTGGCCTGGCTCCTACGGCCCCAGTACGGGCTCATGAAGATACCCATAAGCGCATAGATGGCCGAGAAAGCCCCCACCTGGATCTCGGTGAAGCCCAGACTGCGCGAAAGTGGGGCCAGAACGGGAAACAGTATCGAGAGCCCCAACATGCTGTTGAATAGCGTCAGGAAGAGAAGGCCGGTCGCACTCACGACCCAAAGTCTAACGCCCACGGGCCCATAGGCAGGTATGGGCAAACCTGTCGGGTTCCTAGCGGTCAGCTCGCCCTGCGGCCAACTGTCCACAGGCTGCACCTACGTCCCGTCCGCGGCTCCAACGCACACTTACGTCGATTCCGGTACCCTTCAACACCTCAGCGAAGGCGCGGATCTGCTCCTGGCCGCTGCCGCGCACCGGCGCGCCCGGCCAAGCATTAAAGGGAATCAGGTTCACGTGGGCGGTCAAGCCCTGCACCATACCCCCCAGCATCCGGGCTTGCCAGGGGTGATCGTTCACACCCTCCAGCATGGTGTACTCGAGCGTTACCCGACGCCGCGTCCTGGCATAATAGTGGCGTACGGCCTCCATGATCTCCGCAAGGCCATAGCGGTGTGCAGTGGGAATGATCTTTTTCCTGGTCTCCTCATCGGGCGCGTGCAAAGACAGGGCCAACTTGACGCCCAGGTCTTCTTCGGCCAGCCGGTAGATACCGGGGGGGATTCCAACCGTTGATAGCGTGATCCGCCTGGGACTCATATCCAAGGCGCTTGGATCAAGCAATCTGCGTATGGCCGCAAGCACATTATTCAGGTTCAGCAGGGGTTCACCCATACCCATCAGGACTACGTTTCTAATCTCGCGGGGACTATGCCCCCACTCTCTGGCCGCGACCAACAGCTGGTCAACAATCTCCGCCGCGCTCAGGTTACGCGAAAAGCCCATATACCCGGTAGCACAGAAGCTGCACCCTGCAGGACAACCGACCATGCTGGAAATACATATGGTGGTACGCCCCTCGTAGGGCATGTAGACCGCCTCTGTCTGCTGCCCATCGTTGAGCGTGAACAAGTACTTCACCGATCCATCGGCACTCTGGAACCCATGGGTCTCGCGGAACTCCGAGAGACGATAAGCGGCGCTCAACTCATTACGCAGCTCTCCGGGGAGATTGGTCATGCGCTCGATGGAACCGACACCGGTCTGGTAGAGCCAGTGCGCCACCTGGGTGCGCCGGTAACCGGAAAGCGGCAATGCGCCAGGTACGAAAGATACCAGTGAAGGACGTTGGTCCACCCCGTCGCCCGATACTCCAAACGCTGCCGGTTCTGACACCACGCCTACTCTCCTCTCAACTTCACCATCGTTACCCCATGGCCGCCCTCGTAGGGCATGGCATCCTGAAAACTCGCCACCCGCTTGTCCCGCCTGAGAAAATCGCGGATCGCGCGTCGCAACACCCCACCACCCTTGCCATGCAGAATACGTACCTCGGTCTCCGAAAGTGCCGCGGCTTCTGTGATAAAATCGCTCACTGCCTCTATGGCCTCATCTGCAGTGAGACCCCGCGTGTTCAGCTCGGTCTCGAAGCCCGACTTGACCACCACCGCCTCGCGCGCCCGTGGAACCGCATCACCACGGGGCCTGAGGTGCACCTGCGGTACGATAACCCTCACGGTC
Organism: uncultured bacterium; assembly: GCA_964402875.1. Lineage (GTDB taxonomy): Bacteria > Deinococcota > Deinococci > Deinococcales > Marinithermaceae > CAYODT01. The sequence goes on along the minus strand of CAYODT010000039.1, from coordinate 2,933 downwards.
CCGAGCTGGACCACGGCATCAGCGGCCATGAGACGCAACACCTTGCCACGGGCGTGGTATTCGGGCACCTCCACGGTCATGCCCACCGCCAACCCAGCCAGGGTAGGACTGGGTTTAGGCCGTACCTGCCTGCGAAGCTCCATGGCCTCCCGCAGGGCGTCACGCCGGCCCTCTTTGGTGTGGGCATGTTCCTTGAGTCTTTGGATCTGCGAATGGGCGCCCAGCACCAACCGCTCGGCCTCCCGACGGGCCTGCTCAAGCCGTTCCTCCCGCTCCTTGGGAAGCCGTTCGAGTTCGCTCTGCATGCGAGCCGAGAGTGCCTGGGCCTGTTCTTTCTGCTCATGTGCTTCAGCCAGAGCCAGCCCGAGTACCTCTCGTTCCTGCTGCAGCTGGACCAGGAGCGATTCCAGTGCCTGCCCCTCGTATCCCACCAAGGCCTCAGCACGAAGCAGGGTGTCTTCAGGAAAACCCAACCCGCGCGCCACCCAAAGCGCAAAACTACGCCCAGGAATGCCGGTCTGCAAGCGGTAGGTGGGCGCGAAAGCCTCAGTATCGAAGACCATCGAAGCATTGATCACACCATCGGCCTCGGCCACGTAGGCCTTGAGGGGACTCAAGTGGGTAGTAATCATGCCACGCGCACCACGCGACACCAAGTTCTCCAATACCGCTTGCGATAGGGCCGCGCCCTCCTCGGGATCGGTGGCGGAGCCTAGCTCGTCAATCAGCACCAAGCTACCCTGATCAGCCTGCTCGAGCACCACACGGAGCATCTCCAGGTGGGCTGCGAAAGTCGAGAGGTTAGCCTCGATGGACTGCTCATCACCGATCTCCACCAGCAGCTGCTCCACCCAGGGTAGTTCGGCTCTTTCCGCCGCCACGAAGAGTCCGCTTTGGTGCATGAGTATCGCCAAGCCCATAGTCTTAAGCAGCACCGACTTGCCCCCCATATTCGGTCCGCTCACCAGCAAGAGCCGTGTCTGGCCGTCGATCTGTATATCATTGGGCACGCATTCGGCTATCAGCGGGTGCCTCACCCCAACCAACCGGTGACGGCCCCGTTCGCTCCAGTCGGGCCGTACCAGCCGCCAGTCCTGCGCCAAGTTGGCCGCGGCCCTGATCAGGTCGAGCTGAACTAATGCCTCCAGCGTAATCGGAAGACTGGCGTCGGTGGCCAGCAATTGGCCCAGCTCGACCAGGATGCGCAAGACTTCGGCTTCCTCCGCTAGCCGCAGCCCAGCCAGTTCATTGTTCAAAGGCACCACGGAGGCCGGCTCTACGAAGACCGTGGCCCCAGAACCCGACCGGCTCAGGACAATACAGGAGATCTCGTTCTGGGCATGGGCCTTCAGGGGGATAACGTAGCGGTCCCGCCGCAGGGTGATGTAGCGGTCCTGAACGAGTTCGCTATGGGTATCCATCAGCGCCTGGAGCGCAGCGTGAATCTCCCTGCGGAGCGGTCCCAGCCGCTGCCGGATATGCCGCAGCCTGGGGCTGGCCGAATCGCGCACTTCCCCACTCTCGGTGATCGCCTCGGCCACGCGGTTTCGAAACAGGGTGTGTTCGGCGATGCCTTCAGCCAGGCTCGAAAGCCTGGGCAGCTCGGCTTCCAGCAACCGATGCTTTAACTCTGCGGCTGCAGACAGCGTATAGGCGGCTTCGAGAAGTACCGGGCCTTCGATACGCCGCCTCGCTTCGAGGTCAGCAAGCAAAGGCCGCATATCGCGAACGCCGCCCAGGCCATATCTAAAGTTTTGCGCTTCGGCTACCGTGGCCTGAAAGTCCTCGGCCTGGCCGGGTGTAGGTTTAGGACCAAAATACAACGCACACTCCTGCCCCGGCTGCGTAGCACAGCGCTCAGCAAGCGCCGAACGCACCCGGTCGAACTCTAACGTTTTCAGCGCATCCTGCATACCCACCCCTACCCTGCAGCCGCCGCATGAGGGCCCAGATCCACCAGCTTAGCCCAACTCGACGGTTGAGAGGTCGCCCAGCATGAAGCGGTGGGCCTTGGGCAGGCCGGCACGGGAGGTTACCTTGGCACCCACACCCAGAATGCACTGCTGCAGTCGTAGCGACACATTCTCCACCACCGCCTTCTGATCCAGGATTGAGAACTCGACCTCCGCCCGGCGAAGCTGCGCGCCGGCCTCTATCGAGGTGAAGGGCCCCACGTAAGCGCTCTCCACTACCGCCCCTGTGGCGATCAGTGCCGGTCCCACGATCGTCGAATCAAGCACCGTAGCGCCTTTCTCCACGACTACTCGCCCGGTCAGACTGCTGCCGGAAACCAGTCCCTCCACCCGGGGTTCCAGATCCTCCAGCAGCAACCGGTTCGCATCCAGGAGATCAGCTGGACGTCCGGTATCCTTCCACCAGCCGTCCACCACCAAGCCCTGTACCACACAACCACGATCCACCAGGCCCTGTACGGCATCGGTAATCTCGAACTCGCCGCGCGCACTGGGCCTGAGAGTGTCAATAACCGCATGTACCTCGGGCGAGAAGACATATACTCCAGCCACCGCCAGATTAGACTTGGGCTCACTGGGCTTTTCCACCAGCCGGACCACCCGCCCATTCTCCATCTCGGCCACGCCGAACTGCCCGGGACTCTCCACCGGCGTGAGTGCGATCACTGCTGCGGGGTGCAGCGCTTCGAAGTGACGGATGAAGGCAGCCAGCCCCTCGTGAAAGAGATTATCCCCCAGATACATCAAAAAGGCGTCGTCGGCCAGCCACTTACGAGCCACCATCACTGCATGGGCTAGTCCCTGGGGCTCCTCCTGCACCAAGTAGGTAATGTCCAGATCGTCGAACTCATCCAGAGTATGCTGGATATCCTTACGAGTATCCAGCGATACCACCACACCAATCTCGCGTATACCTACCGCGCGCAGATTCTCGATCGCGTAGTGAATAATCGGCCGGCC
>CAYODT010000038.1:0-9558 GCA_964402875.1 uncultured bacterium | reverse complement strand
GCATGGTGACTTGTACGCCTTGGTCGCTCACCTCACCGCTTGCTTCCACCGTGAATCCAAGCCACCGGTATGGAGACACGGCCGGCTCGAGCTCACGTACTGCAATACCCACGTGGTGTATACGCATGCTCTATCGTCGCACCGGAAGGTAGACCATGGCCGAAGGAGCCTTGATCCGTAAGCCGGCGGCTGTTCCTACGGTATTGAGCAGCGGATCCGCGGCGTATAGGTCGTAAACTCCCAACGAAACAGCCTCGCCAGGGCCGGATGTAAGGTACAGGTACCCGTCAGCCCCCACTGTGGCAGCATCGTAGCTGGTATAGGTCTGTCGGGCCCATAAAGCATCTGAAGAAGACACCGCTAGCCCCCGGTCGTATGGACTGGAGGACGGACCGCTGTAAACCACCACCTGAGGGGTGATGCCAGCGGTATCAAGCGCCATGCGGGTGGCTGCGATAGGCGAATTGGCATCGGCCCTTACCGGCACGCTGTTAGGTTTGGGGTTATTGTTTCCGCTCCAGCGGATAAGCTCGGAGCTGCTTAAGCCGGTAATGGAGCCCACCAGGCCGAACAGTGTGCCGCTGCCCGTTTCGGTATCGGGCAGCATAGCGAGATCTTGCGCCTGGTATTGACTACCAATACCCAGTTCGAGTTTCTGCGTTACAAGCAGCGCTGTGGAAACCACGTAATAGCCGACGGTAGCCTTGCTCCCGCTGGTGTATAGAAAGGCTAGCACGTCGCCAAGCGTAGCCCTGGATAGCAGCGCATAGTGGGTATCCGCGGGGAATCCGCTGGTGTCAAGCTGATGATTTTTGTAGAGTGTACTGGGCGGATCCGCATAAGGAAACATCCAAACGTCGCTGGAGCTACAAACCACCAGCAGATGTTCCACTCCAGTTCGAAGATAACCATTTGTGCAATCAGTCGCGGCATCGGGCGAACCGATGGATATAGTTTTCCCCGGCGGCAGCGAGCCCGCGCCTCGCGTAGTAACGCCCAGAGTTGAAAAGACATATAGATAATTCCGCGTAAGCACCCAAAGCGTACTCTGTCCGGAAGGCGCGGCCATATCCACCACAGGACCAGCCGCCAGGGGTAGGCGCCAAGTGCCAAGTGGGGAAACAGTGCCGGAAGCAGGCCAAAATCCATAGGCTGGGAAAAACTGCACTTCGCTCCCACTCCCCACGGCCAGTACAGCCGGGGGGGGAGTCTCGGTGGTACCGGTACAAGCCGTGATGATAAACAACAAAACAAGTAAGGCCGTCAGTCGCCACCTCATTGCGCCACCCCCAAACCGGGCAGATGAAAGCCTTCGCTGTTTACGCTAAATCCCGCACCCTCCCCGCCATATACAAGGGCCAATTCAGCCTGCTGCGAAGAGACGTTGAGGGTAAAACGCAAGGCCCAACAGTTGCGGTCCAGGGTGATTATGAACTTCGGCAACAGCGGCCCCACCTGATCCGGGTAGTAGAAGTTCTGGCTTAACAGCATACTAAGGTAGAGCTTAGTATGCTCCACGCCTAAGAAGCGCGCGGTGAGACCGAAGTTGTCCAGGCCCAGGAAGGCGTGGGTAGGATCCTGACGCTGAAAGGTCAGTCCGCCCTGTACGGATAGGCCGGGAAACAGATCTACACCACCGCGCATGCTGGCCCGGCTCAGGAAGGCGTGCGGATCACCGGCCTCGGGCAAGTGCATCCTAGCCTGCAGATTCCAATCCCCCGATAGCCCTGTGACCCGCGAGGAGAGCTGTAGCGTGGGGGATTTTACCAAGCCATGCACGTAGTCGTAGATACCGGTTAGACTCAGAGTAGTCCCGCCATACGCATATACCAGGCCCAGGTTAGCGGTATTAACCTGCACGGTGCTTGGCTTAGAACCCCCCGGCAAGTAGAGAATATGGTTGAAGCTCAGACTGCTGGGGCCCATAATTTCTTGAGCACGGCCTGAGAGAATATCATGCAATTGGTCCAAGTTCTCCTGCAGACTAAAAGCGCTATTGTTGTTCCGCACTACGGCGTTCAGTCTTAGGTCCAAGGCTTGACCGTTATTAAGATCACGCCGCTGCAGAAGCGAGATACTACCTCTGGCAAGCGCGTAGGACAGCGAGAGGGACAGAGGCCGGTAAGTGGACTGGGCATAATCGTAGCTGGTATTGGCCCGGAAAGAAAACGGCCGAGGGGCAAGCTGCAAGCTACTTGAGATGGACAAAGGTCGACCAGCTTCCAGGTCTCGAGCGTAATTAAGCGATAACGAAAGGGGCTGGAGATTAAGGTTGAGCCGGGTCGAAAGCGGCCCATAGGTACCCCGGATGAGATCGCGGTTCAGCTGGGTAGAGAGCGATAGGTAAGGTGTAGGGGAAAGCGTGAGCTGTCCCCCCAGCAGCTCGGCGTGCCGCGTAGGTAGGCGGTCGAACAAAAACGGCGTCTGCCCTTCCGTGTTTTGTCGACTAGCTGTAAGGCCGAAGGTGAGTGGTCCGAAGCGTCCACCTAAGCGCGCATTCGTGCTCCAATTTACCTGGCGCTCCCCGTTTGAATAGTAGTAGCCGGTAAACTGATTCTGCGCATCAAAGGAGAGGCCCAGCGGGAGGCTATGCGGAGTATACCGTTCGATGTGCTCAACCAATACCCGTCCGTCGCTGGCGTAAGGTCCCCGCGCGCGTGCGGCGCGGTCCTGATAGTTGCTGGGCGCGCGGTAACCGCCCGTCACCACCCGGCCGCTTGCCGAAAATGAGGGGGTACGGACCCCTCGCCGCCATGCCAATTCCACCTCCGGGATCTTTTGCACCAAGTTGGGCGGCGGCGCGGCTTGGTCGGCATTCAGACTGCCCACTAAAGAAAAACGTACATAGGGATCCTGGCTGGACTGACTAGCGACTTGTACATCGTACCGGGTGACCCCCGGAGCCAGGATATCGTCGCGGTTGATCTTGAGACTCTGCTTCCAGCCGGGGGTCGAGATCCGGTAGTCGATACCAAACTGTAGCAGGGACGTGGACCCACCCACCGGAGGAGGCAGGTACAAGAAAGAGTAGTGCTCGTAGGCCGCTCCAATGCCCCAGTGGTCGATACCGAATCCAAAACCGCGATTTTGGAAATAGCGTAGTAGGGTAAAACCCAACCCCCCTGCGGTAACGTAGGGTAGACTAGCAGAGAAGGTCCAGCCATTGGTGGGGTCCTGTCCTAGTGAGAATCGGGGGCTTCGGTTCGAGAGAAAATAGGCCACCACCGGCAAGAATAGGTAACGTTGACCCTGAATCAGTAACCAAGCATCATAGGCCACCACACGATCTCCGGGATACAGCAAGATCTTCTTAGCCGTGAAAGCGTAGTCGGGTACGGACTGGCCCAAGCAGGGTGTGAAGAAGCCGTTCTTCAATACGATCCGTCCGGCAGCCCGGGTAGCGTCGGGCCCCTTCAATAACACTTGACCGGAGCGGATATTGACTTCGAGCACCTCCATGCTCTGGTCGGCCAGCGAAAGCTGCAGGAAACTACCCCGGATGGTCTGGCCAGCGGTGTCTAGGTAATACACATGACCCATTAGTACCAATCGATCCAGATCCCGGTTGTACTCCACCCGGTCGGCCTCGATAGTCTGTTTGCCAAGTTCCATACGTACCGGGTTCCCGCTGAGTATTATCAACTCGTGACCATTTTCGTACTGAATAGCCAAGCTCTTGGCTGAAACCACCTTGAGCGTCTCGGCGCTCACCAAACCCCAAGACGCCAGAATAAGTATGAACACCCACCAAGCAAGCCTGCAAGTAGGGACCATAGTCTTACCTTCTCCCCAGGGCCAGGAGGACCAGACCGGCGGTAGCATAGAGAATATCGGGACCGAAACCGGCGATGAACGCAGGCAACACCCCTTGCTCACCCATGATGCGGAACACGCTCCAGGTCGCGTAGTACAAGAACGTCAAGACAACCACACCCACCATACCCAGGCTGCGACTACCCCCAAGTAACCAAAAAGCCAGCGCCGAGCCGAACAAGGCAAAAGCAATGCTGGCGGCAGGCTCGGCCAATTTACGCCAGTAGGCAGTAGCCTCGGCAGCGTAGGGTAGGCCAGCCGCACGGTAGGACTTGATGCGCGCTACGAGTTGGGCCAGGGTAAGGTTAGCCGGCACATTCGGGGGCTCGAGCGCCAGCTCGTCGAGCGGAACCACGCCGGAATCGAAGGTGGCTACACTACGTGGACGTGCATTCTCATAGGTGATCCTGAGCCCTTTACCCAAAAGCAGACGCCCTTCCTCGAAGCGCCCTTGCTGGGCCAGTAATACCTCGCCACTGGAGATCACTCGCACCTCACCGATGCCTCCGGTAACCCGGCCCACATAGATACGGCGACCGGCGGCATCGGTGAAGAAGGTGCCGGGCTGCAGCAACATACGCGGCTTGGAGAGCACCGCCTGCCGTAGTACCTGCAGCGACTGCTGATTCGCTATAGGCACCCAGGACTCGCCGGTCACGAAGCCCAGCAGAGCCAGTACCAGGCCGAAAAACACCAAGGTCCATACCACCCGCATACGGGAGATCCCCGAGGAGAGCAGCACCTTGAGCTCGGAGTCTTCGGCCATACGAGAGAGCGATAAGAGCAAGGCGAACAGGTAGGCGATCGGCAACCCACGCACTAAAGCCTCGGGTACCCTAAACGCCAAGTACTGGGCCACCACCGACAAGCTTGCCCCACGGGCAATCAAGGGGGCCAATACTTCGAAGAGAATTCCCCCCAGCAGTAGCAACACCACCACCGCCAGGCCCGCTAGGAGATAACTACCCACCTCACGCAGCAAATAACGCTCGAGCGTGTTCACCGCAATCTCCAACTTACCACGAGCGCCAAAATCCCCACCACCACGTTGGGCAGCCAAGCACCGTATGGACCAATCAGTTCAAAGTGGGAAAGCTGCGCAGCCAGCGTCCAAAGCACGTAATACCCAAAGATCAGGAGTACCACAGTCACAAAAGCCCAAGCTGCTCCGCGCAACGACAAGCCGATAGCCACCGCCAGCCAAGCCAGCACGAAGGCCGCCGCGGCGTCGGCGTAGCGGCGCTCCAACGCAAAACGGGCACCGGGGTCCACCCGGGCAAGCGCCCCGAGCGAGGCCAGCGGTAGGGCATCAAGGTTGCTCTGATGGGGAATGAAGCCCACGCTGAAGGGTAGGGTAATCCGTGAAACCCGCTCGAGCTGCCCATTCGCGCGCACCACGTAGACCTTGCTCAAGATCCAGCTTGCACCCTCCCATTTGCCATAAGGTGCACTAATCACACTGCCGTCCGGCCGTACCACCCGCACGTCCTCTAGCCGGGCGCCATCAGCCTGCGGGTAGACCCGCGCCGCGAAATACACCCCCAACCCGGGTGGCGCATAAGCTTGGTTGACCAACACACCGCTGGGCTCGGCCCCATAGTAGATCTGGTAGAGCAGACGGTCATACCGCACTTGTGCTGCAGGTTTAATCCAAGCTAGGTTCACGAAAACCAATCCGCTCACCACCAATGCCAGACCTAACACACCGGGCATCAATGAAATCGGTGAAATCCCCGAAGCCAGCGCGGCCTTCAGTTCAGAATCGCGAAGCCAGCGCGCGACCGCCACCAAAAGCGCGAAGACCAGCCCCAGTGGCAGGGCTACGCTGAATGTGTAAGGCAATCGGTAGGCCACCAGAAGGAGAATCTCCGCGAGGTGCGTTCCCCTTTGCAGGAATACCCCGGAAAACGAAGAAAGCAGATCCGAGGTGACCAGGCCAATGAATAAGAGCGTCCCCAACAAATAGGGCCATAGCGTCTCACGCAGCAGATAGCGCTGGAGCATTGGGAGCCATTATAGGCCCCAGTCCGGCAGTGAAGATGTCAGCCGGACCTCTACAACCACCTAAACCATCTACTGCGATTTTATCGCGCCGCTTTTCTGCCTTCGTTTATTTAGATTCTACAGCTGCAGATATTTTGGTGCGCCCGGCAGGATTCGAACCTGCGGCCTTGGGCTTAGGAGTCCCCTGCTCTATCCAAACTGAGCTACGGGCGCGCGCCGTCCTTCAGGTTAGCACAGGCGGGCCCGCCCGGCGTTCTCGCCATGCAGGACCGGCCCTCGGCGGGCCCAATTTCATGACTGTCGTGGAAGAATGGAGCGGTGAAGCTTTTTCGGGGCCGACTGATGCATGTGACTAAGAATCCCTTCCCGTGGTACCCGGATGCCCTGGAGGTTTTCGAGGACGGCGGTTTGCTGGTAAAAAAGGGGCTTATCCAGGCAATAGGTCCTTATACCGACCTCCGGCGCAGTCACCCCCTAGTGCCGGTGGTGACACTGAGAGGGGGACTGGTACTGCCGGGGTTGGTCGATACCCACGTGCATTTTCCCCAGGCCAGGGTGATCGGGCGCATGGGTCTGGGCCTATTGGAATGGCTCGAATATCATATTCTTCCCGAGGAAGCCCGCTTATCTGATACGTTCCTGGCGGCGGAGGTGGCGAAGATATTCGTCACCAGCCTGCTTAGGAACGGCACCACCACGGCTATGGTCTTCGGGGCGCATCAGGTGGGCGCTCAGGAATCCCTGTTCCGGGCGGCTAAGGCCTTCAATCTACGGATAATCAGCGGCTTGGATCTTGGCGACAGAAACCTGCGACCGGACCTCCACACCACCCCAAAGCGGGCCTACCGGGAAAGCTTGGCCCTGGCCCGCAGCTGGCACCGTCAGGGCAAGTCCCGCTACGCACTGACCCCTCGCTTTGCACTCTCCACCAGTGAAGCTTTACTGGAGGCCTGCGCAGCGGTTATAAAAGCTATGCCCGGCCTTTATGTACAAACCCATCTGAACGAGACCGCCGCCGAGATCCAGGCCGTCCGGCGGTTGCTTCCATGGGCCGACGACTATTTGGCTGTCTACGAACGCTTCGGACTAGTGAGCACTTCCTCGGTCTTCGCCCACAACCTGCATGTAGAGGAGCGAGAGCTGGCCGCTCTTGCGGCGCATGGTGCAGCGGTAGCTCACTGTCCAAGTTCCAACGCCTTTTTGGGCAGTGGGATCTTCCCCATGCAACGGCATCTGCATGCCGGGGTACGCTTCGCGCTGGGCTCGGACGTGGCTGCGGGAACCGGATACAGCTTGTTCAAGGAAGGTCTGGCTGCCTATCAAATGCAGATGTTGCGTAAAGATGGTATAGCCCTCTCCGGAGCTCATCTACTCTATCTGGCTACCCTGGCCGGGGCCGAAGTCCTGACGCTGGAAGATGAAGTCGGCAGTTTCGCGCCCGGTAAGGCCGCCGACTTCATCCACCTTCTCCCCAAGGTAGGCAGCACCCTGGATATCCAGCTTGCTTACGCGGACTCCGCCAACAGTGTCCTGGGCGCAGTATTCGCCCTGGCCGACGAACACGATATTTATGGTGTCTACCAAGCTGGCGAACCCGCGCGATTTGCGGAACGGCCGGACGCGTGTTGAAGTACAAACACGCCGCCGGACCGGCTAAGGGGAAAAGCGTATAATTCCTCAAGCCATGCGTGTTTCTTTCTTCGTAACCTGCCTTGCCGACCAGTTCTACGCGGAGGCCGCTGCCGACGCAGTACGGCTCTTGCGCAAACTGGGCGTGGAGGTGGATTTTCCCCGGGGCCAGACCTGTTGTGGCCAGCCCGCCTACAACGCCGGCTACTGGAATGAAGCACACAAAATGGCTCGACATACCCTGGAGGTATTCCAGGGTTCTGAATACGTGGTATTACCCTCCGGTTCCTGCACCACCATGCTCCGTGCCTTCTACCCGAATCTGCTCAGCCACCACGGACAGGAGCACAAGCAGGCCAGCGACCTGGCGGCCCGTACCTTCGAGCTTTCGGAGTTTATCGTAGAAGTTCTAGGCATCGACCAGCTGGGCCACGGCTTGGCGGGCCGGAAGGTAGCCTACCACTTCGGCTGCCATGCCCTGCGCGAGTTAGGCATCAAGGAGGCCCCACTAAGGCTCTTGAGAAACGCCGGCGCGGAAATCCTGCCCTGGGAAGCCGACGAAGAATGCTGCGGATTCGGGGGGCTTTTCTCGGTCAAGCTGCCAGAGGTCTCCTTGGCCATGGCCGACCGTAAACTCTCCACCCTGCCTCAGGCCGAGGTATTAACCTCTACCGACGCCGGCTGCCTATTGCACCTCAGCGGCCGCGCCAAGAGTAAAAACCAACAGATCCCCGCTCGTCCGCTGGCTAGCCTGCTCTGGGAGGCCACACATGAAACCGGATAGCCTCAACTATCCCAAAAACGCTAAGGCGCTGATTCAAGACCATCCGGAGGTACGCGCCTCGGTTACTGGGGCTACTCTTAATTTTAACAAGAACCGCGAAGCCGCCTATGCTGAGATCGATTCAGACGCCTGGCGTAACTGGGCCATGGGCGTGAAAAACCATCTGCTTACACACCTCGATCATTATTTAGAACAGGCCGAACAGGCCCTGCAGAAAAACGGGGTGGTGGTGCACTGGGCCGAGGACGCTCCCGCCGTGCATAGCATTCTGGCCGAATTGGTGCACGAACATGGTGTTCGCCGGGTAGTCAAGGGTAAAAGCATGCTATCCGAGGAGTTGGGGGTCAATCCCTTGCTCGAAGGCCTGGGCACCGAGGTCTTCGAAACCGACCTGGGTGAATACATCATCCAACTCCTGGGTGAATCCCCCAGTCACATCGTGGGCCCGGCTATTCATCACAGTCTGCACGACATACAAGAGTTGTTCCACGCTAAATTCGGTACCCCGCCGGATGCCGAACCACGGGAGCTCGCAGCAAGCGCCCGGCGCTTGCTGCGCAAGGCTTTTCTAGAGGCTGACCTGGGTATCAGCGGCGGCAACTTCCTAGTGGCCGAGACCGGTACCCTAGCGTTGATCGAAAACGAAGGAAACATCCGCTTGTCCACCAGCCTGCCACGCGTGCACGTGGCCCTGGTAGGCATCGAGAAGCTCCTGCCACGCTGGTCGGACCTGGCCGGCTTCCTTTCACTAACCTCACGGGGTGCCACCGGTCAGCGGCTGGGTACCTTCGTCTCTTTGATTCAAGGACCGAGGGCAAACGATCCCGACGGTCCTGAAGAGGTTCACGTAATCCTGGTGGACAACGGCCGTAGCAGCGTACTGGCCGATTCGGAGGCCTGGGAAACCCTACGCTGCGTACGCTGCGGGGCCTGTTTAAACGTCTGTCCCGTGTACCGGCAGACCGGCGGACATCCTTACGGCTGGGTGTACTCAGGGCCAATCGGCTCGGTGCTCAATCCGGGTCTTTTGGGCCTGGAGGATAGCTACCCTCTTCCCTATGCCTCCAGCTTGTGCGGAGCTTGTTATGAAGTCTGCCCGGTAAAGATCCCCATACCCAAGCTGTTGCTCACCTGGCGTAATCGCGCGGTGGATATGGGCCTCACAGCCCCCCTCGAACGAGGTATGGTGCGGGCCTACGCCGAAACCATGATTCGGCCCAGCGCCTACCGAAACGCCGCCAAGGCCCTGCGGATCTTCCCAGGAGTGTTGAATAATACCATGCTCCCGGTGGTCAAGGCCTGGGTGGGTGGGCGCAGCGGCCTCACCC
>CAYODT010000037.1:0-11393 GCA_964402875.1 uncultured bacterium | reverse complement strand
AATTTCACTATGTAATTGAATGCTCCCGCCTCACCGCCATACACTTTTGTGAAACCGTGCATCGAGACTACCGATTCAACTTCTTCCTCTTGCATCCTTATATTCATTGGTGGGCCCGGGCCCCTGTCAATTTTCTTAAACTCAATGATATTCAGCATTCCTCCTGGTTTAAGGATACGGACAATCTCCCGAATGCTTGCTTCCCGGGCATTTTCTGATAAGTCGTGGACTATTGTTGCCATTAAGCAAGCATCAATTGAGTTTTCTTCAAGTGGTATTTTCTTGCTTATATCAGCAACCATCGTTCTGATATTATTTATATTCTGTGCTTCGATCTCATTGTTTAGTGCCTCAATACCTTCTTTCCAAAGGTCGACCGCATAAACTATACCTTCCTCACCAATAATCTTTGCAAGTTCAATAGTGTATCTACCGGCACCACAAGCCAAATCAAGAAAGCTCGAGCCGGGCTTTACATCAATAACCAAGAAGGCCTTGTCCCTATCGATTAAATCAAAGCTGCTTCTCCCTGCACTCATCGGATTAGCTCCCATCCGTAATCCCCTTCCTGTCACATAATACTAGGCTGCACCCAACCAGAAGCTAACATGTTCTTCGATTAGATACAGTGAATTGTCCGGATGGCGCCTCAAGACGGCCATTGTACGGCACGCCGCTCGAGCACGTTCCACTGTGTAAGGTGGCCGCTTTCCCGAATTGACGCCTGCTACTGGCCAAAGTGTGGCATCTGTACGAGCGAGTTACGGCCGGCTTGGCTGTTTCAGGCGCAGGACGCACACCCAGCGTATATCACACGGCTATATAGTTGACCATGGATCGCGATTTAGAGAAAAACCTAGAGCGTTTCGCATACCTGACCATCCACACCGGGGTAAATCTGCAACCCGGCCAACAGCTGATAATCACCGCTCCCACCACCGCTCTACCCCTGGTGCAGAAACTGTCCCAGGAGGCCTACCGGGCCGGTGCCTCGCTGGTCACCCCGCTCTATAGTGACGATCAAATCACCCTGGCTCGCTTCCGATACGGCCACCCTGAGACCCTCGATACCACCGCTCAGTGGTTGCGCGACGGGGTCGCCGAGGCCTACGAGGCCGGGGCTGCCCGGCTGGCTGTTCATCCCGATATCGCACCGGGGCTGCTCGCGGATATCGACCCCAAGCTCATCGGCAGAGCCGCGAAGGCGGAGGCCTTGGCCAGACGGCGGGAACTGGAGTTGATCACTTCCTTCAAGACCAATTGGAGCATCGTAGCCTACGCCACGCCGGCCTGGGCCAAAAAGGTCTTCCCGAGCCTGTCCGAAGAAGCCGCGGTCACAAAGCTTTGGGGGGCCATCTTCCGAGTTTCCCGCCTGAATCACCAGGCACCGGAAAAAGCCTGGGAAGAGCATAATCAAGCCCTTTGGTCCAGGGTGGCCCAGCTCAACGCCAGGCGCTACGCAGCGTTACGCTTCGCGGGCCCCGGTACCGATCTCACCGTGGGCCTGGCTGACCACCACCGCTGGTCTGGCGGAGCCTCGCGCGCCCGGAACGGTGTGGTCTGCAACCCCAACATCCCCACCGAAGAAGTCTTCACTACCCCGCACCGCGAACGGGTGGATGGCAAGGTACGCGCCAGTAGGCCGTTCGACCGGAATGGCATGGTAGTGGAGGGGCTCGAGCTGCGCTTTGAGGGCGGCCGAGTGGTGGAATTCAGTGCGCGTACGGGCCAAGAGGTCTTCGGCGACATGCTCCGCACCGATGAAGGCGCAAGCCGCCTGGGCGAAGTGGCGCTGGTGCCCCACAGTTCCCCGGTCTCGCAAAGCGGCTTACTGTACTTCTCTACATTGTTCGATGAAAACGCGGCCAGCCACTTGGCCCAGGGCCAGGCCTACAGCGAGTGCATGGAGAACGGCGATACACTCCCGGCCGAGGTGCTGGAGGCCCGTGGCGCCAACGGCAGCCTGGTTCACGAGGACTGGATGATCGGCTCTGGTGAAACCGACGTAGAGGGCATCACTCAAGAGGGCCGCGCCGAACCGCTGATGCGTTCGGGCGAATGGGTTGACCCCGCCTAGATACGGCATGCGCTAAAGAATCATGCCCTTATCCCCAGAAGGGCGGGGCGTTAACACCGCCGGTTTCGCCTTTTGGCCGCGCCGATAGGTATCATCCCAGGATTCGGACCCTGACAGGCAACGTGGGTACCCACGTTGCCTGTACTCCATTTCAGGGGGCGCTCGGCTTGCGGCACCCGGCCCAAGGCTACAAGATACGCAATTCCAGGGCTGCCAGCGTACCCGGGCCCGCAAATCTCATACCGTAGACCTGACTAAGGCCGGTATGGGCACGCCTACCGATAACGGCGGGCCACCCCGGCTATCGGGAACACACCGCGTTGTAAGCTGCATCACGCAGCGGGAATACGCGTATCGTTCAGCTGCTGGTCTCCACGGCCTGTTCGTGCTCGGCCAGGTAACGCTCAGCCATCATAGCCGCCCTGGTGCCCGCCCCTACACTGGTGGTGAGTTGGCGGTAGATAGGATCGGCCACATCCCCGGCTGCGAATATACCCTTAGTACTGGTGTAAATCTCGTCACGAACATCCACGTAGCCATCGGGACGAAGGTCCACCACACCATCCAGAAAACCAGTGTTCGGCCGGTGGCCAATAAAGATGAAGACTCCGTCGGTATGGTGGGTGTAGGCCTCACCGCCGGCCACATTCTTTACCCGGACCCCGGCCACCGCCTCGTCACCTACAACTTCAGTAATTATATGGTTCCAGAGAAAATGCATCTTGCTACTGGCAAATGCCCTAGCCTGCGCCACTTTGTTAGCACGAAGCGTGTCGCGGCGGTGGATCAGGGTCACCTTGCTGGCGAACTTGGTGAGGAAAAGGCCTTCCTCGACGGCAGCATCTCCACCGCCTATCACCACCACCTCTTTATCGCGGTAGAAGAACCCATCGCAGGTTGCACAGGTCGAAACACCACGACCGTAAAACTTCTCTTCACCGGGTATACCCAGGGTACGCGGTGTGGCGCCCGTAGCCAGAATCACCGTGCGAGCAATATAATCCCGCTCAAAGGCCTTAACCACAAAGTCACCGTCACGCTTTTCGATACCCTGCACTTCATCCATCAGGATCTCGGCCCCGAATTTCCCGGCCTGCTCGACCATACGGCTTGCCAAGTCCGGGCCGGCAATGCTCTCGGGGAATCCAGGGTAGTTTTCCACCTCGTCGGTCTGGGCAATCTGCCCTCCCGGAAGGCCCTTTTCGATGATGGCCGTCTTAAGCTCGGCCCGGCCGGCGTAGATACCGCTGGTCAACCCTGCGGGCCCTCCGCCGATAATTACTACATCATAGTTGCCCTGCGCCCTCACAGATCCCCCCAACCCACCAATCTTGAACTCCATTACACCAACCCCCTAGCCACCGCTGCCGGCTCATGCGGCATCCTATACCTATCCCGGGGTATGGGGTGTAGAAAGCATTACATTACGTACAACGATCAGAATTATTAAGCTCGAGCCGCGCTTGGTGACCCCAAGGGGATTCGAACCCCTGTTGCCGCCGTGAGAGGGCGGTGTCCTGGGCCACTAGACGATGGGGCCGGGCAGTGCGGCTCGAGCCTTACTTTTGGTGACCCCTACGGGACTCGAACCCGTGCCGCCGCCTTGAAAGGGCGGTGACCTGACCGCTAGTCGAAGGGGCCGATTGGCTGGGGCGCGTGGATTCGAACCACGACCGACGGATCCAGAGTCCGTTGTCCTGCCGTTAGACGACGCCCCATGTCAGATGGCCCGAGTACACGCGGGCGGCGCGATTAGGCCGAAGACCATATTACACTGCACGCATCGCGCTCGCAAGACCTCGCTTAGATTCGAGGGCCATCATGCGCCTAAACAACCCCACGAACCGCCGTGCAGCAATCCTTTTACTCTCACCTACTTTCTTCTGGCCTAGTGCCCTCCGAATACTGCGTGTTCTACATAAAAGAGCACCACCGCCAAGGTCACCGTGATCGCAGCTATGGGCGTGCCGAAAGCCATGAAGCGGAAGAAACTGATCTTGTGGCCGCTACGCTCCGCAATATCGGCGGTAACAATGTTTGCGGAGGCACCGATCAGGGTAAGGTTCCCGCCCAGACAGGCCCCCAGTGATAGCGCCCACCACAGTGTATCCATACGTGGACCCAGAGTCTGTTCCATGCTCTTTAGCACATAGGACATGGATATGGTGAAGGGAATATTGTCCACGAAACCGGAAATTATCGCGGAGAAGAACCCCACCAGCAAAATACCCTTGTTGACATCTGTCCCGATCAGTCCACGCAACCAAATAGCCACCTGAGTGAAAACCCCGGTATGCTCGAGCGCGCCCACCACTATAAACAAGCCCATGAAGAAAATCAGGGTAGTCCATTCCACGCGCTCCAAAATCCAGGCAGCGCTGAGGTTGGTGATCAACATCAACACCGAGGCCATCAATAGGGCAATGGTGCCAGGCTCCAGATTAAGCTCACGACCCAATATGAAAAGGACCACCGTGACCAGGAAAACGCCCACTGAGCGATACAAAAGGGGCCAATCCACCTCGGTCTGACTCTCTCCTTCGAGGAACAAAGCCAACTCTTCTCCCGTCACCTGCGGCTTTAGATAACCCTTCTTCGCCATCATCAGGTGCATGACCACCAGACCGATCAAGAAAGCCAGTATCGCGTATGGAGCTACCTCGACAAGGAATTCATTGAAGGTCTTGTTGGCGATCGAGCTAATAATAATATTGGGTGGATCGCCGATCAAAGTCGCGGTGCCACCGGTATTCGAGGCCAGAACAATAGCAATCAAGAATGGAATGGGGGGCAGCTTCAAGCGTGAGGTGATGTGAATCATCACCGGCGCCATGAACAGTACCGTAGTGACGTTGTCCAGGAAAGCGGAAAACAGCGCAGTAAGCAGGGAAAAGGTCCACAGAATCCGCGCGGGCTGACCCCCGGTCTTCTTGACTGCCCACTCCGCGATCAGTCCGAAAAGTCCGCTGCTGCTCATCACCGTAACGATATTCATCATGCCGAACAGTAGAAAGATAGTGTTGAAATTGATCGAGGACCAGGCCTGCTCCGGAGTAACGATGCCGATGACCATGAGTGCGGATGCACCTAGCAGGGCGGCTATGGTGCGGTGAAAAAAACGCTCCAAGATGATCATCACGTAGGTGCCGACAAAAATAGCCAGCGCCCACTGTGCGAGCTGCCCCTGGGCCACGTGCGCGCCGAAGGCATGCAACAGACCACCCACCTGGACCGCTTCCATTTAGTAAAATCCCCTGCTCATCCCCAGCGATTATACTGAATACAAGTCGGCTTCGTGACCCTGGGGCTTTTTAACCGCCGCTGGGATTGGAAGTGCATATGCTAATAGGTATGAGGCGGTTCTTGGCGGTTCTGACGATGGCTGCCTATCTAGCCGTAGGTGAGGGTACTCGTGTGATACAGGTACAGCCAAGAAATACTCTTTTAGGAATCACACATGGCTTCGGGGTAAGCTTGCGAGCCGCCGCAGCCAACCAACCCTTAAGTTCAACCCCGAGGGTAGACCAAACCCTGCTCCCGCCCAAGAAATATACTGTGCGACCCGGTGACACGTTGTACCGTATCGGCCGGCGGTACACGGTTAGCGTCACCGCGCTGGAAGAGCTCAACGGACTGCATAATTCGCTGATCATTGCTGGTCAAACGCTTTGGATTCCACCCAACAAACGGGGCCCTACAGAAGCCCGGCTCACCCCAAAAGATCCGCAGCCCGTGGCTAGTGTGCCCATACAGATTGCCAGGCCAGTCGACCGGGTGGAATTGAATCGCGCCGCTCTGGCCTACCTGGGTACCCCTTACCGCTATGGCGGCACCAATCACACCGGCATCGACTGCTCCGGGCTGGTGGACGCGGTATTCTCGCGGTTAGGTTATAACCTACCCCGTACCACCACCAACCTCTGGCGGTCGCTACCGAAAGCCGGACAGCTCCGGGCTGGTGATTTAGTTTTCTTTAGCTTTAGGAAACCGATTGATCATGTGGGCATCTACCTGGGCAACGGACGTTTCATTCATGCCGATAGCATAAAGGGGAAAGTTGTTATCGATAATTTATATACCACATGGTATCAAAACGCATACCGGGGCGCTCGAACTGTAGTCGAGCCCCCCTCGGCCAGGCCATAAGCTTGAGTTATGCGACCTAACCGAGGGAATCAAGAGAGTAAAGGGGAAGGGTGGGCGAATGCGCCTGCTATGAATAAATAACAACAGGGGCGGGATGGCCGAGCCCAATATCACTCCACTGGCCAGGCCATTGGCTGAAGAGAGCGGTATCGAGTGGAAGCTCATCTAGGAAACCGGCCAGGAGGGAGCAGTTGTTGAGCGAGATATCCTCTCCTTTCTGGCCAAAGTGATGGCTGGGAAGGTGGAGCTGCCCCCGGCCACCCGATCCGAGTCCGCCAAGCCCCCATGGAAACGTTAGCGGATATGTAGCACGCGCAGGATACCTTGGCGCGTGGGGGTGTGAATATTAAATGACCTGGTATCCGGCTGGGACTGTAGCGCTCCTCCCAAAAAGACACCAGCCGGCTCTGAGGGGCTGGGAGGAGCACTGTTAGCCGATGAGCCCCTGCCATCCCCCGTACCGGCCGAGGATTTTCCGCCCGTACTAGGCAAAGAAGACCACGATGATTACTTCGACTTCGATATGGGCCTCGACGGCCCCGCCCTAGCCGATGAAGATGCCCTTCCTGTACTCTCGCCGGGTCCCGCGATACCCGGTACCGTGACGACCAGGCCCCGGCCCTAGGAACCGGTAGGACCCGAGCCCAATCACCTGGACGGCCTCAGTACCGGTGCCGGGGCCTATGGAGAAACCCTTGAGGCCCAAAGGCAGAGGAAACGCTCAATCCAGCCCAGGGAGAGCACATCGGTGAAGATCCGGCCTCAGAGGAATTCGCCCTAGACCCTCTGAGAATACCGAACCCTGGGAGTCCTCGCCTTCCATCGACCTCTCCTGGGAGGTGTTGGTGGAAGGCGACATTAACGCTCCTTCCTTAGCCCCCGGGGAGGTCAAACATCAGTCACCACCCGAATCACCAGGGATTACCGGCGAAGGAGTCCCTACCGTCCCCGTATCCGCCGCGAACAACCCGGCCCCCAGGAAAGAGCCACCCACCACTGTTGCCGAAACGGCGGTCATACCGAGCACACCGGTGATCCGGCAGTTGGTGAGCCTGAGCGCAGCGCTTAGGGCCAAGGATGATCTGGAAGACGTTTGGGACCGCGGTGGCTCCTCCTTTTCAGCGTCAGCGCCGCCGCACGCGCGCTGGCAGCATATGGAGATCCCCCGTAAGCCGTCAAGGCGGCATTTGACCCAGCCTCCTCCCGTCCGGCTCACCGGCCCATGCGGTCCACGCTCGCGCAGGGGCTCCAGTAGGAGGCTGGAAGCCCTGGAAACCCCTGTCGGTCCTGCGGAGGGCTTGCCGGTTCTTTCGCTGGAAGACAGCTTCGTGGACGAGATCACTATGCCGGCCGGGCGACTTTTGACCCTCTAGTCTGGCCGAGCTCGGGCCAGGACGCGAGAAACCGACATTACTCTCGTTCAGCGGCTATCTGGGGGGACGACCCGCTGATCCCCCCTGGGGCGGGTAGCCTCCTACATGGAACGCTCCGTCTTGCTCGCCTGACCGAGCTGGGTTCCGCCGCAGCTTTCCGTTCAGCCTCGCCGCCTGCGCCGGGACCCTTTTTGCTTCGCGGGAGTAGTGGCGGGCACCGGGACACCTGCGAACCGTGCCTCTAGATTCCGCAGGCGGTCACGTAGCTGCGCGGCCAACTCAAAATCCAGGATCTGGGAGGCCTCCCACATCTCCAGCTCCAGCCGCACAATATCCTCCCTCAAGGTCCCCTTGTCGTCCGGTGGCGGCTCTACCTGCACCTGCTCGTATTCCTCAGAGTGAATCACGTCGCGGATACCCTTTTGCACGGTGCGCGGGATGATGCCGTGCTCCTGGTTGTAAGCTGCCTGCACTCCGCGGCGTCGCTCGGTCTCCCGTAAAGCCACCCGCATAGCCTCACTCACAGTGTCGGCGTAGAGGTAGACCTCTCCGGCTACGTTCCTGGCTGCCCGGCCGATGGTCTGGATCAAGCTGCGCTCACTACGCAGGAAACCCGCCTTATCAGCATCGAGAATGGCCACTAGGCTGACCTCGGGCAAGTCTAGCCCTTCTCTCAGCAGGTTGATGCCTACCAGGACATCAAAATGTCCCAGCCGGAGATCGCGTAACAGGTTCTGCCGCTCGAAGGCGTCCAGCTCATGGTGCATGTAACGCGCTCTGGCCCCCCGTTCGGCTAAGTAGGTAGTTAGGTCCTCGGCCATTCGTTTAGTCAGTACCGTGATGAGGGTGCGCTCACTACGCTTCGCACGCATCCCGATCTCGCCGAGCAGGTCCTCCATCTGCCCATCGGTGGGCCTGACCGTGACCTTGGGGTCCAGGAGGCCGGTCGGGCGGATGACCTGCTCGACTACCAGGCCGGACTGCTCGAGCTCAAAGGACCCGGGTGTAGCTGAATCGAACATCACTTGGCCCGCGCGCTCCAAGAACTCAGTCCACTTCAGCGGACGGTTATCGAGCGCCGAAGGTAGGCGGAAACCATAGTCCACCAAGGTCTTCTTACGCACGTAGTCTCCGTTGAACATGCCACGTATCTGCGGTACCGATACGTGTGACTCGTCAATCAAGGTCACGAAGTCATCCGGAAAGTAATCAATCAAGGTGGAAGGCGGCTCTCCAGGCGCACTTTGCGCCAAATGGCGTGCGTAGTTCTCAACACCCGAGCAGTGGTGCATCAAGCTAAGCATCTCCAGGTCATACAGGGTACGCTCACGCAAGCGCTGCATCTCCACCAGCTTGTGTTCGGCTTCCAGCTCAGCGAGCCGCTCGTCCAGCTCCACACGGATCGAATCAGCGGCTACGGAGAGGCGGTCCTCCGGCGTAGCATAGTGCGTGGCCGGATAGAGAACAAAGCCGGGTAGGTCACCAAGCCGTTCTCCGCTGACCGGGTGAACCCGGCTGATACGCTCCACCTCATCTCCCCACAGCTCAATGTGTAAAGGTTCAGTCTCGTACGCCGGCCAGACCTCGATCACCTCTCCCCTGGCCCGGAAGCGACCCGGCGAGAGCTGGGTCTCGTTCCGCTGATACTGCATCTCCACCATCCGCCCTATCAGCGCTTCGCGCGGATAGGGCTTACCCGCCTCCACCACCAGGTTCAGGCGCCGGTAGTCCTCGGGGCTGCCCAAGCCGTAAATGGCCGAGACCGAGGCCACCACCATCACGTCTCTTCGCGTGAGCAGGCTCCGGGTAGTGGAGTGGCGAAGCCGCTCGATCTCGGGATTAATACTGGCATCCTTCTCGATATAAAGATCACGACCGGGTACGTAGGCTTCCGGCTGATAGTAGTCGTAGTAGCTGATAAAATACTCCACCGCATTCTCGGGGAAGAGCTCGCGGAATTCGGAAGCCAGCTGTGCGGCTAGAATCTTGTTAGGCGCCAGCACCAATGCCGGACGGTTCAGCGCCTCGATCACCTTGGCCATAGTAACAGTCTTGCCGGTGCCCGTTGCGCCCCAAAGAGTCACAAAGCGCAGCCCATCCTTAAAACCGGCTACGGCCTGCTCAAGTGCTCTGGGTTGGTCGCCCCGCAGCTCCGGCCCACGGTAGAGGAACCTATCCACACCCCATGGTACGCAGGACAAGGTAGCCGCGCACAAAGGGTACACACAATTCCAAACGGCGCTAGAGGCGTCTACTGGCCGATTCTCGCTAAAGCGGCTTGCGCCAGCGGGTAGCCGGGAAGCATGCGCAGGGCCGCGTGGTAGGCCTCTCGGGCCTCCGGATCGCGGTTTAGCTTCTCAAGGGCCCGTCCCTCCCAGTAGAGCGCCTGGACCCTAAGAATCACACTCGCCGAAGTATTCTGTGCTACCTGCTTGAATGAAGCCAGGGCCGCGGCGGGCTCACTCGCGATCAACCCTAAGCCTCCTAGAAAAGCTGCACTGGCCACAGCACCAAGCTTGGCCGCTTGACTAAAACCCTCTTGCCCCCGCGCCGGATCACCCTGTTGCAGACCCACCAAGCCCCAGTCCAGTGCAGCTACAGGAGATCCGGTCCAGGTGACAGCCGAACGCAACCCATTCCAGGCTTGGTCGTATTCGCCGGCCTGCAAAGCCAGAAGGCCCAAGAGCCATTGCTCACGCCCTTGGTCGTATCCCCAGCGCTCGGCACTAGCCAGGGCCTTCTTAGCCTCCTCACCGTCTCCTTGTAGCCAGTAGACCTGCGCCAGCAGCCCCCAAGCTTGCTTAGGATTAGTCACCTTCTCCTTTTGCAGCGCAATCGTCGCAAGAGCATACTCGCCACGAGCAATTAAATTTCTAGCATATCCAAGGTCATTCTGGGCAACCGCCAGCAGTGACATTAATACTGCGAGCACTACCCAAAGCTTAGCCACCTGCCAATTTTACAACTCCTGCGGCTCGCTTACCACCGGTTGAACATAAGGAAATACCGCCTGAAAACAGGCGGTATTTCGCACGGCCGTATGTTGTCTAGAATTTGAGCGTGTAGCTGACTTTGAAGGCCTGGCCGTGGGTAGACGTGCTGCCCTCGGTATTACTGAAGGTACCGTACGCCATATTCAGGTCGTAGTAGTTCCAGGTGGTGTAGATACCGCTGGTGCTGCTGTTCGTACCGCTCTTATCAGCAGCGTTGGAGAAGCTGTAGTTGCTTCCCTTCGCCGCCAGATACTTCACTCCGAGCTGCGATCCCTTAGCGATGAACTCATTGAGCGTGAGGCCAAAGCCGTAGGTGGTCTTGGCAGCTGTGTACAAAGCCACCGTCGAAATAACGGTGCCGGTCGGACTATAGGTGCTGGTGGCGTTGGTGTGTTTCGTAGCCACGGTCTGGTACGAAGCCGAGAAGCTCGGCGCAAAGGGCAGGGCCAGCGGGACAGTGCTCACACCAAACCCGTAGCTGAGCTGGTTGGTGTTCCCGGTGGTTCCCGGCGTCGCGATACCGGCGGCGTTGAAGACCGTGCTGTTGGCGTTACCACTGGCGTAGGTGTAGGTGTTTTTCTGGTACCCCACCGACGGTGCGAAGGTAAGAACCCCAAGCTTGGCGCTGTAGCCGGCCGAAACGCTCATAGTGGTTAGCCCAAAACCGGTTATACCAGGCGTATTAACACCATTGTATTTGGTCTGGTTATACCCAGCCACCAGGTTGAGGTTGGGAATCAGCGCGTTTTTAGCACTGCCGTCCTGCTTCAGGTTCACGCCATAGGCGGTCCTGGCAATGGTGAA
>CAYODT010000036.1:0-14998 GCA_964402875.1 uncultured bacterium | reverse complement strand
CCTGGCACTTGGCGTGCGGTTGGAAAAGCGTGCGGTTTATCTCCTAAACCCTGAAGGGCGCGTGCCAGAGGCCCGGGACTTGGCGCGCGGCCTGGTGCGTGCGCGCCTGGTAGGCTTCTTATCGGCTCTGGGTCTGGCGCTTCTGGTGTGGGAGGTACGCGGTGCATGAGCGGTGGGGCATAGCTCCTCTTCACGGAGGGACGGACGGAGGTCCTGAACCCCGCTTTGATTTCTCGAGCAACGCCAACGCCCTGGGCCCGAACCCCTTTATTCTTAAATCGCTGCGTCAAGCCGATCCCTCGAGCTACCCCGATCCCAACTACACTGTGGTACGCCGCCTTCTTGCTGAAGCGCACGGGATAGACCCCGGACAGGTAGCGGTGGGGGCGGGAGCGAGTGAGTTGATTCTGCGGCTGGCCCGCCGGAGCGAGTTGCGCAGGCCGGTGCTCATATTTCTCCCTACCTTCTCGGAGTACGCCCGGACAGCCCGGATCGAGGGGCTTCCGGTTTTCGTAGCCCGCTCGGCCGAGGACTTTCTCGAGCACCTCCCAAGATCCGGCCTGGCCTTCCTCTGCGTGCCGAACAACCCCAGTGGAGAAATCTACCCCTTCCTTGACCTGGCGGCGGAGATCGCTGCAGAAAGTGGGGTAAGCCTAGTCTTGGACCTGGCCTACCTTCCCTTGAGTGAGCGGTCCTACGTACCAAAAGCCTCTGTTTGGCGGCTTTACGCGCCCAATAAGGCTCACGGGCTGACAGGGGTACGTGCGGGTTACCTCTTGGCCCCGCGTGACTTGGCCCCCTTTCGTCACCTGGCCTCTTCCTGGGTGCTCTCGGTGTTTGGGGAGACCTTCTTGCGTGCCAGCCTAAGGCCCGAAGCCCAGGCCTGGCTGGCACGGACGAGGGGTGTCCTCTGGGCTTGGCGCCGCGAGCTCGCGCAAGGGCTTAGGGAGCTCGGGCTGGAAGTGCGGGAGGGTGAGGCCAACTTCCTCTTGGTCCGGGTGCCCGGCAGCGTAGCGATAAGCCGAAAGCTGCGCGCGCGGGGAATCCGGGTACGCGAAGCCGGCTCCTTGGGGCTTTCTGGCTGGCTGCGACTTTCTGCGCAGTCCCCGGAGGCCCGGGGCGCACTGCTCTCGGTGCTTAGCGAGGTGGGTCTTGGGTAGGGCGCTGATGGTCCAGGGCTGCTCGAGCGGGGCAGGAAAGAGCGTCTTGGTTACTGCGCTCTGCCGGCTCTATGCTCGAAGGGGAGTGCGGGTTGCGCCGTTCAAGGCGCAGAATATGTCCAACCATGCCCGGCCGGTCAAGGAGGGCGAGATCGGGAGCGCACAGTACTTTCAGGCGCTGGCTGCGGGCCTTTCACCGGAGGCGCGCATGAACCCGGTTTTGATTAAGCCCGAGGGTGACCAAAGGGCCCAGTTGGTGGTGCTCGGGCGCCCGGCACCAGGGCTCGCTGAGCTCAGTTGGCGCCAGCGGCGGGCGCGGCTTTGGCCGGTTGTGCGTACTGCGCTGGCTGGGCTTCTCGCGGAGTATGAACTGGTGGTGATTGAAGGAGCGGGAAGTCCCGCGGAGATCAACCTTCAAGAAGGGGAAATCGTGAATATGCGTGTAGCCCGCGAGGCACGAGCTTCGGTCTTACTGGTCGCGGACATCGATCGCGGCGGGGCCTTTGCTCACCTCTATGGTACCTGGGCGTTTTTGGATCCTGAGGACCGGGCACTTTTGGTGGGTTTTGTGTTGAATAAGTTCCGCGGCAACGCCTCGTTGCTTGCTCCGGCACCTGAGCGCCTACGTGCTCTAACCGGTGTGCCGACTCTCGGGGTTTTACCCTGGTTAGAACACGGTCTCCCCGAGGAGGACGCGGTTTTCGACCGGGTGCCAAGCGGCGCTGGGTTCAGTGTAGCTGTAGTGGTCTACCCCACCGCCTCAAACCTCGACGAGTTCGAGCCCCTGCGCCGCCTACCGGGGGTGCGCTTGATCTGGGCGGACCGTGCCGAGGCGCTTGAGGATGCCGAGCTGGTTGTGCTGCCGGGCTCGAAGCACGTGACGCATGATCTTTCCTGGCTCCGTACCATGGGGCTGGATCGTACACTTTCCGCCCGCGTGCGAAGCGGTCGGCCGGTACTGGCCATCTGCGGTGGCCTGCAACTTCTGGGCGAGAGGCTGGACGGCTCTTTTGGGGTGGAGGCTGATGGGGAGGGACTTGGCCTAATGCCCTACCGCACGGTCTACGGCCAAGAGAAGCGGACGGGCGCGGTGCGGGTGCGTTTCGGGGAGCTGGAAGGATTCTGGGCCCCATTAAGTGGACTGGAGATCGCGGGCTACGAGATTCGCCAAGGGCGAACCCTACCTACCGCGCCCATCGCGGAGGTGTTGCCGGAAGGTCTCGGATACCAACAGGGAGTACTGCTTGTGGTCTATACGCATGGCCTTTTCGAGAATCCCGCGGTGCGGAGGGCGCTATTCGGCCAGGAAGGCCGGAGCCTAGAGCCGGTCTTTGACCGTTTGGCCGACTGGGCCGAGCAGCACCTCAACCTTTCAGCCTTGGAGGTGTGGTGAAAGAGCTCTGGGTGGTACGGCACGGCGAGACGGCGTATAACCGCGACCGGCGGCTGGTAGGCTGGACCGACCTTCCCCTTACCGTGCGTGGGCGTCGGCAGGCTCGGGTGCTCCGACGCAGGCTTGCCGGGGTGCGGTTTGCGGGCATCTGGTCGAGCGACCTTATGCGGGCGCGCGAGACGGCCCGGCTGGCCTACGGAGAAGCGGTTATCGACGCGCGGCTCCGCGAGCTCGACTTCGGCCGCTTGGAGGGGGCGGCCTGGGACGAGCTCGAGCCCACTTACCGTGAAGCCCTCTTGGCCTTTGAGCACCTTGCAGCTCCAGGCGGCGAGACGGCCGGAGCGCTGCGCGCCCGAGTCTTGGACTTTGTGGGGACGCTTTTACCAGGCCGGCACCTGGTCTTCACCCACGGTGGAGTGGTACGTACTTTGCTGCGCGAAATTGGCGAGGAGCAGTTTCTCGTGACCAACGGATCGTTGTTTTGCCTGGACTGGGAAGGAAGGAGGCTGGTGTGACCCTGATTACCGGTGGGGCCAGGGCGGGAAAGAGCCGCTTCGCCCAAGAGCGGGCTTTGGCGCTTTTTGGTCCAAGAGTAAGCGTGATCGCGACCGCTGAGCCGAATGACGAGGAGATGCGCTTGAGGATTGCTCGACATAAGGCCGAGCGCCCTCCTTCTTGGGAGACTCTCGAAGAGGCCCTGGAGGTCGGCGGAGCTTTTTCCAAAGCTAAAAATGACGCCGTACTTTTGGACTGTGCGACGCTTTGGGTGGCTAACCTGATGGGTGCCGGGCGGAAGGTGGGGGCCGCGGTCGAAGACCTCCTGGCGCGCTTTCACTCGGGTGGGCGGCGGCTGTTCGTAGTGAGCAACGAAGTGGGACTGGGCCTGGTGCCCGAACACCCTTTGGCCCGGAGCTATCGCGATCAGCTGGGGATGGTAAATCAAATGCTGGCTGGAGAAGCGAGCGAGGTTTGGTTCGTGGTTTCCGGTCTTCCCTTATGCATCAAAGGAGGATGAGGATGATTGAGGTTGTGCAGCAAGAATGGCTAGAGCGCGCTTGGGACCGCCAACACCGGCTGACCAAGCCCAAGGGGTCCTTGGGCCGCCTAGAAGAGACCGGTGTGCGGATCGCGGCGATTCAAAAGACTTTATTCCCTGAGCTTGCCGCAGGAGCGGTAGTGATTTCAGCGGCGGACCATGGCGTCGCGAAGGAGAACGTTTCAGCTTTCCCGCCTGAGGTGACCCGCCAGATGGTGGCGAATTTCCTTTCGGGAGGTGCGGCGATTAACCAGATCGCGCGCAGCTGCGGGGCTTCGGTTTACGTGCTTGACGTGGGGGTGTTTGGTGAGGCCGTGATCCACCCCAAGCTGATCCAGGCCAAGCTGCGACAGGGGAGCGGACATATCGGTCTCGAGCCGGCGATGCGCCGAGAAGAGGTCCTTTCGGCGATCGAGGCGGGTAAAAGAGCGGCTGGCATGGCGATCGAACAAGGGGCCACCATGCTCGCGGCCGGAGATATGGGCATTGGGAACACCACCGCAGCCGCTGCGCTCACCGCGGCGATGCTCGGGCTGGAGGCCGGGGCTGTGACTGGAGCGGGCTCCGGAGTGCAGGGTGGGGCCTACGCGCATAAGGTGGAGGTGGTGCGCAAAGCTGTGGACCGGGCGGCTGCGAGGCTTG
Organism: uncultured bacterium; assembly: GCA_964402875.1. Lineage (GTDB taxonomy): Bacteria > Deinococcota > Deinococci > Deinococcales > Marinithermaceae > CAYODT01. The sequence goes on along the minus strand of CAYODT010000036.1, from coordinate 10,767 downwards.
GGACGCTCAGCCAAGCCGACCCGGTCGATCTGTTATCAGAGCTGGGCGGCTTGGAGATCGCTGCTGGCGTGGGGGTGTTCCTGGCTGGAGCCGAGGCCGGGATCCCCTTGGTTACGGATGGTTTTCCGGTGACTTCCGCGGCCATGCTCGCGGTACGGGTGGAGCCGGCGACTCGCGGCTACCTATTCGCCGGCCACCTTTCGCAGGAGCCGGGGCATAGGCTCCAACTCGAGGATCTTGGGCTCGAGCCCATGCTCAACCTGGAGATGCGGCTTGGTGAGGGTACAGGAGCGGTTTTGGCCTTCCCGCTGCTCCGTGCTTCCGCAGCGGCACTCAAAGGAATGGCCACCTTCGATGAGGCTGGAGTTTCGGGTGCCTAAAAATAATTCTTTGAAAGAGGGAATCGACTATACCTTGGAGGGGGGACGCTGGGTTCTTACCCGGTCTTACCTCTTGAAGCGCGGCCACTGCTGTGGTTCGCTGTGTAGAAACTGTCCTTACCCCAAGGAGCAGCAAGCTGGAGCGGTTCGGCGTAAACAAGATACGAGAGGCTCTTCAAGGTAGTGAGAGGCCTTAGAGTGGGCCTGCGCCGATTTTGGATTGCCGTTGGTTTTCTCACTATCTTGCCGACACCGCGGCTGGGTCCGCTCGAGCCTGGCGAATTCCGCCGGGCTTCAGCCTACTATCCCTTAGTGGGTTATCTGATGGGGGCCGTTTTATATGCAGCGTTCATCCTGACCGGAAATCTTCCGCCCTCGCTGCGTGCAGGGCTGGTACTGGCGCTATGGCTGGCGTTGAGTGGCATGCTCCATTTCGACGGTCTCCTCGATGCAGCGGACGCGGTCTTTTCGGCACGTTCCGCCAGCGAACGACGAGTAGTGTTGGCAGATGTTCACCTAGGCAGCTTTGCTTTCGCGGCCGGGTTCGTGTTTCTCTTGCTGAAATGGCAGACATTAGTCTTGCTACCTACTCCGTTACCGCTTCTCGCGGTTTTACCCCTGGCGCGGTTCGCGGTATTCTTGCCGATGCGCCTTTTCCCGGTCATCGGGCGCGGTCTCGCGCGGGAGATCGACGGGGGCTCCGTATGGCCGGCGTTGTTGGCGGTGTTGCCGGTGGTGCTGATCTGGCCGCTGATGGCTTTTGGGATCTTGGCCTGGACTCTCCTTCTTTCCAGCTTTGCCTCGCGCCGGCTCGGCGGCGGCCTGAACGGCGATATCTACGGTGCCATTATAGAGACCGCCGAGCTTGTGGGGCTTTTGCTGGTCGTGCTGACCTAAGGGTGCAGCTTATGGCGGGTACGCATCTGTAATTTAATCAGTATTGAACTCAGAGATAATTCGCGGGCTGCTGCCGGGGTATTTGCCCGCTTCAGGCAGATAGCCGGGCCGGGCTTGTGGGTGGACCAAGTAGAACTTGCTGGTCTGATGCGGGTTTCTTGCGCGCTGATATTACATAATGGCCCATAAGCTTCCGGGAGTATTGAGCACTACAGTGTCCCGGTGGGGAAAGAAGGTTCCTGGGCTGCCGTCCCACAGGCTGCCGGGGCATCTGGATATAGGCTGAGGAGGTAGGGAGTTCAATGTTGGGGTCGGAAGATGAACCCCGGGGCTTTAAAGGTGCACCCTCCCTACGGTAGACTATCTCCTGGCCTGGGCGGCTAGCTCAGTTGGTTAGAGCACCTGCCTTACAAGCAGGGGGTCAGGGGTTCGAGTCCCTTGCCGCCCACCAACACTAAAGACCATGCCTTCCCTCGTCTTTGGGTAAGGGGGGAAAGATTTGTTCCTTACGGTGGTTTGATATTAGGCCCGGCTCAGGCCGCGGAAGAATCCTCTTCTTTTCGTGGTCCGATTTGCACAGCCCTACGGGTGCTTAGTGTCACTATCGGCGCCCGTTCAGTGTGGCAACCGCCCTGCCTGAAGTGGCATACTGAGACCATGTACCCGCGCGCCAAATTTTGGCTCGAGCGGAGCGATGGCACCTACATTATGGGCCCCAGGACATTGCGGCTCCTTTTAGCTATTGAAAGTACCGGCAGCCTCAAGGCGGCTGCGCGGGAAGCCGGTTTTTCCTATCGTGCTGCCTGGAGCCGCCTGCGAAGGGTGGAACAGTCTTTGGGGTTTCCCCTGGTTGAAAGCTATTCCGGTGGAGTCCAGGGAGGCGGGAGCCGGCTCAGGGAGCCCGCGCGGGACTTCCTGGCGCGATATCAGCGGTTCCTGAAGACCGCCGACCAGGTGTTGTTGGAAGCCTTCGAGCAGACCTTCGATGACCGACCCGTATCACCATAGAATGACCCAATGAAGATTCGCGTCCTGTTCGTCTGTCTGGGAAATATCTGCCGCAGCCCCATGGCCGAAGGTGTTTTGCGCCGCCTGGTGGCCGAGTGGGGCTTGGAGCAGGACTTCGAGATCGATTCCGCAGGCCTGAGCTCGTGGCACGCGGGGGATCCGGCGGACCCGCGCACGCGCCAGGTACTGAGGGCCCACAGCGCTGATTTCTTACATGTGGCACGCCAGGTCAAGGCGGCCGATTGCGAACGCTACGATTATATCTTCGCCATGGATCGCGAGAACTACCGCGAGCTCAGGCGCTTATGCCCGGAGGGAGAAGCCCGCAAGCTGCATATGATGCTGGAACCACTGGGGGGTGGCGAGGTACCCGACCCCTACTACGAGGATCAGGAGGTTTTTGAGCAAACCTACACGACGCTCAAACAGGCCCTTCGTGCCTGGCTGGACAAGGTGGTTCCACATGCGAGCTGAGGAACTGCTGCGAAAGGCGGGATTGTCTGCTTCGCCCTGTCGCCCACTCGGCGGCGGGATGATGGGCCGGGTGGTGCGCTGTGGCGGCTTAGTGGTGAAGACCTACCCTTCACCGCCCCCGGGCCTGCTCGAGGCCGAGGCCCGGGGGCTTGCACAACTGGCCGCGGCCGGGGCCCGCGTGCCGGAGATGTACTATGCCGGGCCCGGTGGCTTGGTGATGGCGTACCTAGAGCCGGGTCTCCCGGCCTGGCCGGACCTGGCCCGGCAGTTGGCCGGGCTGCATGCTGCTTCAGGCTCCGGCTATGGAAACGATGCGCCGGTTTTTCTGGGCAGTTTCCCACTACCGACGAGCCATGGCGGCAGCTGGAGGCGGTTTTTTGCCGAACAGCGCATCCGCCCCTTGCTGGAGGCTGTGTACTCGCGCTTGGGACCGCTCGGCCCGCGTGTCGCCCGGCTCATGGAGCACTATGCGCCGCCGGTGGAGGGACCAGTGTTGCTGCACGGAGACCTTTGGAACGGTAACGTCTATATGACCCGCGACGGAGCGGCGCTGCTCGACCCTTCGGTCTGGTGGGGTGAGCGGGGAGTGGACCTGGCGATGATGTTGCTCTTCGGCGGTTTTCCCGAGCAGTTCTGGCAGGCCTACCAGGCGCTTTTGCCGGTGCCCGACGAAGTCCGGAAGGCCCTGCCTTACTACCAGGCCTACTATCTACTGGCGCACGTGCACTTTTTTGGCTCGGGTTATCTGCGGCAGCTCGAGCGATCCCTGGTGGCGCTTTCTGCATAATATGGAAGATGGAAGGCGACTTTAGTCTGCTGGGACCGATCGACCTCCTGCAGCTGGTGGCGCAGAGCGGCCGTGACGGAGTGTTCCTGGCTTTTGCCCTCCTGTGCAAGAGCCAGATTTTCATACGTGCCGGTTGGCACGTTCACGCCGAGTGGCTGGAGGTACAAGGGGTTGAGGGGTACTCACGGCGCTTTCGGTGAGATGTGCGGGGATCCCGCCCTTCATGGAAACCCTTTCTGGAGCGCTTGAGAACCACCTTTTGCAGGCCATTTGGCGACTTGATCAGCGGGTAGCCGTGGTGGGGCCCTTTGATGAGGTTTGACTGACCGGCTGGACTCGTGCCGGCCGTCTCACGCCGGATGGCGAGGAGTTTAGGCTGCTTTTGTGCCCGCAGAAGCGGGAAGTGGCGATGTAGATGGCTGCGGCCGGTGGTTTGGTCGGGTGATTACGGTGTTGGGCCGCTTGGCGCGGCTGGGTATGGCCGAGGTGCGGGGCCGTACTCCGCGTATGGCCCGCCTTTCCCTGGTGTCCTCCGACCAGCCCGGCACCGACGCGTGGCTGGACGAGCTGTTGCTCGAAGCTTGGCGGCGGCACTTTGGACAAGTTTGAGCGGAGTTGAAAGCGCAGATGGTACCTCGTTTCTTACCGCGCGGGGACCCTGTTGTTCCACAATCCCCCTGCGGGCCGGGAGGTACTGGTCTGGCCGGCGCTCTAGCCTCCCCGCGTCCCGCTTCCCACCCACCGGTCCACCTGCACACAGCCGGCGTATTTGTACGGTGGAAGGCTCGAGGTGCTGGCTGCTGATAGGCTTTAGACAGGATGCGAGGCATGTTCGCGCTGCTCGCCGGGCTGGCTGGGCTGGCCATGGCTGTAAATGCTCCCTTTGTTTCGGGAGAGACCTTGGTCTACCAGCTTAGCTGGCACGGCCTTCTGGTGGGTGAACAACAACTTTCGGCGATCCGGCTACCGGATGGCGGCTGGCATTTTGCGGGCCGGGTCAAGCCGCAGGGCCTGGGACGACTACTAGGATTTGGCTTGGCGGAGGACAGCTGGACCGATACCAACCTAAGAACTATCCGTTTCCAAAAAACATTAACTATACCGACTCAGGGTGTTACGCGAATCTCGGCGCAGGTCAAGGATGGGCGGCTCTCGGTGCGGGTGATACAGCCGGATGGCGGGACCAGCGGATATTCCGCGCCCGGATCCGGTTTGAGTGATGATTTGTCGCTTCTGTATGATGTGCGAGTGAGCCCACGGCAGGGTGAGGTACATTTGATTGACATGTATGGATTGATCAACGGGCAGTTGGCCGCGCTGGGTGGGCGTACCATGACCGTGCCGGCAGGCCGCTATCTTGCCGAGGGTTATGTGCTCGAGCAAGGTCCGGCGCGGGTTGCAGTATGGATTGCGCAGGACCGGGAACGACTGCCGGTCTACGTGTCCTTCGGCCAGGGGTTTTCCCAGGTTGTGGGACAACTGGTTGACGTTAGGAGGTAGGCAGGTTGAGGGGCGAGATCACGGTTACTGAGCAGGCTCTGAACTCGATTGTGGGCCTAGCAGCGCACGAGGTTCCAGGTGTGGTGGGCATGAGTCCGGTGGGTATCCGCGATGGTCTGGGTCGTATCCTAGGCATGCGGGAAGCTAGTGAGGGTGTGGTGGTGCGCGCTGATCCTCAGTATCCCGGGCGTTACGCCGCCGATATCTACGTGGTGCTGGTTTTCGGTGTGAATATTCCCGCGGTAGTGGAATCCGTCACCGAGCGAGCCGAATGGGCGGCAAAGCAGTTTGGCGATTGCGAACTTTCACGGGTCAACGTGCACGTAGTCGGGGTGAGTCGTGCGTAAGCTCAACGCCGAGGGCTTGGCCGAGGCCTTGCGCTACGCTACGGACTGGTTTGCGGTCTACGTTGAGGAGACTAATGCACTGAACGTTTACCCTGTGCCTGACGGAGATACCGGTACTAACATGCATCTAACGCTGCAATCGGTCCGGCGCGAACTCGACCTCTCGGATACCCGGGTCATGCGCGCAGTAGAGCATGCCCTCTCTTACGGCAGCCTGCTGGGGGCCAGGGGCAACAGTGGAGTGATTCTTTCGCAGCTCCTGAAGGGCTTTTCCGAGGCTCTAAGACGAACAGCGGCTCTGGACCCGGCGGGCTTAGCGAGTGCTTTAAAGCTAGGTTCGGTCGCTGCATACAAGGCGGTGATGAAGCCGGTGGAAGGGACTATCCTTACCATATCCCGCGCGGTTGCAGAAGGTGCGGCGGCGGCTTCGAAGAACGCTGCTGGATTGGAGGAGGTGCTGGAGGGCGCGCTGATCTCGGGCCGGAAAGCCCTGAGCCGCACGCCCGAGCTGCTCCCCGAGCTTGCCAAAGCGGGGGTAGTGGACGCGGGCGGACAGGGCTACCTGCGGATATTGGAGGGTTTCCTGGGACACTTGCGCAAGGCCCCACTGCCCGAACCACCCGAGGTCAAAGTCTATGCCGGCGTACAGGTCGAACACCAGACCTTCGGCTACTGTACTGAGTTTCTCATGCGGGAGGCCACGGCACCGATCGAGAAGATTCGCGAGATCGTGGCACCTTTTGGAGATTCGCTCTTAGTAGTCGGTGCCGAGGGCTTCGTCAAGGGGCATATTCACACCAACGAGCCCGACACCCTCCTGGCCAGCGTGGCTCGCTACGGGCAGATGCGCCGTACCAAGGTTGAGGACATGAGCGAGCAGCACTCCGAGATTCTTTCCGCAGCCGGGGCCTCCGAGGTGTCACCGCCGGCTGTGGGACTGGTTGTGGTGGCTTCCGGTTGGGGCTTAGCCAAGGCCTTTAGGTCCTTGGGCGCCCGCGTGGTCTCCGGCGGACAAACCCAAAACCCCAGTGTGGAAGACATCCTGGAGGCCATCAAGAGCTTGCCGAGCCCACAGGTGATTGTGCTTCCGAATAACAAGAACGTGGTGATGGCTGCAGAGAAGGCGGTCGATTTGGCCAGAGGCGAAGGCCGTGGGGCCCAGGTTCTGTCCACCACTACCTTGGGCCAGGGGTTGGCCGCCGCGGTGCCCTTCGATCCCGAGGGGGATCCCGTCGAGTTGCTTGCGGAGATGCAGCGTGCCGCGGACGCGAGCCTCACTCTGGAGGTGACTTACGCTACCCGCACCGCCGAACTAGGGGAGCTGGGTGAAGTACAGGTCGGCCAGGCTATCGGTCTAAGGGATGGGAAAATTACGGTGATAGCCGAGAGCGTAGGCGACGGGCTTAGGAGCCTCTTACATTCGGTGATGAATGTTGGGAGGGGTGTGGCGATCTACGAGGTGGGCACCCTCTTCCACGGACCGAGGGTAAATGCCGAGGAGGCCCGCGCATTGGCGGATCAGATCGAGGAACGCTACCCCGATTTGGAGCTCGAGCTGCACCCGGGCGGCCCTGATCTATACGCTTATACTATGGTGCTGGAGTAGGATGGCCAGCCCTTTAGGTGCACTTAAGGTTTGGCGGAGAAGGGCTGGCCGGCGGCTAAAATAGAGGAATGAGCGGCCAAGCCAGACCAGTAGTTTTAATAGGGTTGATCGGCCTGGGGAGCATCTTGGCGGGGTGCAGTGCCGGTGTGGTGCCCACCCTCCCCAGCGGTAGCGTTTCACTCACTGAACCGGTGACCACGCCTAAGCTGGAGCTTGGGCAGAGCCGAGTCTATACTTTTTCCGCAGGACGGGCCGAGTCGCTGCGGGCGCTCGCGGTACCCAAGTCGCATCCGCAGGACAGCCAGCTGGAGCTTACCCTTTACAACAGCGATTACCAGCCCTTGGCGCGTTCGGTGAGCCGTTACTGGTTTGGCCTGCCGCAGGTGGCCTTGCTGGGACTCAACCCTGATTCGTTGGACGCCTACCGTATCAACTTCAGGGCTGAAGCCGGCCAGACCTACTACCTTAAGGTGGCCAACGGGGGCGACGCGGCGCAGCAGGTCCGGCTGAGCCTAGAGTCCTTCAGGCCTAATGCCAACACCGATACGCTGTTGGGCACAAGCCAGAGTCTCAAGGGAGTCATCGAGTTTCTGGGTCAGTTCGACAGTTACCAACTGGGCTCATGGAAGCTTACTGATCGCTACTATCTTCACCTGGATTACAACGGCCCCATCGACCTGGTGGGCTACGTTTACGTGGGCAAGGCTCCTCAGCAGAAACCCCGCTACATCATGGAGTCCCAGCGCAACAATTGTGCGCCCGCTTCGGACGGTGAGTACGTAGTGGTGCGCGATCGCTCCGGTGCTCGCGCCGGTTTCGACGAGCCCGGCAGCGGGCGATACACTCTCAGCCTGAACCAGACCGCGTGTCCGTAGCCTCCCGCAGCCGCTCGGTCAGGGGATCGACATAAACGGCGTAAGCCTCGCCGAGCTGTTTGCGTACTATCGCGGCCTTGCTAGGGTGCTCGCGGGCTAGACGGGCCAGCAGGGCATCCGGGAGTACCACACTGACCACGCGCCCCTCCAAGCGGGCTTGGCTTATACGCCATTCAAGCAGCGCTAGAAATACGGTCTGGTCTGGGCAGTTGCTGTTTAGTTGCTCCAAGACTTTAGGCCGCAGCAACCAGTATCCGGCGGCCAGCACCAGGAAAAGGGCCAGCCAAGGCGCAGCGCCAAGGCTCCATAAGATCACCAGCACAAATACGGACACCAGCAAGTAAGCTGCCGGATACGCAAACCCCACCCCCGTAACCCAGCCGTAAAGCCAGAAGCCTGCCCCCAGGCCCGCCAGCCTGAAAGCCTGCAGAGAGAACAGGTTATCCAGTATGACTCCCAGACTCCAGCCAATAAAGAGCGCCCCGGGAAGGAAGGCCTCCTCCGTGCCGCGCTCCCTATAAGCCGCCAGCAGCGCTAGCCCCCCGAACCACCCCCAGGCCCACGCGGGAAGCCAAGTCTGGAAAAGGATCAGGTAAGAGAGTCCAGCAGAGAACAGGGCAACACCAAACCATTTTTGATTCATGCCGTCCCCCAGTCACGCCAGATAAGGCATCTCATCTTAATCCACCGCTAATAAATTCGTCTATGGGAGAAATCCTTGAACTAACGATACATCATCACTTCTAGATCCGCATACGAATCTTGCGGTATGGAAGATGAGTCCGCATAATCTATATTCTAATCATAAATACATGTTAGCTATCTAAGGTTTACGTTGAATGATGACTCGGAGTCGTTGGACCTCTATCTTTCCTGTGGCCTTGCTGCTTGTGGCCGTAGTCTTTTCCGGCATGGTACGGGCTGCACCAGGACCAAAGGTTCTGATTCTGAAGGCTACTGCGTATACCTCTTCTGTTTGGGAGACTGATTCCACGCCCTTCATCACTTCCACTGGAGCCCGAACCCGTTTCGGCATCATCGCGGTAAGCCGCGACCTGCTCAAGGGGGCGCTTCCGTATGGTTCCCTGGTTAGGATTCAAGATCTGGGGACCTGGGGCTATGGCCGGGGTGTGGGCAGTTACAATGCGATGCTCGCGAATGTCGTCTTTGTCGTGGAAGATACCATGAATCCGGTTAAGCACCAGCAGGTCGATATATGGCTACCCGATCAGGCTATGGCGCTACAGTGGGGGGTTCGCAAGGCCAGGTTAACTATCCTGCGCTACGGTCCCGCTCGCTGAGTTAGGTTTATGGGCCGGGTATAGAGCCTTGATCGACGCGCGGGTACCCCCGAAAGCTAAGTAAATTGTGGCTTTGGCGTTGCTTGAAGCGTAGGTAAGAGAACGAAGAGTATAGCAGGAAGGTGATCCTTGGCCGGGTGTGTGCCTCTAGACAGCGGTCAAGTTGCACACTCGGCTGGCGCTGGGCTCTATCCCGGTAGACTGGGTGGGTGCGCTTTGTGTGGTTTTTAGCTCTTAGGCATCTGGTCTACCGTCGTACTCAGAGCCTGATCGCCATGCTGGGCGTTGCTGTGGGTATCATGGTGTTGGTCACGGTGCTCTCTCTAACTAACGGGTTTACCGAGGGGCTAATCCGAGCTACCTTACGCGCGGTGCCTGATATCACCCTGTTCGCCTATAATCCAGCCTATGCGCCTAGGCCGGAGAACCCGGCTGTGACCGCCGAGGTACCCTTCTTGGCCACTAAAGTGTTGCTCACCCGTCGTGCCGAGCCGGGTCGGAGTGCCGGGGTGGATTTTGCCACCCTGATTGGGGTGGGGCCCGGGGCAAGCGGCGTTTACCCATCGCTTCGGCTGAACGGGCTGAAGCCTGGGCGGCTCGAGCTGGGTAGCGCGTTGGCGGCGTCGCTAGGGGCGTTTCCCGGCGATACCCTATATGCCCTCTCCGTAGGCCAGAATCGCGAGCCCCTGGTGGTCTCGGGCAGTTTCTCCACTGGCAACTACCTGATCGATTCCGGATTCGCCTTCGCAACGCTTTCCAACGTACAGTCGCTACTCGCCGCCAAGGGCGACCTCACCGGCTACCAACTGCGCATTCGTGATCCTGCTAAGGCCCCGGTGATAGCACGTGAGCTTACCAAGAGCGGCGTCTACCGGGCTAATACCTGGCAGGATATGAATAGGAGCCTGATTCAGCAGCTGCGTCTACAAAAGCGGGTTATCGGTATGGTGGTCTTCCTTATCGTGCTGGTGGCCGCCTTGGGCATCGCCAACGTGATGGTATTGATGGTGGCCGAGAAGACTTCCGATATTGCTATTTTGCGCGTGTTGGGCGCAAGGACGTGGCAGGTGGCGGCGGTCTTCGCTCTGGAGGGTGTGCTGTTGGGTACAGCGGGTGTGCTGCTGGGCAACCTGCTCGGACTTGCGCTGTCCAGCTACTTCAGTCTGTACCCATTAACAATTCCCGGAGACTTGTACCTTTTAAGCAAGTTGCCGGTGGAGATGCGCCTGTCCGATTTTGTCTGGGTCTCCACAGTGGCTTTCGCCACCATAGTGCTGGCCTCGCTCCTGCCTCTGGGCCGAGTTCTGCGGGTAAAGCCGGGCTTAGTGCTGCGTTAGCGTACATCAATCATTTGACCTAGTCGGAGGTTCTTTCAGGGCTTCGCGCATGAAGGCCCAAGAGATACCCAAGACCAGCCCCAACGCCGCAGCCAACAGGGTATACAAACTCCTTCGGGGCGCCACCGGTCTCAGCGGGGTGCTGGCGGGTATTAGGGTTTGTAAGCGTATGGCCCGCCGAGCAAGTTGCTGGGGGATGGTTTTCAGCATATCGAGGGTTTGTATACTCGAGAGTACCTGTGCTAGTTGGGCCTT
>CAYODT010000035.1:0-15024 GCA_964402875.1 uncultured bacterium | reverse complement strand
ATAGGCTTCCTCCGGAGCAAGCTGGTAACAGGAACCGCTCTACCCCGTACCTCGGGTGCCGATCCTGATAGAGGCGAATCCAAATGCCCCAAGGGTGATTATGTAGGTTATCGCAGTTTTACTCGGCACTTGCCCCCCAATCAGAGCTTGACCTGCGGGCGTGCGCTCGACATCCCGATATACATTGGCGCAAGACCTCCCAAATAAATCACCGACTCCAGCCGGCCGAGTATGGACCGGCTACCAGTCGTGCACCGACCCGTCGTGTCGCCTGACCACGGGTAGATAGGCCCGCTGGTAAGGGTATCTTTTAGCAGCTTGCTCGTCGATATCGACACCAAGGCCCGGGACCTGGTCAACGTTCAGATACCCGTCGTGATAGCTGGGCCCTCCTTGGAAGACGTCCTGCACTTCCGGCCAGAAGAAGACCATCTCCTGCAGCCCGAAGTTAGGAAGGGCCACGTCGAGATGAACGTTGGCGGCATGTCCGATGGGGGAGATGTCGCCCGGACCGTGCCAGGCGGTCTGAACCCCGTAGAATTCCGCCAAGGTGGCGATTTTGCGCCCCGCGGTGATTCCGCCGATACGCACCAGGTCGGCGCGGAGGTAGTCGATCAACTGTTCGGTGATCGGCGTGAGCAGCTCATAGGGCGAGGAGTAGATCTCACTGAAGGCGATCGGGGTGGTGGAGGCTTCGCGGATCCTTCTAAGCGAGCCTGCGTACTCGGGCCGGATAGGGTCTTCCAGGAAGAAGAGGTGGTGGGGCTCCAGTTCCTTGGCCAGCCGTGCCGCCTGGGTTGGGGTCAGCCTTTCGTGGACGTCGTGGAACATCTCGACCTGCTCTCCGATGTTTTCACGCAGATAGGCGAAGAGCCTGGGGATGGTCCGTAGATAGGCCGACGGCTCCCAGCGTTCGATCATCGGTAGTCCGGTGCTCCAGGTGCCCTTGGCAATCTCGGCCGCACCCTTCTCCCCGTAGGTGCTGCTGTTGCCGGGGATCGACACCTGCCCACGGATCACTTTGAAGCCGCGAGCCCGCTCCTTACGGAAGCAGTCCGCCACCTCTTCGAAGTTCCTACCACCGCAATGCGTGTAGCAGAGAGCCCCTTCCCGGGTGCGGCCGCCGAGAAGTGAGTACAGCGGTAGACCGGCGCGCTTAGCCTTAATATCCCAAAGTGCGATGTCTATACCCGCGAGAGCGGTGTTCAGCACCGGGCCGCCCCGCCAGTAGGTCCCCCGGGATAAGAACTGCCAGATATCCTCTATGCGGTCGGGATCCATGCCCACCAGCAGGGGAGCGATGTGCTCCTGTAAAGCCGTCGCCACGGCCAGCTCACGTCCGTTCAGAGTGGCGTCCCCCACCCCGTACAGGCCGGGTTCGCTGGTCAAGATCTTCACTAGGACGAAGTTTCTTCCAGGTGAGGTGACTATAGTGCGGACCTCAGTGATCTTCATGCTGCTCCTCCATGAAATCGGAAACTAGGTTGTACAGCCTTTGGTGCCGGCGCCGTGCCGCCGTGTAGCGGCGATTTGCAGCCGGGTCTGGGGTGAAGGTTATTTCGGCCTTCTCCCGGTGTAGCTTTGAAAGGTCCAGGAGCTGCAGGTTTTCCAGGGCGTAGAGTGCTGCACCCCTGAGTGAAGCCTCGACCTGGCCCGACCATATGATCTCCCTATCCAGCACGTCGGCGATGATCTTCAACCAACCTGGGTAGTGGGCCGCTCCCCCACCCGAGGCCAGCAGCCTGTGAACCGGGCCGAAGCGCTCCTCGACCAGGTCCAGAACGCCCGCATACCGATAGGCTACCGCCTCTAGGAAAGCGCGCACTACAGCGTCTGCGGGGGTGGCTTCGTTGATTCCCTGGATAGTTGCATGTGAGCCCCCGCGCCATCCCGGAGCCCGCTCTCCTTGGAAAAAGGGAAGTGCAGTGAGTCCGTGGTCATCTGGCCCGTGCTTCCACACCGCTTTCTCGTTAAATCTGAGCAGGGAGTTCAAAGCCTTCCAGAGGTTCCCAGCATTGCTCAGTGCTCCACCTACCAACCAGCGGGATCCGCCAGCATGGTATTGGAATAACCCCTTGGGTACAGTGGTCAGGCGCTCGGTGGTCACGACACGCACCGCCCCCGAGGTTGCGAGTGATAGGGTGGGCTCGCTCGGATGGAGGCTGTGATTGCCCAGGTTATCTGCGGCGCCGTCACCGATGGCTGGGAACCAGGGTACCTGGGCCAAGTCCGGCCACCTGCGTGCGTATTTGCCTACTAGCCCGTGCACCGGGTCATCCGAAATCACCGGCATCTGTGCTGCGCGCACCCCGAGAACCTCCAAGAGCTCTTCATCCCACGAGGCCTGTAGCTGATTCCAAAGCCCATACCCCGAAGCCATCGACCGGCTGGTGCGGGCCACTCCAAACAACCTCGAGAAGAGGAAAGCGTCAACGGATAGCCATATGATGTGCGGATCGATGGTCAGCTCGGGATTAGTCTGACGCAGCCAGGCAATCTTGGCCAGGGGGTAGCTCAGGTGGAGCGGTGCTCCAGTCCTCACGTAAGCTTCCCAGGGATCGGTGATCTTGGTGCTGAGCTCCTCCAGGACTCCCTGTGACTGAGTATCGGCCCAGGTATAGACCGGCGTGATGGGCCGGTCCGGGCTTAAGAAGGCCGCGATGCTGTGCCAGAAACATGAGAGACCCACGCCCCGCACTGCTCCGGCCGTCCTATTGCCAAGTTGTCGTACAGCCTCGTCTATGGTGGCTGTTACTGTGTCCATAAGAGGCTCAGCCTTGATCTCCGCTGCACCGGCTACTAACTTGGTAAGCGCCTGTGGTCTTCGTACCACTGGCCCGGCTAGCCGTCCTCCTGTGTCGAACCATCCGGCTCGGACGAAGCTGCTGCCGATATCGATAGAGAGGAGCAGGTTCTTAGAACTCGCCACGGTTATCCTTTAACTGCGCCCATAGTCAGGCCTTGTACGATCCAGCGTTGTATGAAGAGCGACAGCATGACGACCGGCAGCGTGATCAGAACTGCTGCTGCTGCGAGCCCACCGTAATTGATCTCTCCATAGGTGATAAAGTTGAACACGGCGACCGGAACGGTCTGCGTGTTCGGCCCTGATAGCACTAGTGCGAACAGAAATTGATTCCAGCTGAATATGAAGGCCAGAATTCCCGAGGCAACAATTCCGGGTGTGGATAGTGGAAGTACGATCTTCATAAAGGCTTGCATTTGCCCCGCTCCATCGACCTTTGCTGCTTCCTCCAGTTCGATTGGCACATCATCGAAAAAGGTAATTAGGAGCCAGATGATCAGCGGCAGACTGACGATGAGAAAGGTGGGTACCAGGGCCCAATATGTATCGACTAAATGCAGCACACGAAAGGCCCAAAACCAGGGCACCAGATAGGTGACGTAGGGCGTAATTCGTGCTGCCAAGATGGCAAAGGCCAATTTCCTCTGCTTGTACCTGCTTATCGTATACGCCGCGGGTAGGCCGATGATCAGGCCAATCCCCGTTGCTAGTATGGCTACAACGAATGAGTGCCAGGTATATTCGAGAAAGTGGTGGTATTCGAGAACAGATTTGTAATTTGCCAGCGTCGGCTTGAAAATCCATACAGGCACTGCGCTTGTGTTCTGCACCTGGTTCCTCAGGGAAGTCAAGATCATCCATGCAAACGGGAATAACATTATTATCAGTACGATAATTAGTATCCCATAGATAGCCCAGTTCTGTAACCGCTTTCGATTTTTTCTTTTAATGTTTAATATACTCCTCGTCATGTCTGTGCCCTCTTTAGCCATACATTAAGGAGTATTGCGATTCCGATTACCAAGATCGCAAGGAGGACCAGTAGAGATGATGCGTAGCCCACACGCAGATATAGGAAGCTGCTTTTGAATGCGTACACGTTTAGTGTTTCTGATGCTATACCGGGGCCACCTTGGGTGATGACATAGATGATGTCGAAGGTCTTCAAGGCGTCAATCGTACGAAGAACAATAGCGGTAATAAGAGCGGGGCGTATCAATGGGATAATAATTCTTGAGAGAAGCTGCCAAGGTGTAACCCCGTCAATTGATGCCGCCTCTAGGATTTCGGAAGGCATGGATTGTAGTGCTGCGAGGATAATTAAAGCCATGAAGGGGGACCATTCCCAGATATCCACGAGCGCAAGGGATGGGATGGCAAAGGTGGGCGAGCTGGCCCATAGAAGCCTGGGTAGATGAAGGACCTGTAGAAAGTAATTAAGGACCCCCAGTTGGGGGTTCATCATGAGCGACCATATTAAAGCTACGGCTACGGGCGTTGCGATCATAGGAAGTAAAATGAGCGTACGTACTAAGCCCTTGAGTGCAAAGCTCCTGTTGATGAGTAGAGCGATAACCAGGCCGAAAATTGTTTCAATGGGTACGGAGAGCGCCGTCAAATAGAACGTGTTTTTAACTGAGTTCCAGAACCTCGGGTCGTGCATCGCAGACGAATAATTAGCCAGCCCTACGAGGCTGGGGGGGGGGAATGCTCCAAAACTGCGATTCTCAAGGCTGAAGATCAGGTTTGCTACGATAGGACCAACGACCAAGACCAGAACGGCTATCCCCGCTGGGAGAGGAAATAACCACGACAGGTTCCGGTCCAGCCAATCCACCTTTATATGCTTCCGTCTCATGGACCCCTCTCAGGTGCTTAATGCCATACTCAGGCTGCGAAGAATATGCCGGGGGTATTCGTCCCCCGGCACCTGGAGAATACTTGGTTTACCTACCGAATTCCTTAACGACTTGATTCATGTGTTGGCACGCGGTATCGAGCAGTTTGGGTACAGATCCACCCTCTATTGCTCCGACGATGGCAAGCCCATATGCGTTTCTACCGGCTTGCACATTGATCACTGGCGGATTCCAGTCACCGCTGGCGATACTGTACTGAAGGTCTGATGCATCTACCCAAGCCTTTGAGTACCTAGGGCTGCTCCGGAAGGCTGCACTTTGCCACGCGGAGGCCCTTGCTGACGGCCCGCCAGCCTGCAGGTAGCCCAACTGGTTCCCCTTGTTCAAAGCCCACTCGATGAAATACCAAGTAGCGTCCTTATGTTGGGATGCCGAATTGATCCCCAGGCCCCACGTCAGGGCAGTTGGGTGACGCTTACCATCCGGTCCTGCGGGGAGCGGAGCATACCCTACATCGTTAGCAACTTTAGATGTCTGAGGATCCGACACGATCGTCTTAAAGACGTTGCTATCGTATAAGATTGCTGCTTTACCTTGGGAAAACAGTTCAGTGTCAACTTGCCAGCTATTGCTGGTAGCGTTGGGAGGGCCATACTCTCTCAGCAGATTGGCATAGAAGGTCAGCGCTTTTTGGCTAGCCTTACTATCCAGTGCACACTTACCATTGGCATTAAACCAGTGGCCACCAAAGGAAAAGAGGAAATTGACCATGGAGCTGGTGGCATCCGGAGTCTTGCCTCGCATAACCAGAGGGTAGACTCCCGAGTCTCCAGCCTGCTTGAGATCTGCTTTCAACGCTTTTGCGACGCTTGCAAGCTGCTGCATAGTCTGCGGCGGCTGCAATCCGAACTTCTTGAATAGGTCTTTGCGGTAAAACATGGTGAACGTCTCGACATGGAGCGGAATGCCATAAGTCTTCCCACCTACAGCATATCGGGACCGCACGCCACTGAAAAAATCGCTGTAATTCCAAGATGCCGGAGTCATCTCGGGATTACTAAGATATGTATTTAGCGGCGCCACCCAATTTTCCTTGTGATAAAGGGCGAGATTCTGGGCAGGCATGAACATGAAACCATCCACTGCAGAAGACCCGCTGGATAGGTCCAGCAGCAGTTTCTGACGGAATTGATCTTCGGGATACACCTGTACTTGTACGTGAATGCCGGTCAGCTTTTCAAACTGCGGCACGAGTGGCTCAATGAACTTTTGCCACGGATGGCTGTCAAACATTACCCTAATTGTAGTTCCCGAGTACTTTTGCCAGCTAAAACTTTGATTACTCTGTGCAAATGCTTCTGAGCCTACTAACATGGCGCTAGCGCCAAGTATCAAGGCCCCTGCTAAAGATATCCTTTTGATCACGCTATACAACATTTTTGCCTCCAACTTATAATGGAGATAGAGATGACGATTCTTAGTCTGAGTTGCCTGGGATGACAAGAACCCTGTCTTTGCTTCTGACCCTATCACCCCCTTCCGTATAACGCGCAAGTAGCTCCCGACGGACATTATCTAAATGGCTAATTAGGTATTGGCGGGCTTTTATAAGATCCCCCTTAGCCACAGTGTCGATGATCTGTAGATGTTCCTTACTTGATTGAACGGCCCTCATATTCAAGTGACGAGTCAACTCGACAATATCGGTAATATGCGCTGCAGACTCTTTAAGTAATGGGTTAGGACATAGATTGAGTATGACCGCGTGGAATTGGCGATCTGCAGTATAGAAATCTTCGCTGGTGTCTTGATTACCTCCCTGTTCAGCAAAGGTTGAGAACACCTGCCATAGCCCTAGAAGTTGTTTGCGTAGAGTAAGTGGGTTCGCTGTTTCTAAAGCGTGGCTCTCAAACAGAATTCTTAGATCATACAGATTTGCTATATCAGTGTCCTCGAGTGACACACAAAAGAACCCCTTATAGGGCTTTACCATTACTAGGCCGTGTGCCGACAAGTGCATCAATGCGTCACGTGCGGGTGCGGGACTGATATCAAGTTCCTGTGCTAGTTTCTTCGGGTTGATCCGATCGCCTTGTACGTAATATCCCGAGATAATCCTGCCACGAATCAGGTCTACAACTTGTTCACCTAGGCTATGTTTATGCAGTACCGCCTGATTCATAGGTTAAATCTCCTTTAGATCACAACGCCTTAGATGTTAGATGATATATCAGATATCTATGGCTTGTCAAGGTGCCACTATGATTAGTAGGCATAAATATATGAAGGACTTGGGGTGCTATGGTTGCCCTTGCCCCTGCAACTTCTGGTCCAGAAGTTGCAGGGGCCGAGTGGGTTAGATCGATGATATTGGAACTGTGAGCCCAACGTGCTACCGGCGCTCCCAAGCCAACCAATCCGGGGGCCGACTCTATGTGCATGCAGAACCAAGGTTTTTTGGGCGGGCCGTAAGAGCTTAGGGAAGTAGTTTTAAATAAAGATACCTGATTAAACTAGGACGCGTCTGCGCAGATTTGGTCATGGTGAGATGTAGAGATGTGGACTATGGGGGCGTCTGCTTAGATGGCCGACCACTGAGCGTGCGGCAGTGCGAGAAGCGCTATTGCGGACAATCGTTGGGGGTGGTGGGTTGATTGGGTGAGACATCAATTGTTGTTATAGATTTGTCCGAGTGTGTGGGTGTACCGGCAACTGGGCACTTCTACCGATTGGCGCCTGTCTCTATGGTGTGAACTGAGGGGCTCCATGAAGTTGCTTGAGAGAGGGTGGAATACTACAAAGCGACGTTTAGTAGGATACAATATACCTCTTCGCCAGGCCTGATAGGGACTAAAATCGTATGGAGCTATATAGGGTTATCCGCTCGGTGCGTCCATGTTTTAAAGCCGGATGTGCACGGTTGCTACGCGCGGGTCGAGGGACGTTCCTAATAACCTGATTTCGTAAACCGTAGAGATGTACTACTTGAACATATCAGCGGTCAGTGATATGTTGACGTCTGTGGAGAATCTTATGTTACCTGATCTGCATCGAACTCAAACCCCGCAAACCTTGGAACTCAAAGCCAAGCTTTTCCGGGGGCTTTCGGACCGCTCCCGGCTAGCTATCTTGGAGGCCCTGCGCGATGGTCCTCGCACCGTAGGTGAGGTCGTCGAAGCCACCGGCTTCTCTCAGTCCAATACCTCCAACCATCTGGCCTGCCTACGTGACTGCGGCCTAGTGACATCCGAACAAGAGGGACGTTACGTATACTCCCGACTCAGCGATCCACGCGTGGCAGAATTGCTTATCCTTGGTGAGGAGCTGCTGACGGGAGTAGCTCGTGGGGTCCATACCTGTGTTAATTACAACACGGCCGGGGAGGCTTAGGCGTGCCTACGGAGAGAGAGACCCTCGAACTCCCGATTGGGGGTATGGACTGTGCTTCCTGCGTAACGAGCTTGGAGAAGGCTATACGTGGCCTGCCTGGGGTGTGGTCGGTGGAGGTGCTGCTCGGCGCTGAGAAGGCCGTGGTGCAGCTAGACCCTGCGAGGGTCGGCCGTGAGGAGATCCGTAAGGCTATACGGCAGGCCGGGTACACCGTTCC
The DNA here is from genome assembly GCA_964402875.1 of uncultured bacterium. Lineage (GTDB taxonomy): Bacteria > Deinococcota > Deinococci > Deinococcales > Marinithermaceae > CAYODT01. Next base: position 6,752 of record CAYODT010000035.1, on the reverse strand, counting down.
CGAAGCGCCGTCCCACCAAGGGGAACCGCCTGTTGCTGCCCGGATCAACTTCTCTCGTTCCTTGTTGACCGTACTGGGCCTGGTCTTCGGTACGGTCTTATTCGTGGTGGTTATTGGGGAGTGGTTGGGTTTGTTTAAGGTGGTCACTAGGTGGGTACCATTCCCGGTGGGCCTCGCCCTAGTACTGGCCTTTGGATACCCCATCTTCCGCGGTGTGGTGCAGGCTACTCTGCGGCGCAAGGTTACCTCGCACACCCTGATGAGCGTGGGGGTACTTGCAGCTTTGGTAATCGGCCAGTGGGCCACCGCCGCCGTGGTGGTTTTCTTTATGCGCCTAGGCGACTACGTGGAGAAACTGACTGCCGGAAATGCTCGGAAGGCAGTGCGACAACTCACTCAGCAGGCCCCACAAAAGGCGCGGGTCCTGCGTAATGGCCTGGAGATGGAATTATCGGTTGGCGAGGTTGTTCCGGGGGACATCGTGGTGGTACGCCCCGGCGAAGCCATTCCCATAGATGGAGAAGTGGTTGCAGGGCAGGCCACCGTGGATCAGGCGGCCATCACCGGAGAATCAATGCCTGTCGAAGCCGTCCCAGGTTCCAGGGTCTATGCGGCTACGCTAACTCAGCTCGGCGCCTTGAAGATAAAGGCTACCCAGGTAGGGCGGGATACTACCTTCGGTAGAATTATCAAGCTGGTTGAGGAAGCCGAGGCCAACCGGGGCGAGATGCAGCGGATGGCCGATCGTTTCTCGGGTTACTTCCTGCCGGCGGTGGCCCTCATCGCTGCCATTACCTTTCTCTTAAGCCACAATGTCCTGGCGACAGCGGCCGTGTTACTGGTGGCTTGCTCGTGCTCAATTGCTTTGGCCACCCCGGTGGCGGTGCTGGCGACTACCGGAGCTGCGGCTCGCCGGGGCTTGCTTATCAAGGGTGGGAAGTACTTGGAAGCTCTTGCCAAGGCAGACGTGCTGTTGGTAGACAAGACCGGGACGCTGACGCTGGGCCGTCCCCAGCTCACTGATGTGGTCAGCCTCGGGGCTTTCCCGAAGACCGAGCTCCTTAAATTGACAGCGAGCGCCGAGCGTTATTCCGAGCATCCGCTAGCCCAAGCTGTACGGCAAGCAGCCGAGGAACGGAGTATTACCCTTCTTGAGCCCAAGGATTTTGAGTCTGTCCCCGGCCAGGGTGTACGGGCTATGGTGGATGGGCATGAGGTGGTGGTGGGTAGCCGCCGAATGGTGCCGGTGGAAGGATACGATACAGCCGATCTGGAGGCGCAGGGTAAAACCCTACTTTTTGTGACCATAGACGCGCAGCTTTCCGGGATCTTGGCCGCTGCCGATACCCTGCGCCCTGAAGTACCCGAAGCATTGAGGAAGGTCTTGTCTTTGGGAGTGAACAAGGTCGAGTTGCTCACCGGTGACAATGAGCCCACCGCTGCTGCTTTAGCTAAGTCGCTCGGGGTGAGCTACCGGGCCAACTTACTTCCGGAGGATAAAATCGCCATCGTCAAGGACTATCAAGCGCAAGGACACACCGTGGTCATGGTCGGCGACGGGGTAAACGACGCCCCTGCTCTGGCTCAGGCTGACGCGGGGATGGCGATGGGCGCGGCTGGCACGTCTGTAGCGGTGGAGGCTGCTGCAGTGGCGTTACTGCGCGAGGACTGGAGCTTGGTACCCCAGGCCTTCGAGATGGCAAGGCGCACGATGGGTGTCGTACGGATGAACCTGGGCCTCACCGCCCTATACAACCTAGTCGGGCTGACGCTGGCCGCTTTGGGTTTCCTGCCTCCGGTGCTGGCTGCCGCTTTGCAGAGTATCCCTGACCTGGGCATCATGGCGAACTCCTCCAGGCTGATCCGGCAGCGTTGAGGCTGCCATGGCAGCCTGTCCGCTGGGCGTGAGGTATCTGTTGGCTTATCGTTTGGGTTGGGACCAGGGATTAGGGATGTGGAATGAAATTGCGCGCCAGTGATCAATTGATGCTGAAGCACCGCTGGCGGCTTACCCGGCGGGGCGAGTACGGGTGCTGTGATAAGACGGTCCTAACGAGTAGAGTAAGGCTCCTGGTCGGAAATACGGCCCCGAGCTACTCCAGGTTACCTATTATCGACCGGATCCGCGCCATGGCAACCACCAATTCCAGCGTCCCGCCAAGGCCATGAAAGCCGGCACCAGTACCATCCGCACCAGCGTCGCATCCAGCAGGATCGCTGCTGCCAGCGGGAGACCCAGCTCCTTGATACTGACTGACCCCGCCGCAAGAAACGACGCAAATACGATCGTCATAATGGCCGCTGCCCAGGTGATGACCGGTCCGGTATGTTCAAGCGCAAGCTCGATGCTCTCGCGTACCGAGGCGCCTCGAAGATGCTCTTCGCGAATGCGGCCGACCAAAAACACCTCATAGTCCATGGACAAACCGAAGACTACGGCGAACAGCAGGATGGGAATGAGAAACTCGATACGTTCAGGGCGAGGAGGGGTAAACCCGAGCAACGAGGCTCCCATTCCGTGCTGGAATACGGCTACCAGCACGCCGTAGCTTGCCGCCACCGAGAGCCCGTTCAGCACGACCGCCTTCAGCGGCACCAGCAGGGATCGAAAACTCAGCATGAGCAGTACAAAAATGGTGGCGAGAACGATCAGAACCACTAGCGGGAACTTCGACCAGCCGGTATTAAGGGCCTCGGCGTTGGCCTCCGCCACGCCCCCGAACAGTAACGTGGCTCTGTCGAGGGCGGGCTGCGAGGCCATCGCCGCACGGACTGCGCGCTCCAGGCGGCGGGTGTGAGCCGCTGTCAATTGGTTGCTTGGCAGTACGGTCAACAGGGCTGCACTTGCGCTCGTTGATATCGTCATGTCGGCAAGCATCGCCAGCGGGCCGGAGCGCGCGGCCGCCTCTGTCCGGTAAAAGTGTTGGTACAGCACCGTTGGCATCCAAGCGGGCCCGCTGGTAGGCCCGACTACGCTCGCCACATCGGCACGGTCCGATATTCGGCGGGTGACTGCCGCCAACGCAGCAATCACTTTGGGGCGCAGGACTCCACCCTTTCGGCCGGTATCGATGAGCACATCCAGCGGCGTAACCGCACCGGTCATGCCCATCGCCTGCAGTTCCTGGGCCCCGGCGAGCGATTCACTGCCCGCCGGCAATGCCTCCAGGCCCGGGATTCCGGGCTTCAACGCTAAGGCCGGCAAAGCAATGGTCGCCATGATCGCTAGGACGATCAGAATGGACAACAACGGCCGCGCTGAGACACGACGAGCCCAGAGGCCCCAACTCCAACTGTGGTTCCCGAGACTGGTCCCGCTAAGCCAGCGGCTCAGGGCGGTGGGCGTATTTACCCGCTTGCCCAGTACCGCTAATAATGCCGGCACCGCCGTGAGCGCCGTGGCTACAGCCACTGCGACCGTCATTGCCCCCGCCAGGCCTAGCGAACGTAGTAGCGGTGCGAACATAAGCGATAGCAGGCTCAATGTCACGGCGCTGCCACTCACGAGAATAGTGTGGCCCGCGGTTTGCACGGCTTCGATAGCCGCGTCGCGCGACGGTAGGCCGGCGGCCATAGCTTCCCGGAAACGAGCTACCATCAGTAGTGAGTAGTCGATACCTAACGCCAGGGCCAGCATTGTGACGATCGACTCCGCCAATATGTAGAAGGAGTGATGGGACAGCGTACCGATGGCGTACAACGCGGCCAGACTCACGGTGCTCGAGAGCACGCCGATCAATAAGGGGACCCCGGCGGCCAGCAGGGAGCCGAAGGCCAGGATCAGAGCCATAGCCGTCAGCGGCAACCCTATTAGCTCGGCGGTGACGGTGCCACGATCCACCGCTACCGTGAGATCGTAATACACCGCCGGTGATCCGGTGACCTTCACGGTTAGGGTGTTTTCATCCATAACGCCGAGCCGTTTGCGAATTGCCGGGACCAGCGCCTGGGCTGCACTGGCGTTTTGCACGTCCAGCCCCACAAATATCAGCGTCGTGTGCCCGCCTGGCGACAGGAAAACATTGCGGGGCACGCCGGGGTCAAGGATACTCATGGTTCGTCCTACACCCGGCTCCGCACGTAGCCGACGGACGATGTCCTCGAGACCGGGCCGCAATGCTGGCGTGTCGACCGCCGGCCCGCTCTGCGGCGATCGCACCACGAGTATTAAGTTAAACGGATCCTGTCCCGGAAACTGTTGTAGCGCCTGTTGTACCACACGTGCCTGCCCTCGAGCCGCTAGGTCAATCGAAGCTGACAGCACGCTCGACACCTGCGATGCCCCGACCAGGCCCAACACCAGCAACCCGGCCCACACTGCCAGCACCGCAAAACGATGCCGTACTGCCCACACCCCGAACCTGGACAACGCCCCGCCGCTGGTCACGCACTTACTCGCAACCCCAGCGACTCGAAGGACGCGAGGGTCTTGCAGGGTTCGCCGGGAAACTCGCGTCTCCCTAGGGTTGCCCGACCGATAATCCTTTTGAGCTTACCGGTCGGCATCCAGCTCAACACACGCTTGCCAATTATTATGACGCCCGTACCCCCATGCAAGATTTCCACCTTGGGTATCCACTGCTTGGCAAAAGTATTTTTGTATTCCCCGCTCAAACCACGTACTTGCCGGGCCCGCGCCTTGGTAGGCCAAGTACAGCGAATTGCGATCATTACGGTAGCACCATGACAGAGACGACAGTACATATCTGACTGCCGCCAGCGCAAACTCCCGAACCGCTATGGCCTCAACCTGCACGAGCGCCGTTAGGGCTATAGAGAAACGCTCCCATGGGAAAGTAGGGATAGAAGTCTTCATCATATATCCCATCTCGGCCATGATACTATGGTTACCCTCTCATTACCTCCCGGCCGAACCCATTGCCCGCTAGCACTCGTTTGGCGGCTCCTAGCTGGTGCTGTCGAGTAGTCGGATTATATCCGAGCATAATGTACAGGCCGAGTACCCCCCCGAATCGATCCATAGATAGCGCTCCACGACCTTGGGGTTTTGCACCCTGCTATTATTGCACGGGTCCAAGCGGAGATAATTACTGTGTGTACTGGTCACTAAATAGAACGTATGGCGGACGCCAAGTGAATCAAGCATCACTCATCTGAAGAATCACCAGGAGCTCCTACTCGTCAAAGGCGAACATTACCTGTTGCGCTCGCCCAGTCCAGTGAGCCTTGCCCGTACATTACCCGGCGCTCCGTAGACCCGGTTGCACTCCGGGCGAATGCGGTGTTCGCACCTGCCGGTTTTTGAAGCTGCTAGTGCTTTAGGACCGGGATAGTGTCGCCATAGGCAGGATATTGTGGCGAAGGAGCCGGTTGCTCAAAGTAGTCATAGATCTCTGGATAGGGGGGCCACCTCCCTTTGGCGCTATTCCTATCTCAAGACAAACTCTTATACTCAGATGACCCCTTATTTTTGACGTACGGCGGCATGAACACTGTTAGATATCCCTTGGAAAGTCACCGTTTATACCCGGCCACCGCTGGACGCCGCGCTTAGAAGCCGAGTCTGCACCCACTTCTCTTATCCTTAGATTTATGAAACCCTTAACTACATTACTTTCCTTAGAAGGGCGACGGGCAGTGGTCACGGGAGCAGCCTCGGGAATCGGGCTTGCTGTGACGCGCAGGTTAGTGGAGGCCGGGGCGGAGGTGGTAGCGGTTGACCGGGACGAGGGGGGCCTAAGCCGAGCCTCAGCAAAGCTCTCCATAGAGTCCGTGACTCTGGACCTTTTGGACCGGGAGGGCATCCGGGCCTTTTGGGAGGGCCTGGATCCGACCCCCGACATTCTCATTAACAATGCAGGCCTCTATCCTCCGAAGGCCTTTACCGAGGTTGACCAGGACCTTTTCCGGAAGGTTATGGGGGTGAACCTTGAAGGGCCTTTCTGGATGTGCCAGGATTTCATCAGAGCCAGAAGGCGAACCCACAAGGGAGGCGTGATTCTCAACGTGGGCAGCATTGAAGCTATCCTGCCCTTCAAGCCCGACCTCGCGCTCTACGCCACCAGTAAAGCTGCCTTAATCGCCCTGACCCGGTCCCTTGCCCGGGAGTACGGGCCCCGCTTTCGGGTTAATGCACTAGTCCCAGGCTGGACCCATACTCCCGGTACTCAGCGTCTTTCCCGGAAAGCTCTCGGGCAGCCCCGACTCCTCAAAGAGGGATACGATTTCCTTCAGCGCCTTCCCTTGCGGCGTATGGCCGACCCTGACGAAATCGCCCGTATAGCTGTAGTGCTGGTCGGCGATTTGGCGAGCTACGTCCACGGGGCGGTAGTACCGGTGGATGGGGGTTTTCTCTCAGCCTAGTCATTCCCCTTCGCTCGGTGGTAGCCAGGGACTTGTTGGTTCCTTAATAGGCACTTATTCTTAACGCTCCCCCCTCCGCCGCAGGCCACATCGCCCGGAGCAGCGGAATTCGATTTATCGGGCCATTCCCTCCGGGTTCCTGATAGTCCGGCACCCTCGTTCGGGTGCTCTTGAGCGCCCCGGTAACGAGTAGGCGGGCTGGTCTTGTTCTGTGCATGCTACTGCCCGGTCGCCGAAAACCGTGGTTTGTCGTGAGGTCGTTTGGTCGTGTTTTATCTCCGTACGTCTCCTGAGCGGGCTGCAGGAATGGTGTGGGCTCCGGACTTATGGGGTATGCCCGAAGATTGCCGGTAATAAAAGATAATTTATGTATGTGGGTATACGGGTTGGACATGTGCAAGGCCAGGTATCGAATTTGGTTCGATTAG
>CAYODT010000034.1:12098-15513 GCA_964402875.1 uncultured bacterium | reverse complement strand
AAGATTCTCGGCGGTACCCGCCAAGTTCAGCTCGAGTGCCCTACGGCGTGCAAAGAGCTACTTACCATCCATAAAGAGAATACGTCCACAAGATGGGCAACGCACCATCTGTATCCCTTGGTGGACTCGTTGGGCCACATGGGTAGGTAACTGAACGCTACAAGCTTCACAACGAAATACCTGGCTGGATCGCTTGACCTTGGCAATGCCCACGCCCTTACGAGCCCTGCGTATAGACTCGTATTCATGCAGCAAGACGGCAGGGATCCCCCTGGCGCTAGTCGCCCTGGCCTCTACTTTTCCCCGGCACTCGGCCTTAAGTGTATCCACACGTCTCTTATTGGCTCGCTCGAGCTTCTCCAGCCGCGGCTCTACTTCGTCCATCTCCGTCTGCAATTCCTCGATCTGGCCTTCCAATTCTAAGATTTCATCCTCAATAGGCCTACGAGCCTCGTTGAGATCCTCAATACGCGCAGCTAATTGCTGAATCCTATTTTCATACTGGGTCTGCTCCCGCACGCTCTGAGCACGCAACTGCTCCTGCTCATCACGACTTCGCTTCTCAGTCAGATCGGCAATCTCAAGAAGAGTGGAGTCCAAAGCACTTTGCCTACGAAGCCGCTCCTCACGCAGGTCCTGTCTGCGCAAGTTCAGCTGATCCCACAATACCCTAGCCTCTACCAACTTATCCGGTAATTGATGTTCTTCCTCTTGTATATGGTCTAGTTCGAGATCTTGTTCTTGAAGCCTGAAGACTGCTTCCAGCGCGCTCTGGCTGCTCACGCTCCCTATATTAACACCTCCTAAGGCGCGTTCGGCCTGGGAGGGAGGCTCCCCTACCAACGACCCTTACTTGGGCAAAATATCCACAGGGCACAACTGTGACAGAAGGGCTTGCGGGCGGTACATAAGTATCGGCCGTGCAGAATCAGGGCGTGGTGCACAAACACCCAGTCGTCACGGGGAAAGAGTTGCTCGAGCTCCTTGCCAATCAGCTCGGGCGCCTTAGCCTGTGAAAAGCATAATCGCGCCGCGAGCCGCGTTAAGTGCGTGTCCACCGCAATACCCGGTACCCCAAAGCCTGCAGCCAACACCACGGTAGCGGTTTTCCAGCCCACGCCGGGCAGCGCCATCAGTGCAGCTTTGTCCGCCGGAACACGACATGCGTGCCGCTCCACCAACCCCTGGGCCAAGGCCACCAGGTTGCGCGCTTTGGTGCGATAGAGGCCGATAGTGTGGATCAGCGCCTCTACCTCGACGAGCTCCGCGCGGGCCAGCGAGGCCGCGTCAGGGAAGCGGACGAACAGCGCAGGGGTGGCTTTGTTAACTGAAACATCGGTAGCCTGCGCGGAAAGTACCGTGGCCACCAGCAGTTCAAAGGGGTCTTTGTGCACAAGCTCCGTTGCAGCCCGTGGGTAAGCCTGTCGCAACAGCAGCAGCACCCGGTCCGCTCGAGCCTGCTTATCAGCCACACCCTCCCTGGGACAGTGAGTCTCCTTTGCCTCAGACCTGCGCCTGGCCGAGGTGGATATGTGTCCTTTAGCTACAGTCTTCATTTAGTACGCCTTAGCAAACAAGAGTCGTTTTCCGTGGGCGCTCTTACGCCCGCAGCGCACACACTCCCCTTCCGCTTCGGTCCCACTGAAGGGGATGCAACGGATGGTGGCCTTGGTTTCATCCTTAATGCCCTGCTCGCAGACCGAATCTCCGCAATGGAAGGCCTCCGCAAAACCCTCCTCAATCCTGGCTTTGAAAGTTTGGTAATTATCTACCGCCCACACGTGACGGTCCCGGTAGTCCAGGGCCCGGGCATAGAGCGCCTGGTGAAAAGCCGCCAGGCGCTCTTGCATCCCGGTAGTCAGCGCCGAAAGAGCTACGGTCTCCCTTTCACCCAAGCGGCTTTTCAAAACCACCTGTCCCTGCTCCAGGTCCCGCGGCCCCAGCTCGACGCGGAAGGGCACGCCTTTCAACTCCCACTCATTAAATTTGTATCCTGGGCTGTACTGGTCACGGTCGTCCAGGTATACCCGCACCCCTGCTGCGTGTAGTTCATCACGCAAGCCGCCCGCCGCCGAAACTACCGCCTCACGGGTTTCCCCTTTGTAGATGGGAACTATTACGGTCTGGATCGGGGCAAGGCGGGGAGGCATAATCAGCCCCTGGTTGTCGCCGTGGGTCATGATGATGGCACCAATAAACCGAGTAGAAAGACCCCACGAGGTAGTCCATACAAAGCTGTTCTTAGAATTCTTATCCTGAAAGCTGATGCCGAAAGCCTTGGCGAAGTTCTGGCCCAAAAAGTGCGAAGTACCGGCCTGTAGCGCCTTGCCGTCACGCATTATACCCTCGATGGTGGTTGTATACTCGGCTCCAGCAAACTTCTCGGATTCGGTCTTCAATCCTTCCCAGACGGGTAAAGCAGCGTAGTCTCGGGCCAACTTTGCATAAAGCGAGAGCATCCTGCGGGTCTCTTCCTCGGCTTCTCGCTGCGTAGCATGCGCGGTGTGTCCCTCCTGCCACAAGAACTCGGTGGTGCGTAAGAACAAGCGCGGCCGCAATTCCCAACGCACTACGTTTGCCCACTGGTTCAGCAGCTGCGGCAGATCCCGGTAGCTCTGGATCCACTTAGTCCACATATAGCCGATCATGGTCTCAGAGGTAGGGCGCACCACCAGGGGCTCCTCAAGCTCCTCACCACCGGCATGGGTAACAATTGCCAGCTCGGGCGCAAAGCCCTCCACGTGCTCGGCTTCCTTTTGCAGGAAACTCAGGGGGATAAAGAGTGGGAAATAGGCATTTTGATGGCCGGTGTCCTTGAGCATCCGGTCGAGGTTTTTCTGTACGTTCTCCCACAAGGCGTAGCCATACGGGCGGATGATCATCGATCCGCGCACCGGGCTATGGTCGGCCAGTTCGGCACCTTGAACTACGTCCTGGAACCATTCACTGAAATCCGTACTTTGGGGGGTGATACCCTTCCTCGCCATGGGCTCCAGGATACCCTGCATTCACCAAGCCTAAGAATTACACATACCCATCCGCCCCATAGATGGCAAATCCCTCGTCCAGATCCTCTACAGTGCCGGTCACGACTCTCATCTGGACGGCCGAGCCGAAAATAGCCAGTGGCACAACCAGATAAAATCTCTCCTGGCCTCCTAGCAGATATGCCGCCCCCTTGGCATCCAACCATGAGGATCGGGCTGTTATAGCAGCATTCGATAATCCGAACGGATTTTCCCGGCCCAATCTTCTGCCGATACCCAAGCTACAAGATTTAGAGGATCGACGGACTATCTAGCTCTCTTGGACCGTAGTTGTATCCAGGGTAGCCGAGTTGAACGATAAGTCACTCCAGCCCTGCGGGCTCACTCCTCAATCGTTGTAATTAGTGGTGCGTATCATGGACGCCCTC
>CAYODT010000034.1:0-11998 GCA_964402875.1 uncultured bacterium | reverse complement strand
GATCTCTCTGGTCTCGCGGTAAGCACCTGCCGGCGGGGTGCATTAGCCCACTTACACGACGAAAGGCCTACCAGCGTATCAGGGCGGCCAGTCCACCAAACTCCAACCTGAGCCGCGATGCGGCCTCACCACGTACGAACCTGGATTCTCCACCGTGCGCTCCGCACAGTGTCACCAACGTCTCCAGCATGGGCCGCTCCTCAGTCTCCCCTGCGCATCCCGTGGCAGCCGCTTCGCGATGGGCGCTCACCCGGCCATCGGCGGTACAACCATAAAGCACCGCTTCGGTTTCACGAGGCAATACCAGGACCTGTACCCGGCCCTGCTGCAAAGCTTCAATCACCGGGTCCAAACCGCTTAACCCCCGCTCACGCACCGTATCCAGGAGCGCCATTTGCAACCGGTCTTCAGTCTCGGACATCAGCGGACGGATTCGCTCGAGCACCTCGGTAGCCGGAGCTTTAGGGTTGGTCAAACCAGGCACCCGCCCCACTACCCGTGCGGCCAGAGCCCCCGGCAGGAATTCCTGGTATGCGGCAGTCTCAGACTCGGCGCCCACCAGGATAAGGCGCTCCCAACCTCGGGTCTCAGCTTCCCGGGCCAAGCGCTCCCCGGTCTGGCGGAAAAAACGCTGGGTCCACTCACTCATCCTAGTAGCATAGTTATCCTTGCCCGAACCCCCCCTTGCGGGTACCCCCGGCGGCGATCCGGTTTGTTCTTCGGCCAGGCGCCGCCAGGCAGCCGTGTCCACATCGCGATAGGCTCCCGGTAACTCTTCGATGTCGCCCAAGTGCACCTCGAAAAGTCGCCAATACTCGTGTCCCAGACAGACCACACCATATCGCCCGTGCTCGCTGAGCAGCACCAACAAGGGAATAAGTAGTGGACTACCCCAGCGCACCACCGCTCCGGCTGGTTGGGCAGGGCCAAAAGGTAGCTCGAGCTGAATATCCAGCAGCTCCCAAAGCCCTTCCGCGGCAAAGACAATCCGGGTACGCCCTAAAGGCGGATGTTGCGAAAGCTTATCCATAACCCCATCACGAACCTCGCCAGGTACGCCCTGCCCCCTCATAGCCTCCTTCGCCCTGAGCAGCCAGGCCTTGCCCACATTTTCCGGCCGCGAGGGATCAACATCCAGGAAGAGCGACAATACCGGGCTGCTAATCTGTTCCATACGCGCCATGAGATCGGGAATCAGCTCCTTGGTAATCATCCTGAAGACCTCCTTTCCCTACCATCAAACGCCAAAGATCAGCTGGTAGGTTTATGATAGCACCGAACAACGACAGCGGCCTTCAGTATCCCGCCGGCGCTCCCCCTCTCTCGGTACCCGGGCGTAAGATAGGCCTATGAAAGGCATCTTTCCGTACCTGAAAGAGCTGAGCCAAGAAACCAAGAGCAAGATTCTGCTAATCGTTCTGGACGGCGTGGGCGGCCTACCCGAAACATCGGGCGGCCCCACCGAACTGGTCGCGGCTAAGACCCCCAACCTGGACGCCCTGGCCAAGAAGTCAGCGCTCGGATTGCTGACACCCGTCTACCCGGGCATCGCTCCGGGTTCAGGTCCCGGGCACTTGGCGCTTTTCGGTTACAATCCCTTCGAGTACCAAGTGGGCCGCGGAATACTCTCCGCGATAGGGATCGGTGTGCCCTTAAACCAGGGCGATGTGGCGGTGCGCGGCAACTTCGCCACCCTGGCGCCGGATGACAGCGTGCAGGACAGGCGCGCGAACCGGCCCAGCACTAAGGAAAACAACCGGGTGGTCAACAAGCTGGCTGCGGCGATCCAGCGGATCGAGGGGGTAAAGATCGATATATACACCGAGAGCGAGCACCGCTTCGTGGTCGTGCTACGCGGCCGGGACCTGGGTGAGGCAGTGAGCGACACCGACCCCCAGGCTACCGGCGTGCCGCCACTTTCCGCTGCACCGCGCGAGGCCGGAGATACCGGCAGCGTCAAGACCGCCGAGGTGCTGAACGCATTCTCCGAGCGGGCCCGCCAGGTGCTCTCGGATGAGCCGGTGATCAATGGGGTGCTGCTCCGCGGTGTCTCCGCCCACCCCGACTTTCCACAGATGCAACAGGTATTCAAACTCAATCCGGCCGCTATCGCCAGCTACCCTATGTATCGGGGCGTAGCCAGCCTGGTAGGCATGAAGACCCTCCCCGTGAAGGGTGAAGAAGACGCGCTGGAAGGCAAAATGCAGACCTTAAAGGCGCATTGGTCGGAACACGACTTTATCTATCTACACTTCAAGAAGACCGATTCCACTGGAGAAGATGGTAACTTCGCTGAGAAGGTGCACAAGATCGAGCTTTTCGACGCGCTACTCCCGGATATCCTTTCACTCGGCCCCGATGTGTTGGCCATCACCGGGGACCATTCCACACCAAGTGTGCATAAGGCGCATTCCTGGCACCCGGTACCGCTGCTGCTGGCTGGGCCACTGCTTCGTAATGACCCAGCCACGCGCTTCACTGAGGATGAAGCCCTGAAAGGAAGCCTGGGTCAGTTGCGCGGTATTGAGATGATGCCGTTGCTGCTGGCGTACGCGGGCAAGCTGCAGAAGTACGGAGCCTAAGTCCGCTGCTACTGGGCCGGCACGCGCCTACCAGTATGAGAAAGACAGCTTCAGCACAGGCTGAATAGCTGTGTACTCACCGGTCAGGCTACGGCCCAGGGCTTGTAAGTACCGGCGGACACCAGCAGCTCATTTGGCCTAAGCTAAATGCACCGTCCGTCCTACGCGTGCCCGGCGTATCATCCTTGAAACGGAAATCCATATCCGGTGCGAACTACTGTGGCTACCAAACAGCCGGGCCGGGCTATTTGGTATCTGTACACGCAACACTTCACGATGGGAAACCCCGCCAGAGACGCCGAGCGGAAGGTTGCGGTCGGTATCTCCCTCGGTTATCACAGCCCACTAGTCCTCCAGCGCGCCGGTCTTAAACGCTCGGCTTTGGTCAAGTAGCCTGTACCGGCTGCACGGAATCGTACTCGCCGCAGGCCTGCGGCGCCCGGTAGGCAAAGAGTACCTCCATCCCGTCGAAGATATCCCTAATATTTCTCCACCGTGATCCAGTCCTGCCTTGTGTTACGGGTGGAGGGAGGCCCGCTCGAGCTTCTTTATGAAGCCTGGCAAAACCTTATGGAGTTCCACTGTAACCAGCTCTACCCCAGCAAAGGCCCGAACCCGCCAAGGGCAACTACCAGGGAAGACCAAATCCGTTCACCCCATATCTCTCTCATTGTATACACAACAGATTTTTACCATGGGTCACCGGGGTAAGCGCCGAGCGGCCCAAGCAACCCGTACAATGGGCAAGGATCTTGCAGGTTATGAACTTGCGACAATATTATGAATGCACACAGGTCAGTTCCCCTCTTCCTCATCCTGGCAACCACCTGGGTGTGCGCGCAAAGTTTAAGCTTGGTCTTAACCTCGCCACCCACCAGCGAGGTGAAACCAGGCCAGGTAGTCACACACATCTTCCGCATCATCAGCCAAAGTGCCGAAGCCTCTACGCCGCGCCTCACAGTGTGCGCGGGCTGGCCCCTGCTGTCGCCCCGTCCCGTGGGCCTGGTTCTCTCACCAGGGAAACCTCATTATGTCTTCGTAATCTTGCGGGTACCCGAAGGCGCCCCTGCTGAAAGCCGTTGCACGGTCAGCCTAAACGTGCAGGGCCAAAGCGTAAGCGCCACCGCGACGGTAACCTTCGTAGCCGGGGCATCCTTGAAACTACCGAGAAACCCCAGCTTCAAACCCCCTTACTCGCCGCTTCCGCTGCAGGTTACCAATACCGGCAACGGCATGGATACCTTTACACTCCTGCTCACTAGCCTCAGTGGTACGGTGCTGTCTCAGGTTGAGACAACCCTGGCCGCACATACCACCGGCAGCTTAAGTCTTCCCCTGGCGTCGGCGGGGGTGTTCAAGCTGGTACTCGAAAGCCGGCGGGCGCCGGCCTTGCGGCTCTCGCGAATCATTCAGGTCAAGCCCTTCCTGGCCGCCCTAGGCCGCGCGCCCGGCGCCCCCCTTCAGCTGCTGGGCACACTGGGGATCAGTTGGGGTCCGGGATCCATGCCCAGCCTTAGCCTGGCGGCGAGTGGCCCCTTGTCCGACTTCGTACAAAGTAACTTCGGCCTGGCCTACGCGCCAGGCGCGGCCCCATCGGGCCAGTTGCAGTTGTACGGGCGGGGTTTCAGCCTCGGCCTCGGCTACCATAACACCCTTTCCCTCACCGCCCAGGGCCGACTGGGCGGCGTGGACCTCAGCCTGCAGCACCGTTTAGACGGCACCCGGAGCCGGCTTGGCGCTAATTGGTTGGAAGGCGGCTTCGCTAACACATTTACGCTCGTCATTCTACCCCAGCCTCGTTTAAGCCTGGAAAGCTTCACCCAAAACCAGGTCGGCTTCATGGACTACAGCTCGAGCTGGCTGCCACAAAGCGGCCGGCTCACGGCGGAGATTCATTACCGCCGTAGCGAATCTAGCCTGCCCTTTGGCTTCGGAGTCGGCTTCGCTGCTGGGGCCGGCGAGCCCCTGGCCACCAGCCTCGAAGTCCAGGGGGCCTCGCCCCGCTACAATCTGGGCTTTTTCTCCAAGGCCCAAGACGGCAATATCATTAGCTGGCGGCTTGCCGCGACCAGCAGTTTGACCCGGCTTTTTAAGGACCCCAGCCTGCCCGCCGTAGATCTGGCTATTTCCACCAACGGGTCAAAAACCCGGTTCTTGGCCGATACCACCTTGATCCTGCCATATCCCCTGCAGGCGGCCAGCCTGGCTCTGGAAACCGGTTATACAAGCGGAACATGGTACAGCACACTCAATACCTCCTTCGGTTTGCGCAAGCAGCAGGCCTCGTATGGCTTCGACCTGAACCTGGGTATGGGCACACCCAAGCTGATCGCTAGTGGGCAGCTCGAGTGGGGCAACGCGGTGCTGGGCGCGGGCGCTAAGCTGTCCTGGGACGCGCTGGCCGGTACCCTGGTGCTGGGCGCAGATGCCTCGTTGCCGGTGGACTCTGCCCTGATCAGCCTGCGCGCCGAACAAACCCTCGGGAGCGCCAGCAGCACCAGCTTCAATCTGAGTGGAACCCTGCCGCTCGGTATCAAAGTATCGGATATCATCACGCAGACTTTCGGCGGACGGAATGTGGGCGCCATAACCGGCCAAGTTCAGGGGAAGGCCGTGCCGGCCGGGTTTCTGTCCGGGCTCGTCGTTCGGGCGGGCCCTTACCAGGCGCGCACCACCGCTTCGGGCCGGTTCAGAATCGAGCTGCCCCCAGGGCATTACACCCTGCGGATTGACCTGGCCAGCCTACCGGCAGGCCTGACTTTGCTACACGGCGAGCAAGCTGTTACCGTGCGCTACCACCGGACCACCACGGCCACGCTCAGCGTATCCGTCCGCAGCACGCTTTCGGGGCTGGTACGCGTGCTGCGAAGTGGAAAACCCATACCGCCCGGTAAGCTGCGCTTTGTGCTTTCGCTGGCAAAGACCGGCGGACAGGAAGTCCGCACGCAGACCGATGCCAAAGGCGCATTCTCCTTTAGTGGATTACCTCCCGGCCGCTATTCGGTAGTCCTGCTGCAAAACCTGCTCCCTTCAGGCTGGACGCTCGAAGGCGCAGCCGGCCAGAGCCTGCAACTCTTCCCCGGTGAGGCTGGTCGGGTCTCGTTCACCGTGCAAGCGCCCAAAGCGGAGGTCTTCAAGCCGGGTACAGCTCAGGTCCGGCAGGTCAAGGTGGAGACGAGCCCCGTTCCGCCGGGCTCGTCTCCCTTAGTCAACGCACGGTTGATTGGCCGGGTCGACCGCGTATTTGTGGAATCCGGCCGGAAGGTGCTGGGGCGGCTGCTGCCGGTTCCAGGCGGCTGGCAAGGGCGCATCTCCATACCCGCGAACAGCGGTCCGACCCTGATCCTCAATCTGGTAGCTATGAGTCACGGGGTCGAAGTCACCCACTATCCCTTTTTCCTCGCCATAAGCAACGCCGCCCCCTGGGGCCAGGTGCGCACTCCGCCGGTGGTGAAGCCAAACAGCCGCGTACCTCTCCTGGTTCACTGGTACGCACCGGTCAGGGCTGCCTGGGTGGAGGTCGGCGGAAAACGGGTGCCGCTCGTCGGTAAAGGTGCCGACTGGCGGAGCGAGCTACGGGTGCCGGCGGGTGCCGGCGGCCGGTTCGTATGGCGAGTAGTCGCGAAACTAGCCAACGGGCATGAGGTTCGGCTCTCTCAGGCAGTGCTGGTGCGCTAGGGACGAACCACGCCACGATTTAGGAAAGGAGGATATTCACTGCCCGCGCCCGCGCCCGGCAATAGGCGCTCTTCCTCGAGCCGGCCGTTTCGTATACTAAGGCTCTGCGCGCCGGCCGGGCGAGGCACAATAGCATCAAAGATCAAGTCCAGGCTATCTTGGCCGGGCCACTCGCCACCCGAAAGTAAGAGGCGCACCGGCAGATCCCAGCTGAAATCAGCCTGCCAGCAGCCATGATCGTATCGAAGCGGGCACTGTGAATCACGAAGCTTCTTCTGGTTGGTAATCTGGGCATTGGAAAAGCGGGTCCGCGGCAGCGAACCTGTGTCAAGACTTCGCCAATCCACACCGCCGGCGTCCGCCGGTAAAAATCCCGGCACCACCAAGTCAGCGGCTACCTGGACACTCCCGGGCACGGCACCGCTACCTTGCAATGCAAACTCTGCAAGATAGCGGCTCTTGAGCAGGTCCTCCGCATTCCTATCCCTACCGTGGGCCTTTCCAAGCGGCCCCCAAAAGCGGACCTTGATGCGGAGCGCAAAGGCCTGCTGCCCCAGATCGTTCTGGCCCCACACTACCTGGGGGCCTTGCGGACAGGAAACGCCGAGGCCGGAAAGTCCAACAACACTTGCGCCTTCCCGCGGCACCGGGCGCGCCCGGCCCGCCAACACGGCGCAGAGCAGGGCCTCTTTGGCGGCGGTGAATAAAAGCGAGCCGGGTTCCTGCGAAAGCGGCTGGTAATAGTAGGTGACCGCGCCCGCCTGTCCAGCAAACACCACCGCTAGCAGCGCCAACAAGCGCAGCCTCATTCGAGCGGCACCTCCGCGTAGAGCGGGCTCGGGCCTGCGCCGGAAAGCTCGAGCGAAGCCAGTACAGTATCCTTGGGCAGATCCCTAGGCATGGGTACCTTGTAGCGCACCAGGTTGTTGCGTAAAAGCACGCGCACCGGCAGCGCCAAGGACTCGACGCTCTTTCCGCTCACACCGGTGAAGACCATCTTGCCCTTCAGGCGCAGCACTGCATTTCCAGTATTTTGCACATCAGCCACCAAAGTACGCGCCCCGTTCTTCCCCCTCTCCACGAAAAAGCCGCTGATCTTCGCAGCCGAGTCCAGAGTACCGGCGATATTGATGTAGACCACCGCCAGGATCTGCGTTCGAACAGCTACAGCTACGCCCTTGTGCAGGCCCGGCTGGACCTTGGTAGTAAACGAGAGCGCTGTCCAGTAAGTACCGTGGCCTACGCCTTTGGGTACCCGGATGGAAAAACGCACCTCCAGGGGCTTATTTGCGGTGAGACCAAACGGGTTATCGGCAACCGTAACCCAGCTCGAGGCATCGTAGGGTAATGCCCCGGGTGGCAAGGTAATGAGATCACCGCTTGGGGAAAGCGTCCAAGCCACCACCGCAGGCATGATGATGGTCTTAGACGCTTTAGCGGCAAACACTGAAACGGTCTCAGTCAGCGTCTGGCCCGGGGTGGCCGTGAAGGTAAACCGTGGTGGGGCTACGCCTATCCCTACTTGTGCGAGTGCGCTGCCCAGAAAAAGCAACAGCCCCCCCGCGAAAGCGCGGAGGGGCAAAGCGAGCCGGGTCTGCATAAACTAAATGCTACGGGGCAAAGCCCGTGTAGGTCACGGTAGCCGTGGTGCTTGCGGTCTGATTGTAAGCAGTCGGGTTGATGCTCATCTTCCAGAGTAGGGGGATGATAAAGACGTTCGAGTAGCTGGTGAAGAAAGCGTTGCTGTTCGAGCCCAACGTCACCCCGGAGGCAGTCAGCGGCACTGATGCAGGGCTTCCCAACCCGCCTATGCCTCCATTTTTGACCAAACCGGGGGTCACGGACAGCGTGGGTTGCTGAGTTATACCACCACCAAAGGTACCCGCTGTCGCTGTAACATGGAAGGTACTCGCGTTGGTCACCAATAGTACGCTTCCGTCAGTGGCATCACCGGTGGGCCACCCTACCGTGTAACCGGACTCGGTAACGTTGGTGGGTGAGAAGGTGCAGGTCGCCGGCCCCAGTGCATTCGCACCGGTAGCCGCAGTGGTGCTCGCGGTAATGCTCGAACTGCTGGTTATCAGGCCGCTCATGCAAGTCTGCAGATCCGCCTCGTCAGCCACCTTTATCGGGCTGCTGCTCAGCTTAGAGAGCTGGCCCGGACGGGTACCCGAGCCAGTTGCCGCGAAGTTGAAATCCACCGTGCCTACGTTAGTGTATACGTAAGCATAGGCTGGGAATTGGAAATTGAAGTTTGAACTCGCCGCTGCCGCTATACCGCCCAATATTACCGAACCTGCTAAAACACTAGCTGCCAAGAGCTTCTTCCTCATTAATCACCTCATCAAGAAACTCCGTAAACCGGTCGCGCCACTAGCTCCCCGCTCCGCCCTGGCACCCGTATCGGCAGACATGCGGATCATAGCCTCCTACGGTCCAAATGCTAATCTAACAATATATTGTGAGGGTGGGATGTGATATCTAGTCAGGATCTCAAACTACCGTGTGCTATAATAGCGATGTTGGGTGGGAGACTGTCTAACTCGGAGGCTTTGAGTCTTGCCTTGTATCTGGGCGCCTGGGGCAAGAGGAGCTAGTGGCGCACCCGGCCGGGAACTAAGCTCAAGTTTACATGTATATGTTCTCTCCCGGGTCAGGCTGCCCGGGAGTTTCTCGTTCGGAGGCGTTGAACCGTGATGTTCTGATCTTGTGGGCACCAGGAAACACGGTGAGCCAGTAGTGCAACCGGCCGAACGGCGCATTCCAAGCGCTCGATCTGGTTGCGTCCCATCAAGAAGGTGGTTGGGATGCGGAGTCGGTGGATAGCAGCCTTGGCGGTTTTTGCGGGGCTGGCCTTCATGCAGAGTGCAAGCACTAGGGTCGTAGTACAGCTGCCGGAGATTCTCGAACTCTACGTAAACGGCGCAAAGACAAACAGCTTGCCGGTACGGGCGCTCAACGGCACACTCAGCCCCGAAAAAGTCTCGCTCAAAGTGATCTCCACAACTAATTGGCAGCTTTGGGTTTCGGCTACACCACTCGTGGGCCCTTGGAGCCTTTCCCCGGCCCACATACGTATCGGCGGGTACAGGCTCTCGGCCATACCCCAACTAATTGCTCAAGAACGGGGAAGTTGGCAGGCCGTGTACCTACTTGCGGTCTCGCTAAGCCCGGTGGATAAGGCGGCCGCCTTCCACGGCCTAATTCTCTTTCGCCTAGTCAGTCCTTAGCGGAGTAGTTCACCATACGGACCAAGCTTCGGAAAGGGATGACCTTGCGCGACGTATCGTCTGGCCAGCCTGGGGTAGGCCCAGGTAAACAAGGTTTGTTCGAAGATCTCGGGCTCTAGCCGATTCTCTCCATACAGCCCCGCCGCCTCTCGCTGTCGCTCAGCCTCGAACAGGATAACCGCCGCGGCCACCGAGACGTTAAGCGACCCAACCATACCGCGCATCGGCACATGCACATGCACGTCCGCACCTAAGGACGCCGTTTCGCTTACGCCGGACCACTCGGTACCCAGCAATACCACCGAGGAACGGGTGTAGTCCACCTCACGGTAATCCACCGACTCTGGCGACAAATGGGCGGCGTAGACGGTCATGCCCCGCGACTTCAGAAAAGCCAAAGCCGTATTCGTATCCAGGTGCACTCTGAGCCCAACCCACTTGTACGCGCTGCCAGAGGTTTTGTCGTAGGTGGGGATCCCCCCTCGTGGCGCCACTGCGTGTGCCTCAAATACACCCACAGCGTCCGCACTGCGCAGCACGGCTGAGAAGTTGTGTGGCTTGTGCAGCCGTTCCATAAGTACCGTGAGATCAGGCTGGCGTCTTTGCAAAACCTGGCGTAGGCGGGCAAAACGCTCTGGAGTCATGACTATCCAATGCTACTGCGGTGGGCTATACCTGCTTTTCGGCCCGCTCGCGTAAACGGCCGATCAACGGCCTAAGTAGATCACGCTTGGTTTTCAAGGCGGCTTTGTTGACCACCAGACGCGCCGAGGAGCGGGCTAAAACCTCCACCTCCACCAAGCCCGCAGCGCGCAGGGTAGACCCGGTCTGTACCACATCTACCACTGCATCGGCAAGTCCAGTAAGCACGGCCAGTTCAATATTTCCGGAAAGCTTCACCACATCCGCGGAAAGCCCCTGGGCCATAAGCCAGCGCGTGGTGAACCTAGGGTACTTACTCGCTACCCTCCGTATGGGCCCGCTCGCGCCCGGCAGGCGGATGAGAGAAAGACGACAGAGACCAAAACCCAGGTCCACCGGCTCGTAGAGATCGCGCCCGGCTTCTAGCAGTACGTCGCGCCCTACCACACCCAGGTCGGCGATACCCAGGTCTACGTACACCGGCACATCTGCATTACGCAGCTCGAGTACCGCAACCTGGTCCTTGTAATTATGCAGCAATCTCCGCTCACCCTCGATTTTCGGTAACGCTAAGCCCACCGCCAAAAGCGCCTGGTAGGCTAGGGGAAACATCCGCCCCTTAGGAAGCGCCGCAGCAAGAGCATAGCGGCCACGGATCACTTAGCCACCTCCAACAAGCCGTTGTCGGTAGCCAGGTAACGAACTCCGCGTAGCCGCGCATAGTTCATCAGTTCTTCCCTGTCATCCGTCCATGCAAGCTCCACCCGCCGGCCCTCTCCGCGCAGCCGCGCCGCTTGTGCCCAGTCAAGTGCCAGTATCTCAGGAGGGCTGGCTATCTGGCTTTCCCCGAGCGCCTCCTGCACACGTTCCAGGCCCAGGGCAAAGCCAATAGCGAACGGTGTCCCCGAACCTCCATAGCGCCCGCCCCCCAGCAGTGGAAGCCCAAAATCGCGCGTGTAGGCACGGAAAGTCAGGCCGGTATAATACTCATAGCGGCGAGCCATACCCAAGTCTAATAGTGGCCGGTGGTGTGGGGAGAGCAGGGACAAGGTCCTCCTGAGGCGCTGCAGGTCGATTCGGGCGCGTTCTGAAAGTGCTATAGCCTCTGCTTCGGCCAGAATATCCTGGTCGCCATAAAGATCGGGTAGGGCCAGCAGCGCCTGGTATACACGGCCTCGTATGCCAAACGAGCGCAAGGCTGAGGCAAGTTCAGGGGTATTCTTCTGATCCACAGCCTGTTGCAGCACCGCCAAGTCGTCATCACCAAGCCTCGTGGCCTCCAGTAGGTCGCGTACGAATGAAGGCAAGCCCACCTCGATCCTGGCATCCGCCAGACCCGCCGTGGCCAAGGCCTCAAAGGCCAGCTCGAGCACCTCGGCATCGGCCTCAGGCGTAGATATACCGATCAGCTCGAGCCCCGCTTGGGTGTATTCACGCATCCGACCAAGCTCACTGTCAGTCTCTCTCAGCCAGAGTGGGCCCGCATATTGGTAGCGAGCCGGCCACGCGATCGGGGGATCGCTCTTGACCATCTCACTCACTGCAGTGGTAAACTCACTCCTCAACGCTAATACATACCCATTCTTGTCCACCAGCTTAAACGCCCGTGCCGCTTGGGGGTGGGTCTCGCTGTATAGCTCAAGCGCCGGCAGCCCCAGGGGCTCGTAGCCCCAAGCATAGAAAAGTTCAGACAGTTGTAAAATTAACGACGACCGCAGCCGCATCTCCGCAGGTAAATAGTAGCGAGTTCCCTCGGGAATCACGCCCTTGAGTATAGCCGCTCTGCAGTCGAGCCCCCTTTCATCCCCGTGTACACTACCCCCCGCCCCCGAACCAACAAAAAACCCACCCAAGAGGGTGGGATAG
>CAYODT010000033.1:7708-17245 GCA_964402875.1 uncultured bacterium | reverse complement strand
AAACTCATGGTCGGTTATGCAGTGGTGCAGACCTTTCTCTACTCGGCACCACTGCACGCCGATATATCCAATGACCGGCGTCCTCCCCTCGACCGGTGGTCTGGGCCTCAAGTACAGCACGGCTAGCGGCTCACCCCTGCGCCTACGCGGTTACCATATAAACCCTCCCGCCTCGGGAAGGTTTCCCTTACGTGGGCTTCGGTTAGGATAAGCCATGGACTTGCTGAACGGCTTTCTTCAACGGGCCTATCTGGACAACACAGTCTCGGCATATCTAGTAGCCCTAGTAGTGCTGCTGGCGGGGGTAATAGCAGCGCGCCTGGTGGCCAGGATCGGCCTTGGGGCCCTGGACCGGCTAAGCCGGCGGACACAGACCCAGTTGGATGATCTGGCGGTCCGATTGATCAAGAAGAACGGCGTTCCACTCTTGTATTTTGTAGCGACCTACCTGGCGGTAGCCAGCCTGCGGCTGGCCCCGGGCTTTGCACGCGCGCTGGGCTTTGTGACCATCGCGATTACCACCTTCTTCACCCTACGTACCGTGCTGGGCGTAGCCTCGTACCTGCTCGAGCACTACATCAAGCGGGAGAACGGCAACGATCAAAGGGCCAAAAGCCTGATGGCCTTGATGCCGGTGCTCAGCGTGCTGGTGTGGGGTGTGGCTATAGTCTTCCTGCTCGACAACATGGGCCTTCGGGTATCGGCGGTAGTGGCCAGCCTGGGTATCGGCGGCATAGCCGTAGCTCTGGCCGCGCAGTCCATGCTGCGCGACTTCTTCAGCCATGTATTGATCCTTCTCGATCGGCCCTTTGAACTAGGCGACTTTATTATCGTCGGCAGCTACTTGGGTACAGTCGAACATATCGGCATCCGCAGTACCCGTCTACGCAGCCTATCAGGCGAAGAACTGGTTGTCTCCAACACCGACCTCACCTCAGGATGGATTAAGAACTATAAGCGAATGAAGGAGCGTCGCATCGTCTTTGGGTTTGGTGTCACCTACGATACGCCTTCGGAAACCCTGGGGAAGATCCCTCAGGTGGTGCGTGAAGTCGTCGATAACACGCCCAACACCCGCTTTGACCGCGCACACTTCTTCCAGTTCGGCGCCTCCAGCCTCGACTATCAAGTAGTCTACTATATACTAGTTCCCGACTACACACAGTATATGGACGCTCAACAAACCATAAATCTACAACTCAAGCAGCGGTTGGAATTAATGGGAGTGGAGTTTGCCTTCCCCACACAGACCGTCTATCTGGTTGGCTCCCCGGCCGATTCCCTCACTAAAGTTTGACTATAGGAGCTCATCGTGCAAAACAGGCAAGGTTAGATCTCCAGACCCGGGAACCGGCGGATAGCATTTGCATCGCGCAGAAAACCGCAGCCGTAACGGGCCGCTGGCTGGACTGGATCGGATACAGGCTGTAGGCCATATGCCGTTGTCAGCTATAGGCCTGAAGCGGCTTCCGCGCCGGGCAGATAGAGGGATTGAAGGAGGCCCACTGCGGGCATGTACACTCCGGTGAGCGGCTTCATTACCGGCGGGATACCCTTTTTACCCATCAGCCACAATCGTACGCGCCCTGATGGGCTACGATAGGATCCTGACCGATGCAGGGGCATTCCCACCGCCGCGCGGGAATGCCCCCAGAGTGGTTTCTTGGACATGATTAAAATCTAACCTTAAGATCTTCTCCTGGAGTGAGAATAGACACCGGCACTGCCCAACCGCGCTAAGCCTTTCCGGTAGAACCAAACAGGTCTATCCGCGCGCGGGCTACCTTCTTTATCTCCTCGCGCGCTGGGCCCAGGATCTTACGCGGATCGAATTCGGCCGGCTTGGTACCAAGTACCTCGCGTACCGCGGTGGCAAAGGCTAGCCGCAGGTCGGTATCGGTGTTGATCTTAGCAATCCCTTCAGTCACAGCCTTCTTGACATCGTCGTTGTGAATACCCACCGCATCGCCTATTTCTCCACCACTGTTGCGGAATCGCTCGACCAACATCTGAGGCACCCCCGAGGCACCGTGCATTACCAAGGGGAGGGAAATAAGCCGGGCGATCTTCTTCACACGTTCATGATCGATAAAGGGGCGCCCCTTGCTCTTGTAGGCACCATGAGAGGTGCCGATAGCCACCGCCAAGTAGTCGGCCCCGGTACGCTCCATAAAAACCCGCGCTTCCTCGGGATCAGTCAGAAACGCGTCCTTCTCATCAACTACTACGTGCTCTTCCACCCCGCCCAAGCGGCCGATCTCAGCCTCCACGTCCACCCCCACAGCATGCGCAGCCTCCACTACCCGCTTGGTTTCCCGGATGTTGGTCTCCATGTCTTCATGGGACTTGTCAATCATCACTGAAGTAAAGCCTAAGGCCAACGCGCGCAGCACCGATGTATAACTGCTGCCGTGGTCCAGGTGAACAGCCACGGGAACAGAAGCGTCCCGTGCACACTCCCTGACCAGCATTACCAGATCCTTGCCGCCGTATTTCAAGGCCCCCTCGGAAAGAGCAAGGATGACCGGGCTTCGTGTTTCTTCTGCCGCCTCCAAGATGGCCTGTGTGATTTCCAGGTTGTTGGTGTTGAACGCACCCACACCATACCCTTGCGCGCGGGCCTTCTTCAGGATATCCAGTCCAGACGTTAGCATCAGAACCTCCGCGCGTATTCTACAGCGGTCCTCAGGAAACCCGCCGTCGCACCCGCGGCCACTGTGAGAACAGTGTAGCCAACACAATCAGCCCGGCGCCCACAGCACCATAAACACCCAGAGTCTCGCGCAACAAGAAGAAGGAGAAGATAGAGGCCCAGACCGGCTCCAGTGTATAGATAACCGCGGCCTCCGTCGCGCTGACCCGCCCCTGTCCCAGCACCTGCAGCCAAGTAGAGAGTGCGGTAGTGACAAGACCTAAATAGATCACCGTAGCCCAGGGAATTGACGTAAAAGAAGGGTGATCCAAACCCACCCAGATCGCGGTCAAGGGCAATACGCCTACAAGCTGTACCGCGGTCAAGGGCAACGCCTCGTACCTGACTACGTAGGTTTCCAGGCGCAGGATATAGCCCGCATATGCCAGCGCGGTGACAAAAGTCAGCAAGTCACCTAGGTTGGGCGGAGCACCAGCATGGGAAAGGAGACCTACGCCGACAAGCGAAAGGATAGCTGAGAACCAGATCACCGGCCCAATTCTGCGCCCGAACCGGCTGGCGATAAGCGGCACCATAACCACACTCAATGCGGTGATAAAAGCGCTGCGGTCAGCGGTAGTGTAGGTCAGGCCCACCGTCTGGCTGGCATAGCCCAGCCAGAGCCAGAAGCCCAGCTCGAGCCCGGCAAGCCAAAGACCTACATCGCGCCGCAGCCAGGGCAGGAACAACACCGCAGCGATGGCGAATCTGAGCAGCACCAGTAGGCTCGGTGCAAGCGAACCCACTGCCACCTTCACTACCACGAAGGTAGTACCCCAGAGCACCGTCACCACAGCCAGGATCAATACGCCCTGGAAATGCAGTCTCATGGGCTACAGTCTACCCAGCCGAGCCTAGTCGGTAACTTACGCCTACAGCCCTACAGGGGCGAGAGCACCCCAATCTCCCGCAGCCACTGCCTAAGGCGAGTGATGGAAAAACGGCTCATGGAGGCATAGGCATCCCCGTAAACCAGCGTGGGCACACTGCGCCTGCCCGCGTTCAGCTCCATGAGCCGTCGCTCGGCCTCGGGTTCATAGTCCACATCGATCTCGATATAAGTAAGACCCAGTGCACCCAGTGCCTCCTTACAGGCATGGCAGTCTGGACACCAAGCAGTGGTATAGAGGGTCAGGGCTTCCACACCTATTCGTAGCATCCGAGCACGCGCTCGGCAATACTCCTACTTACATACTCTCCGGTGTGCTCAGCCAATTTTCGGCAAGTATCAATACTCTTTTCAGCAATTCGAGTTACGATTTGACTAGACCCAAACCACCGAGCTGAGAGGCGTACAGTGGAAACACTAAGATCTGCAATAGCTATCACCACAATAGAAGCAACCCCCCGGGCCACAGGCTCACCATGCATCTCATGGGGTGGCAAACCTGGGCCACACGCTTCTGTAGCTTGGTGCTTTTCCAGCACAGATTTCAACTATTAGGCGTGTACAAGACCTTTGGATTAGCACGGTGCAACCTCCACGTCTCAAGTCCCAAGGCCTCAGAGTAATCGTAGCAATAGCGTGAATCAAGATAATCCCGTAGAGCATTTCACATCTAGGTAAGAACTGCTTTATCTTACGTAGCGCACATTCCCCACACTAGCGAGAGCAGCTAATCGCTGGGGTAGCAAAGCAAGACAGCTAGAGAGCGCCCACCTCAGCCGCCAGCGCCGCACCAACCACGCCCACTTCGTCACCAAGCTTGGCCAGGCGGATCTCCCCCAGTACCCACCCTCGTAAATACTCCACGTAGGCCGCATGTACCATTCGGCGGTAGGGCTCGCCGGCGCCCAATGCAACACCCCCACCCAGCACAATAACCTCCGGGTCCAGCGCCTTCTGCAGCGAGGCCAGCCCGGTACCCAGGTAACGAGCGGCTTGCTCGACAATACGGGTGGCTTTGGCCTCGCCGGACTGCCAACGCCGAAAGACCTCGGGTGTATCAAGCTCTTCCTTGTAGGCATAACGACCGTCCCGCGCAATAGCCACGCCAGAGGCCACCGCTTCCAGGCAACCATCTAGGCCACAACCACAGACCGGTCCGCCGGGTAGCACAGTTATATGCCCTACCTCTCCACCCTGGCCATTATGTCCACGCCAAACTTTCCCGCCGATCACCAACCCACCGCCGATACCGGTGGACACCGTGACATACAAAGAGCTGGAAGCACCCCGCGCGGCACCCTGGTAGTGCTCACCAAGCGCCGCAGCATTGGCGTCGTTTTCCAGAACCACCGACATGCCTAGAAGTTCTTCCAAGCGTGATCGCAAGGGGAAGTTATTAAAAAAGGGAATGTTCGGCGCAAACTTCACTACCCCGTGCTCGAAGTCCAATGGCCCTGGTGTACCCACCCCCACGGTATCGACTTCCTGCCCGCCCTCCTTCAGAGCCTCGCGCGCCGCTTCGGCCATAGCCAGCACAACTTTTTGCCCGCCCTCCCGGGGCGTAGGATGGATTTGCTTGTAGACCAACCGGTCGGACACCCATACTCCTACCGCAATCTTTGTTCCGCCTAGGTCAATACCTATCGTCGCCATAATCTTGCTCCCAAAACTTGCAGGGTTTTTAGTCCGCGTCTCGCTCGAGCCAGGCTAAAGCCCGCTCGTATAGCACCTGGGGCACCCATAGACTAACTACGCCGGTATATACGCCAGTGTAGGCTTCAGCCTGCTCAAAGGGCGTCCTGATTCGGGCGGGAATACCTACCTGGTGTAATTTCATCAAAAGCGCATCTGCGTAAAAACGATCAAACTCACCGACCAGCGCGTAGGGCTCACCGCCTATCGGTTCTACTCTGGGTTCATCGTTCAGGCCCACAAACCCTCCACCAGACGCACATAGCCTCGCACCGCAGCCTCGAGTTCCCGCACCGGCAGATGTTCCCGCGTAGTATGCGCCAGGGTCGCATCTCCCGGTCCATAGCCGATCACCGGCGCCCGCCCAGCCAGGTAGGGCGCGTCGGTCATGAACCACCACATTGAACTACTTGTAGTCCCCAAGGCCCGTTGGGCACGTAGCACCACGGGGTGATCCGCAGCAATCAGGTAAGGCGGGTAAATAGCCGGGAAGCGCATCTCCACCTGGCCAGAGACACGTTCGGCATCAAGTACGTACACTGAGGCGTCACCCGCACGATCACGCAATACTGACAGGATCTGCTGAGGATCCTCATCGGGTAAGAACCGATAGTCAATCACCAGCTGCGCCAGTCCCGGGACCACGTTGCTGGACTCGGGTAGTGAGGCTACTCGAGTGGGCGTGCAACTAGCCGGCCCCAGCTCGGGGTGGCTGGGCAGCGCTAGATTGTCCAGATTGTGCAGAAAATGACCCAAGGTCAAAAGGGGATTCTCACCCAACTCAGGCCTCGCAGCATGCGCCATCTTCCCCTGGAAATCAAGGCTGAACTCGGCGCGTCCCCGGTGACCACGCATCAATTCCAAACTAGAAGGTTCACCTATCACCGCCACCATGGGCGAGATCCGATCAGCTGCAAAACGGCTACCCAACCCGCCGATCTCCTCCTGCACCACGCCAAGGAAGCGAACACGGCCAGCCAGAGACCGGCTGCGGAGCACGTCCATAGCCGCCACCATAGCCGCCAGCGCTCCCTTCATATCCACGCTGCCACGACCCCAGACCGCTCCGTCCGCCACAGTGCCTGAAAGGGGTGGATGTAGCCAGTCCCCCGCCTCGCCCGCCGGCACCACGTCCATGTGCCCGGTCAACAGTACTTCCTTACCTACGTCACCCAAAACCGCTTCCACATTACCAACCTGGTCGAGCGAGGGCGACAAGCCTATTCTGGCCAGTGCCTCCGATAGCACCTGCGCTGCTGGGGCTTCTCGTCCGGAGGGGCTGCCAGCCTGAATGAGCTCCTGCAACAATTTGACCACGTCCATGTATATATCCTACCCTTCCCGCCAGCGGGCCGCCTGGTACAGCACCACAGCCAGAGCGGATGCCACATTGAGCGAACCGATCTGTCCGTAAAGTGGTATGCGGCCCAGTTCGTCGCAATGTTCACGCACCAACCGCCTGAGCCCTCTACCCTCCGAGCCCAGCACTACAGCCACCGGGCGTTGAAAATCGAGTGTCCAGATCGGGCGATCTACCTCACTGGCCGTACCGTAGACCCATACACCACGGCTCTTCAGCCACTCAATATGCCGCGGCAGATTAACCACCTGCACCAGCGGAAGATGGTGCGCCGCACCCGCTGAAGCCTTGATGGTCACTGCGGAGAGTGGCGCGCTACGGCGGGTCTCGCTAACCACACCGTGCGCACCCAGAGCTTCGGCGGAACGGATAATCGCCCCATAGTTGCCCGGATCGGTCACACCGTCAAGCAACACCAGTAGGAGCGGCTCACCACGCTGTTGCGCAAGGGTAAAAGGAGCCTCGGGATCCTGAAACATTGGGGACTCGAGCACAGCCACTACCCCCTGATGGTGGGTAGTCTTCACCATCTGATCCAGTTCAATCCTAGGCACCATAAGGGGGTGGACACCAAGGGCCGAGAGTATTTTGAGTAGGCGGCGCTCGACGCCTACTGCGGCCCATACCTGGTGCACACTATCTTCCTTGATAGCCTCAATTACCGCATTTCGACCGTAGATCAGCATGACTGTCAGCTTAGCGCACAAGCACGCTCATTCCACGCAAAAGCCGTAGACTCAAGGGGTTATGAATCGCCGATCAACGCCAACGGTATGGGTGGGGAGCATCCCCTTAGGGTCAGCGCACCCTATTGTTGTCCAGTCCATGACCAACACCCCCACCGCCGATATCTGGGCTACAGTGGCCCAGATTAAGTCCTTGGCCCAAGCCGGTAGCGAACTGGTTCGCCTTACCGTCAACACCACGGCCGCCGCAGAAGCACTGCCCGAGATCAGGGCGCGACTGGCTGATCAGGGCGTGGAGGTGCCCTTGGTGGGTGATTTCCACTTCAACGGCCACGAGTTGCTGCGCGGGGCTCCAGAAGCCGCCCAGGCCCTGGACAAGTACCGGATTAATCCCGGAACAGTGGGGCCTGGACGCTATCAGGACCAGAACTTCCGCACCATGATCGAGATAGCCGTAGCGTACGGACGTCCGGTACGGATTGGTGTCAATTGGGGCTCGCTGGACCAGGGTTTGTTAGCCAAACTTATGGATAATAACGCTAATTTAGCTGAACCTAAGAGTAGCCACCAAGTACTCCTCGAGGCCATCATAGAGTCGGCGGTACATTCGGCCGAATTAGCCGAGCAATACGGCATGCCCCACGACAAGATCATCCTTTCGGCCAAGGTCTCGCATGCTCCGGATCTTTGGACGGTCTATCATAGGTTGGCTGGCCGGGTGGACTACCCTTTACACCTGGGCCTGACCGAGGCTGGGATGGGCGCCAAGGGTCTGGTAGCCAGCACGGCAGGCCTGATACCGCTTCTAGCCAAGGGCATTGGGGATACTATCCGCGTCTCACTCACCCCGGAGCCCGGCACACCGCGGACACGAGAGGTAGAGGCCGCGCAACTCATCTTACAGGCCGCGGGGCTACGTCGCTTTGCCCCCAGCATAAGTAGCTGTCCCGGCTGTGGCCGCACTAGCAGTAGCTTGTACCAGGAACTAGCCGAGAGGATCCAGAAGGATCTGACCAGTAATATGCACGTCTGGCGCGAACGCTACCCCGGTGTGGAGCAGCTGAACATAGCAGTAATGGGCTGCGTAGTCAACGGTCCCGGTGAGTCTAAATATGCTGATATCGGTATCTCGCTGCCCGGTGCCGGCGAGGCGCCGCGTGTGCCCGTGTACATTGATGGCAAGCTAACACATACCCTCCAAGGTAAGCGAATTCCCGAAGCCTTTATGGAATTAGTGGAAGCCTATGTAAAACGGCGGTTTCCCAGCGGAAATACCCCGGTCCACTGACCGGTACCGCTCATAACCGCGCCGGTTTACGCCTCCCCGCCTCAACCAAGCCGCCAAACATCGGCCACTGGCTTGGCAGCATCTCCGGATGCCACTGGACCAGCAGATAATAAGGGTGCTCTTTGAGCACCGCCGCCTCTACCAAGTCATCTGTAGCTTTGGCTACCGCGACAAGCCCTTGGCCGAGTTCCTTTACGCCCTGATGGTGGTACGAGTTTACCCGGTAACTCGCATCGAAGTAGGTGTCGAGCGGGCTTGCAGCCACACGGTTCATGGTGTGCCACAGGCTCGGCGGAGGTGATTTTTGCCAATGCGCGACTTCCAGGAAACCGGCCTGCTCCAGATCCTGGTACAGGCTTCCCCCAAGCGCCACCGTGGCTACCTGCATGCCACGGCAGATACCCAAAAGCGGCAATCCCCGTTCGGCGGCGTAGCGAGCCATGAATAGTTCAGCAGCGTCACGGACCTCATTAATTTCACCCATTCTCAGGCTGGGCTCTTCGCCGTAGTGAAGTGGGTCCAGGTCAGGACCGCCGGTGAGCACCAGCCCATCTAATCTTGCAAGAATCGAGGAAAGCTGGTCCTCTGGCTGGGGCGGTAAGAGTACTACCTCAGCACCACTCAACTTCAGCGCTTCGATATACCCCTCAACGATGCCCCAGAAAATATAAGCCCAGCGCTCGCTGTGTCTGCGGTACTGTGCGGAGATTCCAATCAATGGCATAGGGTATTCTTAACGCTTAAGACTTAAAGCCGCAACACTACGCGTTACAACCGCAACTAAACCCGGGGGTCTACATCAGCCCCAAAAACAACCGAATGCAGGCGATCCATACCCGGTTCTCCCTCAGCTGGTCCGGGTGGAGCCGTTGCTGACGCAGTTCACAAAAATATCCTCAGTAAGGAGTGACGTAGCAAGGCACTGACCCC
>CAYODT010000033.1:0-7608 GCA_964402875.1 uncultured bacterium | reverse complement strand
CCACTCGCCAGTCCCCCTTTTGGCCCTCGCTGACCTTATTATTGTACAGCTACCCATCATCAAGTACCCACCACAGCCGATATTCCTTATTTTCCAGACTGGAGATGTGGGTATTCTTCGATAAACAGCGTTAGCGGGACATCAACCGTAATTATACGAATAGATCAATGTTTAAGATAGTGGATCCAGATACAACTTAGCAATAGCTTACTCATCCTCATACTCAACCTGAGGAGTAGGCGGACCCAGCTGATGACCCTTGTACTGAGTGGGGGGGGGGTAACACGCACTATCCACAATAACTGCAGCTATTTCCACACTTCCAGCGCTCTCCTGCCAGGACCGGCAAATACCCCTAAGTGACCAAGATCGTGGCCACGGCATCCAACTTCAGCCCCTGAAGCTTGGCCGGTACAACACATTTGGCACGCCCTGGGCATTTCACGCGGAACCAGCCAGCCAACTAAGTAACGCATCAATGCGGGAGATAGTACAGCGGATCCGTCGGTACACTATCGATACGCACCTCGAAGTGCACATGTGGTCCGGTGGAATCGCCGGTGCTGCCCACGTAACCGATGGTCTGGCCGCGCTGGACGGCTTGACCATAGCGGACCGCAATACGTGATTGATGTGCGTACAGAATAGTGACGTTCTCGGGCGATTGAATCATCACCAGGTTACCGTAACCTTGGTCGTTCCAACCCGCAAAGATCACCTTGCCACTCAGTGCAGCATGAATACGCGTACCATAGGGCGCACTCAGATCTACGCCATCATGAAAGTTCGAGCCGGCTACCCAAATGCGACGGAAACCGAAGGGTGAGGTAACGCGGTAACTATACAACGGCCAGGAGAACTGTAGCGCTAGCGGCGGACGGTAATCCAGCATCCGGTCATAGGCCTTCACGCGTGTCGCGTACCTGGGCGAGCGCCACTCCGCTAAGATCTGTCGGGCCTGCTGCTGCCACCACCAAGTCTGCTGGCGCAGACGCTGCAGCCTCAATTCTTCGGCTAGCTTCTGCTCGCGCGCCTGCTTCTTATACAAACTGGCCAAGGTGGCACGGTCAAACTGGTCGGGAATCAGGACCTCGTCGCCCGGCTGAAGGGCCAGGGGCTGGGTAATCTTATTCACACGTGCCAGGTAGGCCACAGACACTTGGTACTTATGGGCAATCCCAACGATATTCTGATCCGAACCCACCTCGACCAAAAGCCCTTTCTGTTGTAGAGGTAGGTAGAGGATCTGTCCGGGATATAGCTGGTCAAGGCTGGGAAGGCCGGGGTTGGCCGATACGATGTCCAAGAAGCTCAGTTGATAGCGATCAGCGATGCCATCCAAGGTATCCCCCGGCTGCACAGCGTAGGAGATCACCCCCGGTGGTAGACGAGGGGTACGCGTATTGGTCTGCTCGAGCGGTATATAGAGCTGCTCCCCCGGCTGCACCATGTCGCTGGGTAGGTGGTTAACTAGGGCGATGGCGTGTACGCTCGAGCCATATTGCTCGGCAAGCAAACTGAGGTTGTCTCGCGGTTGCACGGTATAGACCACATACCCCCTCTTAGACACCAAGTGCTTGAGTGTAACCACCGTCTGTTGGAACGAGGTCAAATGAAGAGGAAGGAGACCCAGTGATAGAAACGGCAGGCCAACAAACGAGCGTCGTAGAGATGCGCCAAGTAAACCAATCTTCATATTTTTAAAAACCTCTGGACGAAATGCAATACCCACTTAGTCAAGTATATCCATATGTGATGATTACAAAAATTAAAACCGGCCGCTGAAAATCCGCCGGCCGGTTGGAGGCTCAAGCCCTAGCTGCAGGTGGGCCCTTCTTGGAGCCAGGTTTTGGCGCTGGGGATTTGGATTTGGGATCCAACGCCTTGACACCCCCTAGCAGACTGATATTCAGAACCTGCTCCAGGCTGTCGGTCAGGTGAAAGTTCAGGCCTAAGCGCAGACTACGGGGAATCTCGGTTAGGTCAGCCTCATTCTGCTTAGGTAGCAAAACCTGGCGAATCCCGGCGCGGCGCGCCCCAAGCACCTTCTCGCGTACACCACCGATCGGCAGGACCCGGCCGGTGAGCGTAATCTCGCCGGTCATAGCCAGATCGTTGCGCACCGGTACCTCCGACAGTGCGGAAACCAGGGCGCTGGTCAATGCCACACCTGCACTGGGACCTTCCTTAGGCACTGCTCCGGCCGGCACGTGCACGTGCACATCACTCTTATCGAAGCGAGCCAAGGGAATACCCAGACGCTCCGCATTCTTCTTGGCGTAGGAGAGGGCCGCTCGCGCCGATTCCTTCATCACATCACCCAACTGCCCAGTGAGAATGAGCTGTCCCTTACCGGGAGTCACGATAGCTTCGACGAACATAATGTCGCCGCCCACGGGAGTGTAGAACATACCGGTGGCCACGCCCACCTGCGGCTCGCGGGCCTCGCTCTCTGGAGTATAGCGCGACGGACCAAGGAGTTTCTCCAGATCCTTCTCGGTGATCCGAAACCGCTTCCTTCTTTTCTCTAGAAGCCGCCGGGCACTCTTACGCAATAAATTGGCGATCTCCCGCTCGAGGTTGCGGACTCCGGCCTCACGTGTGTAGCGGGTGATAAGGGCGGTGAGTGCAGGCTCACTGATTACCGCCTGATTAGGCTTCAGGCCATTTTCGGTCAATTGTCGCGGTACCAGGTAGCGCTTAGCGATCTCCAGCTTTTCAGCCTCAATGTACGAGCTGAACTCAATCATCTCCATACGATCCAACAACGGCGCTGGAATAGCTGGTAGAAAGTTGGCTGTGGCAATGAAGAGTACCTCGGATAGGTCGAACGGTACTCCTAGATAGTGATCAGAAAACTCCTTGTTCTGGGCTGGATCCAATACTTCCAGTAGCGACGCGGCGGGGTCGCCCTGGTAAGAAGCACCCATCTTGTCCACCTCATCCAGCAAGAAGACTGGGTTCTTAGTACCGGCCTGCCGGAGGCCTTGGATGATACGCCCCGGCATGGCACCGATATAGGTGCGCCGGTGACCACGAATATCGGACTCATCCCGCGTCCCTCCCAAGCTGATGCGTATGTATTTACGGCCCAACGAGCGGGCTATTGAGCGGGCTATCGAGGTCTTACCCACGCCGGGCGGCCCCACAAAGAGCAGAATAGGCCCCTTACCCGCCTCCTCACTCGGCAAATCGCCCTCTTTGGCGCGTTCGGCGCGTAGTTGGCGCACTGCAAGATACTCGAGCACCCGGTCCTTAACCGTCCCCAACCCATAGTGATCCTCGTCCAGGATGGCAGTAGCGTGCGCCAGGCCAAGCTTATCCTCGGTACGCTCCTGCCAAGGCAGGTTCACTATCCAGTCCAGGTAAGTGCGTATCACGCTGGCCTCGGCGGAATCGGGGTGCATACGGGCCAAACGGTTCAGTTCCCGAGCAGCCTCGGGGCGGGTTGACTCGGGAAGGTTAAGCGCCTCGATACGGGTGCGGTACTCATCAACCTCGTCCTCACCATCCTCACCGTGCAGTTCACGCTGGATGGCCTTCATCTGCTCACGCAGGAAGTACTCGCGCTGGTTCTTATCGATTTCTTCCTTAACCGCCTGCTGAATGCGGCGTTGAGTCTTAATCAGCTCAAGCTCCGCATCGAGCAGCACTAATACCTGCTTCAGCCGCTCACCTACCGTCCGCGCGGCAAGCACCTTCTGCTTGTCCTCCAACTTAAAGTCCATATGGAAAGCTATGTAGTCGGCTAGCTGGGCAGCATCCTCGAGGTTATTGATGAACTGTACCACCTCTGCGCTTAGGTATTTA
This sequence comes from uncultured bacterium, assembly GCA_964402875.1. Lineage (GTDB taxonomy): Bacteria > Deinococcota > Deinococci > Deinococcales > Marinithermaceae > CAYODT01. The sequence continues at coordinate 3,798 of CAYODT010000033.1, read as the reverse complement.
CCCTCCTTCAGTACCGACTGGAAACGCGTGCGCACCTCACGAAACAGCGCCTTAGTCTCTACCGCGGCGCCGGACTCCTCGGGAAACGCCTCGATCTCGGCCTCCAGGAAGTCTTCCCCCTCCCGCCAGGCCAACACCTCGGTACGGGCCGAGGCCTGCACCAGCATCTGTACGGTACTATCAGGGTTCTTACGCATCTTGAGCACGTTGCACACCGTGCCCACCTGGTATAGGTCATCCGGCTTGGGTAATTCGACCTCTTTGTCCTTCTGGCTAACTATCAGAATCACCCGCTCGCGGGATAGCGCCGCATCTATAGCCCGCACCGAGATCTCGCGGCTGGCGTCGATCGGCATGACCATAGTAGGATAAATTACTGAACCTCTGACCGGACATACCGGCACGTAGCGCGGAAGCACCTGGATAGCCGCCAATTCCTCCGGTGTCTGCTTAGCTTGTGTCGTCTTCTTATCACTCATACGTTTAGTCTACCCTTATCAAGATTAATGCAACTGAGCTCTAATACCCAGTATAACTTGAGGTGTCCGGCTCGGGTCCGGTACAATAATTACTCGCATGCGTAGCCTAATATCCTTAATAGTCGTTTTTGTACTTACAGCTTTGGCCGCAAGCGGTGGCAGCATCGGAGGGCGCGGCGGATTCAGGATTCCAACCCGCAGCATCCCTAGAAGTATATACAGTACCAATCCGGGCCGAGGACTGCCCTATTCGCTGGGTAGCGGCGGCTTCTTATTTCTCTCGCTGGGTAGCGGTGGTAGCGCGCTACCCATGCTGTTGGTCTTCGGCGCTTTAGCTCTGGGCGGCTTTTGGATGATGCGCGGCCTAGCTAAAGCCGCTGGTGGACATACGGATGGGCCCGAAACCGAAGTAACTCGGCTCAGGGTGGTATTGCTGGCTGATCCCGAGCTGCAAAAGGCCTTACGTAGCTTGGGGGAAAGCGCCGATACCAGTACCACTGAGGGGCTGGCTACCCTGATGGAGGAGGCCAGCCTAGTCCTGCTTAGACAGGCTTCAGCATGGAAATTCGCTGATTTCGAAAGCCAAGCGGGCTCGCTGCAGCAGGCTCAGGCTACCTTTGATCGTTGGATGACCGAGGATCGCAGCACCTACCAGACGGAGGCACTGCGCAATTTCGAGAACCAGCATGAGGCCACGACCTATACCTTCAAGCATAATCCCGATGACCGCTATCTAGTGGTCTCGTTGATACTTGCGGTGCGCGGCGGCTTTGGCGAAGTTACCAAGCCCCTTCAAGATGGAAGCATCAAACAAGCGCTGCTAGCCTTCTCCAGTGCCACCCCGGCTTCGGTACTCGCGGCACACCTGAGTTGGACCCCTGAAGCTCCCGGTGAGGCACTGGACGAAGAGGCATTACTCCTGCACTGGCCGAGGCTCGAGTTGCTCTAACCCGGCTGAATCATCAATATGTGAAACTTGGTTATATTATATTTCAATCTATATAGGGTGGGCAGCCTGCACGCCTCCACTTTTATCCGTATTACTTTCAGATAGATTAGGCTATCAACGTTATGAAAACCGCTGTCCCGGCATACGTTGGACGTGTCGTTATCTGCGGTGAGACGGCCGGACCGGTACCCGCAATCCAATAACCGGGAAGGTAGCGGGGGAAAGCGCCGATAGTCTGTAGGTAGGGGTAGGCATGGTAGTAACCAAGTGATATTTATGGTGATTGCAGTGGTCGTGACCCCCTTAACCCCGAACCGGCGAACAGACCATGGGGAATACTGCGGCGGCCTCGGCAACTTATAGTGACACCAAACACTGCTCATCAAGTTGCCTCCTCCCCATTTGGGCCCGCACTCACGCAGGGATACAGTAAGGAATGCAGACCTGGTTAGGGTTTTTGCTCACCCTATTTGTCGGCGGTGGGCTAGGTATGGCCTTGGTTCGGCTCTGGGGCCGCAACAGAGCCATAGAGATCCGCACACGCCTGGCTGAACGTGAGGCCAGGCTGCGCGAGCTAGACTTGGAGCTACATACAACTGAGGGTGAATGCGTCCGGCTACACATCAAGGAAGCCGCCCTCAGCGCTCGATTCACAGCACGGGGCGAAGACATCGAGCGCATGCGTAGCGATCTCGCCGAGCACGGACGCCAACTCGCCCTCCGTACCGACGAGGTGACTGCGCTCAAGACCCAGGAGGCCGAACTCACCGAACGACTCACCCAGGAGCGCAAAGCTTCTGCAGAAAAGCTTGCTCTTTTGGAGGAGGCCCGTATCAGGCTTGCCGATGCCTTCAAGGCCCTCTCTACGGATGCCCTTAAGCAGAACAATGAGTCTTTTCTCGATCTGGCACAGCAGAACCTCCAACGCTTCCAGGAGGGTGCCCGCGGCGACCTAGAACAACGCCAGAAGGCTATTGAGCAGCTTACCCAGCCTATCCGCGAACGCTTGGAAAAGTTCGACGGAAAACTCAACGAGCTGGAGAAGGCCCGTCACGGCGCCTATAGTGCTCTCGGTACCCAACTCAAGGCCCTGGTCGAAACCCATCTACCGCAACTACACCGCGAGACTGCTAATCTGGTCAAGGCCCTGCGTCAGCCACAGGCACGCGGGCGCTGGGGCGAAGTGCAACTGAAGCGCGTAGTCGAGATGGCCGGCATGCTCGAGCACTGCGACTTCGATGAGCAAGTCAGTCTAACCACCGAACAAGGCCGCCTACGCCCCGACCTCATCGTCCATCTGCCGGGCCACCGCCAAGTGGTGGTCGATGCCAAAGCCCCCATCGAGGCCTACCTCGAAGCCGTAGAGGCGCAGGATGAAACCGCGCGCCAGAGCGCGCTTGCGCGCCACGCTCAGCAGGTCAAGACCCACATCGCGCAGCTAGGCAAGAAGAACTACTTCGACCAGTTCAACCCCAGCCCCGAATTCGTGGTCTTGTTCATATCTGGCGAGGCCTTCTTCTCCTCCGCACTCGCTCAAGACCCCACGCTTATCGAGTACGGCATCGAGAATCGCGTCATCCCGGCCAGCCCCACCACCCTAATCGCCCTACTCAAGGCCGTGGCCTATGGCTGGCGCCAGGAGGCCTTAGCGCAAAATGCCGCGGAGGTTGCCGCGCTGGGTAAGGAACTCTACGAGCGTATCGCCACTCTAGCCGACCACTGGAGTAAGGTCGGCAGTCGCCTTAATCAGGCTGTAGGCGCCTATAACGATTCTGTCGGCGCCCTCGAGCGCCGCGTACTCCCGAGCGCCCGCAGGTTCCGTGACCTCCAAGCCGTCCGCGCCGATAGGGAGATCGACATCTTAGCACCGATCACCCTGGAGCCGCGCCCCTTGACCACGGAGGAGCTGTCGGCGAAAACTCCGCACCGGGATTGAGTGAGATTCCCCTCGTCCTAATACCCGGCCTTAAGGTCCGAGGCTGGGGAAGTCATCCCCCTCAAGGCTCACCTTAAGCGGGGATATGGACTCCCTCTTCTTGCTAAGATGCTCTCCTCTTCGCCGGCGAACTATTCTCCGGCTACCGGCCTTCCTGTGGCAATCGGCCTCGTGGCTCTAAGTAAATGAGGGCCTCAGGGCTCTTCTGTAGGAAAGTACATCTATACGCAAGCAGAGCGTCTGGGTGCACAGACGTATTCCGGGGAGCGTATTCTCTTTTAAGGCTCTCAAGGCCCTAAACTACCTATCGTGTCTAGGTATGAGGAGTAATGCGGCGTACTCTCAGGGGGTACATCATTGCAGCGCAAGGAGAACCACATTGCCGGCAGACGAAGATATTTACCTTTAGGCCCAGCCGTCGAGCTTTGATAATA
>CAYODT010000032.1:4558-18578 GCA_964402875.1 uncultured bacterium | reverse complement strand
AAGCTGGGCTTCGGGTAGGGTAATTTGGGAGGAGGGAAGATGAGACCTGGAATTGTGGGCAGCCTGATCTTCATGTGGATAGCACTTTTCAGCGTGGGGGCGGCCCAGGCCGTCCGGCCGGTCTACGGAGGCACGCTCACCGTTGCGATGCCCGACGAGCCCCCCGGCCTCGACCCCACCATAAGCACCTCGCAGGCCATTGCCCGCATCGTCTACGACAACGTGCTGCAGGGGCTGCTGCGGGTGGACCGGAGCGGCAACATCGTGCCTTGCCTGGCCTCCAGTTGGGAGGTGTCCGCGGACGGGCTGAGGTATACCTTTCATCTCCGCAAGGGCGTCTTATTCCATAACGGACAGCCCCTCACCGCCCAGGACGTGGTAGTCGATTTGCGAAGGGCCATGGATCCCGGCTCCGACCATACCCACCACGAGTACTACGCGGCGATCCAATCGGCCACCGCGCTGAATAACGACACGGTGGTGCTGAAACTCAAGCACCGGGACGCTAACCTGCCGTTCAACCTGGCCCGGCCCGACTCGGTGATCTATCCGCCCGCCGACGTGAACACCTTGCGCACCGATCCCATCGGCACCGGCCCCTTCAAGTTCGTCCGCTGGGTTAAGGGCAGTGAAGTGGTGCTGGAGAAGTTCGATCATTACTGGGACCCTAAGCTGCCCTACCTCAACCGGGTGGTCTTCCGCTTCATGCCCGATCCGCAGACCCAGCTGGCGGCCATCCAGTCCGGCCAGATCGAGGCCATCGGGGATGGGCTCGGTCCCGAGAACGCCCTGGTCATCGAGAAAACCAAGGGGCTGAAGTTGCTCCAGGGCTTCAGCACCGCCAAGATGCTCATGTCGATCAACAACGCCCGCCCTCCTTTCAACAACCTGCTGGTGCGCCGGGCCATCGCCTACGCGACCAACAAAAAGGCCTTGATCGAGGGCGCCATGTTCGGTATGGGCACGCCGATCGGCTCACACTCCACCCCGGCCGAGTACTACTACAAGAACCTCACCGGCCTCTATCCCTACGATCCGGCCAGAGCCAGAGCGCTGCTGGCGCAAGCCGGGTATCCGGAGGGCTTCAGCGCCACCTTGGACCTGCCGCAGCCGTACATCGATGAGCGCCGCACTGGCGAGGTGCTGGCCCAGCAACTGGCTCAGGTGGGCATTCACCTTAAACTCCGGGTGGTGCAGTGGGATTACTGGCTCTCGCAGGTCTTCATCCGCGGGGACTACCAGCTGACGGTGATCGCCCACGTGGAACCCCTGGACATGTGCAGCATATATACCAATCCCAAATATTACTTCCACTTCAGTAATCAGCAGGTTGACCAGCTTTGTCTTCAGGCCCAGGAGACCACCTCGCTGGAGGGGCGCAAGGCCCTGTACGGCCGGGTGCAGACCATCTTGGCGCAGCTCGCGGTGAACGACTTCCTCTTTGCGGTGCCCAACCTGGTTGCGGTACGCGATGAGGTGCATAACTGGTGGACCAACCAGCCCATCGTGGCCATCGATATGACCCGGGTGTGGCTGAGTAAGTAGGTGCTGCAGGAAACATGGCTGCGTTCCTTATCCGTCGTACCGCCTCGGCGGTGTTTACCGCCTTTCTGGCCAGTACGCTGGTTTTCCTGGCGCTCTCGGCCATCCCCGGGAATCCTATTCAGGTGATTTTAGGGATGAACAGGGGAGAATCGGCGGCTTCGGCGCTTGCGGCGCGGCTGGGGGTTTTGGGTTCCCCGGCGGCCCGCTATTTGTCCTGGATCTGGCATCTGCTGCGGGGGGACTTGGGCGTTTCGATCAACTATGGTGAGCCGGTGAGCCGGCTGATTCTCGACCGGCTGCCGGTGAGCCTGCCTATCGTGGCGGGCGCGGTGTTGGTAGTGGTAGTGGTAGCGATGCCGCTGGGCATATTGGCGGCTTTGAAGCGCGGCCGCTTGGCCGACCCGTTGATAATCGGCATCTCACAGCTCGGTATGATCATCCCCTCGTTCTGGCTGGGACTCTTGCTGATCCTTTTGTTCGGCGTGGCGCTGCGCTGGTTGCCGACCAGCGGCTTCCCCGGCTGGGACGCGGGAGCGGGAGCGGCCCTGGGCAGCCTGGCCTTGCCGGTCCTAGCCATCGGTCTGGCCGAGGCTGCGCCCGCCACCCGGCAGGTGCGCGCGGCGGTACTGGAGGCCCTGGGCCAGGACTATGTGCGCACCGCACGGGGCAAGGGCCTGGGTATCGGGGCGATTGTGCGGCGCCATATTCTGCGTAACACCCTGGTAACCCTGATCACCGTTCTGGGGCTGGAGGTTGCACAGCTGCTGGCCGGCAGCATCATCATCGAAAATGTTTTTTCCCTGCCGGGCGTGGGCCGCCTGGCCTTCACCGCCATTCAGGCGCACGATTACCCGCTGGTGCAGGGCGTGGTGCTGTTCTACGTGATCGGCACTATCGGCATCAGCCTATTGGTCGACCTGGCCTACGGCCTGATCGACCCGCGGATCGAGTACCGATGAGCAGCCGGGCCGGGCGAATGAGAGGGGCCGCAGGGGGGCACCAGCGGCGTCCCGGGGGGCGACTGAACCTGTGGATAGGGGGTCTGCTGGTGGCCCTGGTGGTGGTGGTGGCCCTGGTGGGCCTGGTCTACCTGCCTTACCCGCCCAAGACTATGGACTTTGCCGCGCGCCTGGCCTCGCCTTCGGCGCATCATCTCCTGGGAACCGATCTGTACGGCCGCGATGTATTGAGCCGGGTCATGGTCGGGGCGCGCGAAGCTTTATTGACCGGCTCGGTTGCCGTAAGTATTGCGGTTCTGATCGGGGTACCCATCGGACTCTGGGGAGGGTTTCGCGGCGGCTGGCCGGACGAGCTGGGCATGCGTTTTATGGACGCCTTGTACGCGTTTCCGGTGGTGCTTTCAGCGTTGCTTTTCGCGGCGATACTGGGGCCGGGACTGGTGACCGCCATGTTGGCTATCGGCCTGGCCAGTGCGCCTATTTTCGCGCGGCTCACGCGCTCGAGCGTCTTGACCCTGAAGTCTCAACCATTCGTGGAGGCCGAACGCGCACTCGGCGCCGCTCCGACTAGAATTATGCTCAGGCACTTGCTCCCCAACGCCCTGGGCCCCCTGGTGGTGCAGGTGAGCCAGAGTTTCTCCACGGCCATCCTGGCGGATGCCGCGTTGTCCTTCCTGGGACTGGGAATACAGCCGCCCAACCCCAGCTGGGGCAGCATGCTGCGCGAGGCGCAGGGCTTCATTCAACTCGTTCCTTACGGGGTGATCTGGCCGGGGCTGGCTATTGCCGTGACCGTCCTGGGCTTCAACCTTCTCGGCGACGGACTGCGGGATTTGCTGGACCGTAATGGGTGGTGGTGAGCTATCCGGCTTAGCCGGAAGTGGAGTAATTGCCTGGGGGCATTCGGTGGAAGCGACAATTCGCACGGAATATGCGCCGGCTCGGTGGCCCCAGGCGTGGTTGACATCCCCTTGACGACACCGATCAAGCAACGGTCTGCCTGGTGCCGGGCCTACTCGCAGTGCTCTATACTGGGTCGCTTAGCGTGGCCGGGCAAAGTAGCAGGCAGGATGGTCTACCTGGTTTCTTCCGCGACTGGCTCATGATTGGACGGTGATGTTTATGGGTGGGGGGTGAACATCCATTGATGGCTGCTTCGACGCCGTTGTGGCGGGGGGGCCCTGGTATGTATTAAGTCCCTTACGCGATGATAGCGGTTGTCCCGGGAATCCGGGCTCACGCCCCGAGTGTACGGCCTGGTTATATACGGGCTGTTTGGACATCGCTTCAGGATTTACAGGCTGCCGGCCCGCCCGCCGGATCCAAGCGCTGCAATAATCTGCTGTGCTGCTGTTTGCATGGCTGCCCGGGCCCTATGCAGATAGACCCGTGGATCCAGATCAGCGTTTTCGATAGGCAACAGGGCTGCCGTGAAGGCCCGGGTCAGCTCGGTGGCCACGTTGATTTTTACTATCCCCGAACGCGCAGCTTTGGATAACTCCTCCAGCGAGAGGCTGGAACCCCCGTGGAGCACCATGGGTATGGGAACGACTCCTACAAGTGCTTCGAGGCGGGCTAGATCTAGACGGCTCGAGCCGCGTACCTGCTTGTGCTTGGTGCCCAGGTTTACGGAGAGGAGATCACAGCGGCTTTCACGGGCGAAGCGCACCACCGAATCCGCCGAGTGGCCCCCGGTGCCCGGCCGTTCTCCCTTTGCAACTACCTCTAATTCCGCTTCTAATAATGCCTCGTGATTGTTGGTTGCATCCCTTAGCTGGTGTAGCTCACGTATAGATGCTACGTCCGCGTTTTTAGTGTGGGTCTCCAGCATTACCGAATCAAATCCTACCGCCAGCGCTTCCATAGCTGCTGCGTAGGACTCGGCGTGATCGAAGTGCAGAATTACGGGCACCGAGGCCTCGGCTCGAAGCGTATGAGCTATGGAGACCAGGTTTCGCAAACCAGCGTATCGAGATGCATTCTGTGATATTTGTAGGAAGATGGGGCTTTGTAGACTTTCGGCGGCTCTGACGATGGCTTGAGCGGATTCAAGATTGAACATATTGAAAGCCGGAATCGCGTACCGCTTGATTGAAGCATCCTGCAGTAGTGGGAGAACCCATGAAGCCATGCGCGCAGTGTAACTTGCCGAGTAGCGGTCCGGATGCCTGGTAATGATTGTTTCTCAATATTTCGCTCAGGGATGCTATATGGGCGGTTGGTAAGGGGCCTATACTTGCCTCAGTACGATAAGGAGCAGAAGCATAAGTGCTGAAGCGCAGGAGGTGAGGACTCGCGATCTGCTAGAAGTCGCAACTTTATGAGAAAGCGACAGGAGCGCATTCTCGAGTTGATTTTGGCCTCTCGGGAGCTGAGTGCGGAAGAGGTGGCGTCGAAGGCGGGCGTATCGATAGCTACGGCCAGGAGAGACTTGGCGGTGCTGGAGTGGCGAGGACTTATTGACCGGGAGTGGGGCAGCGCCCGGGTTCGCTCCAGCGTACGTTACCCATCAATCTATCAAGCGGCGGCTAATGAGATGTTCCAGGAGAAGCGAGCTATCGCCGCGGCCGCGGCCGGGTTAGTGCAGCCCGGCATGGTGATTGGTATCTCAGGGGGTACGACCTGCACGGAGTTCGCCAAGTGGGTTCGAGGGCGTCCCATCACGGTGGTTACCAATGCTTTAAACGTGGCTATCGAGTTATACAACCACGCGCGAACCCGAGTCATCGTGACGGGAGGGGTGCTCGATGCTTACTCGTTCGAGTTGGTAGGGGAGGGCGTCCGCAGGGGTGTGGAGAATTTCAGATTAGAAACCACTTTTATAGGCGCCAGCGGAATTCACCCGGAATTCGGTATATCGATGCGGGATGAGCCGGAGAGTATCGCCGCCCAGGCCCTGATCCAAGCTTCCAACAAGGTGGTGGTGTTGGCCGATCACAGCAAACTGGGTAAACGTACCTTTGTGCACGTGGTATCGATGGATGATGTAGATCTCGTCATTACCGACTTGGGGTTATCCAAGGAACAATCAGACTTGCTGGCTGGGGTTGAGGCGGAGATCAAGAAGGTACCGCTCCTACAGTAAGTATGCGGAGGAGAGACATGAACGCGAGGATGTTGAGTGAAATCTGGGGTCAGGGCGAGGCTTGGGATGGGGCTATAACTGCGGTCGCAGAGGCTGTACCCGAACTATTACACATCGAAGAGCGCCACTATTCGAAGTCCGTACGATTCCTGGGAGCAGGATCGTCGTATCACCTTGGTTTGACAGCTAGAGCTGTTTGGGCTCAAGCCGGCATGCCTACTATGGCGGTGCCGGCGTCGGAGCAAATCCTGCACAAGGAGGCCTATAGCTTTTTCGAGGCTCCAATGGTCGTCGCGGCCTCACGCTCGGGGCGAACAACGGAAACCTTGGAGGCGGTGCGGATGCTCGCTTCGTTGGGCAGCCCCACGATTGGCATTACCGTTACTAAAGGCAGCCCTTTAGCTCAAGGTGTGGATGTTCCTCTGATTGTCGGCTCCGCCGCGGAGGAGAGCATTGTTCAGACCAAATCGTTTAGTGGGCAGCTGTTGGCTGCGGAGATCACCGGGATGGTGCTATCGGGCAATATGGACGCGCTCGAACAGGCTAGGCGCTTGCCGGATTTGGCCACTCCCTGGTTACGCCGAATAGCGCCGGTTCTGGAGTCGGTTACCCCCCGGTATAAGCGGGTGTATTTTCTTGGCACCGGTAGCCGCTGGGGCTTAGCGCTGGAGGGTGCTTTGAAGCTGAAGGAGACGGCCTTATGCGAGGCTGAGGGATTCCAGTTCCTTGAATTTCGACATGGACCAAAAAGTATGATCGACGAGGATACCCTGGTGGTGGGCCTGGTCTCCGAAAGTGCCCGGAGTAAAGAAATTGCGGTACTGCGGGAATCCGGGGAATACGGGGCGCAGGTGATGGCTATTGGGGAAAACCTGGAGGCTTACACTGACCAGTTGATGACCCTCTCGTTTGAGAGTGGTCTTGATGAGCGTCTCCAGGACGTTCTTTTCTTACCCCCGCTGCACCTTCTGGCCTATAACCGGGCTAAGTGGCGGGGACTGGACCCCGACAAACCGCGCCATCTCACTTTCGCGGTGGAGCTGAGCGGCCGGGAGATATGAGGGAAGATGCGCCGGAAGTCGTCATGGGTATGGATTGTTGGGGTACATGGAAGTGCGTTGGATACGGCTACCGGAGACCTTGTGTGTATGGGGTTTTCCGCCGACCTGCATATGACTACTACCTTTGTTAATTCCGGCCGACGTTTCGATATTCAGGGGCTACTATGAGTGCGCTGCAATCCGGTGATCCAGAGAAGCAGGCCTTACGCTTTCATGCCAGTGTCGACGCTGGTGGGACGAAGACCCATATCGTAATAACAACGATGGAGGGCCGGGTTGTATTCGATCGTCGGCTACCCGGTGGGGATCAATTCACACTTGGCTACCGGGGCTTGCCGGTTTTTCTGAGAACGCTCCAGGAGCATATCGAATCCGTGGTTGGCCGGGGATTAGAACGCACCGGTGTCGTTTTGGGCCTCCCGGGGTACGGTGACTCGCCTCGTTGGACCGAGAAGGTCAATAGACAGGTAAGCCGCAGCTTTAAGTGCCGGGTGTTGCTTTTTAATGACGTCAGGTTGGCGCTCGAGGCCGCGGTGGGAAATGAAGACGGCTTGGTGGTCCTGTCGGGTACCGGCTCTATGGCCTGGGGTAAACGAGGTGACGGAGTTGAGGCCCGAGCAGGAGGATGGGGGCCCGACTTCGGTGATGAGGGCAGCGCGTACGCCATCGGCCGAATGGCCTTGGCTGCTGCGAGTCACTATATAGATGGCTTAGGGGTGCGTACCAGGCTCGTTGAGTCGATCCTCGAAGCACTGGAGGTGAGGAGCCTGGCGGAAGTGATTGATCTTCTCAACGCCCATCGCTCGAGCGTTCGTTCTACAGTAGCCAGTTTAGCTGCTGTAGTGGACCATGACGCGACTGATGGAGACAAGGTGGCTCGCGACATTCTGCTGGGTGCTGCACAACAGCTGGTAGAGCTTGGTAAAACCGTACACCGTCGGCTGCACCTTTCGGCCAAAGACCGGACCGCCTTTGTGGGAGGCACCTTTACTAGTCGAATACTACGATCGGCGTTCATCCGCGGGATTGTCGAGGCTGGTATGGCGGAGCCCAGCGTATCCGCCATACCTCCGGCTGTAGGGGGGTTGATGTTGGCTAAGCGGATTTCCGACTGGACGGTTGGTGATTGATTTACAGATATTCGATCAATGAGGCGGTTGTTCTCTTAGAGGGTAGGGCTGTAATCTTAGGACCAAGGCACGGGCCACAAGAGAGACGAGCGTGAGTGTTTTCGTTCTATTGATTCCGAATAGGCCTTGGCTGAAGCTCGGATCTCAGGAAGGTCGGGAGGTTTACGAATGATTAGGAAAAAGATGTTAGCTGGTTTGCTTGCAGCTGGATTAGTTGCCGGGGCCATTGCCTCCGCAACTACGATAACGGTGCAAGTTCCATTTTATAGTAGCTTCACCAAGCCATTTATGACCAAGATGGCCACGGCGTTCGAGAAGGAAAACCCCGGTATTAAGGTGGCGGTGCAGGAGGCTAATTGGGATAACCTGCACCAGGTGCTGGTGACCGATATTGCCGGAAAGAGCGCGCCGGACATATCTATTATCGGGACCCGCTGGCTGCCGGGGCTCATATCCAGTAAGGTAGCGATGCCCCTCAATTTGAACAAAACCTTTCTGAATGGTTTCATCCCGGCTTTTCTGAAGCCATCTACACTCGGCGGTACCCTGTACGGCTTGCCCTGGGCTGCATCCGACCGGGCCTTGATTTATAACAAGGACCTGTTCAAGAGAGCCGGTATCACCTCTCCCCCCACTAGCTGGAACGAGCTGCGGAGCGATGCACAAAAGATCGCAAAGCTGCCCGGTGCTTATGGCTTCGGACTCCAGGGGTCGAAGATTGAGACGGATGTCTATTATTACTATGCGCTTTGGGGCGCCGGCGGCAGTATCCTGTCTAAAAATGGTAAGAGCGGCCTTTCCAGCCCCGAAGCTCTGAAGGCGCTCAAGTTTTACACGACGCTGATTAATAACGGACTGACCGAGCCGAATGTAACCAGCAACACCCGTGAGGATCTCAGAACCCTGTTTGTGCAGGGTAGGCTGGGCATGTTCATCTACCTTCCGCCTATCATTGGCTATCTAAAGAAGTTTGCGCCCAAGCTCGACTATGGAGTCTCAGCGATTCCTTACGACACCACTCCCTTGACCTACGCCGTTACAGATACCATCATGATGTTCCAGCCCAGTGTGACGGGTGCGAGCGAGGCACAGGTGGAAGCGGGGCAGAAGTTTCTAGAATACTTGTTCAACACCGATAACCGTGTGGACTATAATCAGGGCGAGGGATTTTTGCCGGTTATGAAGGCGGTGGCTGGTAACCCTCACTTTAAGGATAACGCGCATCTGAATGCCTTTGTATCTCTGCTCCCTTACGCAAAATTCGCACCGATTATCAACAATTGGGAAAAGATTGCCCAGACTGTTACTAATATGCTCCAGGAAGTCTACTTGGGTAAGGTGTCCCCGGCAGCCGGCCTCAAGTCCGCAAGTGCGCAAGTCGACCAGGTTTTGTCGAAATAACACTGCGGTGATAAAGAATTTCGACTAGTCTGCAGGGGTAAGAGGGCCTCAAAGCCCCCTACCCCTGCTCGTTATGTGCCGCCGCATAGGAGCCATCTGTCATGCGCAAGCGCAAGGGTTGGTTATCAGCTGAATCGCAATTGGCATACTTGCTGTTGGCTCCGGCATTCGCACTTATCGCGGCCATCATCGTTTATCCAATTATCAACACTTTCCAAACTGCGCTTTCCAAGACGAATGCCGTTGGTTTGGTGACGGGCTTTGCCGGGAGTAAGAACTTCACCGCTATCTTCCATGACCCGGTCTTTATCGAGTCGTTGACAAGAACGCTGCTCTGGACTGTTTGGGTGGTTGGCATCACCACTTTGCTATCACTCCTGCTGGCTCTGATCCTTGAGGAACAGGTACGGGGCAGGGCAGGGTATGTGTTTCGCATTATACTTTTGATACCCTGGGCCACTTCGGTTACTATGACCACAATTGCTTGGATGTGGCTTATAAACGGACAGCTTGGCCTGATCAGCGGGACCTTACAGGAGTTCGGCTGGATCCGTCAACCACTGGGTTTCTTGGCTCAGGGCAGCAGTGCACTGGTGGTTGCCGTGGCGATAGCGGTGATTGTGTCCATCCCCTTTACTACTTCTGTGCTCATGTCGGGACTGAATTCCATCCCTACGGACATATACGATGCGGGACGCATCGATGGGGCCGAGGGCTGGATACGCTTCCGCTATCTTACCTTCCCTTTTCTAATACCCTTCTTGGCCATTACCCTAGTGATCAATATCATCAATGTGTTTAATTCGTTTCCTATAATTTGGACGCTTACGCAGGGTGGACCGGCCAATGGTACGCAGGTAGTCGTAACTTACATGTACAAAGTCGCATTCCAATATAATGAATTCGGCCAAGCGGCGGCGATGTCCCTGGTAACTTTTTTAGTACTCATGGTATTCAGCTATATGTTTGCTTCACTGACGCTCCGGGGAAGGCGCTGACATGTACGGGAAATTGCTGCGTTTTCTGGCGATTACGTTCTTAGTCTTGATATCCATGGTTATTCTCTTTCCTTATATCTTGATGCTGATCACCGCTTTCAAGACCAGGCCGGAGGTATTTGCTTTTCCCCCGCACTGGTTGCCCGAAAGTTTGTTCTGGGGTAATTTCAAGAGCTTATTCACACAATATGGTTTCGGCCGGTCTTTTATGAATAGTGTGATTGCGGTAGGCGGCTCTACTGTTCTTTCGATCGCTATTGCCATCCCGGCGGCCTACGCGGTGGCCAGGCTTAAGTTCGTCGGTCGGCGCGGGGTAATCTACATATTGTTGATCACCCAGATGTTCTCGCCGATCGTGATCATTGTCGGGCTGTTCAAGGTTATTGTTTTCTACCACCTTCTGGATTCGCTGTGGTCCTTGGTGTTCACCTTTGCGGCCTTTAACCTGGCTTTCAATATCTGGATGCTGGCCAGCTTCTTTGAGACCATACCTGCCGCAATTGAAGAGGCGGCTTGGATCGATGGGCTCAGCAGGCTGGGCTCGATCATGCGTATTTTTGTTCCACTGGCTGGGCCGGGTATTTCCGTGGCCTTCCTTTTCTCCTTTGTAGCTGCTTGGAACGACCTGGTGCTGGCGCTGAGCTTCTTACGCAGTAGCGATAAATTTACGGTCACGTTGAATATTTTTAACCTGGTCAGTGGCAGGTACACCATTGAGTGGCAAGTGGTCATGGCGGGTGTACTTATTGCGACAATCCCGGTGGTGTGGTTATTCGGTTACGTGCAGAAGTATTTCGTGGCCGGTTTCGCAACCGGGGCCGTGAAGTAAGCGCTGCTTGCTGAGTGGAGTAGCAGCTGTAGGGCTGCTCGAGCGCTTAGAGTAAATATACTTATGGGCATGCAGGGTAAGCTGTGCATGGTTACCGGAGCCACCTCGGGCATCGGCCTAGTCACCGCGCGGGTATTGGCCGAGCGCGGCGCTTCGGTAATCCTGGTGGGGCGCAACGAGACTAAGACCCGCGCGGCTACCGCGGCGATTCGGGACGGCAGCGGCAACCAGGCGGTCTCCTATTTACTTTGCGATTTTTCTTCCCAGCGCCGGATCCGCGAGCTGGCCGGACATTTCGCAAAGGACCACGACCATTTGGACCTGTTGGTGAATAACGCCGGGGGTGTATTTCCCAGCTATGCCCGGACCGAGGACGGAATCGAGCGTAGCTTCGCGGTGGATCACCTGGGTTACTTCTTGCTGACCAACCTGCTCTTGGAGGCACTTTTGGCCGGCAGCTCCGCGCGCGTGGTGAACGTAGCCTCGGAGGCTCACCGAAACGCGCGCATACATTTCGACGATCTGGGGCTCAAGGGCCGCTATAGCGCTATTCGCGCCTACGCACAAGCCAAGTTGGCCAACATCCTCTTTACCTACGAACTGGCCCGCCGCCTGCAAGGCAGCCGGGTGACCGCCAATGCGCTGCATCCCGGGGTGGTGGCCACTAATATCTGGTCAGCCGGTTCGCCGGTCCTGGGAGCGGTGCTGCGCCCCTTGAGTCGTTTGTTCGGCATCAGCGCCGAGGAGGGCGCCAAGACCAGCATTCACCTGGCCGGTTCGCCCATGGTGGAAGGGGTGAGCGGGCGGTACTTCATCAAGCGGAAGCCGGTGGACTCGTCGCCGGTATCCTACGACCAGCAGGTGGCCAGGCGGCTTTGGGAAGTCAGCGCTTCCATGACCGGGCTGGGGGAGTCGGCGGGATAATTGACTGATTCCGTTACCGTTCTTCAAAATCTACGTTCGAGCCGGCTATTGAACGGTATGAGGCAGACGGGGTAACAATCCGGCTCTACAGCCGGGGAAAAATCCTTATCGATTGCTTCAAGTTCCGTAATACGCGGGGCATGGATGTCGTTCTTGAGGCTCTTAAGCTATACAAACAGCGTGGTGCTTTTAGGGTTGACGGATTCCTGAAATACGCAGCGGGTATCTGCAGAGTAAGAAAATCATGCCGTCGTATCTGGAGCTAGTCGTATCGGCAACCGGGACTTAAAGAATATCGCTGCCTTGGTCAGACAACACCTACTAAATAAAACCAGGACTGACAAACGCCCACCGGTGGGGATTTAGCGGGTAATCACCGCTGTTGAGGCAAGCCCGGCAGCCGGTGTAGCCAGCGGTTTTCGCCGCTTAGCGAACATGAGGAATACATGGGGGCTTTTGTCCTATACCCCTGAGCCTAACATAATCATGATTTGCGAGCGGAGAGACAAGCGCTGGATTTTGCCGACACTTCGCCTCAGTTTTCCCCCGCGAGACGGGAGGTGGCCGTATGGAAGAGAACGAAACCACAATCGTACCTATGCATCCAAGTAATCCCGATGGGCTTTGGGGCATTAGCTGGGGACAAATCGTAGCTATTTTGGCCGGATGGCTAGCGCTTTTAGCCCTAGGTTCCTTGTTTGTCTCAAATCCTTTCTGGGATGAAACCGGTTCCTTAGCTAAAATCAACTACGCCCATACTATGTACCTGCACGGACTGCTGGTCGGCCTGGCCGGTATAACCTCATTGGTGGCCGCCCAGATCTTCGGGCTACGCTCGCGGAGGATACGCCTCTGGATCATTGGGGCTACAGTCTTTGCTACCCTACTGGGAGGATTTGTAGGTATCTTCGACCGAAGCCCTCACGATCAGGTATGGGTATATCTGCACGTGTTGAGCTTCTTCGCCTTGGACTCTATTTTCATCGCGCTATTCTGGGGCTTCTTCGTGGACTGGAGAGAGCGGTCCGGGTTCTACCGGAGCCTGTCGTTTTGGGTAGCTTGGATGGCGGTAGTCTCGCTGGAGCTGGCCGCGCTGATGGGGCACGCCGCCGGCTGGATCTTGGATTTCAAGGACTGGCCTCCGTTTGTCGGCGGTTGGGCGACCTTGATGGGGGAGAAGATCTCGGATCTTGAGGCGAACCTGGTCACTTCACACTCCCACGAGATGGTGGTGGCCTTGTTGGCGCTGTTGGTAGCGGTTATAGCCGCCCGTTTCGGTTACGAGGGGCTCAAGGGCGGGGTGCAGGTGCTCTCACGAATAGGCATGTGGCTGGTTGCGGTGGGAACCGCTTTGATGACCCTGATCTACGTGGTCGGCGGGATAACCAATCTGGAGCCTCCGCAGCTGTTTGCCTTCGGACCCGGGGGAGTGAATGGAATCGCCGGCGATGACCTGGTCACCGGGGTAGGGGTGATGATTGGAGGGTTCTTGGTCTTGTTGGCCTTGTACCTGGGCCGTAGGGGCATCACGGCGGAGAACCGCTGGTTGGCCGCGGTGCTCGGAGCGATGGGGTGGTTATGGCTGTTACTCGTGAGCACGATGATTATCGCCGGTTACGCCGTCGAGCTTAATGAGACCTTTTTCGGTGCGGGCGCAAAGGCTCCCGGGGCAATAAGCGACGCGGTGTTCACTTTCGCCCACCAGGACTTTGCTTTCTTCCTGTTGCCGGCCCTGGTGCTGGTCTTGCTGGTCTCCAGCATGTGGCTGAACGACAAGGTAGCGAAGTGGCTGAGCCTGGGGCTCAGCGCCGCCGCCGCGGTAACCTTTGTCGGGGTGATGATATATATGTTTATCGATCCGGCTGTTACCTACGGTGTCGGGTACATCATAACGGGTTTAGGGGTCGCAGCGATCTTTTTCCTGATTTGGTACTGGATCCTGCATACCTGGCGGCTGTCTCAGAGAACCTGAGGGGGTTGTCGGCCGGGCCTTGGTATCGTGAGGATTCCGATATCAAGGCCCTATTTTGATCCTCACCTTAGCGAGCAATTTGGATGGACCTTGTTGCTTGCTACAGGCCTCGGAAA
>CAYODT010000032.1:0-4458 GCA_964402875.1 uncultured bacterium | reverse complement strand
ATATTACCCGGCTTAATCCTATTGATCCTCACCGGCTTTCTACTAGCCGGCTGCAGCAATCCCGGGTCTGTATCTGTAAACCCGGGCACCGCGAGCGTCTCGACCAGCACGTCTTTCATCGCGTTTCCAGGCACCGCCGCCGACACCTTTTCAGTCACGGCCGGCGGCTCCTGGAAGGCCTCCACCAGCCAACCCTGGTTGGTCCTCAGCCCGTCCACCGGTTCAAGATCCGGAACCGTGACCGTGACCGTCGACCGCTCGGGGCTGAAGGCCGGCTCCTACGCCGGCAACGTGCTGGTGCAGAGTGGTACCGCCAGCGCTGTGGTAACGGTGTTCATGCGCTTCGCGGACGTGTCCGGCAACATTACGGGCCCGGCGGGACAGATCCTGCCGCAGAGCGCGGGCGCGTCTAAAGCCGTTTCGCCGGGGGCTTCCTACGTGCCGGGCCAGGTGCTGATGAAGGTGGATCGTGGTTTCCTGGCCGTGCAGGGGTTGACGGTCCAATCGCTAGTCGGGCGTATCACGCCGCAAGCGCTGACGCCGCAAGCGGTGCAGAGCGCGGCGGTAACGATCGCGCAGGCCCACGGTTTGAGTGTGAAGAGCTTGATTGCGCCGGCGTCTCCGTGGGTGGTGCTCGGGACAAACGGGCAAGCTGTGCCCGAGGTGGCGTCCGAGTTGCGTTCGGACGCGCGGGTTGGGGTGGTGCAGCCTAATTACCTGTTGCAGCTCAGTTCGCTGAGCCTGCCGGTGAAGACCGCGGGCATTTCGGCGCAATCGCTCCCGAGCGACCCGCTGTTCAAGTACCAGTGGGATATGAGCATGCTGGGCATGCCCAGCGCCTGGGACGTGGTGACCGGCAGCAAGGCCGTAGTGGTGGCGGTGGTGGATAGCGGCGTGATGAGCTCGCACCCGGACCTGCGGGCGAACATCCCCTACGCCGGCTACGACTTCGTGCTGAACCAGCCGGGCGCCGTCACGCCGCTCTCGGACGGCGAATATCACGGCACGCACGTGGCCGGCATCATCGGCGCGGTCGGCGATAACGGCATCGGCACCGCCGGCATGAACTGGCGCGTGAGCATCCTGCCGGTGCGGGTGTGCGACGCCAACGGATGCCCGATTGCTGCTGTGACGCGCGGTATCGAGTACGCCGCCGGGCTGACCGTGTACAACGGCAACGGGATCCTCATCACCCCACCCGCCCAGGCGCGGGTCATCAACCTTAGCCTGGGAGCAGCCAAGCCGGACCCGGCTATTGAGAACGCCGTGGCCCTGGCTGCCGGCAACGGCACGGTGGTGGTCGCGGCCTCGGGTAACGACGTCACGAACTGCCCGAATCCCCCAACGTACGCCGTGCAGGACTCCCCCAGCGCGGTGGATTACCCGGCGGCCTACCCTGAGGCCATTGCGGTGGGCTCGGTCGATTACGATGAGGGCACCAACACCTTTGCGGCCTCCTGCTTCTCCAACGGCGGCACCCCCACCGGCGGGCAGGGCGTGTCGGTGGCAGCTCCCGGCGGCTTCCTCTTTAACAACGACAACGCCGTGCCGCTCCCCGGCGACGTGGTGGGCGAGAGCGGATGGGCCGCTCTGGGTGTGGTCAGCACCTGGTGGGACAACACCACGAACAGCGCCACCTACGCTTCGCTTGTCGGCACTTCCATGGCCACTCCGCACGTATCCGGACTGGCCGCTTTGATGCTGGCCGAGAACCCGGGCCTGACCCCGACCAATGTGAAGCTCATCCTCGAGAACACGGCGATCGAGACCGGGGGCTTCAACAACTACCTTGGTTATGGACTGATCTCACCCCTTGCGGCTATCAACGAAGCCAGGAGCTACGTTACCGCCAAGGCCAGCGACTTCATCGTGCAGCTGGTGCAGGGCGGCGCCGTAGTAGAGCAAACCCATGCCGACGCCGGCGGTGATTTCACTCTCATTAACGTTCCACTCGGCACCTACACGGTAGTGGCCGGCAACTACGCCATCAGCGGGGTGCTGGCTAAGGTGGTCGGCAAGTTCTACGGCCAGGTCGAGGTTACCGTTGGAGGCCGGGGCGATGTAAGTGGTGTGGGCCTCAACGTGAAGCTACAGTAGACGCCGACCCCCGGCGGTCGGCAAGATATAGACACTTTATAGTAAGTCCGGCTCATCCTAACCCTAATTGCACGCCGGAGGCGGCATAGGCTTTGGAAACCACAGCCCGTACAGCAATGCGAGCGATTACGGGTCAAGGTATCTCATTCCTGATAAGATAAAGGTGAGGAATATGCTTGGAGCCGCGCGCGAACAGACCAGGCCGCAGGCGCCCGCAGCAGGGCCCTCTTCCGGCACGGCCCGTACCACAAGGCGAAGGAGGAGATAAATCATGAACAGGAAAAGGCTTCGCTGGACACTGGCGCTCGCCACCCTGGGGCTTCTGGGCCTCACCGCCTGTAGCTCAGCACCCATCACCATCAACCTGGTGCCTTTGATGGGTAGCTATACCAGCGGGAGTCTGGAGCCCATCTCAGTACCTCCAGGCAGCTACAATGTCAGCTTGTGGTACCCCTCGGCCCAGGGTTACACCCTCAAAATCAACCAATCGTATTCGTCGCTTTTCACATCGGCTTCTATCAATTACGGTATCAGCATGAAACTGAGCGGCCTCACCGGGGTAAGCGGAACGGGAAAGGTCCAGCTCTACCTGGCCCCCGCGGGCACTACAAATATCGAGCAATCCAAGTACGCGCTCGGCCCATCGGCCCCGTTCGACTTTTCCCAGAACGCTGTCAGCGTCCAGGGTCAAGCCAAGCTCAATAGTGCCCAGCTCCAGGCCCTCAAGTCCTCCGGCGCGCACCAGATGATGATCATTATCCACGTGAGCGGGACCCTCAGCTCGAGCGGCGGGAACCTTACCATGAACTACAACATCACCCAGCTCGAGCTCAGCCTGACGGTCTTCTAGTTTTTGCCTGGAGAGGGCTGTTCCAACGTGCCTCGGCGGAACAGAGAACAACCTACTGGGGCAGTTCTACCAGGTACCCAGGGTATGAATCGACTCTAATCAGGCTACTTCGGCAGCAGTTGCCGAAGTAGCCTCTAGGCTGACCACTGCAGCCTGGGTATAAATCCTTATTCCTTTGGAGGAGGCAGGTATCCGAGCGGTTTTGTACGGGCTTGGTCGCGTAGTTTGATATTTTTGCGTACCCGACGGGCGGATGAATTGGCCGGCTTGCTCAACTATGAGTATGGTAAGCTGCAACCGGTTATGGAGCCCAGAGCCTCCGTGCGTTCCGGTACAAAAGTCGTAGTGATCCGCACCCAGACTTGGCGGACGGCGGCGGTGTTGCTGCTGAGCGACCTGTTGGCCATCGGTATTGCAGGGTTGCTCTCGGTCCAGTTGCGGATGCTTTTTGGAGCAGGTTTGGGGCTACACCATTACGCTGAACTTTGGCCGTTGGTCCTGCTGTTTCCGCTGGCCTTCGCCGGTGCGGGGATGTACCCGGGGGTCGGCCTCAACCCGGCCGAAGAGCTTCGCCGCAGCAGCTACACGCTCAGCACGGTATTTCTGGTGTTGGCGGCTGCGATTTACGTAACCAAGGGAGGCAGTGATTTTTCCCGTGGTGTTTTCTTCTTGGCCTGGCTGGCGGCGCTGGTCATGGTGCCGCTGTTCCGGGCGCTGGCGCGTAATCTTTGGGCGAAGAAGCCTTGGTGGGGACAGTCGGTGGTGGTTATGGGCGCCGGTGAAAGCGGCCGCATGGTACTCCGGGCGCTGGCGGGCCACCCCGGCCTGGGCCTGAAGGCCGTGGCGGTGCTCGACGACGACCCCGCGAGGCCCGCAGCGCTCGAGGGGGTGCCGGTACTGGGGGGGCTCGAGCTGGCTCCTACCATCGCCAGGGAAGCCGGGGTGGCGTACGCGGTGGTGGCCATGCCGGAAGTGCCCCGGGAGGAGCTGATCGAGCTGATCGAGCGCCACGGCTCGCTGTTTCACCACCTTATCCTGATTCCCGATCTGTTCGGATTCTCAAGTTTGTGGGTTGCGGCGCACGATCTCGGAGGCCTGTTGGGGCTGGAGATACGGCAGCGGCTGTTGCAACCGGGCGTTCGTTTACTTAAACGGAGCATCGATCTGCTGGCGGCCGGGATCGGCGGCCTGATTATCTCGCCGCTCATGCTGCTGCTGGCCGTCCTGATCCGCCTGGATTCGAAAGGCCCCGTTCTGTACGGGAACTGGCGTATCGGCCGCGGCGGCAGGCGCTTCCGGATGTGGAAGTTTCGCTCCATGGTGGTGAGCGCCGACGCCATCCTAGAGGATTATCTCGACCAGAACCCATCGTTTCGTGAGGAATGGCGGCAGACTCAGAAACTTCGTAATGACCCCAGGATTACCGCGGTGGGAGCGTTCCTCCGCAAGACCAGCCTGGACGAGCTTCCACAGCTTTGGAATGTTGTTCGCGGTGAGATGAGCCTGGTGGG
>CAYODT010000031.1:0-18946 GCA_964402875.1 uncultured bacterium | reverse complement strand
TGACGTGGGGCTTGCTGCGTACGAATACATCCTTGGCCATTGGGTGAACCTCCTTGTGCTCCTCACCACATCCTAGCTTTCGCTCCTAAGAACGAGCATCTTGTAGATGTGGGCACCATATAAAGACCTGGAGCTCGCGGCCGGACTCGAACCGGCGACCTCACCCTTACCAAGGGTGTGCTCTACCAACTGAGCTACGCGAGCTTGTGGAGCGGGAGACGAGGCTCGAACTCGCGACCCTCTGCTTGGGAAGCAGATGCTCTACCAACTGAGCTACTCCCGCTCGACTGGTGGGCAGGGCTGGATTTGAACCAGCGAAGGCAATGCCAACGGTTTTACAGACCGTCCCCTTTGGCCACTTGGGTACCTGCCCTATCTCCATGTTTGCCGCGTATTGCGACTGGAGCCACCCAGGGGAGTCGAACCCCCAACCTTCCGATTACAAATCGGATGCTCTGCCAGTTGAGCTAAGGTGGCAGCCCCTGAGCCCGACCGGGGGTTAGAACCCCGTCCGAGGGAAAAGCCTAACACACCGCCTGGGGAGTGTCAAGCAGTTTTCGCCGTCTGTAGCGGGGTAGATCTAAAGTTCTCGGTGACTGCGTACCGGCACGTTCAGGGCCGCTTCTAGGTGAATCAGCCGGTCCCAGTAGTAGAGTTCCTAATCTACACCACAGCATTATCTGTGAAATAGGAAATAATTCGGATATATTACAGAAGATTGGACTATACCCATTTGGTCAACACGCAGCGCCACCTACCGACCCACAAGCAATCATTCGGGTACAATCTGAATACACGGAGGCAGGAGAGTATGGACTCGACCATGATGGTGTTTCCGCTCACGCTCCCACATTTGTTAGAACGGGCAGGCACGCTTTTCGGTGATAGCGAAGTAGTATCTCGCATGCCGGATAAGTCCCTACATCGCTATACCTACAAGGACTTCCACCACCGTAGCCTGGCCCTTGCACAAGGGCTCACGAAGATAGGTCTGAAGAAAGGCGATCGTGTGGCCACACTTATGTGGAACCACTACGCGCACCTAGAATCCTACTTTGGTATTCCCATCACAGGGGGCGTGGTGCACACCCTGAATCCCAGGCTCCATCCCACCGACATCGCCTATATCGTGAATCATGCCGAGGATCGTTTTTTAATCATAGACGACGTGCTCTTAAAGCTGTACGAGACTATCCGTGACCAGGTGAACTTTGAGCGCGTCTTCATCGTCCCGCTCACCGGAGCGACAGTGCCCCAAGGGTATGACGACTACGAGAGCCTATTTGCGGGTGGGAAGTTCGAGTATCCCGAGCTTCACGAGAACGATCCCAGCGGCATGTGCTACACCTCAGGCACTACCGGTCGCCCCAAGGGAGTGGTTTACTCACACCGCTCCACTGTGCTGCACTCGCTGGCTTCCGCCATTCCCGACGCACTGAACCTATCCCAGCGAGACACTCTGCTGCCGGTAGTGCCGATGTTCCACGCCATGGCCTGGGGATTGCCTTACACCGGGGTAATGGTGGGTAGCAAGCTAGTCTTCCCGGGGCCCCACATGGACGCAGTGAGCTTGCTCGAGCTATACCAGGGGGAGCACGTAACCGCCACCGCCGGGGTACCCACCATCTGGCTGGGAATTCTGCAAGCTTTGGAAAAAGAGCCCAACCGTTGGCGGTTGACACCGGGTATGCGTATGATCGTCGGTGGGTCGGCCGCCCCGGAAAGTATGATCCGCGGCTTCGACCGCTTCGACCTGGAAGTCATTCACGCCTGGGGTATGACCGAGACCAGCCCGCTCGGCACCGTATCACGGCTGAAAAGCCATCTGCTCAGCCGCTCGGAGGACCAGCGGTATACCCTGCGGGCCAAGCAAGGTCTGCCGGTACCTCTGGTGGAAGCACGAATCGAGGGAGATAAGGGGCTGGCCCCTTGGGATGGCGAGACCATGGGCGAGTTGCAGGTGCGCGGCCCCTGGGTCGCCGGCAGCTACTTCAAGGGCGAGCGCTCGGAAACCTGGAGCAGGGACGGTTGGTTCGGCACCAGTGACGTAGCCACCATCGACCCCCAAGGGTACATAAAGATCACCGACCGTACCAAAGACTTAATCAAATCAGGTGGGGAGTGGATCAGTTCGCTAGACCTGGAGAACGCTCTGATGGGCCACCCGGCGGTGTCCGAAGCTGCGGTAATCGCGGTGCCCCATCCCAAATGGCAGGAACGACCGCTGGCCGCGGTGGTCTTGAAGGAAGGCGCCCATGTCGACGCAGATGAGCTCCGGGCCTACCTCGAGTCCCGCTTCACCAAGTGGTGGTTGCCAGATGCCATCGTCTTCATGGACGAAATCCCCCGGACCTCAGCAGGTAAGTTCATGAAGTCAAGATTGAGAGAGCAGTTCAAAGACTGGACCTGGGAAGCCTAGTCCTTGTAGCCCGGAGCAAGAATCGTCCCGGGCTGCCCGGTACCCGGTGCGTTTAGGTACCCAGCTCCCCGAGCACCTGTTCCAACAGGATCAGCGCCTTCGACACGTCAAAGCCACCGCCTTGGGCTAAACCCGCGCGCCCCCCGCCTCGGCCGCCGCTGAGCCGGGCCAGTTGCTTCATGATCGATCCTGCCGCCAGATCTCTTTTCTCGGCGTCCCTGATTTTAATAGTCAATGCGTCCCCGGAACCGACCGCGACCAGATCGACCTCCTTGTGACGCTCGAGCAGTTCGTCCGCAGCTTGGCGCAAAGCTGAAGCATCCAGACCGTTCAACTCGACCGCCAGGTAGCGCACGCCGCCGGCCATGTGCGGCTCCGAGGACGTCTTGCTGCCTAACTGCGCCTGGGCCAGGGCGTGCTTGAGCGAAGTCGTCTCACGCTCCTTTTCCCTTAATTCAGCTATCAATCGGTCAACCCGCTCAACCAATCCCTCCAGTGGAGCGCCCAACAACCGGGAAAGCGCATAGCTGCGTTCCAATAATTCGCGGTGATGGCGAACCGCCGCCTCGCCGGCGAGCACTTCCACGCGCCGCACACCGCTCGATACCGAAGCCTCGCTCACGATGGTGAACAACCCGATCTCGCCGGTGCGCCGTAGATGGCAGCCTCCACAAAGTTCCTTGGAATGCACCACGGCCGGATCACCCCCTGTGGGTAGGTCGCCTTCCACACTGACTACCCGCACGATCTCGCCATACTTCTCGCCGAACAGCGCCGTCGCCGCCTCGGCTTTGGCCTCGGCGATCGGTTTGAGCGTCCAACCAACCGAAAAATCGGCCTGGATCCAGCGGTTTACCAAGTACTCCACCTTGCCGATCTCTTCCGTGCTCATGGGTCCATCATGGGAGAAATCAAAACGCATACGCTCCGGGGCAACCAGCGAGCCGGCCTGCCGAACGTGGGGCCCTAGCACAGCCCGCAACGCCGCATGCAGCAGGTGGGTGGCGGTGTGGCTTCGCTCGGTAGCCCGGCGGCGGCACTCGTCCACCACCGCACGCACCGGCTGACCCGGTTCCAAGCTCCCTTCCTCAATCCTGACCCGGTGCACGATCAAACCTTGCGGTGACCGATATGTGCCCAATACGACTGCTCTACCCCGTGGCCATTCCAGGCGGCCCTGGTCACCCACCTGACCACCGCCCTCGGCATAGAAAGGGGTACGGTCCAGCACCACCTCAGCCTCGCTGCCCGGCGGTGCCGAATCGAGCGCCTGCTCATCAAGCAGAATCAGCTGCACCACGCTATCAGCCTCCAGCGCTGCATAACCGGTGAATACCGTGGTCCCCTGCCGCTCGAAAAGGGCCTTCAGAGCCTCAGTGGTGCGGGTGAAGATAGCTCCCTGGCCAAAGGTGCTGGCCGCGCGGGCCCGGAGTTGTTGTTCAGCCAGTGCGCTCTCGAATCCCCCGGCATCCACGCGGATCCGGTGTTCATTACAGATCTCCAGGGTCAGCTCGAGCGGAAACCCATAAGTATCGTATAGGCGGAAAGCTTCATCTCCCGGAAGGATTTCGCCGGGCCTCATAGGCTCAATCAATCGCGCGAGGCGCCTGATCCCCAATTCCAGAGTCTGAGAGAAGCGCTCTTCCTCGCGCAGAATTGCATTCTTCACCACAGAAAGGTTAGCTTGCATCTTGGGGAAAGCCCCACCCAGGGTCTCGGCTACCAAGCCGGCCAGCTCCGACATAAACGGGCCGCGCAGACCCAGCAGGTGACCATGCCGCACCGCTCTCCGTAAGAGCCGCCGGACCACATAGCCACGCCCGGTATTGGAAAAATCCACACCATCTGCAAGCGCCGCTACCACCGCACGCGAATGATCGGCGATCACCCGGTGGGAAACCGAAGACGGCCTCCGGTAGGCCTGTCCGGAGCGTTCGGCTACACGGTCAATAAGCGGTTTGAAGGTATCGGTATCATATAAATCGGGGACATCTTGCAAAACCGCCGCCAGTCGGTAGAGTCCCAGGCCGGTGTCGATATTCTTCTGGGGTAGCAGTGAAAGTTGCCCTACACCCGGTATCGGCCCACTGCGGTTGAACTGCGTGAATACTAGGTTCCATACTTCCACGAAGCGATCACCAGAACCCGTATTGGGACCATTTTCATCAGTACCACCGAAGCTCGGACCCCGATCGTAAAAAATCTCGCTGCAAGGTCCACAGGGACCGTTAGGCCCTTGGGACACAGCACTCGCCGGCCAGAAGTTTTCATCCTCGCCCCAGCGGGAGATCTGCTCTTCAGGTACCCCCACCTGATCCCGCCAGATAGCATAGGCCTCGTCGTCATCATCGTATACGGTCACATAGAGCTTTCTGGGCGAAAGCCCCAACCAGGCCTCACCAGTCATAAACTCCCAGGCCCAGGTAATAGCTTCAAGTTTAAAATAGTCACCGAACGAGAAATTGCCCAACATCTCAAAAAAGGTATTGTGCCGGGCGGTACGGCCAACGTTTTCAATATCGCCGATGCGTAGGCATTTCTGCGCGCTCACCACCCGGCGATGTTCGCCAGGATATTCCGGGAATACCGGTTTCTCCCCCAGAAAGAAGGGTTTCAGGGGAGCCATGCCGGCCACCGTGAACAACAGGCTGGGATCATCCTCGGGAATCAGGCTGAAGGAAGGCAGCCGCAGATGCCCCTTGGATTCAAAGAAACGCAGGTATTTCTCACGGATCTCCGAGGTCAACATACCGGAGATTATACGGGCCCCACCCAGGACCACCGAATCAACAACCTACCTAAGCGGTTACCTAATCCACACTCCTCACCCTCCACATGACTAAACTGAAACAGATGGAACTTCTGCCGATCGTCTATCGGAATCTGCGCGTCCGTCCCGTCCGCAGCTTTCTGACTCTGCTTGGCATCATCGTGGCCACCGCCTCGATGGTGCTGTTTTTGTCATTTGGAGAAGGTCTTCGTCAAGCACTCTCAAGTGAACTGTCTAGGATCGGGCCCTCGATCCAGGTGGTGCCGGGGGGCAGCCAGAGCTTTGGGCCGGGCGCCCCCGAGGTACCTATAGAGGTAGTTAACAAACTGCGGGCTAATCTGGGCGAACTCGGCTTGAAAGACGTGATACCCAGTGCTTACCTGGTTCGCGGTGGTTTTGACCTGCAAAACAGCTTCTTCTTTCAGGGCCTGCCCCAAGGAGTTGGTATTGGGCGAGTTTACCCGGATGTAAAGGCGGCCTCGGGTACCACCGCCTTCAGTAAGGATCAGGCGGTGATCGGCGCCAAGGTGGCTAGTCGGAACCAGTTGATCATGGGCAGCAAGCTTAGGCTGTCGCCGACGCTCTCGCTTACAGTGACAGGGATCCTGAAGGAGTCGGGCACGCTAGCCGACAACGTGATCTTCGTGCCCAACCAAGTGCTGCAGCAAGCTATGGGCACCAAGAATTACAACGTGGTGCTGCTCGAGCTACGCTCGGGGGAGAGCGCGGAGGCAGTGTCAAAGAAGGTCGATGCCTTGCTACCCGGATACAAGGCCCAAACCGCCAGCGACGTAATGCAGTTTGCCAACCGTGCCTTGCGCATCTCCGACCTGATCCGCTTTGGCATCAGCCTGGTGGCTCTGATTGTAGGCGGGCTGCTGGTAGCCAATACGGTCATGATGAGTGTTTATGAAAGAATTCGCGAATTTGGCGTGATGAGGGCTATCGGGGCCCGACGGGGCTTCATCTTCGGGCTGGTGCTATACGAAGCATTAGCGCTGGCACTCTCGGGTGGAGTGATCGGCGTATTCGTCGGCTGGCTTATCTCCACCGTTATTAATATATATACCATCCGCGCCATAGCCATACCTCTCTCAGCGGTTACTCCTCGGCTGGCGCTTTTTGCTCTTTTGGTGGCGTTGACACTGGGTCTGGTCGCAGGTCTGCTTCCCGCACGCACCGCCAGCCGGGTGCCGGTAGTGGAAGCTCTGGGGAGGATTTGATGCTCCAGGCCGAGAATCTGGGCAGGACTTACCAGCAGGGCGAGGCAACCATAACTGCGCTGGCAGGCTTTACACACCGCTTTGAGGCCCATACAACCGCGATTGTGGGCCCCTCGGGTTCAGGAAAGACCACCCTGCTCAACCTATTAGCCGGCTTCGATTTACCCAGCACGGGTAAGGTTAGCCTGGACGGTACCGATTTGAACCGGTTATCCGAGGACCGGCGGGCCGCACTACGACTTCTGCGCATGGGCTTTGTCTTTCAGAACTACAACCTTATTCCCATGCTGAGCGCACTGGAAAACGTAGCCTTTCCCCTTATGCTGGCACGTGTGCCCGCAGCCGAGCGATTCGCACGCGCCGAGGCTCTTTTAGATCAGGTCGGCCTGCATCACCGCATGCACCACCTGCCGCACAAGCTCTCGGGTGGCGAACAGCAACGCGTGGCCCTGTCCAGGGCCCTAGTAAACAGGCCGTCGGTACTTTTCGCCGACGAGCCCACCGGGAACTTGGACTCGGCCTCCGGCGAGCGTGTGCTAGAGCTTTTGCTTGAGTTTGCGCGTGGAGGGGAACACGTGGTTCTGGTAACGCATGACCCCGACATCGCCGCTTTAGCCGAAGACACCCTGCACCTTAAGGATGGCCGGTTGATCGACAAACGAAAAGTCTACCCTCCCCAAGCGGCGCCTAGATAGCAGGTTGTCCGCCCGACACTCGGAACAGAACAGGCCATCTAGTGTAAAAATACAAGCAAGGTGACGCGCGAAGCCCTTTGGAAACGTACGCTGCGCCGAGCCCCCATGGCATTGCCTGCCGCTTGCCTGGGTGAGACTCCGCCGGGGCTTGGAGTACTGCCTCTACCAGGACCGCATCTCTTCCAAAGCCTAGTCCTCCCCTTGGAGGAAACACAGACAGATGGACTTCACCAGTTGGTACTATTCACTATTCGTCACCTACGCCCTGGAGGACGGGTCTACTGGGAAGAGCTAGGGCTACTGTCAGGTGGTCGCAATCCCTTTCGCGTGCGCCGCGCACTGGCTGGATTCAGATTGTGCTGTGGTTATGGCTCGATTCTTGGCCGCCCCTGGCCCGTTCCGGCCGGATCGATATGGATTATGGTTTTCGAGAAACAGGTGGCCACAAGTGATGATTCAAGGGGGGTACCGATTCCGGCATATACGGAAGCCTCGCTGCCTTAGCCCGGTACATTCGCGTATCCGCTGGCGAGAGCAGTGAATCCGCCTAGTCATAGCCACTTAATAAAGACTGGCTCCTCGGTATGCACACCCCCCGGGACACGCCTCGTCTCCAGACCCTGTTCGTCGCCCGGAAAACCTCATCCTTTCTGTTCGGCCGGTGTCTACCGACCGATTTGATCATCCCAGCAGAGGTTTGACCGGAGCCACCACCAACTCAGGCCCAGCATCATCTTCACGGAGAGTCGGTATTATCACCTGTCCGGGAAGATACAACTCCACTTTGGACAACCAAACCTTAGAAGTAATTGTTTCGATACCCGGATGGATCGCCCGCGCCTGAATGTCAGAATAGCCACGCGACCACATCTCGTTCAACCTTGCCTCCCCGGGTAGTCTTGCAAACATAGACCAAACTGACAACAAGACCTAAGGATCAGTAGGAAGATCCCAGCCGCCTAGTGCACGTGCATACGAGTCAGTCCTACGTCCACCAACGACCGCTACCATAACTGGCCCTTACTGCAAGAGCGAAAAGCTACATACCGGCCGCAATACTGCCCGGTATACCTAATTTTAGATAATGGCGTATTGATAAGACGCGAGAACAAAGCGGCCAGATGTATCTGATCTTAGTTAGGGGCCACCTATCCAAAACGTCCAGTGATGTAAGCCTCGGTACGTTTGTCTTGCGGATTAGTAAACAGTTTTTCGGTGGCTCCAAACTCAACCAGCTCACCGTTCAGGAAAAAGGCGGTGAAATCCGAGACGCGGGCTGCCTGCTGCATATTATGGGTTACGATAACCACTGTAACGGTTTCCTTCAAGCCGGCCAGCAGGTCTTCTATAGCCTGCGTACTAATCGGATCCAAGGCACTGGTGGGCTCGTCCATCAGTAACACTTCGGGTTGGACCGCCAAGGCCCGGGCGATGGACAGGCGCTGCTGTTGCCCGCCCGAAAGCCCCACCGCAGGGGTCTTCAGCCGGTCGTGCACCTCGTCCCACAGTACCGCCTGTTGCAGGGCGCGCTCCACTGCTTCATTCAACACACGCCGATCGCGGGTGCCTACTAGGCGCAGTCCCGAAGCTACGTTGTCGTAGATCGACAGCGTAGGAAAGGGCGTGGGACGCTGGAACACCATGCCCACTCGCCTGCGAATCATTACTGGATCAGTGCCACTGGCGTAGATGCTCTTACCGTCCAACAGAGCTTCTCCCTCAATCCGCACGATGGGGTTCAGGTCATGCATACGGTTTAGAGCGCGCAGAAAGGTGGTCTTTCCACACCCAGAAGGGCCGATCAAAGCAGTGATCTGCTTGTCATACATGAGTAGGTCCACCTGCTTGACACCCATGTTCTTACCGTAAAAAATCGAAAGGCCGGTGGTCTCCATTCGTACAGCCTGCATACCATCACCTTCTCATGCGCTGCCGCGTGGCCATGCGCGCCAGCAAGCTGGTGATCATGATCAACGCGGCCAGCACCAAAGCCGCGCCCCAGGCCAACTTATGCCACGATTGGTAAGGGGAGAGCGCATAGTTGTACAGCCTGAGCGGCAGACTGTCCATAGGTTGCATAGGGTTGAAGGTAGTAAAAGAATTCCCAAAAGCAGTAAAAAGTAAGGGGGCCGCTTCGCCCGCCACCCGGGCCAGAGCCAACATTAAGCCTGTGATGATGCCACCTTTGGCCGCAGGTACTACCAGCGAGAGGGTAACCTGCCAACGAGGTATTCCAAGTGCCAGCCCCGCCTCGCGTAGCGACCAAGGCACCAAGCTCAGCACACCTTCAGTCGCCCGAGTCACAATGGGAATCATCAATAGACCCAGAGCCACCGAGCCGGAGAGACCCGAGAAATGCCCCATAGGTACCACTAGCAGGACGTAGGCCACCAAGCCCATCAGAATTGCCGGGACACCGGCCAATACATCGGAAACCAAGCGTAGCGTGGGGTTGATGGGATGATCGGGATACTCCGCCAACAGTACACCCGCAGCCAAGCCGAAACCGCCGCCGATCAAGAGGGCCAACAAGTCAATGATGAGAGTGCCAACGATGGCCGACAGCATGCCCCCACCACTCTCGCCCGGCGGTTTGGGCAGGTCCAGGAAGAAAGCCGGATTGAGCGCCGAGAAGCCCTCCTTAATCACATAGACCAAGATCAGAATAAGGGGCAGGATAACTACCAAATTGCCCAGTACCACCAAGACCGACACTATACGGTCGCGTATATAGCGCCTGCGGAGGTTCAAGCCGCCCTGCATCTAGGCTCGCCCCCCCTTTAGGGTCATGCGGCGTAGGATCCAGGCTGCAACCAAGTTCACCGCCAGCGAGATGAGGAACAACAGTAGACCCGTTGCGAGTAGACTGGACACATAAAGTGAAGAGGTGGCCTCGTTGAATTCGTTAGCGATTACCGCCGCTATGCTGGAAGCTGGGCCGAAAATGGTGAATGGGAAGTTATGGCTGTTACCGATCAGCATAGTTACGGCCATAGTCTCGCCCAGCGCACGTGCCAGGGCCAGTACTACCCCAGCAAAGATGCCACCTCTGGCGTAGGGCAGCACGCTTAGGCGGATTACCTCCCAGCGGGTAGCCCCTAGCGCATAGGCAGCTTCGCGCTGCTCGACCGGCACCAGGCCGATGGCATCGCGGGACAGTGAAGCCGCGTAGGGAACGATCATCAGACTAAGAACCAACACAGCCGAAAGCATGCCGATACCAGTAGGGCTTCCAATCAAGGGTAGTAAAAAATGTGCGTGGGACGCCGCCCAGATAAAGAGCGGCACTTCCAGGTGCTCGCGCACCGCTGGCACTAAAACGAAGATGCCCCACAAGCCATAGACCACCGAAGGCAAAGCTGCCAGCAGGTCCACCAGGTAAGCTACCACCCCTGACAACCATCTAGGTGCGTACTCCACCACGTAAATAGCTGTGGCTAGTGATGGGAAAAAGGCTAGCAGCAAAGCCATAAAGCTGGTCAGCAGCGAGCCCAGAATGAACGGCCAAGCGCCGAAGTGACCGGTAACCGGATTCCAGGCGCTGCCAGTGGTGAATCCGAAGAAACCAAACCTGCTTAGCGCTTGGTGTCCCCCCAGGTACAGCTCGAGCGCCGTGAGTCCCGCAGCCAGCAGTACTCCCGCAGCCAGCAGTACCAGTACGGCTGCGAAGATGCTATCGCCGAGCTTACCGTAGATCCACCTCACACTGAACCTCCTAAAATCCGGAAAGGGGAGGGGAATCTCTCCCCCTCCCCTCGCCCGGTACGTCCATCAACTCACTTACTGAAGTGGCTGCCCCTTGTACTCAAGCTTGGCGAGCTGGCCTTCATCGAACTTGACCACGCTTGGCGCCAAGGCGCTGTAATCCAGAGGCTCGTTGTACTGCTGTCCCTTAGTGGCCATCCACCCCACCAGCTTCTTGACCGCCAGCGCTTTGGCCTCGGTATCGTTGTTCAGCACCATGTTGCGATACAGCAGGATGTAGGTGAAAGTTGAGATCGGATAACCCTGTGCAGCCGCAGTATCGGTCAGAGAAACCCGGCCATCAGCAGGCAGCTCCACGCCGTCAGCAGCCTTCTTCACACTGGCAAGGCTGGGCAGAATGTAATTCCCAGACTTATTCTTCAACTCAGCATAAGGCAACTTGTTCTGGATAGCGTAAATCAGTTCGACGTAGCCGAAAGAGCCCGGGGTCTGCTGCACCAAGCCAGCCACACCTTGATTACCCTTGCCACCCAAACCGGTAGGCCAGTCTACACTGGTACTGAATCCGACCTGCTGCTGCCAAGTTGGGGATACCTTGGAGAGATACTGGGTAAATACGTAGCTGGTACCCGAGCCGTCAGAACGGTGCACTACGGTAATAGGCATCGCTGGCAGCTTGATTTCGGGGTTCAGACTCTGGATACGCGGGTCGTTCCACATTTTGATCTTGCCCAAGAATACATTAGTCAGTACAGAACCGGTGAGTTTTAGGTGAGTACCCGCACTTCCTCCAGGAATATTGTAGGTAACCACTACTGCACCAAGCGCCATGGGAATATGCAACACCTCAGAACCGGTCTGCTGCTTATACTCCACCATCTGCTTATCTGTGAGCGGAGCATCGGAAGCGGCGAAATTCACAGTCTTCTGGAGCAGCTGGCGCTGTCCACCACCCGAGCCAATGGCCTGGTAGTTCACCTGTACGCCGGTCTCCTGATGATAAGCCTCGAACATCTTAGCGTAAAGTGGGTAGGGAAAGGTTGCTCCTGCTCCAGTCAACGCACCCTGTGCAAACGCCAAGCCAAGCAACACGCCAGTCATTACAAACAAGCTTTTCTTCATTTTCTTACCTCCTTCACAGTTTTAAGCTTGGCGGATACTTGTCAAAGCAATGTCATGCATACCTCAGTCCTCAAGATGCTTGCTTATCCGGCCAGTCTGCCAGAAGCGTAGCCGCTCGGCTACATTCTCCAGATGATCCCCCAGCCGCTCGTAACTCCGCGCCACACGAATGAGCGTGAGGGCCTTAGAGATGGTTCTAGGATCCTCAAGCATGTAGGTGAGCAGCTCCCGTGTGATCTGCTCGTAAAGCCCGTCTACTTCATCATCCAGTACGCGCGCACGCTTGGCCGCTGGTTCATCGTTCTCGGCGATCGACTTAGCCAGCAGATCAAGCATTTCTTCCAGCCTGCGTCCCATTTCCGACAGAACAACATAACGCTTCAAGGGTGGCTCGCCCGCCAGGATTGCCGCGTCCTCAGCGATATGCACGGCATAGTCCCCACTGCGCTCCAGATCGGTTATAGCCTTCAGAATAGTAGTAATGAAGCGCAAGTCAGTGGCCACCGGTTGATGTTTGGCGATCGCTGACAAAGCCTCGTTCTCGATGTCAAGCTCCATACGGTCCACCTCGGCATCCGCGCGCACTACTTGCTGCGCCTTAGCCAAGCTGGCCTCCACCAACGCCTCGGTGGTCGCACTGACCATCTCCCGTACTTGGCTGACCATGCGCAAGGCGGCCTCGGTAATCCGCCCTAGATCATGTTCCAGTGCTGTTCTCATTCTGTCCCCGCTCCTTTCATCCCCTGGGGTTTTGGAAAGGTCACCCCAAAAACATTACCGCCTTCCCAACGGTGCCCGAACGCCTCTCCGCCCCAACCAGCAGCCAGCCTACGCACCAACGGCAATCCCAGCCCGCTTCCTCGTACCCCAGCGGCATGTACACCGCGCTTGCCCAGTGTGAACAGTGATTCGAACTCCACCAGGGAGCTACCCAGGTCACGTACCTCAAGTCGTATCTCCTGTTCCCCAATATCGCTCACCACGCGAACCTCGTGGCCCGCAGCATAGTTCACCGCGTTCTCCACCAAATTCAAGAGCACCTGGTAGACGGCATCCGGGTCAGCCAGTACCTCGATATCCGCCTCCCAAATCAGCTCAACCGAACGGCCCGCGAGCTGAGGCGATAGGAAGCGCTCCAAACGCGTACGCAGTTCGGACAAGGAGAATCGGCGCGCCGGACCAGGTGCTTCCAGATCCACGCTGTCCACCAACCGAGCCAACCGGGCCACCTCCGAGCGGAGCAGCGCCTGCACCTCGGCCCGCTCCTCCTCATTAACTCCCTCGGCCAGGGCTTCGAGCAGCGCCTGCATACCGGCCACCGGCGTACGGAACTCGTGAGCCAGTACCCGGCGCGCTTCCTCCAGGCTACCCAAGCGCTTTTTTAGGTCGGTCCGGTCCAGAAAGTACAAAGCTCCGGGTACCGCATGCACCAACAGCAAGCGCCGCCGCAGCTCTATCTCCCTAGTTCCGCCAGCCTCCGCTAAAGCTTCCAGTCGATGGTCTCGCAGCGCCAGCATCAGCGGCTTGTTCAGCACCCGCTCACGGCTGACCGCGAGCATAATTGCGGCAGCAGGATTTATATAGAATACCCGCTCTACACCGAACAACACCAAGCCCTCGGAGGCATGCTCCCAAGCGGCCTCCAATGCCCAATCCTCAGCCCCGATCGGCCTCACGGAATCGATAGCCCTTTCCCCGTACCGTTTCAATATACGTCCGGCCGCCTAACTTTCCACGCAGCTGCGCCACATGCTGGTCAACCGTGCGCGGCGTCCCGAAGAAGTCCTCGCCCCAGACCCGCTCGAGCAGTTCCTCACGGGTACTGACCCGCCCCGGGTGGCGCATCAGGTAGGCCAAGAGATCGAACTCTCGGCGGGTCAGTGCAAGCGGCGCCCCCGCCAACTGCGCCCTGATACGCGAAAGGTCCAGCTCGAGCGCTTCCATACGCAGCACATCTCTCTGCCCGCTGCGGCGCAGCAACACCCGCAAACGGGCCACCAACTCGGGCGTGGAAAATGGCTTGGTGAGATAGTCATCGGCACCACTCAAAAGCCCTTCCACCCGGTCATACTCACTGGTACGTGCGGTCAACATCAACACCGGCAAGGTCTCATAGCGGGGGTTGGCCCGAAGCCGTGAAAGCAAGCGGATACCCGGCTCGTCGGGAAGCATCCAGTCGAGCAGGAGTACATCCGCCTGGTCCAGCTGATCCCAAGCAGCCCCGACACTGGCAGCCTCCAGGACCTCAAACCCACTGCGGCGCAACGCCAACCGCAGACCTACGCGTACACTGGGCTCGTCTTCAATAACCAGAACCCGCCACATTCCTCAACCATTGTAAGAGGTGATTCGTCATCTCTGTGTCAGGTCCCAAGGTCCGTAAAATCAAGAAGCA
This sequence comes from uncultured bacterium, assembly GCA_964402875.1. Lineage (GTDB taxonomy): Bacteria > Deinococcota > Deinococci > Deinococcales > Marinithermaceae > CAYODT01. The sequence continues at coordinate 4,617 of CAYODT010000031.1, read as the reverse complement.
TGGCGTAGACTGCGGATATGAAGGTTACCCCCTTCGGTGCCAGCGGTACGGTAACCGGAAGTTGTCATCTTGTAGAAACCTCCGGGTTAAAATTACTATTGGACTGCGGGTTGTACCAGGACCAGGATGAGGAGAAGAACACTATGGGGTTCGGTTTCGAACCTGCCTCAGTGGATGCAATAGTGTTGGGCCACGCTCATCTCGATCATATCGGACGGGCTCTACCCAGCTTGGTAGCCGGGGGCTTCTCCGGGCCGGTCTACGCTACACCTCCCACCCTGAAGCTGCTACCCTTGATGCTTGAGGACGCCCTCAAAGTGATGCAAGAAGAGGCGGCGCGTCGCGGCGCAAAGGTGCTCCTAAACCTCGGGAGCTATGGAACGAGGAAGATCTATCCGCCATCCTGCAGCGTTTAAGGCCGCTACCTTATTACACCAGACAGTTACTTGGATCATTGACGGTCGAATTGAAGAACGCCGGCCATATCGCTGGGAGCGCCTTTGTAGAACTCAACGGTGAGGGACGCCAGCTGGTCTTCAGCGGTGATCTTGGAAACCGGCGAAAGGAGCTGCTGCCCGATGCCAACTACCCTGCCCCCGCTAATCTAGTGCTTTCCGAAAGCACCTATGGCGACCGCTCCCACCGTTCGTTCCAAGCTACGCTTGAGGAGCTGGCCGCGGTGGTGGACCGGGCTCTCTCTCGCGGCGGCAAGGTGTTGATACCTTCCTTCGCACTCGAGAGAGCCCAGAAGATCCTATTTCACCTGCGTAACCTGGAGGCGAACGGACTCATTCCCTCCGTGCCAGTCTACGTGGACTCACCACTGACTGCCCGAATAAGCCAGGTATTCGAGGAGTTGCGCGAGACCTTTAGCTTAGAAGCCCAGGGTCTATTCCAACGCGGTATCGATCCCTTCGCACCCCGAAAGCTCCACTACACCGGCAGCGTGGAAGAGTCCAAGGCATTGAATGAGTTGGAAAACCCTACAGTCATAATCGCCGGCAGCGGCATGTTCTCGGGCGGTCGTATTCTCCACCATCTTCGTCACCACCTCCCAGACCGGAAAAATGCCCTCTTGATCGTGGGCTACCAGCCCGAGGCCTCCCTCGGGCACCACCTCTTGAGCAGGGCAAGGACGGTAGGCATCCACCGGCCGGGAAGTGGCCCTGCGCGCCGAGGTACACACTTTGGGCGGCTTCTCGGGACATGCCGGCCAGGATGAGCTTTTGGACTGGTTGTCCGGGCAGAAACGGGTACGGTTGGTACACGGCGAACTCCCACGGCTCCATGCGTTGGGCAAAATACTCTACCAGCAGAGCGTAGACGTAGTGGTAGCCCAGTTCGCGGTACCTGTCCAGGTCTAGTGCGTGGAGTATGGGGATGGCCAGCTTTGGGGGTTCGCGAGGGCCCGAGCCCCTGTGAACGCGACTTTCGTGCACCGAACATAAGCTAGTCCACAGTCCCAGTCCTACCGACAGACAAGGGAATTGCACCAAGGTCCCGTACCATCTCGCACTATCCAAGGACCGTTGTTATAGGATCAACTTTCAGCCTAGACTAAAAAATAACCTAGCCCTCCAGAAGGGCCACTCGTCGCGCCTCCCGCTCACGGAGCAGTATTAGGGCAGCCGAGGCGATGATCACCGCGCCAAAGAGTAGGTTTACCCTCAGAAAAGCTACTCCTAGTCCCTCGGGTACGGAGGCAGCCCACACCGCACCAGCCAGCAAGCTCCCAAGTGACTGTCCCAGCACTCGCGAAATACTAAATATCCCCGAGGCAGCCGACTCAGTACCCACCGGGGCGCTACTGAGTACCGCCGCGTTATTGGGGCCCTGAAAAAGTGCGCGTCCCAAACCTAAACCCACCAGACCCAGCCAGACCAATCCGGTGAGGCCCTGTACAAGGACAGCTGTAAATAATACCGCTGCTCCAAGCAGATTCATTGGCCCATAGCCTAAGCGATCAGCGAACCTGCCCGCCAAGGGGCCCAAGGGCAGCAACAGCAGCGGAGGGATCAACAGGATCAGGCCCACCTGCGCAGGAGTCATGCCCGATCCCTGAAGAAAAAAGGGGATCACGATAATCACCCCGAAACCCTGTGCAAAGTAGAGCAGCGTACCCAACAGGCCGAGGATGAAACGCTTGCTCGAAAGCCGTTTCAACCCAGCCACCAGGCCATGCCCCTTCAGGTCGGGCAGGTCACGCGCGAGCAGAAACCCCAGGAAGCTGACCGGCAGGTTCAGCACGAAGATGCTGTGCCAGCCCGCCCAGCCAACGAAAAATCCACCCAGCGGAGGCCCGATCAGTGTACCCAGAGCTACAGCCGAAGCCACCATACCCAGGGCCCAGCCACGCCGATCGGCAAAAGCGCTCGAGACCATCCCGGGTACCAGCCCCACAATTCCCGCCCCAGCCAAGCCCTGTACGAAGCGCAGCAGCAGGACCTGGTGCAGGCTGCTGGAAAATAGCAACAGCAGCGAGATAAACGCAAACAGTAAGAGGCTGGTACGGTAGACACGTGCACTGCCCAGCCTGCTACCCAAGGCCGCGACCGGCAGGAAAGCCAGTCCCGCACCTACCAGATACAATGAAGCCGCCCACTGTACCGACGCTGCACTGACATGAAGATCGCCGGCCATACTGGGCAACGCCACATTGAGTACGCTCGAATCCAAGGTGGAGATAACCACCCCTACCGATAGAGCAAGAAGACGCTTGTCCACAACCGGATATGTTACTTGCCAGCCAGTCGGCCAAAAGCAAGCAGTGGAGGAATAGGAAACTACACGCAACCAGCCCCGAGCTGCTAAGATTAGGGGTGTACGTTAGTCGCCGGGTTAAGAGAGGAGGAGTCCTAGATGTTTGGGTTGCAACCGATTCATATCGCCATCATCGTAGTTCTCGCCATCCTGATCTTCGGGCCCAAGAAGCTGCCTGAGATCGGCCGAAGCCTGGGTAAGGGTATCCGTGAGTTCAAGCAGTCCACCCGCGAGATCAGCGAGGAGTTCAAGGACGGCCTCGACAGCGAAGCCGTAGAGACCAAGGCCGCGGCGGCCCCAAAAGAGCAAGGCTAGTTTAGTAATGCCGAACCGTAGGCCCCTTGGCGCGCACCGAGGCGACCGGGAGATGTCTTTGGTCAACCACCTGGAGGAGTTGCGCCGGAGGCTGCTGATAACGGTGATCGTCATCAGCCTGGGAACGGTGGTGATGTACTTCTTCTCCAACGGTCTCTTGAGCCTCCTGGAGCGACCTCTGGGCCATATCAAGCTGGTGGGTTTCGGGCCGGTCGACGGTTTCTCCGTTCACTTGCAGCTGGCCTTCTGGTCGGGGTTGATCTTTACCTCACCCATCTGGCTGTACCAGCTGGCGGCTTATGTGTTGCCCGGGCTCACCAGCGGTGAGCGGCGCATAGTGTTGCCCGGCCTGATCTCGGTGGTGGGCTTCTTCCTGGTCGGCGCGGTGGCGGGATACCTACTGCTCACCCCGGCCATGGACTTCCTGCTCTCGCAGTTTGGGCCGCATATCGAATACCTGCCGGGGATCAGCGCCTACATGAGCATGGCCCTGTTCATGATGATCGCTATGGGGATCGCCTTCGAGTTCCCGGTGCTCATGGTGACCACCATGGTCCTGGGCCTGGTGAGCCCGAGCTGGTACCGGCGCTCGCGCAAAATCACCTACTTCCTGCTCTTCGCTTTCGCCGAGTTAGTGACCCCGGTGGCCGACCCCATCGTCATGCCCATGCTGGTCTTCCTGCCCCTGGTGGTGCTCTACGAGCTGACCTTAAAGGTGGGAGCGTACCTGGCCGCAAGGGGGCGGCTGCAGGAAGGAACCAGCTCCACAAGTTAGCTATCTTCACTAACCACTTAGCTACTCCCCGGTAACTGTAACAGTATCCCCCGATGACTGTAACAACTCGATCAACACCCCCTGACTCCATTCGGGGTGGACGAAAGCCACCAGCCGGCCGGCGAATCCGGGGCGGGGTGCTTCGTCTACCAGAGATGCGGCTATAGGCCAGGTACATACGGCATGCCCTAGATTCCAGGAAGGCCCGGTATTCTATCGCTATCACCGCCAAGAGGGTCCGGCGGGGGGACTTACCCCGGGACAACTCCGGGCTAGTGTGGATGGTACCGGGGTACAATCTGTTCGTATCTCTGGCACCTATCAGAGGGCTGTACAAGTTCGGGGATATTACTAGGAAAATCTCCTGGAGCGACTAGGACAAAAAAGGTAGTCGTGATAGAGAAAATTATCATGTTTGTCGTAGCGTATGTATAAGGGCAACATAAGCTTAAGGGCTCCTTGTCAAGATTATCATTTAAACAATCTATATGGGTTCATCCCAATATCAATTCAGAAATAATGTAACGGTCCATCAAACACCATTAAGCCCTTCGCATTGGGTGTGCGTATTCCGCAAGAGGTCGGGAATTAGAGCACGATCTCTGCTGCAACCAGCGCATCAACGTATTCACCACTGAGTTGACGGGTAATCTAGACCAGCCGCCACTGCTAAGCAAACTAATAACGTCTATCAGACCCAAGGCACTCGGGTCTACACGGAGCTTCTGCTTGATAGAAGCCCGTGCTATCCGAATGTGCTAACTTAA
>CAYODT010000030.1:5617-20862 GCA_964402875.1 uncultured bacterium | reverse complement strand
TGACGTGGGGCTTGCTGCGTACGAATACATCCTTGGCCATTGGGTGAACCTCCTTAAAGGCAGGCAGTGGGTGGGCGGGCGCCCTAATACTGCTACTGCTTGACGAGTTTCTCTTGAACCTGCTTGGGCACCTGGGCATAGTGATCAAAGAACATCGCGAACGAAGCTCGGCCCTGGGTTTTGGATCTGAGGTCAGTAGCATAGCCGAACATCTCGGACAATGGTACGTGACAGCGGATGATCTGGGTGTTTCCACGCGAGTCCATACCCTGTACATGACCACGGCGGGCGTTTAGGTCCCCTATAACGTCGCCCATATACTCGTCAGGAGTAGTCACCTCCACGCGCATAATCGGCTCGAGCACACCAGGCTTGCCCTTCTTCACCGCATCTTTGATGGCTATAGAGCCAGCGATCTTGAAGGCCATTTCCGAAGAGTCAACCTCGTGATAAGACCCGTCAAATAGAGTAACTTTCACGTCTACCACGGGGAAACCCATCAGCGGACCGGACTGCATGGCTTCCTCAATACCCTTCTGAACTGCAGAGATGTACTCCTTAGGGATTACCCCACCCACCACGGCATTCACGAACTCAAACCCATTACCACGGGACAGCGGTTCGGCCTTGATCTTGACATGACCATACTGACCCCGACCACCACTTTGGCGCACAAACTTACCCTCAACACTCACGGGCATACCGATAGTCTCGCGGTAGGCAACCTGCGGTGCCCCGACGTTAGCATCGACCTTGAATTCACGCTTCAGACGGTCCACGATGATCTCAAGGTGAAGCTCACCCATACCAGAGATGATGGTCTGTCCAGAGTCGGGATCGGTAGACACGCGGAAAGTGGGATCTTCCTCGGCCAGTCGCGAAAGCGCCACACCCAACTTCTCCTGGTCGAACTTGGTCTTGGGCTCAATGGCCACATCGATAACCGGCTCGGGAATCTCGATGGACTCGAGCATTATCGGCTCGTCATCCGCACCGACCAAGGTATCACCGGTAATGGTGTACTTGAGACCGACGATCGCCCCCAAGTCACCTGCTCTGAGCTCCTCCGTTTCCTCCCGGTGGTTAGAGTGCATACGTAACAGGCGTCCCACACGCTCTTTACGGTCCTTGGTAGAATTATACACGTATGAGCCCGCGGTCATCGTACCTGAATACACACGAACGAATGTAAGGCGGCCAACATAGGGATCGGCCATAATTTTGAAGGCCAGTACCGCCAGCGGGCCTTCAAACTCCGGATGGCGCTCGATCTCCCGATCATCAGCCAACCAGCCCTTAATAGCGGGAACATCCAGGGGAGAAGGTAGATAAGAAACTACGGCATCGAGCAGCATTTTCACGCCTTTATTCCTAAGGGCGGAACCTAGGAAAACCGGGGTAACCTCCAAGCTGACGGTACCCTTACGGATCGCAGCTTCCAGTTCCTCCCGGGTGGGCGTCTCACCTTCCAGATATTTTATGAGCAGAGCTTCGTCGAAATCAGCGGCGGCTTCGATCATCTTCTCCCGCCACTCTCTAGCCTGCTCCAGGTATTCGGCAGGAATCTCAGTCTCCTCAATTTTGCTGCCCACGTCGTCACCGTAGATCTGCGCCTTCATGGTGACTAGGTCGATGATACCTTTGAAGTCATCCTCTCGACCCATCGGCAATTGCATCAAAATCGGCCGGGCCGCTAGGCGGTCGACCATGCTGCGGATCACCAACATGATGTCCGCCCCAGTCTTATCCATCTTGTTAGCAAAGGCGACTCGTGGCACGCGGTATTTGTCCGCCTGCCGCCATACGGTTTCCGATTGTGGCTCCACGCCCTGGCTGGCGTCAAATACAGCAACCGCACCGTCGAGCACGCGCATAGACCGCTCCACCTCAATAGTGAAGTCCACGTGACCCGGCGTATCGATAATATTGATACGGTGGTCCTTCCAGAAGCAGGTGGTTACTGCCGAGGTAATGGTAATACCCCGCTCGCGTTCCTGCTCCATCCAGTCCATAGTGGCCGCCCCTTCATGCACCTCACCAATCTTGTGGATTCGGCCGGTATAGAAGAGAATACGCTCGGTGGTCGTGGTCTTACCCGCATCAATATGCGCAGCAATACCTATGTTTCGGGTACGATGAAGATCAAAGTTTGTTACAACCACTATACTCACCACCGATAATGCGCGTAAGCCCGGTTTGCCTCCGCCATGCGCTCTACATCCTCACGCTTCTTGACTGCGCCACCCTTATTCTCCGCAGCATCAAGCAGCTCCGCGGCCACCCGCTCAGCTACTTTGCGCTCTGAGCGACCATCGGCTGAGACAACCATCCACCGCAGAGCTAAGGATTGTTGCCGGCGCGGCGTGACCTCTATGGGCACCTGGTAGTTCGCCCCACCTACGCGGCGGCTACGTACCTCCACACGCGGCCTCACATTATCAACAGCTTGCTTGAAAACCTTTAGGGGCTCCTGGCCAGAGCGATCCTGAATCAAGCGACAAGCATCATAGAAAATACGCGCCGCTAGGTTCTTTTTGCCATCACGCATCAGTCGGTTGATAAATGCAGATACCAACACATCGCTGTAGACCAGATCCGGCTGCAAGGAACGTACTTCGGCTCTCCTTCTCCGTGCCATAACTTATACCCTCTCCTACCTACTTCTTCGCGGTTTCCTTGGGTCGTTTGGCCCCGTACTTAGACCGGCTCTTTCGACGTTCGCGAACACCCTGTGTGTCATAGACACCTCGCACAATGTGGTAGCGCACGCCGGGAAGATCCTTAACACGTCCACCACGAATCATAACTACAGAGTGCTCCTGTAGGTTATGGCCCTCGCCGGGAATATAAGCTGAAACCTCATATCCGCTGCTCAGGCGTACCTTAGCCACCTTACGCAACGCGGAGTTGGGTTTCTTGGGAGTCACGGTACGCACCACGGTACACACCCCACGGCGAAACGGACTACCCTTCAGCGCAGGCACTTTACTCTTCTTGCGAACCGCCATGCGCCCCTTACGGAGAAGCTGATTAATCGTCGGCAGTACACTCACTCCCTTCCTTGGCCGGACCCCTATAGGTCCTTATCTAGGATGCCCCATCTCTCAAGAACCCCTGGTACCCGGCATTACCGGGATACCAATGCTCATCCTTAGCCTTGCTTTTGAGTGGCAAAGCACCCTGGGCTAGCAAAAACAGGGGCTAAGCCCCGCGCTAGCCTCAACCTCAGCAGTATACACAGGCCTTAGGTGGGGCGCAATAGGGCCGCGCACAACAGCGGTAAACCTCATGTCTTTCTGGGGGAGCGGCCCGCTCCATAACCCGCAGAGCAGGCCCAATCCTTCAGCACCCTGTATATCGTGTAAACTAGAAGGCGGCTCCCGCTTTTCGCCGATGGACTGGGCTGGAGTGAGGACCCCAAAAGCCCCTACAACTCACCGAATTGAAACCGCTGCGCCAATGGTTTGCGGGCCAAGGAAGAAGCCTTGGAGGTCAGTTGCTAGACGCAACCCTCGGCGTGCGCGGCCTACCTCAGTCCGCAACCGGGCAAACCAGCCTGACTCACCGGAAATTAACGCCGCCAAACAGCTGGGTAGACATCACGGTGCCCGCCCCGGACCGCAGCCTACTGTCGTTACTGGCCACACAGAGTCTGTACGCTCAGATGGCTCGTGCGGGCCGGTCCTGTTGGCATGCTAACAGCTACAGCGTACACTTTTGCAGCTGCTCGAACGTTCAAGACACCGGCCCCCCTATCGGCCTTCGCCTTCTCAGCACTTAGCACAGGCCAAAGGCTTCTACCACAGGGAAACGCGCGCACGGTGGACCCACTGCTTACGGATCCCGGGGAGACGGGCTGGCGACCTGGCCCAGTTGTGCCAGGAGCACGACCTGGTAATCCTGGAGTACTGGCTCTTGGACTACACCGGTCACCGCAGCCCGGAAAAGGTACCCGGGGCTCTGTTGCGCCTGTGGCGATTAGATCGAGTCCTTACGCCAGTATTCGCTTGGCCTGGCGCTGATCAGCGATCACGGCAACGCAGAAGAAAATTGGCATTCCGCGCACACCGAAAACCCGGTTCCATTAGTAGCCAGCGGACCGCTGGCTACTAATCTTCGGCCCTTGCGTAATCTGGCGGATTTCAGCCTCTGGCTATTAGAGGCAGGGGGCTTGCTAGAGTAGAGCTTGGTGCGACGTATCAAGCTCACGCTCGAGTACGACGGGAACGGTTTTTACGGGTTCCAGTACCAGGCCCGTGGCGAGCGTACCGTCCAGCAATGCCTGGAACAGGCGCTAGAGAATCTGCCCGGCGCGGTGCCCAGGGTGACCGCCGCGGGCCGCACCGATACCGGGGTACACGCCCTAGGGATGGTGGTGCATCTCGACGCCGGAGACCCGGTACCAACCTCGCGGTTCGCCCAAGCACTAAACCAGAAGCTGCCCCAAGACCTACGGGTGCTCTTGGCCGAAGGAGTTAGTGAAAATTTTCATGCCCGTTTCGACTGCCTTTGGCGACACTACCGCTACCGGATCTTAAACCGGCGCACTTCGCCAGTATTAAAGCGCTACCGAGTAGGGTGGGTTCCCTCTCCCCTACGGACCGAGCTTATGCGAGAAGCCTTGCATCATTTCCTAGGCAAACATGATTTTATGGCATTCGCCACCCGGGAGGTCCGTCCAACGACTCACGAGCTCTACCATGTCGACCTCCTCAAGCACGGGGAAGAGATCTGGCTAGAGTTCGTCGGCTCGGGATTCGCGCGGGGAATGGTACGAGCCATGGTGGGCACGCTGATAGAGGTGGGGCTCGGTAAACGTGCGCCCGATACCATGCCCGGTCTGTTAAAAGCGGCAGATCGGAGAAAGGCAGGTCCTTCCGCTCCGCCGCAAGGACTCTACTTCATGGAAGCGGGGTACGCGCGATGGGATCAAGAATACTGATAGTTACAGACAATTATCTGCCTAACTTAAGCGGCCACTCGTTAGTTGTCCAGAATATAGCCAGTATGCTGTCAAATAGCGGCTTCGAGGTTCTGGTGGTAGCTGATAGCCCCTGCAATAAAAGTTATATCGACAAAGCAGGAGAAATAAGGGTTCTGCGAGGAAGAAGGTGGACCTCCTTACCTTATGGGAATGCCTTAGCCTCCACGAGGCCAAAAGACCGGGTTTTCTGGGACTTTCTGTTGGACTACGATCCGGATATCATTCACGGCCACGGTTATGGACCTTTAATAAGGCAGGTAAGAGATAAGTTAAACAAGAAACCGTTCGCCATCTCAACACATGCGCTACCTATACATGCACTAGGGTTTAATTCCAACTTCTTAGAGAATGTGTTATGGAAGTATATGCTGACGTTGCTCGGCAAGTCACGGATAATTACGGTACCATCTGACTGGATGCGGTCTAGGTTGATTGATAGGGGAATGAGTAAGGAGAAATTACGTGTGGTACCAAGCCCTATCGATTTGATGTTGTTTAGGCCAGCAATGAATAAAGCTGAGTACAGCTACCTTGTAGATAAGCTCGAGTTGACCTATAGGCCTTTAATTGCCTACATCGGAAGAGTGGCGAGAGAAAAGGGTCTAGAGGATCTTGTAGCGCTGTCCCGCCGTCGGAGCGACGTAAATTGGTTAGCGATAGGCTACGGTGATCTCAGCCTATTGAACAAAAGCATCATCACAATTGGCAAAGTTGGTCGAGATCAGTTAGCTAAAATGATCAGGTCTATAGATGTACTCTTCTTCCCATCAATCAATGAAACACAGGGGATGGCTGCTCTCGAGGCTCTGGCGAGCGGTATACCGATTGTTGTACCGGAGTCTTCAGCACTTTCAGAAATATTAGTTGAGGGCGTGAACGGCTTCAGTTACCCGAAGGGTAATATATCCCTAGCCAATAAAGCACTGAATCGTGCCTTGGAATTGCATATCAATCAGGATAAAGGAGTGATCAGGAGTACAGTCTCAGGTTTCTCGGTAGAGAAAATCACAGCTGAAATCTCGCTACTTTACGACGAGCTCCTACGATCATAATGCCCACGAGAGTGTATCTCGGCACCGTGATTGCAGCGTAGGCACCAAATTTGGACGGCCTTCCCCGCGAGGCCCGCTATCTTGCCTCGGAGCCTAGGATCGCATTCTTCAGGAAGTCAAGTGGGCCCCGCCGGATTAAAGAACTGGCGCCCAGGTCCACAATGATAATGGACGCAGGCATACTTGGTCAGTTAGTGTACACGTTCAGAAATACCCGCCAAGCCAAGGCCGGCCGCGAAGCAGCCGAGAACCCAAGCCTCAGGCTGGAGCCCGGAGACAAGGACTGATAGTCCAGGTATACCTGCCCGGCCACGGCCGCTTCAGTCCAGTGCCCGTCACCACCCAACAGATAAGCTTGCGTAAGGCGATAGCGCACCTCGGCCCATAAACCTTGGTGCCACTCCAAGCGCAGAAAAAGTGGGGCTCGCTGCCAAACCGTACCTCCGGCCAGAGCCCATGTGCCGTTTATCAGGTCCAGCCGCACATATGTATCCACCGACCCGGTTTGTATCTTTGCAAAGGCCCGCCCCCCGGACTGGGTAGCATATAACCCCAGGTCCAGACCGTAAGGAAACCACTCGCCTCCTATCCAGACGCGCCCAGATCGTAACCAAGCTGCGTTCAATAACCAGTCGGGCCTGAAGTAGTAGTGGGCCGAAACCCCCCAAGTCCCCAAAGGGCCCGAAAGTGGATAGCGCAGGAGACTAATGAACATCGGCCCCGGCTCGAAGAACCAACGTCCGATCCATACCCGTGCTTCACCCAGGGGAAAGCCAGCCACGGCCTGCTCGAGCGACATGAATGGCTCCGCCCACACCCCTCCCACTAGGCGAAACTCCAGGTTCACACCACCCAGCACACTTTGGTCCCCCACACTGAGGGCGAACTGCCCGCCTGGATTGCCTCCGGCCAAGCCCAGGTCGAAAACCGCCTCGCTTTCAGGGGCTGCCGAGAAGGCCACGTACGCCCCAGCCGCCTTCGTCCACCGCTCGAGCTGCCCCTCCACAAACGCAGACCATATTACCAGTACAGAAGCGAGCACAAGCCAGTGTTTCGTCACATATACAATCTACACAACCTCCCCGATGCCTCCACAATCTAGCGATGTTCTGGAAGCATCAGGGCCGTAAATGCAGCTACTGCGCTGAGACCCACCATCACCCAGAGCGGTGATTTGATACCAGCGCTCGCGGCCAGAAAACCAGCACCGAACACCCCAAACGCTCCAAGCGCAAGTCCCACCCCTAAAGCAAACCCCGAACCCATGGAGTGGTTGTTGGGGAACAGGTCCTGACCTACCAAAACGGTAATCGGGTTAGCCGCGAAGGTCACGATACCTAAAAGCGCTAGACTCAGCCACAGGACAACACCTGAGGAAACGAGAAATAACGCCAGGAACAGCGCTGATAAGAGGCTTGTACTCACCAGCAAACGGCGCCGGCCTATACGATCGCCCAGAAGTCCACCCAAGAAATTACCGATGATCCCTACTACCAGCATCACCGTAACCAGTGAAGCTCCCACCACCAGGGAACCACCACCTTGGTACCAGAGAATCGGTACGAAGGTCACCACACCGAGCGCCGCAATGTTTCTAAGCCCCACAAACGCCACCAGCGCAAATACCTCTCGCCTCCACAGGTTCAACGCGCCTTCCTTAAACGCATGGATATGCATAGACTGCCCGGGGATGGACCTAGGAATAATCAAGAGCGTGAGGAGTCCCGGTAATAGCAGCCACCAGAGCCCTCGGATACCCAGCCAGGCTACCAAGGCTCCGGCTACCACCGGCCACACCCCGCGCCCCAATTCACCACCGATCAAGAAGATCGAAAGTGTCACGCCATGGCTATGGCGGGCCAAGGAACGAGTTGCGGAGAGCGCCTGTGGGTGGAACATGGTGCTGCCTATCCCAGCTATAAATAGAAAAATGATCAGGGTTACGTAATTCGGCGCAAGGCCCACCAAGCCGGCACCTAAAGTCGACAAAGTTAAACCCAGCAATATGAACCATTTACCACCAAACCGGTCAGCGAGCACTCCCGTAACGGGTTGCAATACCGCAGCGAGCATTACCGCAAGCATCAAGCTCCCAGAAAGGGCCAAAGGTATGTTGAGCTGTGTGAGGAGCACCGGCAATACACCCGGTAGGTAATTCACATACCCATCGTTCAAGAAATGCGCCCAACTGAGCGCCGCCAAGCTGGCCCCCACGGGCGGTACAGGCCGACTCACCTGTGTTGCTTCCACCAACTCCCCTTTCGGCGCGCCAACCCTCACTAGAAGCTCAGAACAGTGAAGCCCTCCTCATGAAAGGAAGCTATGTCACCCGAAGCACGCGTGAGTTCGATACCCAGTTCCCTAATTTGGCCATCAACACCAAAGGTTTCGGCATTGTGTACACAGGCGCGCGGAATAACTCCAGCCCCTTCTAACTGTTTTATCTCGTGATCAACTTGCCCGCCGGCCGCCAGCTTTACACCAGGCCCAAAAAATAACACCCGGATATCCGCATTCCTGTTGGTTTTCATGCGATAGGCCATAGTCAGTCCGGGTCCTGCGCGGTCGGCGTCTCCGCTGAGAATCATAAAAGCAATCTTTACGGCCATCTAGTACCTCCCGCCCAATCCCGAAGGGCCGATTGGGCTATCAAGAGGGTAAGCTTTATCGCCAATTCACACAACGCTAACGAGGCTCACATTCTAGCAGCAATCGGTACGGGAACCCCATCCCAAACCACGACATCCGTAGAAACCGGCGCTCTCCAAGTTAGCCGGCCCACCGGTTTTAGCTGGCAAATGGACAAGGCCATTAACGAATCATCATAACCTTAATTGGGTAAAGCTTCGGCGAACCATACCGGAATAGGCTAGATGCTCCGTACAGGACAACGATTATCTGAAGTACCCCAACAGGGAGGCGAGTACCCCAGAGGGGGCAAGCCCTGTTTATCCCGGCTCAAGGAGGAGGTCTATGGCCTGCAGACAAAGGCGAGGGGCTTAAAAAGATCCTGTCGCCGCAGTATCCAAGTAAATCCGGTGCCACGACACTCACAAGCTGCAATCGGCTCAAAACTGAAAGCCCTTGGAGCAATGCGAGATCGCGGATATTAAGACCCCGGGTGTCATGTGAGATCTGCTTAACGCTCACTACGCGCGCGCATACCGGAACTGACATACCGATGACTACGGCAACCTAACCTCGAGGCGGAGGTAAGTCTGAGATGAAACGAATCATAGCGTTAACGCTCCTCGTTCTTGGATTGGTAATGGGCCAGAAAGTGACCATTCAGTACTGGAATATCAATACCGAGTCTTTCGGGGCCCCGGCGGTGCGTGCATTAATCCATCGCTTCGAGCAGCTGCACCCGAATATCAAGGTGGAGAGCCGGTTTAGCCAGAACGCCTACACCGGTCTACTGCAGAACATCCAAACCGCGATCGCCGCGGGAAACCCGCCTGATGTCGCCCAGGTGGGATATTTATATGTGAACTACGTGGCGCAGAATCTGCCTTTCATTCCGATCAACAGGCTGATCAAGAAATACGGCGGGGCAGCAACACTAGGACGCATACCGGCGAGCCTACTACAGCTGGGGCAGTCGGGTGGAGTGCAGTTGGGAGTGCCCTACTCGCTATCCAACATTATTGTCTTCTACAATGCCGACCTGTTCCGTAAAGCTGGCCTAGACCCGAACAACCCCCCTAAAACCTGGGCGGAGTGGGAGCATGCAGCCGAAGTTATTAAGCAAAAAACTGGAAAGCCGATCTATATCCAACTCCTGGACGACAACTGGTCTACCCAGGCAATGATCGAAAGCCACGGTGGCCAGCTCCTGGCTTGTCATAACGGCTATTACCGTGCAGCGTTCAACAGCCCCGAGGCGGTACAAGCGGTACAGTTCTGGGCTGGTCTGGTAAAGCGGGGCTTGGCTCTAAACGCCCTCTTCGCTCAAGGGGGGCAGGAGTTCCTCTCAGGCCAAGCTGCCACTGACATGACCACCGTAGCCCTGCGAGCCAATTTCCAACATGAGGCTAAATTCGATCTCCGGGCCACGACATTCCCCAGTTTCGGGAACACACCCACCCGCCTTCCCAGCGGTGGCAACGTACTTGTGGTTTTTGCTAAGAACCCCAAGAAGCAGGAGGCGTCCTGGAAGTTCGTACAGTTTCTAGTCTCCGCTGAAGGATTTACCTTGTGGACCGAGGGCACGGGTTACCTGCCTCTCATCCCGGGTCTGGAGAAAGATCCGCGCTACCTGAAAACGTTCATCACCCAGAACCCTATCGAACAGGTAGGTATCGATCAGGTACCCAGCGTTGTTCCCTGGGTTTCATTCCCCGGCCCCAATGGCTTGGCAGCATCGCAAGCACTCTTTAAAGCCACGCAGCAGGCGCTAAGTGGTCAAATGAGCGCTAAGCGCGCACTGAGCGCCGCAGCGCGCCAGGTCGACAATCTGATCCAGGGCGAGCGGTGCAACTAACCCGTCAATCACCAGCGGTTAAGAAAGGCACCAGCCGGTCTAGGTATGACCGGCTGGGAGCCTACCTTTATATAGCGCCGGCAATCGTTGTCCTTTTAGTGTTCGTGTTCTATCCTCTAGTGAAGACGATGGAGATAAGCTTCTACCGTTGGAATCTGGTGAGCCCGGTCAAGCACTTCGTGGGGTTGTCCAACTATAGTCAGCTACTCAGCGATCCGGGTTTCGCCGCCTTGCTCATGCAGAGTCTTGCCTACGTGCTCATAGCGCTCGTAGGCAACTTTCTCTTACCCCTGGGCCTGGCGCTTCTCACTCTACAGGTAAAGGAACACGAGGGAGAAGTATTTCAGGCCCTGCTCTTTTTGCCGACAGTTATAGCGGTCTCAATCGGCAGCTTGGTGTGGCTGTGGTTCTACTTGCCCCAGGGAGGGGTTTTCAACACCCTGCTCCACGACCTAGGGCTGCCCGGTCTCTCCTGGCTCAACAACCCCCACTGGGCCCTCCCTGCCGTGGCCCTGGTGGCCAACTGGAAGTTCCTGGGGTTCAGCTATCTCATTGCGCTGGCTGGGCTCAAGGCAATTCCTAAAGAGCTGTTGGAAGCGGCTTGGGTGGACGGTGCCCGTGGATGGGCGCTACTGCGCCACGTGATTCTTCCTATATTTGCCCCCAGCGCGCTCTTTCTATTTCTATCCACGGTAGTCCAGTCGATGGGCAATGCTTTTGTTCCCATCGAAGTGCTCACCATGGGCGGGCCTGCGGGGAGCTCAAGCAACCTGATGTACAGCATCTTCCAGAACGCCTTCCAGTTCTTCCGGGCGGGTTACGCCTCGGCGGAGTCGGTAGTGCTCATCCTGTTGTTCGCAGGGTTCATCTTGTGGCAGCTTCAGGTCTTAGAACGGGGCATCACCTATGGCAGCTAGATCCAGGATGTGGCTCAGCCGAAGCATCCTGGTTATCGTCGTGGCTCTGGTTCTGCTGCCGCTCGTCTACCAACTAGGCTTCAGCCTGAAACCCCCGGGGACCTTTTACACCTGTCCGCTATGCCCATTGGGGTTTCCCTTAAGCCTAGCGAACTACGCCAAGGTCCTGCACGACCTGCCTATGGATCGCTACCTTTTCAATAGCGTCGCCTTTGCCCTGCTGGTGGCATTAGGGCAAATCGCCCTCTCGGTCCCCGCCGCCTACGCCTTCAGCTACCTACGCTTTCCCCTACGCGGCGCGCTCTTCAATCTGGTACTCCTGAGCCTGATGGTGCCCTTCGTAGTAACCTACCTTCCCAACTACCTACTACTCGCGCACTGGCACCTCTTGAACACCATGGCCGGCTTGGTGATCCCCATGCTGGCCAGTGGCTACGGGATCTTCTTCCTGCGCCAGCATTTTAAGTCCTTCCCCAAGAGCGTCCTAGAAGCGGCGCAAATTGACGGTGCAACCGGCTGGCAGGCACTGTGGAAGGTGCTGGTACCCGCAAATCGGGCAGCAATCCTAACCATATTTATTTATATTTTTATTAATACATGGAACGAGTTCATTTGGCCGCTACTTGTGGCCAATACCCCAAGTGCATACACTCTCACCGTAGCGGTGCAACGCTACGCCGGCGGTGGTGAGGGGGGAACCGATTGGGGAGCGCTAATGGCGGTATCTACGCTGGCTACCCTACCCACCACAGTGCTCTATCTCCTGATGTACCGCGGGGTCTTGAAAACGTTTAGTGAGGGGGCACTTAAGGGGTGAAAAAGCGACTGCTGTTCTTAGGGGATATTGTGGGAGAGCCTGGTCTAGGTTATCTTGAGACCACTCTTCCTGAGCTTACGCACAGACTAGCTCCTGATTTCATAATTGCTAACGCGGAAAATCTAGATCTCACTACACCAGAACGCGGCGGTTGCGGAATGCGCCCTGAGAGCCTAGGGCGCCTCTGGGCCCTAGGGGTGGACGTAGTAACAGGGGGCAACCATTCCTTCGATCCCACTTGGGCTGAGAAGATCCTGTCTCATCCCAGAGTCCTCCGCCCCCTAAACTACAGCCGCCACGCCCCGGGCAAGGGAGCCCTGATTGTCGAGAAAGGGGGGACCCGGCTCGGAGTGGTAAACCTCGTAGGCCGATCGGCACTGCCCAACGCCGAGGACCCCCTATCTGCAATGGAGGACCAGCTCGAGCGGTGGGGTGTAGGGACGGACATAGTCTTGGTCGACTTCCACAGCGAGTCAGTCTACGAAAAGCTCGGTTTTGCCTTCTTTTTTGCTGGCCGGGTGGCGGCGATATTCGGCACCCATACCCACGTCCCCACACTCGATACTCGTATCCTACCCGGAGGCACGGCCTACGTAAGTGACGTGGGCATGGTGGGATCCGCGGATGGGATGCAGGGGTATGACCCCGCTTTCCTAGTGGAGACCTTGCGGCGGAAACTCCTTCCACGCGATTTGAAGCTCACTTGGGCTAAGGGAGAGGTGGAGCTTGGGGCTGTTTACATAGATCTTGATGAGCAAAAAACAATTGTGGTAGCACGTTGCTAAGACGCCAACCTGGTCGAATCATCATCAACTATAGCGCTCGATGAAGAGGCGCTGCATTAGCCTGGTGGAGCGCCATAGACTCACAGCAAGGCCAGGGCTCATTGATATCAGACATGCGATCGGACTAGGGGGGTGGAGGCGATCAAACGCGGTTGGCCACCCCTCTCATTCGATTTTACAAGAATCCGTCTAAACCAAAGTTGTAGGTGTCAAGACCAATATTCGTGATTGTTACGCATGTTGCATCTAGGACTCCGGCACCCCCAAGAGCCGGTCAAGCCTGGACCAATCTGGCGCGGGATCGCCGTAGGAACCGATATAAAGGGACGTGAGCACGCTCTGCGCCATCAACCTCAGTCGAGCCGCACCCGCCCTCAGTGGTTCACGAGCTGGCCTAAGGAGCAGCGCTGCGTCTTACAGGTGAATTAACCGTGGTGCACCGCGTCTATCTGCAGGAACGGTACCAGAGACAGTAACTATTTTGAGGTCCACAGCACGATCACCCCAACTATCAGGAGCTTGGTAGTGCAGCTGCCTATGGCGAGTTAACCACGAGATCGTTATTTACAACTGCAGGATGGGTCGCCATGAACGAGTAAGCATCAGCCTCTTGGCGTGCGCAGGACTTCAGGCACCACCATTCGGCTGGGTCCATGCGTGATCAGGGCTTGTTACGAAGCGGGCCTTTGAATCTCAAGGTGAGTCGGCTTGCTCGTAGACCACATCTAGCTGGCAAAGAGTGCAGGAAGACTGCCAGATGGAAAACAAATAGCGCCCGCTCAGAGAAACAGGGGCTTTTATAATTATCGCTCCCAGCTGCAGTCCATTAATTGCAGCTTATCACTTCAGGTAAGAGGGAAAGACGAGTTTAGTTACACCGAAGATTCCGTGGATAGCCGGCCTCCGGCAGGAGGTGCAAATAGCGCGGCTTAAGCGCAATCTCTAGCTCCTGGCCGGCTTTCAGGCCGAGCCGATCCTGGACGTGGCGGGGCAGCAGGAACTCGAGCTCGAGCGAACCTCTGAAGATCCCCTTGAGGTACAGACCCTGCGGTATCAAGCGGTACAGGCGGCCGCGTAGCCGATTCGCCTGTACCGGCAAGCCGAGGGAACGATCGGGGCGGACCACCATAACCTCCTCGGAACGAATCCCACAGCAGATCTTCTGGCCAGGACGAAGCCAGGATAAAGTGCGAGCTTTGAGGAGACCCGCAGGACTGTCGAGCCAGGCCCACGCTTCTTCCAAGTGCTTCACTCGCGCGGAAGAGAGGTTCTTAAAACCTACCAGCCAAGCTACGGATAGGCTCACCGGACGGGCCAGGACCTCCTCCGGGAGACCTTCTTGGGCAATCTTACCCTCAGCTAGAA
Source organism: uncultured bacterium (assembly GCA_964402875.1). Lineage (GTDB taxonomy): Bacteria > Deinococcota > Deinococci > Deinococcales > Marinithermaceae > CAYODT01. The sequence goes on along the minus strand of CAYODT010000030.1, from coordinate 6,459 downwards.
CCGCCACCCGGTCGGCAATCTGTGCAAGGGCCGGGTCGTGGGTCGCCACCAACGCCGATAGGCCCAGCTCACGTACCAAAGTGATAAGTTCACCGAGGACCTCATCGCGCGTCGCCGGATCAAGAGCGCTTGAGGGCTCGTCAAGGAGGAGGAGCTCAGGTCTACGGGCCAGGGCACGGGCCAGGGCCACACGTTGCTGCTGGCCACCGGATAGGTTGCGGGGCAAACTAGCCGCTCGATCGGCAAGGCCTACGCGTGTGAGGAGGCGTAGGGCCTCAGTAAGTCGCCGCGATCCGCGCAAGGGAAAGGCTACATTTGCTAAGGCGGAAAGATGGGGAAAGAGGCCGTAGTCCTGCGGGAGGTAGCCCACCGGCCGCCGGTAGGGGGGCAGACCAGTTGTAGGGCTCACCTTCGGCGGGCAGTAGGCCGGCTAACGCCTTAAGCAGGCTGGTCTTACCAACTCCGGTATTGCCGAGAAGTACGGTGAATCCCTCGATACTCAGCTCGGCCTGGAGGCGCACCGGCCGCATAAGGCGGTAGTGGACCCTCATCGCTCTCTCCGCGAGAGAGCTCCGAGAAGTAGGGGGAGGGGCAAGGCGATAGCGAAGAAGAGCCACAGCAAGGGGTAGACAGCGGAGAGGCCCACATCCTGCAAATTGACCCAGAGCCGTACCGGGATGCCCTGAGGATAGTAGGCGATAATCAACACGATGCCGAACTCACCCAACGCTCGCACCCAAGCTGTGGCCAGCGCCGAGGCTAGCCCCAAGCGAGCAAGTGGCAAGGTCACCCGAAAAAAGCTTCTAAAGGTGTCTTACCCAAGGTGAGCGCCACCCCCTCGA
>CAYODT010000030.1:4244-5517 GCA_964402875.1 uncultured bacterium | reverse complement strand
ACCCCCTCGAAGGCCGCCCGTGCTCCCAACAGATAGTAGGGTGCCGCACCGTAGACCTGGGCTAGAACAAAGGCTTGAGGAGTGTTTGTAAGTAGGAAGCCCGAGCCGTGAGAGGGGCCCGCCAAGGAACCCGTACGGCCCGTATAACGAGGCTAGCAAGATCCCCATGGCTAGTGGAGGAGTAAGCAGGGGCAACAGGACCAGGATATCGACGAGCACATTGAACCGGAAGCGCCGCCGAGCAAGAATGTAGGCCAGAGGCGTACCGAATACCAGTATGAGAAGGAGAGCTAGTCCGGAGTAGACCAGCGAGACCCGTACCGCCCCGAGATCCCCACTGGTGAAGTGGAAGCTTGCCCAAGGTGTATTTAAGGGCAGAAAAGCGAATGGCAGCAGAAGGACCAGGAAACCCAAGGCGCTAAGGAACCCAGCCAACTTCAGGCTAAGTCCTCTCAAGGAATTGACGCTCCTAATGGAGGACCATAGCCGTTTTCCCGCAGCATCGTCTGCCCCTCCGAGCTGAGTAGCAGCGTGACGAAGGCCCTGGCCAGCTTAGGGTGACGGGTGTTTCTCAAGACGGCAGCATAGAAGACCAAGGGTCGGGGGTAAAGCAGCAGCGCCTTTCCCGATCCCGAGGGTGAGGGGAGCTCAAGGTGCACTCTGCGGTACCAGCTCTTGGCGTACCGGGGGTCGGAAAGGTTGACCTGTGAAGGTAGCTTGATGTACGGCAAGTTATATGGGATTACCGCGGAGAGGTAAGCTGAGCTCGCATCAATTTGGCCGGACTCCAGCCGCAAGAGGAGCGAGGGCTCAGCGAAGATCTGGGTGGGATTAGCATAGCCCCCAAGGATCTTCCGCATAAGGTCTGGCTGGTGGTAGTAGCGCTCAGCTAGGAGGAAGGTGAAGAGGATGTTCCGTCCCTGGGGATCGGTCGCCGGGTTAGTTCGGCCAAAGCGCAGCCTAGGCGTCTCAAGGACCCTGTACCAGCGTCGCTTACCCTCCGCAGCTATCCTTGAGGAGCGGGGCGAATCGACTCTTTGGACTGTAGGCGATGACCATCTGGGTACTGGCGATGGGATAGGCGCTTTGAACCAAGCCATCCTTGATCAGGAGCTCCATGGGACCCGGGGTAACTGAGATGAGGATGTCGGGGTTTAGCTGACGCGCCTTGATAAGCTGGGCCAGCGCGTAGGCCCCTTGACCAATACCCTGATACTACACCCCTTGGGTTTTGGCAAAGGCCGGGCCAAGGAAGCGGTCCATAACCACCCCC
>CAYODT010000030.1:2809-4144 GCA_964402875.1 uncultured bacterium | reverse complement strand
GAAGCGGTCCATAACCACCCCCATTGAACCCGCATAGGCCACCTGGATCACTCCTCGCGCCAAGGCCAACGAAGCCAAAACCAACAGTATACTCAAGATTACTCGCTTCATGACTCCTCCTTTGCAAACGCGGCAGGTAGTACAGTCCCCTGTACTACCCCGGCCCGATAAGCCACAGAGGCTTCAGCGGGCTCGGAGGCAACCTTAGAATAAAGCCGCCCTACGTTAGAGTGGCAAGCTCCGCAGAGTCATGTTTATCAGAGAGCTCAGTCAATGGCGAGGTCGTTGCGTACTGCCTGTATCGGCTCCCGGGAGACCACTTGAAAACCACTACTCCGCCCAGGGAAGAGTTTGTGAGTAAGCAAGCGGCTCGAGCAACGTAAGGAGGCTACGAAGGTCTAATCGTCCAGGTCATTGCGGTCGGTGGGTACGAACCCCACAATCGGGTTCTCTATGAAGTCGGCTCGCCGGACGATGCACCCGGGCCTGGACCACTAATGCCCCACAGTGAGTGTGTCAACACACATCTGGCTACCATCAAGGACCAGCCGGTAGCTCATTTATAGCAAGTAATTCGGCCCCGCAAATCTGGAGCTGCTGGAAAGCGAGTCAGATTGCAAACCGTTCGGGTACGGTAAGCACCCAGAATGGCCTCGCTACCGGAAATCACGTCTCCAGGTTCCACGTTATACATCCACAGCGAGACAAGAGAGCGGCCTGTACTGGAATATCATCGATGCACGCCAAGTATCATCATGATTCATAATATTGTGGCTATACACGTACCAATGTCCTACTCTTGTAAATACCTTCATAAAACGGACATTTAAGTAATGTACTCCACGCCCAGTTTTCACCTATTTGAGGGGCCACTCCTGCAAGTGGGCGGATACTGTTTCGAAATTTTGTCATGTCCTACTACTCCAGGGAAGGCATATCCTGCGGTAGGAACATCCAGAGAGGAACAAATCGACCAGATCCAAGGAGATCTCGGGTGCTTAGGAATAATCCACTGATCCCTCAAGGGTTTACGACCCCCGACTCAGGCTTAGGTTTCGGTTGCAGGGTGCCGTAAACGACTTACCACGCTAACAGCTCCGTTCATAGCAAAGTAGAGTAGAATAGTTACCGCATCCAGACCGCCACCCCATATCCGCAAGGTTGGATCCAGTATAAAATCGCCCGCGATACGTATCACCAGCCCGATATGTAGCAAGGCAAGCGGCAGGTAAAAGCTTGGGTGAAAGCGAAGTGGGAGCCTGAGGACCGCCGGAAATATTACCGGGGCGTGCCCGAAGACCATAGAAAAAACAAATCCCAGGAATATAGCATGAA
>CAYODT010000030.1:0-2709 GCA_964402875.1 uncultured bacterium | reverse complement strand
ATAGCATGAATAAAGCTCCTACCAAGAGCCATACATAGCCGGTAAGGAGAGCGCTGCCTATAAATCTATGCATACCGTGGAGGCGCAGGTTAATCCACGCGATATCGTACTTCAAGAGCCAAATCGCCATTCCAAGAAAACCTATTGCAACGAGCTTGATCCCCAGGCTATGTTGCAGGAAGAAGGTCAGGTAACCAGCCGCCAGGATCAGTTCGATGATCAGGAACAAGGTTCCGGCAATAGCCGGCTTTGGATACGAAGCGTGAGAGCTCGAGCCGTTCCCCGAAAATGATCAATGCGAGAAACCCGGCCCACAAGAGGCTGGTCAGATCCCAGGAGGCGCCAAAAAGCCAAGACAGGTCACCGAGAAGTAAGAGAAGCGCTCCGAAAGCCATAGCCAAAGTGAAGTCAGCTGGTTGGAGCTGGTAGACATAGCCAGCGGTAAGCACATAGGCTGCCGCCCCAGCAACCAAAAAGAGTGCTCCAAGGCCAGCACCGACAAAAGCCAGAACCAGTCCACCCAGTCCCATCAATCCTGGGGCCAGGTAGGTCCAAGATCTGTTCAGTCCCACGGCGCGCTCAAGAGCAAGCAGCGTTCCGAAGAACGAAGCGACCATTAGAGGCCCGTGAAGGGCAGTGAGCCGAGGCCAGAACACTACGACGCCCATTAATCCAAGCCCAGCATCCAAAGCCAGCAGAAGAAGCGTAATAGCAGCAATCAGAAGGGATACGCGTAGTGCCACGGGAAAAGTATAGACCCCCTCTGGGGTTGTGTGGCCCCCGCCTCTATACAAGTCCCCCTTCAAGCCTACACAAGAACACGCCCTCGGCCTGTTGCAAAAGGATCCTTGAGTACTGACCCTTCCTTAAATTAAGGAAACCAAAGCCCAGGCGTGAGGTTTGGTGTTCGGGAATCACCATTTCGTCCGGCTCGCGTGGGAGAGAGGAGTAAAGAAACAAGATGCAGGCAAGCCCCAGCGGATAAATCTATAGTCTGAACCTTAGCCCCTAAAGCCTTCCTGAAGCTTCCACTTCCTAGGTGTATCCCTACAACAGACACATTGTGGACAAGGAGTTAAGGTCCCATAGGCCGGACGGTTGTCCGGCCTATGGGACCGGCGGTTCAGTGGTGGTGGTGCTCGTCGTGATCTCCGTGGCCGTGGTGCATCGCGTGCGCATGTTGGGCTGGGTCGGCGTCGAACGTCTTCTTGCACATGGGGCCGCAGAAGTAATAGGCCTGGCCCTCGTACTCAGACGTAAGAGAGGTCTCCTTAGGGTCGACTTCCATTCCGCATACCGGATCTTTGACTTTTTCCATCTCCATCTGTATATCCTCCTTTCAGCAACTGTGTGTAGATAACCACACCGCTCAGTATATACCACCCCAGGTGGGGAGGGCAATACGATCACTGCTAAGCCATATCCAGAGGCCTTAGATACGCCGAATGTACCCATCCAAAAAGGAAACTGAGGCACAACACTCTATCGGCCCTACAAAGCACGAATCAGTTAAAAGCAGGATGATGTAACTTTAAGGTAATCAGGCTCGGTAAAGGGCTTTGATCCACGCCACGTCAGGAAAAGGTGACAAGCGTTAAATAGCATTTTGGGTTTTGTCTAGGCTCCACGGCTCTAGGTTTTGGAAGTATCCACTTGGCCTTAGCCAACGAAATCCCTGCGGCGTCCAAGCCGAACCATCGGTAGGAGTGAGACGGTAGCTAGATGACGTTGCAGCGGTTTTTGGCCGGAGGTGCAACGCTCGGTAGCAATTGCACCAGTCGTTCCAAGCTCGCGAAAGTCCCCAGTGAGGTACTATCCTGATGCGCCTAGGGCCCTCTGCACCGCCTTTTGCGCCAAGAGATCCAGCGGATCCACAACTGTCCGACTTATATCTGCCGTCGTATTGGTTATAGCTGCGCTGACCTCTGTGCAACCAGCGATTATACCCTCGCTACCCACACCCAGCCTTCCTGCAACATCTGCCAGAAGTCTCTGACCTAGAGGAAGATTCCCTTTTTTGACACCCTGGTAGATAGCACGCATCACAAGCTCCTGATCCTCGCCGGACGGGTACACCACCTTAACTCCCCGGCGTTCCAAGGCATCGCTATATACCCGCGCTTTAATCGTGCCGGTTGTAGCGAGAAGTGCTAACCGCCTGAACCCCTGGTCCGCAGCATAGTCAGCAGTTATCTCAATCATATTCAGTAAAGGGACAGAAAGGTGTCGTTGGATTTCTCCTGCGAAGAAGTGGGCCGTATTACAGGGCATGACGATAAAATCCGCACCCCACAGCTCAAGCTTGCAAGCGGCTTCCGTCAGCCTGGGAAGGGGGCTCTCTCCCCTCCTCAGAATATAGGCTGTTCTATCCGGAATCTGTGGGTCGCTGTTGATAATTACTCTAATATGCTCTTGGTCCTTTTCGGCAGGGGTCTTCTGAGTTATTCGAAGGAAAAGATCAGCTGTAGCCAGAGGACCCATACCTCCGAGAACACCAATCGTCTTTCTCACCATTTATATCTCACCACAACCCAATAAACTTGGCTTAAGGCCATCAGCTAAACCACGATACCCCGCTTATATCTTTAACAACCCTAGAAATAGCTCCTCTATAGACCTCACGGAGTTTCGCACCCCTATAACCCCCCCCTTAGCCGGGCAGGTATGCCCAATATATCACCAACCTCTTTTTCCGAAGTCGCGCCCGGC
>CAYODT010000029.1:0-20998 GCA_964402875.1 uncultured bacterium | reverse complement strand
ACGGCAACAGCAATACTTTGCCTGTAGTCTCACGGGCCTCGAGCCGGCGATGGGCCTCTGCAGCCTGCTCGAGGGGCAGTTCAAGCCCTATTCTCACCATCAGCTCGCCGGCGGCCGCCCAGGAAAGCACCTCAGAAGAGCGCTGGGCAAACTCCACAGGGTTACTGGTAGTAATGGCCCAGACTTGGCCGTGTAAGGAACAAGCTACCCTTTCGATTGAGGATCTGTGGATCCAGAGGCGGCACCGGTCCGCTGGCTTGGCCGAACAATACCAAGGTGCCGCGAACCGCCAAACTATCGAGGCTGCCCTCATAGGTCGCACGTCCCACACCGTCGTATACCACGCGTACGCCTTGTCCGTTGGTGAATTCTCGCACTGCCTTCGAAAACCCGGCGTAAGGCAAGACTTGCTTGGCCCCGGCCTCTCTCGCCAACCGCTGCTTGGCCTCGCTACCCGCAGTGGCAATTACCACAGCACCCATCCGGCTGGCCATCTGCACCAACAATAAGCCCACCCCACCTGCCGCGGCATGCACTAAGCAAAAGTCTCCCTCTTGTAAAGGCACCGCACTTCGTGTTAGGTAGTGGGCGGTCATACCCTGCAACATCAAAGCTACAGCTTCCTTGGTCCCAAGCCCCTCCGGCACGGCTGCCAGCTTTGCCGACGGCACTAGGGCATACTCAGCGTAGGCACCTTGTACATTCGCGTAAGCTACGCGGTCACCAGGGGCTAATCCCGTTACCTCCGATCCGACCGCATCTACCACCCCACCGGCCTCCTCGCCGCTCGTAAAAGGGACCTCCACTCGGTAAACCCCGGCGCGCTTGTAGGTATCGATGAAGTTCACCCCGGCGGCTTCTATCTTCACTCTCACTTGGCCGGCACCAGGTTCCGGCAAGGATAACTCATCCAGTCTCAGGGCTTCCGGCCCTCCGGGCGTGTGTACTCGAATTGCTTTCATAGGTCGATTTATACCTCCGGTTCGCTACGGCAAGGTAACGGCTGCCTTAGGCGTGCCCCAACACGGGATGAGGCACGTAAGGCGCTTCGAGCCTGGCGATCTCCTCTTTACCGAGGTCAAACGAAAGCGCGGCCACGGCGTCCTTGAGGTGCTCCGGCTTGGTCGCGCCGATGATCGGCGCGGTGACATAAGGCTTAGACAGTAACCAGGCCAAGGCAACCTGGGCCGGCCGCACGCCACGCTCCTCGGCGATATCCACCACCACCCCGGCAATCTTCCGGTCCTGTGCCGCAACCTGGGTATAGAGCATCTTGCTGTACTTATCCGTCTGACCGCGCTTGGTAGTATTCCACTCGGAGGGTCTGCGAGTCAAATAACCCCGTGCGAGCGGGCTCCAGGGGATGATCCCCACTCGCTCCTCCTCGCACAAGGGAATCATCTCGCGCTCTTCCTCACGGTAAAGAAGGTTGTAATGGTTTTGCATGGATACGAAACGCTGCTGTCGATGCTGATCGGCGACAAAGAGCGCCTTGGCAAACTGGTAGGCCCGCATGCTCGAAGCGCCGATGTAACGAACCCGGCCCGAGCGCACCAGTTCATCGAGGGTTTCCAGGGTTTCCTCGATAGGGGTTTCGAAGTCCCAGCGGTGTATTTGGTAAAGATCAATATAATCAGTGCCTAAGCGCTTAAGTGAGGCATCAACCGCAGAAAGTATATGTTTACGGGAGAGGCCTCGATCATTAGGCCGCTCGGACATCGGCTGATAAACCTTGGTGGCGATAACCACCTCATCACGCCGGGCGAAGTCCCGCAAGGCCCGGCCCACCACCTCCTCGCTCACTCCCAGCGAGTACATATCCGCGGTGTCGAAGAAATTCAGGCCGGCTTCGAGCGCGGACTGAATGAAGGGGCGGGCGGCCTCCTCGTCCAAGACCCAGGGCCACCACTTGGACGTGCCATAGCTCATGCAGCCCAAGGACAGCCTCGATACCTTCAAACCGGTACGGCCCAGGTTGACATATTGCATGTCTTAGTAAACATCTCACGGCAGGTTGAGAACACGAGCCGGCGCACGGTCGCCGAAAGTGAATATACCGTCATATCCGGCGGACCCGCCAAGACTCGGCCTGAGCGGCGTGATCCGAAGCTTTTCCAGACTGCATAAAGACATAGGGTGGGTGTGTCTCAGTAGGCAAACTAGAGGCATACGCCTTCACCTCCTCATGTCTCCAGGCTATAGACTGGCCCCGTGGTTTCCCACGGGTACTCCTTTGCCAAAGGTAGGGTATGACCAGCTTGGCCCGCTGGGTGGGCCGTAGCGCGCGAATACTCCTGCAGCTCACCCGCCCCGGAGGAGGATCGAGCCTCCCGGGACTGATGGCATCGAGAATCTCTCCTGATTTTATTCGTGCTACCGCAGCGCTGTTTGCCCACCGCATAGTCATTACCGGTACCAACGGAAAAACCAGCACCACCCACCTTCTCAGTAGCTTTCTGAAGGACTCGGGGCTTAAGGTACTACACAATGCCGAGGGTGCCAATCTGCCCCAAGGTATAGCCACCACGTTACTCGAGCCACCTCGCGATACTTTGGTACTAGAGGTGGACGAGGCGGCGCTCGAGCTGGTGATAAATGATCTGCTTCCACACTGGATCGTGATCACCGGCCTGTTCCGCGACCAGCTGGATCGCTACGGAGAAGTGCATACGGTGCGTGAGCGGCTCTTACGGGCCTTGGCCAAGGTGCCTGCGGCGCGACTGCTGCTCAACGCCGACGATCCCCTGGTAGCCAGCTTGGGGCGGGAACAGGACCGCTTCTTCAGCCTGAAGGGACTTGGCAAGCTCGAAGTGCCCGCCGATGTACCCGGCTGCCCCAGATGCAAAGCACCACTCAGCTATAGCGAACGCTCCTATGGGCATCTGGGCGTCTACGCATGCGCTGCTTGCGGTTTTTCCAGCCCTAAGGCCGATTACCCCGCCGAAATCGCCCCGGGTTATTTCATGGTGAACGGACGGGCGCTGCCACCGCTTCCGGTCTACCTGCACCCCTACAGCGCTGCTGCGGCCGTGGCTGCCGCTATGGCCATGGGCCATGAACCGCACCTTTCCGCCTGGCCGGCTGCGGCTTGGGGGCGCGGCGAGACCCAAGAGGTGCTGGACCGCCATCTGGTACTGGCGCTGGTCAAGAACCCCGCCTCATTCTCTTGGAACCTGGCTTGGCTGCCCGCCGATCGACATATCCTACAAATCGACGATCAGGGCGCTGACGGGCGTGATGTCTCCTGGCTATGGGATGTCAGCTACCAAGCCACCCTCAGGAAGGCCTACGTCACCGGCGCCCGCAGCTTGGAGATGCTCATCCGCCTCAAGTATCTAGACCCGGTTCCTCAGGCTGCGGCCTTCAAAACAGCGCGTGGCGCACTGGCAGCCGCCTTACAGCAGGGGAAGCCCGGTGAATCGGTACTGATACTTTCCACCTACACCGGGCTGAAGACCGCCCAGTCCCTGCTGCACAATCCTGAGGAGCGGGCCTCCGAAGTACCCACGGCGGTACTCACCCCACCTCCGCCCCACGGCCCAGGTACCCGTATCCTGCGCCTGGTGCACCTTTTCCCCGAAGAGATGGGCACCTACGGGGACGGCGGCAACTTCACGGTGATGCAAAAGCGCTTGGCCTGGCGGGGATTCGGGCTCGAGCTGGTGCGCGTCGGCCCGGGCGACGCCCTGCCCGCGGACGCAGACTTCTTCCTACTCGGCGGGGGCGAAGATCAAGCTCAAGAGCGCGTGGCGCCGGCACTCTCGAGTATGCGCGACCGCTTGGCGGAATGGATCGAGAGTGGCGTAGCCGGCCTTCTAGTCTGTGGCGGATTACAACTCTTTGGAGAAAGCTACGAAACCCCCCTGGGAATCATAGCTGGGTTGGGTCTGTTGCCCCTGGTCACACGGGCCGGGAGCACCCGGCTGGTAGGACGGATTATGGTCGAAAGCACCTTCGTAAAAAGCCCTCTGGTAGGCTTCGAAAACCACGCCGGTTACACCCGAATCATGAGAGGCAAGCCGCTGGGCACCGTCAGAACAGGGCACGGAAACCAGCCGCACGGCGCAGGGCACGAAGGTTTAGTCCACCAACATGTGATCGCCACCTATCTACACGGCCCGGTACTGGCCCGAAACCCCTGGCTCGCAGATCTCTTGATCGGCTGGGCGCTAAGCCGGCGCGACCTCGAGCCGCTGGAGCCGCTGGATGATGAGCTCGAGCACCTAGCGCTAAGGCGACTAATTCGAAAACAGACTTAAAGTCCCCCTCTCGGCAGATGAATAAAGCGTCTCGCAATCACGTGCTGGACGGTCTTGTAGCTCATTTTAGGGTGCGCTATAATGCTGCTTAAGGATTAAAAAGACACTGAGCCTGATTCTCCCCGCAACTGCGCGCAATTAGGCTCGGCGCTACAAGAGGAGGCAGCATGCTCGGCGGATATAAGCACAAACTGGCGAGGATCAATCTCTCCACGGGAAGTATCAACTATGAGGCACCACGCCAAGCCGACTTAGAGAAATACGTGGGTGGCCGCGGGCTGGGAGTCAAGTATGTTTTCGAGAACGGTGCACAAGTCGACTCTCTCTCGCCTGAGAACCTGATCTGCATCATGACCGGCCCACTATCGGGCACTAAAGCCAAGATGAGCGGCCGCTTGGCCGTAATTACCAAGAGCCCGCTTACCGGCACCATAACCGATAACCACATGGGCGGCTGGACCGCAGCCAAGCTGAAGTGGGCCGGGTTTGACGGCCTATTGATTAAAGGACGTGCCGGCCACCCGGTCTACCTGCTGGTTGAAGAAGGCCGGGTCAGCATCGAGGACGCCTCGCAGTTGTGGGGTAAAACCACTCACCAAACGCACGAACAACTGCTTGCCAAGCATGCCGGCGCCGATGTCATGGCTATCGGCCCCGCCGGCGAGCGCCTGGTCAAGTTCGCCAACTGGATCAACAACGACGAGCGCGCTGCCGGTCGTGGGGGCACCGGTGCGGTAGCCGGCAGCAAAAATCTAAAAGCCATAGTAGTGGTGGGCCAACGGAGCGGTCAGCCGGAACCCGCTAACCCGGTCGCCTGGCGGGAGGCCGATAAGCTGGCCAGCGCCACTATCAACGATCCCAATAACGTGACCGCTCCCAAGAAGGGCGGGCTGTCCCTCTATGGCACCAACGTGCTCATGAACATTACCAATACTATGGGCGCGCTGCCTGGGTACAATGCCAAAACCTGTAGTGTGGAGGGGGCTTCCGAGATCTCCGGCGAAGCAGTCCGGGAGCATATCCTGGTCCACGACAACACTTGCCATGCCTGCCCGGTAGCCTGCAAGAAGATGGTTGAGGTAACCGTGAACGGCGAAAAGATTCGTTTCGAATCCTACGAATACGAATCCGCTTGGGCGCTGGGAGCTACGTCCGGCCATACCGACCGTGACTGGACCGGCAAACTAATTCATCTGTGTAACGCTTTCGGTATAGACACCATCGAAGCCGGCAACAGCACCGCGACTCTTATGGAAGCCACCGAAAAAGGTTACGTCAGTGCAGGCGAAGGGCTGGCCTGGGGCGATACCGCCGGGCAGGCCCGGGTGCTCGAGCTCATCGCAAGGCGCAGTGGGATCGGCGATAAGCTGGCCGAAGGCCCTGCTCGTTTCGCCAAACAGCTTGGCCACCCCGAGATCTCCATGACCGTCAAGGGACAGGCTATACCCGCTTACGACCCCCGTGGCCTCAAGGGTATGGGCATCGCCTACGCCACCTCTAACCGTGGTGCCTGCCACTTACGTGCCTACACTCCCGCCTCCGAGGTACTGGGGGTACCTTTCAAGACCGATCCCCTGGCCTGGGAGGGCAAGGCCGAACTAACCAAGACCTTCCAGGATCTTTCCGCCTTCACCGACTCCCTGGACCTGTGTAAATTCAGCCAGTTCGCTGAGGGGCCCGAAGAGTACGCTCGGCAGATCAGCGCTTATACCGGTGAAAACTACAGCACCGAGCGCATTATGGAGATCGGCGAGCGCATCTACAATCTTGAGCGTCACTACAATAATCTAGCCGGCTTGGCCGAGGGCAGCGACTATCTGCCCGAACGCTTCCTGAAGGAGCCTTCCAAAGCCAAGGGCTCACTAGGCCAGGTAGTCGAGTTGGATAAGATGCTTGAGGTCTACTACCGTGAACGCGGCTGGAAAAACGGCGTGGTACCCCAGGAGAAGCTGAGCCAACTGGGTATTATCACCGGCAGCGCCGCCGATTAGAAATCTTTGTTGAATATCAGCGCTTAGCCCCCGTCACCAAGTGGTGGGGGCTAACTTTCCGCACCCGCTGGATTTGCCAAAGAAAGGCGGTCGTGGTAAACCGCTCCGTCCCCCGCATCAATGGCAAATAAGGCTGCAGCTCAATCATATGAGCAACTAAGCTGTTCCCTCATTGTCCATAACATACCCCAGATAGGCTAAGCTCTCCAGATCAATTATAGTAGGGAATCACCCACGCTAATCCTTGCACCCCTGGCCCACTCGGCTGCGAGCATCGGCTTCCCACCCTCTGGCTGTACGCGCATCAGCCTTATCGTGCCCATTTCAGCCGCCACTTGTAGACCTTCCGCGGTGAGTTTTAGTATTTTACCTCGCTGCCCGTAGCCCTCTTCGAGGTACATCTCGAGCACCTTGATCCGCCTCCCCTGATATATCAACCAGCTCCCCGGCCAGGAACGTACCCCGCGATAACGATTGTAAATATCGCGCGCGGTCCGCTCGAAGCATACCCGTCCGTCTTCCTTGGTCAACATGGGCGCGTAACCGGCCTCACCGCTCTGCGGCCAAGCTGGTATTTCCTCGGGATGCTCGAGCACCTCCAACAGCAATGCGACGCCACGGTCCCGTAGGCGGGTGGAAAGCTCCGAAGCTTCCTCGTGGGGGTCCACCCTGGTGCGCCACTGAGCCGCCAAGGGCCCAGTATCCACACCTACGTCGGCGCGCATCAAGCTGACCCCAGTCTCTTCGTCTCCATTGATCAAGGTCCACTGCACGGGTGCCGGACCACGATAGCGGGGTAAAAGCGATGGGTGAATATTGAGAAAACCAAGCCTGGGTACCTCCAACAACTCGCGCGGCAGGATTCTCCCATACGCCGCCGTTACGACCACGTCGATCCGCAAACCACAGATATATTCGAAGAAGTCCCCATCCTTACGGAACCGAGTGGGCTGCATCAACGGCAGCGCCAGCTCGCTCGCCCTCGCTGCCACCGCACAGCACCCCAGATGCAGCCCTCGGCCTTGAGGCTTGTCCGGCTGGGTAATTACAAGAGCCACCTGATGACGTGCAGCCAGCCTTTCTAATACCGGCACGGCCCACTCCGGCGAACCAAAGAAAGCCACGCGCAACCGCCTACCAGCCTCGCTCATCGGAGCGACTCAGGCTCTGGCTTTCAGTTCGCGCAGAAAAGCCTTAGAACGTTGCTGCATCTCTATCAACTCCGCGCGGTTCGCCTCGAAGAAGTCGGCACGATCTGCGGGCGGAAGCCGGTCCATAAAAAGGATGCCGTCCAAATGATCACACTCGTGCTGAATCACACGCGCCAGATACCCCTCAGCCTCTATAGTCTTGGATTCTCCATACTGGTCTTGATACGCTACCCGCACTTGCAAGCTACGCGACATCTGGTCGGAGAAAAGCCCTGGAATCGAAAGGCAGCCCTCTGTACCGACCTGGCTTCCCTCTCGCCAAACCAAACGAGGGTTCACCATGACGTAGAGCTCCTTTACCTTGCTCGCAGACCGCTCATCATCCTCCGACTCCTCCTCTTCTTCTACATATTCGGCCATCACAAACAAGCGCCGACTCAATCCCACCTGCGGGCCAGCCAGCCCTACCCCACCCGCTTCCAGCATGGTCTCGGTCATGCGCTCAGCCACTTCGGGCAAGCCGTCAAATGTACGCATCTCCTTCACCCGCCGCCGGAGGACCGGGTCACCGTAAAGACGAATGGAATACACCATCAATCTCTATTGTACAGGTTGTACGAGGCGAGTTTTGAAGCTGCCCCACACTGTATTAGGCAGCTCTATTCCCTCCGGCAGCGTTACCTGCAGTGGGGCACTGAAGCTGCCGGTTTTCCAACTCACCCGCGCCTCGAGTGAGCCTAAGGCGGCCAATAGCTTGACGCTGCCCATCACAAGTACCTGCCGCGGCACCCGTGAAGAGACTAACGTCAGGCTGCCCGGTGGTGGCTCCAACTTGAGAGGAACAGTTCTGTAGGCAGTCAGGGGCAGCCGGCGGGTCACGGCAACCTTATCGGGCTGAAGGGTCAGACCACTTAATGGCAAACCCTGGATATCGACGGGAATCAGTGAGATCTTACGGCCCGGGGTTACCTCGGTCGCTACAATCGCTGCTGCACGCATAACCTGGCTCTCAGCCCCACTTACCTCCACCTGCGACGGCTCGACAATGATCGACTCCCCCGGCGCATACGCCCGCACCGGCAACATATCATGGGATACGAGCTCCACACGGCCCAGCACACGATCAGGGTTGACCCGTACTAATACCAGCCCAGGGGGGAGCTGTACTTGTACCGGCAGGTTGAAAGGACCCTGGTTCACCTTGGAGAGGTCCAATACCGGTGAACCGATAGTTCGCTGCACGTCACTCATCAGCCGTGTACTCCCTTTGATCTGGACCTGCACTTGTTGCGGAAGTCCCACTGCGGATCGGTCCACACCTAAGCCTATGATCTGCAATGGGCGGGTGAAGGTCTGCTCAACCACCAGCTGAACCGCCCGCAGCTGGTACCAGATAAATATGGCTGCGAGCAGGGCCAGCAGCTTGGCCTGCCAGTTGTGCAACACACGGTTAGTGAGCCGGCGCAGCTTCACTCCACACCTCTTCCAGTTTCTCCCTCAATTCGCTGGGTGTAAGATTCGGTCCCAGAACCCCGTCTCTGACCAGGCGAATACTGCCTCGCTCCTCGCTTACCACGATCACCAAAGCATCGCTCAACTCGGAAAGTCCCAGGGCTGCGCGGTGTCGGGTACCCTGGTAACGCAGATCCACACGCTTGGAAAGTGGAAACACGCACCCCGCGGCCAACAGACGGCTCCCACGGATAATCACTCCACCGTCGTGAAGCGGCGTGCCAACCGTGAACAAGGTCTCCAGCGTCCGGCTGGAGACCCGCGCATCGAGCGTCTCACCGGTAGCAGCGTACTCGCCCAGCGGCGTCCGCCCTTCTATAGCGATCAACGCACCCAATCGGCGTACAGCCATACGTTCAATCGCACGAATCAGCTCATAGCCACCCATCTCGTCCAGCGCGGTGGCACGTAGTCGCCCACGGCCCAACCGCTCCAGTGCGCCACGTAGTTCGGGTTGAAAAACAACGATCAGTGCAAAAACGCCCAAAGTAGCACCATTACCTAAGAGCCAGGCCAACGCAACCAGCCCTGCCTGACGGGCTACATACCAAGCTAGGACATAAAGCGCCACCCCCCGAATCAGGTTAAGCGCCCTAGTTTCCGCCACTAACCCGTACAAATAGTACAGGACCACGGATACTGCGGTAATATCGGCGATGTCTCGCAATACCATCGGTCCGGCCCCGTCCTTCCCTACTACACGAATGGGTCTCCCGGCCCCGTCCAATTCACACTGAACAACCGCGCCAAACTGGCGCCCAGATCGGCGAAGCTACTTCGGGTGCCTAAATCCCGTCCACCCAAACCTGGCCCAGCGGCCAGCAGCATACCGTATTCTCTGGTGTGATCGGTTCCAGGAAAGGTGGGATCGTTGCCGTGATCCGAAACGATAAACAGGTAATCCTCGGGAGCGAGCATGCCAAGTAGTTCAGGCAGGCTGCGATCGAAAGCTGCCAGGGCATCGGCGTAACCCTGGGGGTTGCGGCGGTGACCGAACTTGGCATCGAAGTCAACCAAGTTGGTAAAGATCAGGCCTTTCTGCTGCGTACGGAGTAGCTCGAGCGTCTTCTTGATACCGTCAACATTATCGTTCGTGTGTACCTCGGCCATAAACCCTCGATGCGCATAGATGTCGGGGATCTTGCCTACACCCGTCACCGGATAATGAGCTTCGTACAGTGAGTCGAGCACGTTCCTGGGAGGATCCAACGCAAAATCCCGGCGCAGATCATCCCGGCGCCTGAAGGTACCCGGCTGACCCTCGAAAGGACGTGCGATCACTCGTGCCACCGCATAAGAACCCACCAAGACCCCCCTAGCTGCTTCGCACCAGGCGTACAGCGTCTCCAGCGGTACCACGCCAATATGGGCCGCCACCTGAAAGACTGAATCAGCAGAGGTGTAGACAATTGGATTTCCACTTCTGAGGTGTGCCTCACCGTAATCGCGGATAACCTCGGTACCCGAGTAGGACCGGTTTACCAGATAGCCACGGCCGGTCCGCTGGCCAAATGCGCGCATAATCACCTCTGGAAAGCCCTCAGGGAAGACCTTAAAAGCATGCTTAAGGTGTATACCCATAAACTCCCAGTGGCCCGTGGAGGTGTCCTTGCCAAGGTTCTGTTCACGCATACGTCCAAAAGCACCCGTAGGCGCTATATCCTTAGGCAAGGTATGAATACCGGGCACCTGTGCCAGGCCCAAGGTAGCCAGGTTAGGCAGCTCAACCCCGGTCTTGAGCACGATATGATCCAGGGTATCGGCACCTTCATCGCCAAAATCCGCTGCATCAGGCAGATAACCTACACCTACGGAGTCCAGCACAACGGTAACGACCTTCATATATCTAGCATACCGTGATGCTACGGGAGTTTTGGGTTAGACGCACTATGTACTTACCGTGTGTTACGTCTCACCTCACCGTAGGCCAATAAGCGCTCCAGCGACCAGGTATTCATCACCCGGCCAGCCTCCAGGCCGGCCTTCTGCGCCATCCAAACCCCATAGGCCATGTCATCCAAGCCGGAAACCAGGTGGGCGTCAGGACCTAGGGAAAAATATAGTGAGTCGCGTCGGGCCAGAGCCAGACGCCAATCCAGATCCAGCCGCCAGGGGTTTGCATTGATCTCCACGATGACACCGGCTCGAGCAGCCGCCTCCAACACCCGCGGCCAGTCCGCCCGCGCCTCCGGCCTGCGCAACAGAAGCCGCCCGGTAAGGTGGCCGAGGATAGACAAATAAGGATTCTCGATCACCTTAAGCATGCGCTCGGTCTGCGCCTCGGCCGGCAGGCCTAAGCCGCTGTGTAGGCTGCCAATGACTAAGTCGAAACCACACAGGAGCTCCTCCGGATAATCCAGGCGACCGTCAGGGAGAATATCCGACTCAATTCCCTTCAGGATACGGAACGGCGCCAGTTCTATATTCAGAGTCTCGATCTCCACCCACTGCCTCTCGAGGTCTTCAGTCAACAGTCCTCCCGCGTAGCCTGCGGACTGCGAATGATCACTGATCAACAGGTACTGGTAACCTCGCTCTATTGCCCCGGCGGCCATTTCGCGGATGGTATTCGCGCCGTCGGAGTAGCTGCTGTGCACATGAATCATGCCTTTGAGCATCCCCGGCTCGAGCGGCGTCTTGGGTAGGTGCTTCCCCAAATGCTCTTGCTCACGCCAGTAGGCGGGTACCGGCGTCCGGGCTAGGGCTTCAAAACAACTCTCTTCGTCGGACGCCTCGGGCAGCGGCGTCCCTAGACTGTGAACAAAACTACTCGAACCCGTGGCTCTTAGCAGCACCCTGCCGAAGTCAGCCAGGCCGGCACAGTACACCACCAGCGGCAAACCCTCCACCTGGCCCGATACGCACTCTCCCTGGATATCCGAAGCCTGCTCACCAAGCGCCTGACGAACTACTTCCGGGCCAGCCCGCGCGACCAGGTCCACCCCACTTACCGTTTCCAAGTGGCGGCGCACACTACCCGCTACCTCGGCCTGAATACTGACGTTCGACAAATCCAACAGCAACCGCTCTGCTATCACCTGGCCCAGTGAGAGATGCACACGCCGCGCGGCAACCAGTGCAAACCTGGCCGCCTCCAGCAGGCCCTGCTCGGTCTTGCGCCCAAAGCCGCTCAAAGCAGCGATCCGGCCCGAGGCCGCCCAGTCAACTAGTGACTCAATCGAGTCCACACCCGCCTCCCAAAGGGCGCGTATCCGCTTAGGCCCCAAACCCTGTACGGAAAAAAGCTCTTGCACCCCGAGGGGGACCCGCTGGATCAATTCATCCAAATAGGGAAACTCGCCGCTGGCGTAAATTTCACTCAAGGCGGCAGAAAGACCCGGTCCGATACCGGCTACTCCATGGAACGCGTTATTTGCCAGAGCCTCAAACTCGCCCTCGTAACGCTCGAGCGTCCTGGCCGCACGCCGGTAGGCTGTAGGGCGAAACCCCTCCTCACCACAGACCTCCATCAGGTCGGCGGCGCGCAAAAGAAAACCTGCCAGCTCCTTGCGGTTCACTCCGCTAAGATCATACCGTTTGACCTACCTACTCGGGGACGATCTGAGATCGGTGCAACCGCTTGGCAAACTTGTGGCCGGCGAAAGCAGCACATAACCCCATGGTGTGACGGCAGAGTAACCTCTATCACGACCATATCAACCCCCACCAAAAGCCGGCTAAGGTCACCAGACGTTTTGCCCGGGGCGGCTATATGCAAGTTCAGACCCGGTGGTACGGATCCACCGGGTCTGCAAGCATCCCCAGATTTTAGGCCGACTCGACCGGAATCACTCGCGCACGCGCAGTCTCAGCTTTGGGCAGCACTAGAGTGATGATGCCGTCTCCCACGCTGGCCCGGACCTTCTCAATCTCAATCTCTTGCGGTAGGGCCATACTGCGTACCACGGTGGTACGGGGAATCTCCCGCAGGTAGTAGCGCCGACCTTCCTCGCTCATCTCACGCGGCTCCACCTTCACGGTGAGTGAACCGGCCTCCATTCGTATCTCTACGTTGCCCTTGGTGGCGCCAGGCACGGCTAGCTCGAGCACCATCTCATTCTCGGTCTCGTAGAGGTCGACTCGTCCGAAGCCCGAGATGCCCGTTACCCCAGCGTCTCCCAATAACTCACCGAATGCACGTTCGAAGACATCCAGCGGGTCGACACGATACACCGGACGGGACTTACGCTGCACCTCCGAAGCCTGCGGTTCATGCCTAATCAACGCAGCCATAATCTCACCTCCTGAACCCCTGCCGGTTGTCGCATCGGCTCAGCGATCACCGACAGGATCATCTCTATTTATATAACCTGATGCCGTAGCTGTCAAGTTACCTAATACCCTATGTCTAGGAAAAGAGATGCGCGGCCAATTATGGCCGCGCATCTCATCCAGGATGTAGCTTGGGCACCGCTATAGGTTTTTGAGTGCTTCGTAGGTCGCCATAACACGCAGGCGCAGAATATCCTGCGACTGGCTTCCCTCACCAGTCATCATCAGGTGTATTTCGGCATGGCGGTCCGCATCACCAAAGATACCGCCAAGGATCTCCACCTCACGAGGGCCGCGCAACGAGGCATCACTGCGGAAGTGGGTAGTGTAAGCAATCTCAAATGAAGCTTTGTCCATCCCACCTTGCAGGTAACGCTCGAGCAACACCCGGTAGGGTGCAATACCTTCTTCTTGCTCATGCTCCGCACCCGCTACCAGCGGTGTACCTTCAGGAAGTAGCAAAAGTCCTTGGTCCACCGCCCCCGGCGTGATACCCCAGTTGTTAAGCTCATAGACCGCCGACCCTTCCTTGAACAGAATCACCTGCGGCGATTCGTGCCGCATACCGGACACCTCGGTCACCCAGTCGCTAGCTGGACGATCCTCCACCACCTTGATCACACCCACCGCCAAGTCCTCGCGGCCTTGCGCCTCCAGCTGAGCCTGAAGGTGCCCAAAACCCTGCATGGTCTTGTGGCAAGTGCCAGCCTTGAAGATCACGCTGCTGGGATGCTGCACTAGGAAAGCCTGGGCCTCTTCCGGTGTATTAAGTGAAAAAACACGATCCTCGAACATATTCCCTCCAGATTCATAGTCTACGCGCAGCTACCAGACCGCGCCGTCCACCAAAGCCACGTTCGGGCCGCGGTACATTACAGAGTGTATGTCTGGAACCGTCCTCCACGGTAAAAACGGGCAGTGCGGTAACCTGCATCCAAGAGCAGCCGCCTGGCCTGGGAAAAACGGAAACCTACCTCGCCCGCTGCGTGTGCATCGGAACCCAGCACCACGCTGACCCCCAGCGCCCGCGCCAACGCCAAAACGGCCGGCGAAGGATAGAGTTCACCGACGGGTTTCCGCCAACCCGCAGTGTTCACGTCGAGCGCCAGCCCTTCCGCCGCCATAATTTTCAATACCGGCTCAACCAGATCCAGGTAGCCCTCTTCAGGCAGGTGGCCGAACTTCTTGGGGAGGTCGGCGTGGCCGATGGCGTGGAACAGGCCCGTGCGGGCCGAAGCCGCCACCAATTCGTAGTAGGCCTTGAAGACGGAGCGTAGATCGCGCCACCGGTACTCGTAGACGTGATCGGGATGATCGAAGGGCCAAGCGCCGATGAAGTGTACTGAGCCGATCACATAGTCAAAGGGATAGCGGCGGGTCAATGCTCGTACGTAGCGCTCGGTCCCGGGATGGTAGTCAGCTTCCAGGCCGATGCCTACATAGAAGTCGGGGTGGTCAGCCGCAAGCTGCTCGAGCGACTGGATATAGGTGTCCAGCTGGTCCTCCCGCATGCGGCTCCCGGGGTCGAACCAGCCTGGCATGGGACTATGGTCGGCAAAGACTATACCCGTTAGTCCCGCTTGACGGGCCTCACGTAGATAGGCCTGGGGTTCGCCTACCGCGTGCTTGCACATAGGCGTGTGAAGATGCGAGTCGACCATGCCAAGAGCCTACCCCACGCGGTAGGGGCGAATGAATACACAAACAACGGCGCTTCCTATGCACTCGAATACCCTACCCACAGAGCGTAGGGATCATAAAGGCTTCGGTACCGCAGTAGGCAGCCTGATGCCGGAGGGTTTCGAGAGATTACACTACCGGAGCTCCCTGCGGCTTTTAGTAACTGCTTGGGCACCTGAGGATCATCCAATAGGACCTGCCGGGCTATATTACCTCCACAGGACACCGCTCACCGACCCGGGAGCTGCCAGCTCAAGCACACTAATGCCAAAGAATCAACCTGAACTAAATACCTCTTCCAGCCCTTCAGAGACGGCTGCGAACGTACCGATAAGCCGTTCTAGGACTTAAAAGCGCGCCTGACTTGGTCGGCTTTCCACGCGGAGAGAGCCGGGACACACCGTCCTGCCAGGACTCTCGTCAGTCACCGACCACAATACTTATCACATCGGCAAGCTGGTACTCCAGTGCCGCGTTCCCTGTGCACTGACCATCCGTCTAGTTTTCCGCAGGAACCACGCGCACCACCCGGCTAGCTTCTGCATATATACGCACCGTACTACCTAATAAGTCCTTGGCGACAGCTTCCAGAGCCGAATCTCGCTCCAGGGATTCACCCACCACCTGCACTAGGGTGGGGCGCTCTGGCGGGGCAAGCTCCGGGGCTCGCTCGAGTAACATGTCCACCATCCAGACCGAAGTCCATAGTTGTTTGATGCACACCAGAACTTCACACGCACCCGGTGCGTGAGCATAAACTTCTCCACCTGCGTAGCGCACCACCCAGGATTTACCCACAAGCTTGGCCGCCAACTGATCACTTCGTTCGGGCAGCAGATAAGTCTCACGAATCAGGTTCTGCGTCTCTCTGGCAGCCGCCTCTAGGCGGCGTTCGTCGATCCGTGCGCTGAAGATACCCCGGAAGCTCCGCTGGATCCGTTCGGGAAGGTTGTTCAACTGGTAAAATTCGGTCTCCAGATCCTCGAGCACCCAGGTCTCCACCACCGGAAGACCCGCCTCCGCCAAGTGCTTCAAAAGCCGTACCTCACCCCCAGCTACGGCCTCTCGTAACAGTGCGATCATGCGTCCAGTCTAGCCTGGCGGTCAGCGCGGCTGAGTGTATCGCCATCCGCCCATAGATACCAGGCCGCTACGCTACGAAAAGGCACAAAGCGCAGGCCGAGCCGCTGCAGGCTCTCCTTGCCCACCGCGCCATACCGCCGGGCGCACTGCCGGGCAATACCCAAGTCGGCTATCGGCCATACGTTCAGCCGGCCTAAGCCGAAGATCAGCACCATCTCCGCCGTCCAGCGACCCACACCTTTCAAAGCCAAGAGCTGCCGGGCCACTTCATCGTCAGAAAGCAGCTCCAGTCCATCCAACCACCCGGCCAAATCCGCCTCGGCGATGCCTTGTAAATACAAAGACTTTCTGCGGGAAAACCCGATCTCGAGCAGATCCTCCTGGCCAAGTACCAGCAGTCCTTCAGCCGACAAACCACCCGCCCCCTCCAACCGTTTGAAGATTGAGCACGCGGCGGCACTGGAAACCTGTTGACCTGCCACCGCCCTGACCAGCGAGACGAAGAATGAGTGTAAACCCCAGTGATACCAGCCATGAAGCTGGATCAGCGCAGCCATATCCGGGTCTTGGACCAGGCACGCCAGCACCTCCGGGCGAGCCTCCACCATAGCGTGGTGCTCAGACAAATCTCACCCCGTTGGCCTCTACCACCTGCCCTTGGTAGAGGAAGGTCACCTGCCGCAGGGCAATTAATTGATCGAAGGAGCTGAGGGCGCTGATACCCTCCTCGGCGATCACCACCTGGTAGCCTCGCAGCGCCGCAGAACCCGCAGTGTGCAGTACACATATATTGCTCACCGTACCCACGATCAAGACCGTCCTGACCTCCCAGCGCCTAAGCAGGTGATCGAGCGAGGTGCCGAAAAACCCATCGTAGCGGAGCTTGTATACCCGGGCCTCGGTCGCCAGCGGCGCCAGTTCACGCACTACCTCCGCCCCCCAACTACCGGCTAGGCAGTGGCGGGGCCAGACACTGAACTCGGGGTCGTCTTCAGTATGCCAGTCCTGCGTAAAGACTACCCGAGCACCCGTAGTACGCGCTACGGCCAACAGCCGCTCGACCACCGGGATGGTAGCGGAAGAGCCGGGTACAAAAAGCGAACCCTCTCGGTGGACGAAGTCATTCTGCATATCTACCACCAACAGCGCGGTGGTCGAAACCGGCAGCTCGATCTTCTCCAAGCGGGGAATCACCGGCAGCTCGAGCCTTGGCGTCTCGCTCATGTCCTCCAGGCTACTGCACGCCCCTGAAGCGCTGCAGGAGGTGCCAAGTACCGGGCAGTAGAACCGCCGCAAGTACGGCTTTTACGGCATCACCAGGTAGAAAGGGCCAGAACCCCATCCACAGCAAACCACCAACCGACATACTTCGGCCCACTGCTGAAGACCACACCCATAACCAGAGAAGCCCCAACAAATAGATAAGCAGATTGGCCACGACCATACTTGCAAGGGCTGAAACCACCCGCCGGTGGATCCCGAAGCGCTCCACTAAAAAGCCCACCAGGCCGGCGGCAAGTGGAAAGGCCAGCAGGTAACCGCCGGTGGGCCCCAGCAGAGGCCCCAAACCCGCAGCGCCACCCGCGAAGACCGGCAGGCCCACAGCACCCTCAGCCAAATACGCCAGCATGGCTAACATGCCTCCCCGGCCACCCAACGCCGCCCCCGCCAGCAGCACGCCCAGGGTCTGCCCAGTCATCGGTACCGGGGAAAAGGGCAGAAATATCGACAGCCGGGCCAGCAACGCCACCAGGCCACTGGCTGCAAGGACCAGGCCCAGCGAAACCAAGCGACTCCCACTATCCACCGTAATCGCACCCCGAGACCACTCTTCCCTATACATCCGAATCATCACAATCCTCCGATCAGTGCCACATCCCCGGAACGTAGTTGTACCCGTCCCTTGCCGGTCTCGAGCTCCAGGGAGCCATCCTCGCCCAGACCCACCGCAAGCCCCTCAACCAAACCCGAGGTAGCCTCTACCTGAATTCTCCGGCCCACCGTCAGGTTGTTTGCCAGCCAGCCACGCACCACCGTCCCGGGCGTGTCTACCCGGTGGTACCACCGCTCAAGCCTTTCAAGGAGGTCAGCCAGAAGCCTATCCCGAGCGACCGGCACAAACTCACTCAGCACCGCAGAGCCCTCTGGTAGGCCTCCCGGCGCGATATTCAAACCGATTCCCAGCACTACTTGGCCAATTTCTTCTCCACTCAACCCGGCCTCTAACAACACACCGCCCAACTTACGCCCATCCGGGGCCAACAGGTCGTTCGGCCACTTGAGCCCACCCACGCCAGCAGCTTCTACCAATGCCAATCCGGCCGCCAAAGAAAGTAGGGGAAGCAACGCCGGTGAGAATTTCGGCCGCAGCAGCAAGGAGAACTGCAGCGTGCCACCAGGACTCCCCACCCAGGTGCGACCCCGGCGACCACGACCCGAGGTCTGCCGTTCGGCCACTACCACAGTACCCTCCAAGGCCCCAGACCGCCCCAGGCGCGCCACCTCCTCCTGGGTACTGTCAGTAGTTCCAATATAGGAATAACTGCTCCCAAAAGCTCCTCTGCGCAGCCGCTGGAAGACACCTGGCGTAGGCGTTCCCGGAGAAAGCCGATAACCACGACCACGCGCTATTTCTACCGGGTAACCATCCGCCCGTAACATCCGCCCTCTTTTATGTATCGCTACCCGACTCACGCCCAAGCTTCCAGCCAGCAGCTCTCCTGAGACAAAGCCAGCGGATAAGTGCTCGAGCAATGCGGTCTGCGATATAGTCACGTTAACCAAATATATCAACTCTGGTTAACATCCACAAGCCGCCCACATTCGAGATACCGAGCGAAGCAGATCACTGGACCAGTTATTTGCAACTTCCATCACGGCAGCTTCACCGTTTGGGTCTACACTGGCTAGAATGCGCCGTGCATTTTTTACTGCCATGACCCTTTGGTGCCTTTCGTTGGCGCAGGGGTTGGTGCTGCCCTTCAATGGTCCCTCGGGGAACAGCACAGCATATGCACTGTCAGAGAGCCTGTCTACCGTATCACCGGTCGTATCGGGCCTCACTCTACCTGAGCCCCCTTGGCCCAGCGGTTGGAAGGTCATCGTACCGTCGCTGGCTTCGCCGGCGGGAGTACGAATCGCCCAGGAAATTACCGGGGCGGACTGGGTGCTTACCGGTGATGCCGGGCCGAATGGTATACAGGCGTTCTTGTTAAGTTCCGGGCACTTGTACCAGGCGCGTTTTGAGTATATAGAGCTTGTAGAAGCCTGGGCAGCCTCGCACCTGGACCGACCCTATCATCCGGTATTGCGGGAACCATCCCTTGACCAACCTATCGGTGATCTGCTGGCTGGCCACGTGGAGCAGGCCCAAATCGCCTTGGCCCATAATCCGGTGGGTGCCAAGTTGATAGAGGAGCTGCCTTTGGATCGCGCCCTGTTGAAACATGACCTGGGTGCTGTCCAAGATAAGCTACCCGAGCCGGTGCTAGCCTTTTGGCGCACCATAAGAAAAGGCCAAGTACCTACCGAAAGCGGCATAGGTCCAATCTGGCGTGCTTTCATAGCCTCCGCCTCCGGCGATAAGAAAACTGCCTTGGCCGACGGAAAACTACTGGCCGCCTCGAACCGTGTGGTGGATATGGCCGCGGCCTTATTGCTACAGCGCGGTCTGAACGATCAGGACTGGCCTCAAACCGCGCGCAAACTAGCAGCCAGCGAACCTCGCCTGCCCTTGGCTTGGGAAGAAGTGAGTTTTGCCGCTTTCGACGAGCACCGGCCAACAGAAGCGCTCTTTGCCCTACAGCGCGCGGTACAGCTCGACCCCGGTAACAGCTTGTACTGGACCAACCTAGGTTGGTCCTACTATTTGACAGGCGACCGAGTACGCGCAATCAGTACTACCGAGAGGGCGCTCGAGCTCAAGCCGGAGGTAACCGCCGAATACAACCTGGGACTATTTAGGGCCCTGGGGGGCGATATCCGGGGAGCGCTCCGAGCCTACCACACCGCCTTGCTAATGGACACGGGCAACAAGGTTACTTCTGCCCTGCGTGACCTAGCCGATACCCATCAGGGTGGTCTGCTCTTCTTTCAGGGCTACCTCGAGGCTCGCAGCGGGCGGCTACAGGAATCCGCCCGAGCCTTCCGGAGTTTTCTCAGTAAATACGGCAATAGCCCTTTGGCAGGCCAAGCACGCAGTGAACTGGCGGTATTACAGCAGGCGCATACCAAGGTACTCATCAGCATGCTGTCACCCCAGCCACACGGCAAAGAAGGACGTCTGTTCGGTGCAGGGGAACCCATTTACCTCCAGGTCACCCTGAGCGGCAGCCCCTCTCTGAGCAGCGGCAAGGTCACCGTACAACTGTTGCACGTTGGCAAGGTAGTTGAGACCAGGGCGGAGTATGTGGAATTGCGCCCCTTGACAGTGGGCTGGAGGGGTTGGATCGGCCCGCTCACACCCCCTGCCGGCGGGATATACACCCTTGAGGTGCGCTACGAAAACTCGCGCACCCAAATTAGTCTGGAGGTGGGTACAGCCAACCTGGTACGTCTGCTGTATGCCAAGCAAGTGCGGTTTTTGGGTCTGAATCGTGAGCCACTACTTACCCGAGATCAATTGCTGGGCACCGGCGGCACCCAGATATTAGTGGGAAGGGTACTTTCAGCACTACACCAGGCAGCCTCATTCGCTAGCGGAGTAGGGCTGAATCAACCCATCCAGACCGGTCCGTACGCCGGAAAGAGCATAGCCGAGTGGCTAAGAAGCGCTACTAAAACCAAGGTGATAGTCTTCTTGCAGGGCGTAGCGGCCAACCCCAGGCTGCTTCGGCGACAAGACGTGGTCAACGCCTTCGCCGGTTGGCTCGAATCCCGCCGCGCACCACAGCCGAATAACTAGAACCTGGTAGGGATGGTCCAAGCCCATGGCATAATAAGGTCCTATTCAATTTCGCTTTAGTTTCGATCTCGTTCTTCACTGGCTGGCTGAAAGACTACCACAGTAATATCACCAGCGAAAGAACGCTCGCTAGGGCGTACAGAACGC
>CAYODT010000028.1:0-24452 GCA_964402875.1 uncultured bacterium | reverse complement strand
GGAAGGCAAGACCGGCGGCTACTGGTTCCGCGACGTGCCCTCGGACGCTCTTCAGAGTGTGGCCATCGCTCAGGTAGCCAAGGACGCCGGCTTTTCCCGTATGGCAGTGGTCTATCTCAACAACCCCTACGGCATCGGGTTAGCCAACAAATTCCAGGCGGCCTTCACCCATATGGGTGGCACGGTCACCAGCATGGTCGTCTACAATCCCACCCGGCCCTCCTATCGTTCCGAGGTCAGCAAGGCCCTTCAGAATAAGCCTGATGCGCTGTTTTTGATCGGCTATCCGGGTGATGCTACCACCGTGGCCCGCGAATGGATCGCCGCCAGCGGGCCCCGCCAATTCCTCTTCCCCGATGGCCTGGAGTCCCAGAAGTTCATCAACGATGTAGGGTCACAGTACCTTAACGTAGTCTGGGGAACTGCATCGGGCTCGGTAACTACGCCTTCACTGGCCACATTCCGCAGCGAATACAAAGCCATGTACGGCAACTTCCCCACTCAGGCCTACATGACCAACGCCTATGATGCAGTGGTGGTAGTTGCGCTAGCCATGGAATCCGGACACGGCAGCACCGCACAGATCATTAAGGACAATATCCGCAAGGTAACCGGTGGAGGTGGGGAAACCATCTACGCCGGGGTCAAGGAATTTGCCAAGGCTGCACAATTGTTGAAGGAAGGCAAGAAGATCAACTACGTGGGCACGGTTGGTCCGCTCAATTTCGACCAGTACGGTGATGTCACCGCCCCCATGGTGGTATGGACGGTCAAGGGCGGTCAGGTGGCCCAGACCGGCATGATCAGCGTGAATGCCATCGAGAAGCTTATCCAGCAGATGAAGAAATAGGCATCTGTAAATACACACAAGCACGATGTGTCTGCCGGGTATTGTATAACACAACATCCGGCAGACACTTAATAAACACTTGTATCCCGGCAAGACTTATGAAACGGATACCTCTTTTACTTTGCCAAGTTGTTAAGTAGGTAGATCCGACCAAATTCACCGAGATATATAGCCGCCAATCAGAGATTACGAGCTTCGCCAGCTCACAAGCATCATCGGCCACCTTCTCCTCACCAGAGAAGGTGCGTTAAATGCCACCTAGTAGTTTACAATCTGCACCGTCAACTCAGAACCAGCCGCAGGTCCTAAGGAGTTGATCCCGGGCGGATCTTGGCATGGCCACCCGTTTGACTCAGACGCCACTGGACCATATACTGCCCCTCAAGCGAGATGGGACTCCTACGTTATGCATTCACCCGCATCCTTTTGACTATCCCTATGCTCGCTATTTTGCTTACGGTGATTTTTTTGATCTTGCACGTCATGCCCGGGAATCCGGTTTTGGTTATCCTGGGAGGCCGTAATGTTCCACATAAACTGATTGTGGAGTATGAGCACCGCCTCGGTTTTGACCAACCTCTACCCGTTCAATATGTCCGCTACTTGGGGGAGCTTCTGCACGGGGATATGGGCGAGTCATTCTCCACCGGACAAAGCGTTGTATCACAAATTGAGCAGCATCTGCCGGCTACCCTTGAATTGTCCATTGCCGGGCTTATGGTCGCATCTTTCCTAGGCATACTGACCGGCATATGGGCAGCGATCCGCCACGGTGGCGCCATCGATCAGTTTTTGCGCTTCGCACACATCGGCACCTATGCCGTACCTATTTTTTGGAGCGGCCTGATGCTGCAAATGATCTTCGGCGTCTTCTTACACTGGCTGCCTACCGGACAGCAACTCAATCCCGTCTCGGCGGCTTTTTTCCAGCCTATAACCGGTTTCGTAGTCATTGATACCGTGCTGCGTGGGAACTGGGCACTGCTTGGCCAGGCGCTGGCCCACCTATTGTTACCAGCCTTGACTCTGGGCGTAGCCCTATCTGGACTGCTTGGCCGCGTCACGCGCTCGAGCTTGATCGACGTCATGACCCTCGACTACATCCGTACGGCTCGAGCCAAGGGGCTTGGCAGTTACGGCGTGATCTTCAAGCACGCCCTAAAGAACGCCATGATCCCCATCGTAACCATCATGGGTATGCAGTTTGCCATCCTTATGGGCGGCGCCGTCCTGACTGAAGCCGTATTCAGTTGGCCGGGAATCGGTAGCTTCTTGTTGCAGAGCATCAAGTCTCGCGACTTTAATGCCATCCAGGGTACTGTAGTAGTGATTGCCCTACTGATCACCACTGTGAACCTGGTGGTGGACCTGGTATACGTGCTGATTGACCCACGGGTTAGGTACGACTGATGGTACAAGAAACTTCCGTACGTAGAAGATCGTTCCTTCGCCCCTTCTTTTGGTTGGGACGTAGGAAGATTCTCGGCTTCGGCGTGGCTTTAGTCGTAATCATTGTGCTGATCACCCTGTTCGCCTCCTGGTTGGCGCCCTACAGCCCCACGGCCATGTCTGGTGGTCGTCTGTTGCCACCCTCACCCAGCCACTTGCTGGGCACCGATCAACTACAGCGGGACGTCTTGTCCAGGGTGATTTACGGTGGGCGTATCCCCCTGATCGTGGCCTTCCTCTCCACCCTGATGTCGCTTTTCATAGGTTCGACCCTGGGATGGGTCTCTGGCTACGCGGGCGGCTGGCTCGACCGGACCATGTCCCTGGTGATGGACGCACTCTACTCGTTTCCCGCACTGATCTTAGCTATCGTCATCGTAGCGATGCTTGGACCTGGGATTATCAACATGGTCGCGGCAATCTCCCTCGTCTATATCCCTACCTACTTCCGCGTAGCCAGGGGCCAGACCCTCAGGGTACGCGAGGAAGTTTTCGTGGAAGCAGCCAACGCGTTAGGGGCAGGCCGGGTACGGGTGCTTTCACGCCATATAGCCCCCAATACACTCAATGCCCTGATGTCGATCATCTCGTTCAATATCTCTGACGCCATTCTGACCGAAGCGGCCCTAGCCTTCCTAGGTTTTGGCCTTCCTCCACCCAGCCCCGACTGGGGATTTGATATTCAAAACGGCCAAGCTTTTTTGCAGTCCGGATACTGGTGGCTGATTACTTTTCCAGGTCTGGCTATCGTGCTGACCGCGCTGGGTTTCAATCTAGTTGGGGAAGGGGTTTCGGAGGCCCTCGACCCCAGCCACAAGTAATAAAACAATTGTGATATGCTCGTAAAGCTTGAGCAAGTAAGAAGCATATGATATGCTAGTAAGGCTTAAATAGCTGGAATTGGGAGGTTAAATATGCGCTGGAAAGGTTTATCGGCTATGCTCATTGGACTGGCGGGCCTGGTCTTTGCTCAAAGTAATGTCTTGGTCATTGGCACCACCGATCGGGTCACGGAACTATCGCCCGCGAACTCCTACGACTACCTGACCTGGGAAGTCCTGGCACAGACGGCCGAAGGGCTGGTGGCTTTAAAGCCCGGGACAACCGAGATTGTGCCTTCGTTGGCCACTTCCTGGGACATATCCGCGGACGGCCTAACCTACACCTTCCATCTTCGCAAAGGCGTCACTTTCACCGATGGTTCCCAGTTCAACGCCGCAGCGGTAAAGTGGTCCTTCAACCGTAACCTTAAGCTGAATGGTCCTAAGGGCGGGGTGGGCTTAATCAAGGGGGATATCAAGAGTATCAAGGCGGTTAGTGAGTATACCGTGCAGTTCGATCTCAATTATCCTGATGCTACCTTCCTGGCGCGATTGGCCCCGGATATTGCTCCGTCAGAGATCTACTCTCCCAAGAGTACGCCGGCTGATTCCTTCGCCAAGGGCAAGTATGCAGGGACCGGACCGTATGAATTGGTCTCCTACGTACCCAACCAGCGCGTAGTACTCAAGGCCTACCCTGGGTACTGGGGCCCGCAGCCCAAGATCAGCCAAGTGGTAATTAACATCTATTCCGACGCCTCCGCCCTTCGCGCTGCAGTACAGTCCGGAGCCGTGGATATAGGCTACCGCACCTTCAACCCGCAGGACGTAGTGAGCTTGGCCAAGGACACGAACTTGAAAGAGGTCAAGTCATCAGGTTCGCTAAGCATCCGCTACCTGGTATTCAACATCACCCAGAAACCCTTTGGCAACGTGTTGGTACGCCGGGCGCTGGCCTACGCCGTGAACCGCGAGGCTATTGTGCGTGATGTCTTCTCGAACATCAACCAGCCGCTTTACTCGATGGTGCCGCCAGGTATGTGGAGCCACGTGAACGTCTTCCCCAGGTACGACGTTGCTAAGGCTCAGGCCCTGCTCAAGCAAGCCGGTTACAGCACCACCCATCCCCTGGATATCACGTTGTGGTACGCCCCAGAACATTACGGCTCCACCGAATCCGGCGTGGCCGCAGTGCTCAAGAGCAGTATCGAGCAGACCGGCATGGTCAAGGTCAAGCTGGGCTCAATAGCATGGGGCACCTACACCGCACGGATGTCGCAGGGTGCGTTGGGCTTCTTCACACTGGGTTGGTACCCTGACTTTGTCGATCCCGACAACTTCCTGGCACCCTGGTTGACCGATTCCCCGGAGGGCTTAGGCACCTTCTGGAATAAGGCTCCAGACTTCAAATCCTATAAGAAGCTGATTGAGGCAGCTCGAGCCACCTCAAGCAAGGACCAACGTACCGCCGACTACGTCAAGCTCCAGCAGATGACGGCTGTAGACGTACCCTTCATTCCGCTGTGGCAGAACTTCAGCCAGTTGATAGCCTTCACCAAGCCCGATATCTCCGGGATGATCATCAACTCGTCCGGCCAATACCAGTTCAAGACCATCACCAAGTAGGTCTCGTATATTTGCAAATCCCGAACCTCATCCCCGAGGTTCGGGATTTGCAAATATTAATTCTCGCTTAAGCCACGAGATCCTAGGTACGGCAAGCAGGTTATGCTGTAAAGTATGAGACGCCTGATCTACCTGGCGCCCTTAGCCGCGCTTCTAATGGGTTGTGTGCCAGTATTCCAAAGTAGTCCGCTCTACCTGGCAAAAGAGTATCAGCTCCTTTACCAGGAATCCACCGAGCGCTGGCTGTACTTTTTTGGAGGCCCCCAAAGCGTGCGTCTCGATGGACGGCAGCTTCAACTGACACCAGGAACAGGTGAAAGTTCTCAGGCTGTTCCTGGCAGCCTTTTAGTGAATGGCCAGCCTCTATGGCGAGAGGTCTTACCAGCCGAGCACCCGCTCGCCGAAACCGCGCGCACGCTTTTTGGAACCCACCTCGTTGTGAGTAGCAAAGCACGCCTGGACAGTAGCTGGCTTTACGAGAACCGCTGGTACCAACTCACGGGCCCACTGGCTGCAAACAGCGGTATGCTGGCTGATCCGGTACCCAAGCTCCCTTCATTCGCCCAGGATAATCAATCCGGTCAAGTAGTACTCAACCAGATTCTTGCGCGCCGGAGCAGCCGGCCGGTGATCATCTTCGTCCTGCACAAACCTCCGCTCCCCGCTGTGGATCTATCCCCAGCACCGACACAGTACACGGATACCGCGCTAGAGGTTCAGTACGGCCTGAATAGGAAGATGGCATCCTTACCCGTGCCCTCCCAATTGAGTTGGACGGTTTTGCGCGCCGGAGTGCAGAGTGGATATAGCGAGCGCATACCGATGGCCTACCTGGCAACCTCACCGGCAGCTATAAAGCAGGTCTGGAAACTCGCCACCGGCAACCAACTGCCCATCCCGCCTTTGCCCAACCTGAGGGGTGGTGCCTTTGCCGCCTTCTTCTGGGGGCTTAAACCCAGTGGTGGATACGCGGTCCGGATGGTCTCGGCCCACTTGGCGAATAATACGCTGACCGTACGCGTACAGCTCACCTCACCAAGCCCGGGAACAATCGTCACTCAAGCCCTCACCAGCCCCTACCTGCTGTTGAGGGGCGGCGGTTCACCGGAGCGTGTAGTTTTCGTTGATACCCAGGGCACCATCCTAGCCGCCACAAGTCGACGCTAATATCCGAGCCTCCCGAGTACCGCCCCGACTAGATAGAACGAGCCGGTCACCAACACCGGTTCGTTCCGTTTCTTGGCCCGCGCCACGGCCTGCATCAACGCTTCCAGAGGATCCATGACGTATAAAGCCCTATGCAACAAGGACCTAAAAGCCGCTGCATCAAGCGCACCCTCACCAGCACTGGTGAATACGACACTCTCGGCCCCAGGAAGCAGCCATCGCAATACGGAACGCACGTCTTTACGTGGGAAAGCACCGAATACCAGATGATAGCGAGGTAAAGATCGCCGCAAAACCGCAGCGGCAGGCGGGTTGTGCGCACCGTCCAGCACCAACTCCACGCCCCACCGACACATATGCTGCATCCGGCCTACGAGCCTTGCCCTTGCGATGCCCGGTGATAGCACCTTCTCCGGCACACCAAAAAGCCTTAGCGCAGCGGCTGCCAATCGAGCATTAGTATCCTGCGCCGGCCCAGGAATACCCGGCATTACCTCAAGCGCGAACAAGGGGTTGGATTCATCCAACACATACACTGGCGCACACTGTGCGCCAGCTACCGCACGTACTGTATCCAAGCCCACGCCCCTCGCGGCGGTAACCACCGGGACTCCCTTACGTACCGCCCCCGCCTTTTCCCGCGCTACTGAAGCAAGGCTACCACCCAAGGTTTGTAGGTGATCCTCATCCACATTCGTCAGTACTGTTATCCGCACATCATCGAGTGCTGCTGTAGCATCACCTACTCCGCCTACTCCGGCTTCAACCACTGCGGTACGTACCCTGAGTTTACCAAAGTGCCAGCAGGCCATACCCAACACCCAGTCAAAAAAGGCAGGAGCGGGTAAAGAAGGTTGAGCTTGCGCCCAACGTACGAATTGTATTATCTCCGAGGTAGAGATGAGCCCTCGGTGAGTAACGATCCGCTCACGGAAATCAACCACATGAGGGCTGGTGAACGAACCAAATGGTATTCCCCACAAGGCCAGTACAGATCTGAGGTAAGCAGCCACGCTACCCTTGCCGTTAGTGCCTATGATATGAAAAATCTCTATGTCCTGCTGAGGCTGACCTAGAGCTTCCAGAACCCTTCTGGCACGTTCCAGACTACGCGGCGCACCGCCACGGGTCTGTGTGTACAACCAAGCGAGTGCCTCTTCGTAGTTCAAGTTTGGCACCCAGTCCGGCACACGCATAACACACTAGAATTCGCACATGGCACACACTAGCCTAGGCGGCACCGGGTCCTCCGGGCTCAATACCACCGTCCAGACACCCCTCCGAATCCGCTTAGCATCAATTCACACATCAGTTCCCAAGCTCCCCTGATTTACATCCTACTCTTCGACCCGGCCGTTACTCAGCTCAAGGGATAGCCATACTCCGCCCTTTGAGACCATAGTCATCGTCCTCATTCTACTAATCAATGTCGTAATACCGGACACTGTGCAAGAGGCCTGTACCAAGGAAGTTGAATCAGCCCGTATAGTCGGAGCACTATGGGACGGCTGCCTTATTTGCTGCGAGAACCGCGGATTGATTACTGGGTGACCTGATTCGTATCCTGATTACCAGCGGCTCCCCTCCCCGCATCTGGCCGCCAGTCCCAGCCTGATTCTTCAGCCCGCAGTACTACCGCCGCGCTAGTCTAGTCGGGCCACCCCCGGACTTAATGATCCTGCCCCCGACAATTCTCCCGCTCAGTCACCGCCTTGACGAGCACTGCCGCACCTATATATGACAGCACTCACTCCATTCCGGCGTACTGCAGTTCATAAAGCTTAGCGTAGTAGCCACCTTTTTCGAGGAGCTCGCTATGACTACCCTCTTCCACCAAGCGTCCCCTGCGAAATACCAGGATACGATCGGCGTATTTCACTGTAGAAAGCCGGTGGGCAATAATCAGCGAAGTTCGCCCCTCCATAACACGCTCCAGCGCCACCTGGATCCCGGCCTCGGTCTCCGAGTCCACGTTAGAGGTGGCCTCGTCAAGAATCAGCAAGATATCAGGGTTGTGCAGAATGGCCCGCGCTAAAGCCAAAAGCTGCTTCTGGCCGGTAGAAAGACCGCCGCCACGTTCGAATAACTCGGCCTGGTATCCTTGGGGCAGTTTCTCAATGAACTCGGCCGCGCCCACAAAAGCACATACCTCACGCACACGCTCGTCAGTCAGGCTGGTGTCACCAAGTCGCAGGTTATCCTCCACCGTTCCAGAGAAAAGGAAGGGATCTTGCAACACTAGACCCACCGAACGGCGCAGGTCACGCTGGCGATAGTCGCGTACGTCATGGCCGTCAATCGTCACCCGGCCCCGTTGTACATCATAGAAGCGGCTAATCAAGCTGATAGTACTAGTCTTACCCGCCCCGGTGGCTCCCACCAACGCCACCCGTTCACCCGGCTTAACGCGGAAGGTAATATCCCGTAGCACCCAGTCAACGTCCCGAGGCTTCACACCCTTCGGAAGGTAAGCAAACCACACTCCCTCGAAGGAAATCGCACCGGCGAAACGCTTTACCGCCAAGGCATCCGGCTTGTCCTGGATCTCCTCCTCCGTATCTAAGAGGGTGAAGATGCGCTCGGCTGAGGCCATGGCGCCCTGAAAAATATTAAACTTATCGGCCAAGTCCTGAAGCGGTTGGAACATCTGCCGGGCGTAGTCGAAGAACGCCACCAGTACGCCAATACTCACCGCCTGCTGAATCACTTGGCCGCCACCGTACCAGATCAGCAGACCCAGCGCCAACTCGCCAATCACACTGACCAGAGGGTAGAAAAGCGCCATCCAGTGAATGATATCCAGCCAAGCTTCCTTCAAACCGGCGTTCAGGTAATCAAAACGGTCTTCCTGACGAACCTCCTGCACAAATAGCTGGGTAGTCTGCACACCGGTGAGATTCTCGTTCAAGGTAGCATTCACCCTAGCCAGCCGCAGACGCATGCGCCGGTAGGCCTCGCGCATACGCAGGCGAATCCAGGCACTTACTAGAAGCGACAGCGGCACCAGTGCAAAAACTACCAGCGCCAGCCGGTAGTCCATCACCAGCATGAATACAGCGATACCCGCCAACATGAACAGGTCGGACAGGAGGCCAACCAGGCCACCGGTTACAAAGTTATTGACAGCCTCTACGTCCGAGGTGATACGGGTGAGTAACCTGCCCACCGGAGTACGGTCGAAGAAACCGATGTGTAGCCGCTGGATCTTAGAAAATATGTCGGAGCGGATGTCAAAAAGAATATGTTGGCCGATCCATTCAATTAAGTAGGCTTGCCCATACCGCCCTACAAAACCAACAATCCGCACCAGGGCGAACGCACCGAGGGCTAGCCACAGCACCCGGTAGCGCTCGAAGAGAGCCACCTCGCTCTTGGGCACCAACGCGCCATTAATAGCATAAGCCAGGATAACCGGGAATAAGTTGGTGGTAAGCGTAGTGACCAAAAGGGCAAAAACCGCTATTCCTAGCGGTTTCAGATACGGGCGGGTATAGCGAAGAATCTGCTTAGCTAAATGTTGGTCAAAGGATTTCCTGAAGGCCTCTTCCTCGTGCATCAATCCACCTCAGCCGAAAGCTTTTGGATGCGCTCGAGCTCCGCGTAGTATCCTCCCGCCCCGATCAGCATCTCATGGGTACCCTCCTCGACGATCTCCCCATGCCCAAGCACAATGATCCAGTCGGCATGACGCAACGTACTGGTACGGTGGGCCACCAATATAGTGGTTTGCTTGCCCAGTTGACTACGCAAACCCCTGAGGATTCGGTCCTCGGTCTCGGTGTCTACCGCGCTCATAGCCTCGTCGAGGATCAGGACCTTGGGTCGCATGGCCAATGCTCTGGCCAATGCGGTCCGTTGCCGCTGCCCACCGGAGAGGGTCACGCCCCGCTCACCTAACATAGTGTGGTAACCATCGGGAAAGGCCTCGATGTCGCGATCCAAATCGGCTAACGTAGCAGCCCAGCTAACCCGTTCCCTATCGACCTCCGCGCTCGCAAAGTCGATATTCTCAGCAATGTGCTCGGAAAAGAGGAAGGGCTCTTGGGGTACCATGCCCACCAACCCACGCACGGTGGCGATGGGCAATCGGCGCACGTCTCGTCCGCCCAAAAGAACGCGCCCCCTACCAGGATCCAGCATTCGGGGGATCAGGCTGATCAAGAGGGTCTTGCCGCTGCCGGTACGACCGGTGATGCCCAGTGTAGCCCCTTCGGGAATCGAGAGGGTCAGACCCTTGAGGATCTGTCGTCCACCCAGCTCAAGCCAGACATCCTCAAAACGCACTTCGCCGGAAAGCTCCAAGTCCGGCGGCTGTAATATCTCTTGAGGTTCTTGAATGACCGGCTCAGCCTCAAAGATCTCCTTGACCCTGAACCAGCTGGTCTGTCCTTGCCGAAAAGAGCTCAGCAACATCCCCAGGCCAATGATCGGAAAGCCCAGCATACCCAGATAAGCATTGAACTGCACTAAAGCGCCCAAGCTCATACCGCCGCCGATCACCATGTAGCCCCCGTAACCCAGCACCACCAGTTGCGCCAACCCCATGAGCAAAAACATAAACGCTCCCAAAGGAGCTTTGACTTTAGCCAACGAGAGGCTTTTGGTGATATAAGACTGGTTGAGAGCGCGAAAAGCCCCAATCTCGCGATCCTCGGCGGCAAAGCCCCTGATCACGCGGATACCCGAAAAACCCTCTTGGGCCCTGGTCGAGATATGGTCGAAAACCTCTTGAGCCTCTCGCCAACGCCGGTCAATAACTCCCAACAAATAACGCATGATAAAAAAGATCGGCATCAAGGTAAGCACTACCGCCGCCGCCAGCCAGAAATTAGTCAAGAACATGGCACCTGCCGCAAGGATGATCGTCAGGCCTACCCGCCAGCCCATACTCACCCCTTGCCCAAGCGACAGACGCACCGCGCTGAGGTCGGTGTTCAATCGGTTCATCAGGTCCCCGACACGGGTCCTGCTATAGTAATAGGCATCAAGCGTCAGCAACTTATGGAAGAGATCACGTCTTAGGTCGTACTCGAATTCCCTTGTCGCCCCTGTAGCCAACTGACGCTGCACATAGCTCAACACACCGGACAGCGCGGCTAAGAGCACGATCCATACCGCATCGAGAATGTATTCGTGCCCTCCTTGCTGAATGGTATTGATGGCCCTACGCAAAAAATACGGGGCCACCACCGCAATAATCACCGAGACCAAGCCTATGCTCAGACCCACGATCAGACGCAGCCGATAAGGCCGCAGATAGGGCCACAAATCACGCCAGAGCGCCGAGACTGACCGGTCAGTACTCACCAGGGGCATCTTATCATCCTATCCCGGGACCCAATGCAGTCTAGTACGCTCTTCAAGGTATATCTATCAGAGATGTCACCAGGGCAGTGGGATCGGTCCCCAAACGCCAGATCCGGGCTGGCTTATGGAGGCGGGCTTTTAGTCTGCCAATCAGATTCTCCACTGGTCGACAGGCCGGATCGGCCAATAAGACCAGTGATCCGACGTACCCACGCCGTTCTAAGTAGCCAGCACTCCCTACCAGTTCCAAGTCAGTAGGCAGGTCGACGCGTAGGCCAAAATGCAAACCTTCAGCCCGCACCCGCGCGGGGGGTAGTTCGGCGGTAATAGGTGTAAGACCAGCAGTATGCAGAGCGGCAATCAGCTCAGGATAAAGCCGTTGGTCCTCAACCAGCTGCGGTTCGCCCACCAAGCCCACTGCTGGCACAGAGGGCCGAGGTACACGCCGCGATTCCCTAGCAGACAATAGGTAATTGACGCGCACCAGCGTTAAGTGCACTGCAGCAGGGTTATTGGTTAGCTGTAATCCGTGAGAGGCCGCCAGTCCAGGTGTATGCTCGTCTAGCTCAGAGGGCACCAGAAGCACCGGTGGCAGCTCACCCAATGTCTCCAGTAGGGCCTGTTTTAAATCGGCGGTAAAACCACAACGTCCGGCACCACGCTCACTCTCAGCACCCAACTGAATATCGGGCAGTAGCAGGTAGTCCACCCCGCGCCGCATAAGCTCAAGCACCCGTGCGATCACCAGCCGCGCCGCCCTGGGAAGCTCCCCAGCCTCGGTCTCCAAGCGCGAGAGCGCTTCCGCCGCCTCTACCTGTGGTGTAACTATCTCCATACCCAAGCCGCTTAGGAAAGCATCCCAGAAAAATAGATATCTTTGGTGCAGCCAGGTGTCCAGCACGCCAATCCGCATGGAGCTATATCCTAACACCTTTCTCTATAGACCGAGGAACTCGTTGGCCCGCAGCAGGAAGCCTTCGCGGAGCACAGGGTCATAGTCCACCAGAAGGCCAACCAGTTCATCGGGCAATCCGGCCAGCACCTCCTCCACTCGTGAATGCCAACGGACCTCACCGCCTTGTGCCGCAGCCAACACTCTCGCACCCTCGGCCTGCGTGAAGGCATAGCAGGCCTGACCCTGGGGCAACATCACAGCAGCTAGAGCCTCTTTCCCTTCCAGATCTCCTCTAACCACATAGTAGATTCCGTCGGTGAACCGAGGCTCAGCCACGGACTCCTCCGAGGTAGCCGGCCAGGAACCGCCGCAATACCCGAAGCCCTACCAAGAGTGAGTTCTGCTCAACCCATTCCTCCTCGCTATGCGCGCCGCCACCGAGGTACACACCCAGGGCAATAGCTGGAATACCCCTTTCCACAGCGGCTGCTGCATCGGTCGAACCCGCTTCCCGTCGCGGCTGAATCCCCTCCGCTTCAAGGGCCGCCTGTGCGGCGTTCACCAATGCGAAGTCCGGCCTACCGCCAGCCGGCCGCCGTCCCAAGAGCTCCAACTCTAACTTCACGCCTACAGACTGCGCCGAGGCCATCATGGATTCCCGCGCCTGATTCTCAAGCCGCTCGAGCGCATCCGGCTGGCCAGCCCGCAGGTCCAGAGACAGCCCGGCTTCGGCAGCCACCATATTAACCGCGCTTCCACCCCACACACGGCCCACATTCAAGGATGCCTGGACAGGCAGCTCGAGCGCGTACAGGTGGTCCACGCTGACTCCCAAGGCATGCGTAGCACTAGGTGTACCCCGGTCCCCCCAGGAGTGACCTCCAACGCCTTTAAATGTCACATTGTAACGAACCGAACCTAACGCCCGGTCGACCAAGTTACCCAGGTAACCATCCACAGCTACAAAGGCCCGGGGGCTGGTCTCCTCGACTAGGGCTCGTGCACCGCGTAGATTACCGGTGCCCTCCTCACCCACCGTGAAGGCAAAAATCACCCCGGGCGTTTGCTCTTCGGCCAGAATAGCCAACACCGCCACGCCGGCGGAGTTGTCGCTCACCGCCGGGCCGCCAAGGCGCCCGTGCTGTCTTATGGACGGATGTGGCACAAGTACAGTATCCATGTGCGCGGCCAACACTAGATCGCCCTCGCCCAACCAGACGTTACCAACCGCGTCATTCTTGGCACTTAAGCTTTGATTCCTGAAGTGTGCAAGCAGATACTCCGCTCTGGCTTTATCACCCGCCACCGCCGCAAAACGTTTGTGAAAATCCAATAAATCCACAGGGGTCTACTCCTCCATATCTGCCAAGCCCTCACGGATGGTATATAGGGCAGCCTGGATCCGGTTGTTCAGGTGAAGTTTATGAAAAATGTCGGACAGCCTATTACGTACCGTCTTCTCGGAAATACTCAACTCGTCGGCGATCTCCTGATTGGTAGTACCTTGCGCCAGCAATCGCAGGATCTGCACCTCACGCTCGGTCAACTCGACATGGCGGCTGGTAGGGGGAATTTCCCGCTTGGCCTTGAAGTCCCGGATAATCTGCTCAGCCAGCTCAGCATCGAGTAAAACCTCGCCCTGGTATACGCGGCGAATCGCGTCTATCAACACACTGGCATCTACGTCCTTCAGGAGGTATCCACGCGCACCGGCCTTGACAGCCTCAAAAACATAGGCGTCCTGACGGTACATAGTGAGCATGATCACACCTATTTCAGGCTGTTTGCTGAGAATCTCCCTAGTGGCTTGTACGCCGTCCAGGCCGGGCATCTGTATATCCATTAGAACTACATCGGGGTACGTCTCCAAAGCTACACGCAGCGATTCACGCCCACCTGCGGCCTCCCCAATAACGCGGAAATCCGGCTCAGCCGAAAGCAGGGTCTTCAGCCCCTGGCGAAACAGGGTATGGTCATCAGCGATCAGTAAGCGAATAGTCTGCATGTCTCTATTGTAGGAGCCCGCCACTACCGGGAACACGTTTACCGATAGGTTACGGTGAAGGGACTAAACTTGCTCTCTGTCCTGGTGCCCTTGGGAAGGTTTCCTTAGGTGTTTATCGTGTTTTCGTCGCTGGCTACACTGCCTTGCCTCTTGCGTATCAGAGAACTAGTCGTATACTGACCGCGATATGTCCGGGACCCCCGCGCACAATAACGGCGCCGCGGTTACGCTCAGCCGCAATATGGGACTCTTCTCCGTGACCATGATCGGTATCGGTGGAATGATCGGTGCGGGTATCTTCGCGCTGACAGGCATCGCCGCCGGGGTGGCCGGCCCGGCTATGATCCTGGTTTTCATGCTCAACGGCCTGCTCACCTTATTAACCGCATTGGCCTATGCTGAACTTAGCTCGGCTTTCCCCAGGGCTGGGGGTGGTTATATCTGGGTACGCGAGGCTCTGGGTGGTCTGGGCGGATTTATGTCCGGCTGGATGGGTTGGTTCGCCTATGTGACCGCAGGTGCCCTCTACGCGATAACCTTCGGTCATTTTGCCGCCGAACTCTGGCAATCCGCTCTGGGTTCGGGCATCTCCACACATTGGCTGGCACTCGGCTTCATGTCGCTGGTGGTAGCACTTTTCACTGCGCTCAACTTTCGCGGCACCTCAGAGGCGGTCAGCACCGGCAATGTGATTACCATAGCCAAGTTATTGATTCTGGCCCTCTTGGTACTCTTCGGCCTGGCGGCCATGATCGGCACGCCTAATATCTCCCTGCGTTTCTTGAGCAATATGCTGCCCCATGGTGTCACCGGTGTACTGGCAGCCATGGGACTCACCTTTATAGCCTTCGAAGGCTATGAGATTATCGCCCAATCGGGCGAGGAGGTCATCAACCCAGGCCGCAATATTCCCAAGGCCATCTTTCTATCAATCGGCATCACCGTGGTGGTCTACGTGTTGGTCGCGATCATCTCCATAGGCGCGGTGCACCCGCCAGCCGGCATGACCCCCAGCGCTTACCTAGGAAGCGAGAAAGTGCTGGCGATCGTTGAAGTCGCCCAGCAAGTATTTCCCTGGGGTATAGGCGGGATGGTGCTGCTCATTAGCGGCTTGGTAGCAACCATGTCGGCGTTGAATGCCACTACCTATTCGGCCTCACGCGTTTCTTTTGCCATGGCTAGAAACGATCAGCTGCCTGAAGGGCTCGCTCGGGTTCATCCGGTGCTACATACTCCCACCTGGGCAGTGATCATCTCCGGTAGCCTAATGCTCCTGGCTGGCTGGCTCTTACCGCTTGCGCAGGCCGCCTCCGCAGCCAGTATCCTCTTCCTGTTGATGTTTGTGCAGGTTAACCTGGCGCTTTTGCGGCTCAGACGCACTAACTCCGGCGCAAAAAGACCCTTCCGCTCCCCATATCAACCGTACTTGGCGGTCATCGCCATCTTTTTCAACCTAGCTATCGCTATCTACCAGATCATCTACAGCCCCGCGGCTGGAATCATGGCCATTCTATGGATTGGCGTGGGTGGCCTAGTGTACGCTTTTTATTCATCCAAGGTCGAGGCTCGCGAGCAACCCAAAGAAGTACTACACGAGGAGGTATTCGTCAGTCGTGCCTACTCGGTGCTGGTGCCTGCGCGCACACCACAGGAGGCGCAGGTGCTGGGACCGGTTGGTGCCGCACTGGCCCAAGCTCGCGGTGGAGAACTGCTGGCGCTGCACGTAGTCCGCATACCCAGGCAACTCGACCTCAAGGAAGGGCTACGCTTTGCCAGATACGGCAGGCAAGTGCTCGAGCAGGAAATCGAAGCTGCCGGCGAACTTGAGGTACCGGTGCATGTAATCATCCGAGTCGGCCGCGCAGTCTCAGAAGCCATCCGCAAGACCGCTATAGAAAATGCCTCTGATCTGCTGGTCCTGGGCTGGCCCGGCTTCACACGGTCGCGGCATAGCGCCTTCGGCTCAGTGATTGACGTATTAATCGCCAATCCACCGGCAGACCTGGCGGTAGTTCGTATGCGCGAGCCTACCGTGTTGCGTAGGATCTTGGTGCCGGTGGCCGGGGGTCCGAACAGCCGTCTTGCGCTACGTGTAGCCGTGGATCTGGCCAAGAGTCAGCCCGATAGACCTGCGCGCGTAGTCCTCTTGAAGATACTTCCAGTGGGCTCCGGGCAACATGGCAAGATTCGGGCGAGTAAAACGCTGAATCGTATTCGAGAAGGCAGCGACTTCCCCTATATCGAGCTCAAAACGGTGGAGGATAGTAACGTGGTGAACGCAGTGCTCAGCCGTGCCCGGCAGTATGACCTGGTAGTACTGGGAGCCACCGCCGAATCGCTCTTCCGCAACTTCCTGATGGGCAATGTCACTGAGCAGATCGCTCGGCGCTCTCCGGTAGGCGTGGTAGTAGTCAAACGGCGTAGTTCTCCCCTGCGTTCGTTGCTACGCGATACGGTGCTCGAGCCTGAAGATGCACCCGAGCAACCCAATAAGGAAGAACCTAAGGAAGCCGAAACTACCGTTTCGCACTGAATAAGGTGGTTCAGCCCTTGACGGAACCAGCCAGCAACCCTTTCATGAAGTAACGCCCCATGACAATGTATATCACCAAGGTGGGCAGGGCGGCCAGCAATGCACCGGCCATCTGTACGTTCCACTGCACGATAAAACTTCCGGCCAAGTTGTTGAGCGCTACGGTGATCGGCTGGAATCTTGGATCGCCCACCAATACCACACCAAAAAGAAAATCGTTCCATACCTGAGTAAACTGCCATATTACCGCAACCACCGTGCCCGGCGCCGAGAGCGGCAGTATGATTCGTCGATACACACCGATCACACTCGCTCCGTCAATACGGGCCGCCTCCACCAGCTCTTGAGGCAGCTGCGCATAGTAGTTGCGAAAGATCAGTGTAGTGATGGGCAGACCATATACCACATGGGCCAGAATCAAGCCAGGTATACCACCGTACAGACCCATCATTCCCAATACTTTGACCAGGGGTATCAAGACACTTTGATAGGGAATAAACATACCCAGGAGCAAGAAGAAGAAAATGGCCTCACTGCCCCGAAAACGCCACCGCGCCAGCACATATCCATTCAGTGAGCCCAGCAACACCGAGATAGTCACAGCCGGTACCACCAAGTAAATAGAAGCCATAAAATTACGTCCCAGACCCTGAACCGCTGTCTGTGCGTTTCCGGACCAGGCGCTTACAAAACTCGCTAGCGAAAGGTGTTGTGGCAGATGCCACATGGTAGCTAGGTTGACCTCGCTGTAACTCTTCAGGCTGGTAACCAGCAAGACATAGATTGGCACCATATAAAATACAGCCAGTGCAACAAGGCCTAAATAGA
The DNA here is from genome assembly GCA_964402875.1 of uncultured bacterium. GTDB lineage: Bacteria > Deinococcota > Deinococci > Deinococcales > Marinithermaceae > CAYODT01. The sequence continues at coordinate 6,971 of CAYODT010000028.1, read as the reverse complement.
TGAGTACACGTTTCATCCCCGCACCTCCCGCCGGAGACTCCAATACAGATACGGCACTACTAAAAATGAAACGAACACCAATAGCACGATAGCTATAGCAGAGCCGCTGGCCAAACGGTTGGACTGGAAGGTGGTCTGGAACATAAAGGTAGCCGGCACATCCGAGCTGAATCCTGGGCCTCCGCCCATACCAACCATGGCTACGACCAAGTCAAAGATCTTGAGGGATATATTGCCCAAAAGGATTACCGCAGTCAGAGTAATGGGGGTCAGGAGCGGGAAAGTCACGTAACGGAACACTTGCCAGGCACTAGCTCCGTCAATCTGTGCCGCTTCGTATAGCTCTCTAGGGATGGCCCGCATACCCGCCAGATAAAGAGCCATAGCATAACCTGACATCTGCCAAACTGCGGCAAGCGCCACCGCCTTAATCCCGATGGAAGGATCGGTGTACCAACCATTCTTGAGAAAACCAAGATGCAGCGCCCCAAACAGAAGGTTGAGTCCACTACTGGGGTTCATCAGCCAGCGCCATAACACCCCGGTCACAATGAAGGAAACCGCCATGGGCATGAGGTAGACCGTACGCCATATACCTTCAAAGCGAACGTTGCTATTGATCAGCAATGCACCCCCCAGGCCGACTAGCAGACTGCCGGGTATGAAAATCAGGATAAAGGTCAGGTTATTTTTAAGATCAATTATGAAGCGAGGGGTGTGAAAAAGCTGAATGTAATTCTCCAACCCCACGAAGTGCAGGTTCGGTACACGCAAATTGTTCATATTAGTCAAGGACAACCAGCCAGTCCACCCGATGAACCCATAGACAAATACGGCCACCAGAATAACTGAGGGTAATACCAAAAGTAACGGGGTCCAACGTTCCCAGCGCATGACTCACCTCATGGGGTACCCCGGGAAGTTGCTTCCCGGGGCCTTTAAGTTCTTAGCTCAGTATCCGGCGCTCTTAGCAGCCTGAATCAGCTGATTCTGCGCCTGGGAAACGTTCTTACTCGTAACGAATATGGTCATGACATCGTTGATGGAGGTGAGCCAAGGCGGAGAAGCGGCAGCACCATGGGCCAGCGAAGGCACGATGGCGTCAGTCTTCCATTTCTTCATAGCCCACTGCTGGTAAGGCCCAAACAGTGAGGCATCACAATCCGTACGGGCACAAATCGAGCCTTTAAGCGGGTTAAAGGCGTCCTGGCCCTGCTTGGATCCCAGCAACTTCAGCCAATCCATAGCCAACTTAGGATCGGGAGCGCCCTTCGGCAAGCCAAAGCTATCCGAAAGGACGTCGTAGACCCCGGCATTCCCCGGTGCAGGCGCCCACCCATAGCCGGTGAACTTCTTGGCCTGGTAGTCACCGGGAACCCAGTCGCCCATAAGGGTCATGGCCGCCTTACCGCTGATGACCAGGTTATTTGCCTGATCCCAGCTCCTTGCGGCGTGGTCGCTATTGACATAGTTGAGCACCTTAGCCATAGTGCTCAAAGCAGCCGTAACCTTGGGGCTGTTCCACGGTGTAGTGCCGTTCCACAGCCCGTCGTAACCTTGAGGACCCAACTCTGAAATGAGCGTACTCTCAAAGATCATTGTGGACGCCCATATACCGTTGTCCCCCAGGGCCAGCGGCGTAATGCCTTTGTCCTTGAGCTTAGCAGCAACCTGGAAGAACTGCGCCCAGGTTGTAGGTACCTTAAGATCGTTGTCCTTAAAAACCTTCTTGTTGTACCACACCATATTGGCACGGTGAATATCCGCCGGAACCGCCCAATAGTGCCCGTCATACTTCAGGAGTGCGAGTACGTCTTTCGGGAATACCTTGGTCCAGCCTTCTTGAGCATACAACGAGTCCAGGGGCTGCATAAACTTCGTAGTCACCCAGGTATCAACCAGCGCCTTACCCATATGGACCTGGAAGGAGTCCGGCGGATTTCCACCCAACATACGCGTTTTGAGCACAGCCCTTGCGTTGGTTCCGGCCCCACCAGCCACCGCATCGTTGATAACCGTTACCCCGGGGTGTTGGGCCTTGAAGATGTCAAAGAGCTTCAAGAGGCCCGCAGCCTCACCACCGGTGGTCCACCACGAAAAGATCTCCAACCGCCCGGCACCCTGCGCGGTCACCGCCGCCGTACTGAGCAGTAGCCCACCAACTAATCCGCGTTTCAACCATTTATTCATCTCATCCTCCTCTTTCAATTCGGTATCGAGTCACCTTTTCTCCGTCTTCCCAAGTTCCATTCTCTGCCAGCGGCGGGCCTCGACCCCGGTAGCCGCCTGACACCAAGAAAGGCTCGAGCATCAGCGCAGCGGCTCCTACCGACGGTGCGAGCCGCGCATAACGACTGGGTCTTACCTCCAGATTGGCATGGGGAAGGATGTAGGCACCCGCAGCCAACTCCCGGCGCATAGCATCCTCCAGCAGCGCCCAGGCCTCCACCCCGGCCCCCCCCACTACAAAGCTTTCGGGATCATAAATCAGCGCCAGGTCGGCAATTAAGTGCCCCAATCTTGCGCCTAAGAGCTGGAGCGTCTGGTGGGCACGTGGATCACCCTGTTCAGCAAGCATCAACAACTCGCTGGTGTGCCCGGCACGGCCACCAATGGCACGGTAGTGTGAAAGTGCTGCACGCAGGCTCACTTCGGTTTCTAAGCAACCCCTACGCCCACAACTACACACGATTTCCCCGCCATGATCGGTATGCCCAAACTCTCCCGTGGCCCCATATGCGCCGCGTCGCAAGCGTCCATCCAGTACCAGCCCGCCGCCCAGGCCGTTACCCAGCATCACAAAGACTAGATCTCGCGCATCCCGGCGGAAAAATGCTTCACCGAAGGCGGCGGCGTTGGCGTCGTTCTCCACCCGTACCGGTTCTTCCAGGTGCAGGGCCTCGCTAACGCTGCTTCCCACCGGCCAGATCACGTTGGGCGCCCGCAAGAGGCGACCATCACCACTCACTATGCCAGGTACACAAACCCCGACGCCCAGCAACGCAGAGAACTCACGGAACACGTCCCCCAGCTCGTTACGCACGGCTTGCAGCCGTACCGCCAAGGGCGATTCGGGCCTGCAGGATACTTCTAGTCTGCGGCGTATACCACCCGTCCAGTCCACCACCAGGACAGTAGTATTCTCGACTCCAATCTCGACGCCCACAGCTACAGCGCCGTCGGGATGAAGCGAAAGCCCCCGCGCCGGTCGGCCAATAGTCTGCGGAAGTAGCGCTCCCTCCGCCAAAAGGCCCTCTGCCAGCATCTCATCCACCAGGGCCGAAACAGTGCTCTTGGTAAGTCCCAGAGCACGAGAAAGTTCGGCCCTGGACTGCCGAGCGGTATCCATCAAACGCTCGAGCAGTGCCCTGCGATTGATCCATTTCAACCATCGGTGATCAACCTTATTAGTCCGATACATATCTCCGCCTTTGTTCGTCTACTGTTCGAACTATCTTTTATAAGCTAGTACTCCGGCCGCTACCTGTCAAGATACCCGCCCAAAGCGACAGATATATTCAATACAAGAACTCACGAATATCATAACGGGCTGCACGAAGCCCTAGACCGCGTATCTTTAAAGCCATCCAGGACAGCTCGAGCTCCACCTCTTCCTCGCGCATCGGAGTAAGTCCCGCCGCCTGTCGTGCTGTGGCGTACCGGCCATCCTGGTGCTCGACGAAGGGCGACAGGTAGACCAGATCCCCTTGCGAGAGTGGTAGCGTGGCCAATAATCTTAAGGTGTCCACGGCGTGGCGCTCACGGTATTCGGTACCGCCCAATCCCACCATCACGATCAGGCCCAGTGAGAACCGGGCTCGCTTAAGTACCCCCACCAATGAGGCCAACTCGCGGCTCGAGCCGGGTTTGTTGACGAAGGCCAGTAGCGGATCGTGCCCGGTTTCCATACCCAAGTAGATACGTTTAAGTCCCAATTCGCGCAGTTCCGGCCAATCCGTGGAATCGTGTTGCTCACCCGAATATACATCCAGGAAACTTGCCAAGGGGCGGCCCGGGAAAGCTTTCCCGGCCAGCGCCAGTAGCGGCAACAAACGCCTGCGTGAAAGCGCCAGAGCATTACCATCCGCAATGAAAAGGTTCTTGCGGAGCAGTAAGCCTCGGCCCAGAAGGTCCTGCACCGCGTTCAAGTGCCTGGTGAAAGCCTCCGGAGGCTGGACCCTGAACGGCCTATCCGTATAGAAGTTACAAAAAGTACAGCGGTTCCAGGTACAGCCCTCGGTAGCCTGTACCACCACCGCGGCATACTGGTCGGGTGGAAGAATGGCAATAAGGCCGGTAAGCCGCCTTGAAACGCTTCTCCTCAGCCAGCAGCCGCTCTGGGCTCCAGGCCAACACCTCGCCTTGCAGCCGCTCCCTGAGTTTCTGCTCGGCTCCGGACCAGCTGCGTTCGGCTAAAGCGTAAGCCTCAGTAAAAACGCGCAAAGCTTCCGTGGTCTCAAGACGCCTGCGCACACGCCGCCCTTCCCGGCGGACACGCTGATGCACTTCCGAGGACAGGCTACGCTTGTAGAGAGTGCCTTCCTCGAAATACGTGACCAGCCGGCCCTCCCGGTCAAAACTCAGCACGTGTCCGCGGTCCGGACTGAGGACCGTGGCCTCCGGGCGCGCATCCCAAAGCAACACCAGTCGATTCTATGCCCGATAGAATACCCGCATGGCCTCAGCTCCTCACTCAGAAAACAGCACTACACCGTCGCGAATGATTAACGTGCTGGACCATGGTTTCGTGCGGCTGGTCGACCACATGGGGGACGATGCACGCATCGTGCAGGCTGCACGCGTTTCCTACGGTAAGGGTACCCACTCGAGCCTTGAGGACGCTGCGTTAATCGACTACCTGATGCGCCATGCGCACACCAGTCCCTTTGAAATGGTGGAGTTCACCTTCCATGTCAAGGCTCCCATCTTCGTGGTGCGGCAATGGTTCCGGCACCGAACCGCCAGCGTGAACGAAGTCAGCGGCCGCTATTCGGTGATGGAAGAGCTCTTCTACCAGCCCCAGCCTGGGGCGTTGAGGGGGCAGGACCAGACCAACCGCCAGGGGAGCGCGGGTCCGCTGCCGCCGGAGACCGCCGAAGAAGCCGGTGGAACTATCCGCACGGTGCAGCGGAACAGCTACGAGGCCTACCAAGCACTCTTGCATCATGGCCTGGCACGTGAACAGGCTAGGGTCGTGTTACCCCTCTCTCTGTACAGTGAGTTCTACTGGAAGCAAAATTTACACAACCTACTGCACTTCCTTAAGCTGCGAATGGACGCGCACGCCCAGCGGGAAATACAGCTCTACGCCAGCGCTATTGCGCGGCTGGTGCGAGAGGTCACCCCGGTGGCCTACGCCGCTTTCGAGGAGCATACCCTGAAAGCGGTACGTTTCAGTGCTTCAGAAATGGAGGCTATCAAAACGCACCTGGACAAAGAAAACCTCCGGCAGACACTCGCAGAGCGTGGTTTTAAGAAGAGTCGCATTGCCGAGACACTGGATAAGATCTATAAGGACGACTGATCCTCCGTCTCCGGCAGGGCCTGCGGGTAGGAACCCAGCACCTTGACAAAAGCCGCTCTGCGCAACAAACCAAGCAGGGCCTTAGAAACCGCCTGGTCGCCCACGTGTCCCTCTATGTCCATGTAGAAGACGTAGCTCCAAGCCCTGTCCCGCCGTGGGCGCGACTCCAGCTTGGTCATGTTTACGCCGTAGTGCGCAAAGTCTTCGAGCACCTCATACAGTCCACCGGGCGTATTGCCGCGGCGGCGGCGCATGGCAAAAACCAAGCTGGTCTTCCAGGGGCCTTCGGCACGCTGCGCTTCCTCGCGTGCGAGTACAAAAAAGCGTGTGAAATTGAACGTAAAATCCTCGATATCCTGCTGCAATACCACCAGCCCATAACGTTCGGCCGCTCGTTTGGAAGCGATCGCCGCCAAGCCTTCCTCGCCATTCTCCATCAACCGTTGCGCCGCGCCGGCGGTATCGTAGACCTGCTCGGACGGCAGATGGTGGCGGGCCAGGAACCCGTCACACTGGGCCAGGGCCTGCGGATGACTGATCACTCGTTTGACATCCTCGAGGCGAATACCGGGCCGGCTCAGCAGGCAGTGTCGTACCCGCAGAATATACTCCTTGGTCACGTGTAGGTCGTGCTCCAGGAGAAGGTCGTAGGTCTGGTTAATGCTGCCCGCTACGGAATTCTCGACTGGAACCACACCATATTCCACCGCGCCTGAATCCACCGCCTGGAAGACCTGATGAAAGGTAGACATACCCTGAGTGGCGGCATCGGGGAAAATACGGAGGGATGCCTCCTCGCTGAAAGCACCCTCGGTACCCTGGTAGGCTACGCGGATCATGCGCACGAGTATACACGACCGCGTCCAGTCCTCTATTTATCCGCTCGCGGTCTATGAAATTCAGACAAGCGAACCAGGAACTCATCCAGAGGTTCGGATATATTTCGTATGTATACACGAGTCATAATTGTCGGCGAGGAACATCTACAGTGGCCAGCCAAGGAATCTAGATAAGCGTCCCCATCCCGGGCATCGAATTTGCTTCCCGTCCGAGCCCGGGCAAGGCTGTATCGGAGCAGCGCTCATCGAAGAACCACGACCGTCTGCGGGCACCCCCACGCACGAAGCCAGGTCTTGTGTGGGTGAGTCGAAACTTCGCCAGTGCACACACAGCCGTAACCGCATTTCTGATGACACCCGCCGCCCCCACCAGTACCCGGTTGGGGGGGCTGCTTGGTGGAATTATCGAGTCGCTCAAGAACAGTTTACTCTGCGTCCATTGCATGCCTGGGAGCGCAAAGTAAACTGTTCACCCTGCTAGAAGTAGCGCAAATAGCCGCCCTTGGCTCGTGCAGTGGCCAGTCTCCAGGCGGCACCATACGATCCGGCGTTTACGGCAACAGCAATACTTTGCCTGTAGTCTCACGGGCCTCGAGCCGGCGATGGGC
>CAYODT010000027.1:0-29350 GCA_964402875.1 uncultured bacterium | reverse complement strand
AGAACATGTACTTGAACCACCTTTTGATACCCATATTCTCCCTCCCTTTCTCCTTCGCTTCCTCATAGTGGCTGTTTGCCACTATTTAGGAACCCGCAAAATAGGACTATTCTTCCGATAACGGAGGGGCGGGCGACGATCTTGCCCGTCCCTGGGCTACCAGCGCCTTTCGGCTACCGAAAAGCCCGCGTGGCTTGAAAATAAGCATGAACACTATGAGTAGACCGATGATTACGATCTGTACGGCGCCGCCCTTGACCTGAAGTGAAGCAGGCAAGAACTGCATCGCAAGTGTGCCGCTTCCGGTCCAAACCCCCCAGACTAGAACGGAACCAAATATCGCACCCAAATTGTTCCCGCTGCCACCTACGATCAACATGGACCAGATTTGGAAGGTGAAGATAGGTAGAAAGTCATTTGGGCTGAGATATTTGATGAAGCTAGCGTAGAGCGCACCACCCAAACCCATGATCATCGAGCCGATGACAAAGGACTGGAGCCGGTAGCTGAAGGCGTCCTTCCCTAGTGAGCTGGCGGCGGTTTCATCCTCGCGGATTGCAAATAATACCCGGCCCCAAGGAGAGTTAACCATGCGCTCGAGTGCATGGTAAGTTAGCAAGGTGATGAGCAGAACTACGCCGAGGAAGAATATATTGTAGGCCAGATTGGAACTGAACATCCCCGAGAGGGGCTGTGGGATGTTGTACAACCCAGGACTACCTCCGGTTACTGACTGCAGATTCAGGGCCAGCAGCTGGATGGATACGGCGATACCGATCGTAGCGATGGCTAGGTAGTCGTCGCGCAGCCGCAGGGTGGGCAGACCAATCAGCCAAGCCACCAGTCCCGAAACCAGCATGGCACCCACCAGACCGACCACAAACGGGAGCTGGAAGCCACCCAGCCATCCGGCACTCGGTGCTGTTGTGAGGATACCGAAGGCGTAGGCACCCACTGCGAAAAAGCCCGCAACACCAATATTAAACAGGCCTGTGTACCCCCATTGTAGATTCAGGCCCATGGAAACAATGCCGTATATCAAGGCCAGTGTCAGAAAAAAGACCAGGTATGAAAAAATGCCAAGCATTATTTCTTCTCCCCCAGCAGCCCGTTAGGCCTGATCAAGAGTGTCAGAATCATGATGATGAAGGCGATGGCCGGTTTGTAGCCGGGTGAGATGACGGCCACTGAGAGATCCTGCGCAACCCCGATGATCAAGCCACCCAGGACTGCGCCGTAGACGCTGCCGATACCACCCAAGATCGCCGCGGCAAACACCGGAAGGATAAGAATGAAGCCCATATCGGGTAGAAGCTGAACGGTCAGACCGAAAAAGGTGCCTGCGACTGCAGCCAAGCCGCCACCGATAATCCAGGTCCAGCGGATTACGCCGGCGGTGTTGATGCCGCTGACCTGGGAAAGTGGGGGATTGTCGGCCATGGCCCGCATGGCCTTGCCGAGCTTGGTTCGGGTAAGGAACAGGTGCAGCAGACCTACCAGGATGACGCTGAGTACCACCATGAATATCTGGTCTGGAGTGACGCGGATACCGGGCAGAATTTCCCGAGCGATTTGAATGCTGTGGGAATAGTAACGAGGCTCAGGGCCGAAGAACAGGATGATGGTGTTGCGCAAGACCAGGTCGGCACCGAATGAGGCGATAACCAACGCTATCTGAATGTTGCTCTTTCGCAACATTCGGAACACCAGGAAATCGACCAGGATAGCTAGTAGGCCGGTGGCCGCGATGGACAGTATTATCGCCACCAGAAGCGGCCACCCAAAGGATAGGGGGCCCAAGGTACCCAGGCCTATGTGTGACGATGTGAAAGCGACCACGCTGATCAGCGCGAAGTACCCTCCCCAACTCATTAACCCTGCGTGGCTGAAGTTCGCGAAGTCGAGAATATTGTAGGTCAGAGTGAGGCCAATTGCGCCCAGTGCGATGGTCGCACCCAGGATCAGGCCGTCAGCTAACAGTTGTCCGATCATAGGAGCCCTCCCTTGGCGCCAAGGTATAGCTCACCGATTTCGGGGTTGTGCAACAAAGTGTCTGCGCGGTCGCTGATCTGCTCCTTGCCCTCGGCCAATACGTATCCACGGTCCGAGATCAGCAAAGCGGCCCTGGCGTTCTGCTCGACTATGAGGACGGTCACGCCGGTCTCGCGTACACGCCTGACCTGCGTGAAGACAGCTCCCACCAGTTTGGGCGAGAGACCCGCGGATGGCTCGTCAAGCATCAACAGCTTTGGATCGACCATCAAGGCGCGCCCCACGGCCACCATCTGCCTTTGTCCGCCGGAAAGCTTGCCCGCTGGGTAGCGGCGAAGTCGCGCCAGGTCAGGGAACAGCTCATAGATATGCTCCATGCGCTCCTTTAAGCCGCTCTTTCGCGTATACCCACCCATCTCCAGGTTTTCTTGGACGGTCAGACGACGGAAAATATTCGACGTCTGCGGTACGTAGGCCAGCCCACGGTTCACCATAGTGTGTGGGGCCAGGCCGGTGATATCTGTCTGCTCGAGTTGCACATCTCCGCCAAACACCGACACCAGCCCGGCGATGGCCTTAATCAGTGTGGACTTGCCGGCGCCGTTAGGACCCAAGACCGTGACGATCTCACCCTGTTCGATATTGAGATTGATGCCGCGGATGATTGGTACACTCCGCACATACCCCGCTTCCAGGTTATGGACACTCAGCACGGACTGGCTCATGACGGCACCCCGCCAAGATAAGCGTCCAGGACCTCGGGGCTGTTACGGACATCCTTGGCACTTCCTTGCAGAATCAAACGTCCGGTTGCCATAACCAATATAGGCTTGCAGAGGCTCATAACAACGTCCATGTTGTGTTCGATCAACAGGAAGGTGACGCCTTGCTGATGAAGACTTTTGATTCGCTCCATAATCTCGGCCAAGAGTGTGGGGTTTACACCTGCCCCCGGCTCGTCGAGAAGGATCAATTTGGGATCGGCCATCATGGCTCGGCCGATCTCCAGAAGCTTCTGTTGGCCACCGGACAGATTCTTGGTGTATTCATGAATGACGCGTTCGAGATTGAGGAACTTCAGGATCTCCCGGGCTTTATCCTTGATATCACGATCCTGCCTACGCACCCGACCAAAACTGAACCAGTCGTACCATAGCTGCTCGCCCAGCTGTCCCGCGGGTACCACCATCAAGTTCTCGAGCACACTCATCTCAGGAAAGGGCCTGGGGATCTGGAAAGTGCGTATCAAACCTCTGTGGAATATGCGGTGTGGTGGGAGGTGACCAATCTCCTTACCAAGAAAGCGGATTCGCCCGCTGGTAGGTTTGTATACGCCTGCGATGGTGTTGAATAGGGTGGTCTTTCCGGCGCCGTTTGGGCCAATGAGGCCGGTGATGGTGTGTTCCTTTAGAAGGAAGGAAACATGATCTACTGCCCTCAGACCACCAAACTCCTTGGTGAGTTCAATCACCTCCAGCATCAGGAAACATCCTCTAAACCACCGTGGGTTAGCGCCTCATACCGATGGCAGGCCATAACTACTAACGCAGGGGTGTTCATCCATCGATTCAAGCTCCTTTCGCAAATATAGGTTACTCGCATCTTGATACTCAGAGCTACTATAACACGATATTTATACGTCCGCTGTATTCTCTAATGTCAACCAAGTCATCGGTTCTGTAAATTTGTTGGGTCTTCCCTATGCGTATGGGAACTTCAATACTCGGCTAAGTACCGATCTAGCTCCCACTGATGCACACTAATCCTATATTGGTCCCAATCCATTGTCTTAGCCTTAACGAAATGCTCGTAAGTGTGTTCGTTCAAGGCGCTGCGAATAACCGCATCTCTTCTTAGGCCTTCCAATGCTCCCGACAAAGTAAAGGGGAGTTCGCGAATCTTGTGATGCCGGCGCTCGCGCACGGTCATATAGAAAATATTCCTTTGGATAGCCGGCGGGGGAGTGAGCTTTTTCTCGATGCCGTCGAGCCCCGCAGCCAACATAGCCGTAAGGGCTAGATAGGGGTTCGAGGAGGGATCGGGCATCCGCAATTCCGCACGTGTACCCATGCCCCGGCGCGCAGGTATGCGGATCATTGCCGAACGATTTGAAGCTGACCAGGCGATATTGATGGGGGCTTCGAAGCCCGGAGTCAGGCGCTTATATGAGTTGACCAGCGGGTTGGTAAGGGCTACCATACCAGCTGCGTGTTCAAGCAATCCTCCAATAAAGTTCAGCGCGGTTGCCGAAAGCTGATGCTCGGTTTTCTGATCGTAGAAGGCGTTCTTCCCGTCCTTGAACAGCGAGAGGTGCGTATGCATGCCTGATCCATTGATCCCCGCCACCGGCTTGGGCATGAAGGTGGCGTGGAGGCCGTGGTTCAAGGCTACGCGCTTGACTACGAACTTGAACGTGGTGATGTTATCGGCCGCGGTAAGGGCCTGGGTATACTTGAAGTCAATCTCGTGCTGGCCGGGAGCTACCTCATGATGGGCAGCCTCGATTTCGAAGCCCATCTCCACTAAAGCGTTGACCATGTCTCGGCGAGCCTCTTCGCCCCTATCTACCGGAGCTAGGTCGAAGTAGCCGGCGGCGTCCTGAGTAATGGTAGTGGGTAGATTGTTATCACCGCGAAGAAACAGGAAGAACTCGGGCTCGGGCCCCGCGTACATGTCGTCGAACCCCAGGCTTTTTAGCCGCTCGATCTGACGGATTAGCAGATGGCGTGGGTCGCCGGGGAATGGGCCGTCATTCGGGTAGGTAATATTGCAGATTAGCCGAGCTACTCGGCCCCGATCGGGGTCTTCCAACAGGTCAGGGAAGACTAGAAATGTGCCGTAATCCGGCTTGAGTAGCATATCTGATTCTTCAATTCGAGTGAAGCCCTCAATCGACGAGCCGTCGAACATGATTTCGCCGTCCAGTGCTTTCTCGAACTGAGAAACAGGAAGCTCCACATTCTTGTTGATACCCAGAATGTCTGTGAATTGGAGCCTCAGAAAGCGCACGTCCTCGCTCTTCATGATCTTCAAAATCTCATTCTTAGTATATTCCATACTTATTCCTCCAGCCGATCATTTAGCCGAACATATTGTACCGTTTAATTCTACAATATGTCAACGAATTAGTGGTCACCACACACATATTGGCAACTATATATCGATTATATATCGTTAGATGCACGTAAATGACCTACTCTTCCGGTTAATCGGGAGAGTAAAAGGGAATGAGTAAAAATGCGCTATGATGGAGAGGAATTACTTGGCTGTGATTTGCTCCTCAACCTTCGGACTGATAAGGGTATGGTCAGATATTTAAAGTTGTCGACTGCGGTGACCAAGAGCAACCCCAATTTCCTATATAGTCGTTGATTGCTACATAGGTTTTTGTAGCTTGAGCGGTTGGCTATCGACTTGTATATCGGTTACGCGGCTGTCAACTGAGTCTTCTGGATCGTAGGTATGTGAATACTCAAAACTTATGGTAAGCGTCTAGCCTTATCTTGCACCCGGCTAACATCACTATCTAGGGCTTCCATAGATTTGCTTACCGTTGACTTTCACGCTGATCACGATATTACTAAATGGCAGAATGGCCTGTATGTCTCTTCGGGTAAGGGTACCGGCCCCCTAGCTACGGTTAGTGCGGACGCCGCCGCCATTTTGGATGGTTACATCGGCTTTGGTGTAGGCACGCACGGTGTCGGTAACCAGATTTACCTAGGGTTCGTCTCCCGTCTGCGAGCATCCTTCTCTATGGCGTCCAGGGCCACAGTTGTTTGTCCGATAGGCTGGTTTAGTGCACTACTAAGCTTGGGAACATACTTATCTACCAACGTATGCATGGCCGGATCGGGTTTGATGCTGATGGTGAGGGGAATATCATCGGGAATAACTACCGGTCTCTGGCCGGGTATTAGGAAGACCCGCAGGTGCTCTAGATAACGCCAATCGGAGCCACTCTTCCAAATCGAGGTACCATTAACGGCTTTCCACATAGGTATGTGATCCTGGGTATAGCCTTGGCTAGGGCTTCATCATAAGTCATGAACATATGAGTTAGAGCGATAACGATTTGGGTTCCGTTATCCTTAAGTATCGGCATTCAGTTGTTAGGCCACCTGAATATCGTTGAGCCTCTCGGTGTTGGTGAGGCCGAGCCGGTTACCGGTCGGGCCTGCCCTGACACCATGCCAGTCGATTATCACCCAGCGTACGCCGCCCGCGAAAGGTTTCCCAGCCTTTTTGTTGATAAGATTAGACGAAAGCCATGGAAAGTACGGCGTCCTGGCCAGCTTTGAAGCCTGTACGGGGCCGAAGTTGAACTCGTGGTTACCAAATATGGCGTAGTTCAGACCAAGATAATTCATTACGTAAACCATTTGCCGGCCTTTGAAGATTGAGGACATGATTGAAGGGCTGAATAGGCCACTGCTGAAGAAGATCAGGGGGTATTCGGGTGCGTAGTCCTTAGATCAGGGTTTCTACGCGTGCTGCGTCGCCCATCTTATTATGATCCTAGGTCTGAATCGCATAGCCGTTGTTTATGCGTGAGATGGTGATATTGGCTTACTGGGCGTGGGAGAAGCCGAAGACCACGGCCAGAGCTAAAAAGGTTGATCTGAAGAACGGTCTTATACTCATGTGGTCAAACCTCCTTCAGCTGACTCCTGTTGTAGTTTCGTGGGCTATAGCCATAACACTAAGCTCAGGTTGTAGAAACCCGCAGCGGATGTAGGGTTGTAGGGCATCGTGCCAATAGAGTAATCCAGTCAGCCACAAGCTGATTGGATTACGGTAGGTAGACGGCAAAACCTTATCTAAGCTTCTTTAGACTGCTTGCTCAGAAAGACTCCGTAGGGCATCTTTGTTCAGTAATACCACCTTACCATAGCCGGACTGAATCACACCTTCCCGGGACAGTTCGCCAACAATCTTGGTGACTGTCTCCCGGACGGAACCCACCGCTGCGGCGATCTCGTCGTGCGTAACTCTAACTATGATTTGGCCGTCTACTTGCGCAGCTACTGGTGTTGCCGCGAATTCTAGTAACGCCGCAGCGATACGATTCTTGAGCCGCTGTGAAACTAGCCGCTGGACAGCTTGGTAGGCCTGATTCAATGCGGCCACCAAGTGAACGGTAATCTCTACGGTCTCCTCGGGAGACAAGAGTGCAGGGTTCAACTCCTCCACTCGGACCTCGGTTGCAGCTTCCACAAAGTGTTCGCGCGGAAGATCCGCTAGAGCTTCCTCGCCGAAGTATTCTCCGGGGCGCACCAGTCGTAGGGTGAGGGCGTTCCCTTCGTCATCTACACTCTGGATACGTGCCAATCCTGTGCGCACTCGATACAACCGGTCCTGCGCGGTTGAAGGGGCAGGATAGAGGATGATCTCACCTGCCCGAAAGCGCCTTGTGTCGATCATACTGACTTGTGCTTGCATCACGATTCCCTCCTCTGGTCTACAGCCTAGCACGGGTAGGCCATTTAGTAAATAATTAGCTTTATTAATTTCTTATCAGTGTCCCCGGTGTATATACGAACCCACACTCGAGGACACGACAAGTGGGCTGATACTTCAGAGATATAGGTGACCGTACTTCCAAATTGTGGATATCTATCTTTAAGATTTATACCGCATGAACTAGCAATAAAAGATAATCGTTGGTATGAGAAGGTGAAAAGGCCGTCAAACGCCACATCACTATATTCAGATTAGGGCTTTGTACAGTGATGAACGGAATTTCTATGAAGCCCCCGGGACCGGATCGCTAAGGGCTTCTAGACCTCCGTAGTTATAGCTGGGCGGGTCGGGATCATTGCATATGCGCAGCCGGAGTGTTGTTCGTGCCTGTACCTAAGTCTGAGGTGCCGTGAAGCACCCATGCCACGGCAGTAGACCCGCAGGCAGCCATACTTTAACTGGTATATACGGTTCTATAGATCAAGATCTTTGGCCTGCGGCGGCGCGATCCGCGAACACCCAGACCTGTTCAGCCTGAACGTGGCTGGCGGGTATGTTTTCTCCATGCAATAGCTGGTGAAGCGCTTCTCTTTTGCTCGCACCAGTGACCAGGAACACGACCGCCTTGCCGGTGTTCAAAGTACTGTAACTGAGAGTCACGCGGTCCGGGGGCGGTTTAGCTGCGCCATGGACTGGAGCAACCAGGCTGCGCACCTGCAAGGCTGGATTCCCAGGAAAGAGACTTGCAGTGTGACCATCTTCTCCGAGGCCCAGTAAGGCTAGTTTCATAGGCAGCAAGGGTTTTAGTTTTTGCTCCATGTCGGAAGCGGCAGCTTCGGCGCTCTCACGGGTGTCGAAGTGGAGGCGTGTGCACCCCAAGCGGCCGAAATACTCATCCAATAAAGTGTCATTACGTTCTGGATCACCGTCTGGAAGTAGGCGTTCATCGGAAGCTACTAGTTGGATCTCCGACCAAGGCAACGCCAGCTTGGCCAGCTGCTGATAAGCGTTACGCGGTGTGCGGCCACCCGCCAGCGCCGCCAGGCCCCCCTTGTGCAGCAGTTCGCCTACTAGGCTAGCAGCAGCCGAGGAAGCCAACTCGTGGCTTTTGCGGATCCTTAGAATGGGCGCCATGCATCTCCTTCCCGAAGGATACGGGCCTGCGCCAGGGGTCCTTCCGAGCCTTGGACGTAGGGTTCAGGGGCGTCGCCATCCTCCGCCCAAGCCTTTAATACTGGGTCGATAATTCGCCAAGCCCACTCGACCTCGTCGTAGCGCAGAAAAAGGCTGCGGTCGCCTCCCAGGGCGTCCAGGATCAGCGCGGCGTAGGCTGATAGTTCGTTAGTTCCCGGCGCCGTGTAGGGTGCCGTGAGCGTTAGGGGATGTGTAACGATTTCTAGGCCGGGCTGCTTGACCTGCAGAGTGAGATTGAGGCAGTCGGTAGGCTGTACCTCGATCACCAACCAATCGCTTTCACGTTTTGCTCCATGGTGTTGGCGGAATAGCTGCTGCGGCGGAGAATTGAACTGTAGTGCGATTTCGCCATACTTGCGGCGCATGTGTTTGCCGGTTCGCAGGTAGAAGGGTACTCCCGTCCAGCGCCAGTTATCCAGCTGTAGCCGCAACGCGGTGAACGTCTCAGTCCTCGAGCCGGGGGCTACGCCAGGTTCATGATCGTAGCCTTCGTACTGACCATGCACCACTGCGCCGGGCTCGAGCGGCCTAATGGAACGCAGCACCTTAACCTTCTCGTCATGCAGCAGACCGGCTTCTAGACGAGGTGGGGGCTCGAGTGCGGTCAACGTTAGGAGCTGCATGAGGTGGTTCTGCACCATGTCTCGCATGGCTCCTACGCCATCATAAAACCCCGCGCGTCCTTCCAGCCCCACCGACTCAGCCACGGTAATTTGTACCTGGCGTAAATGCCTGTTGTTCCACAAAGGTTCAAAGAAGGCGTTGGCAAAGCGGAAGACCAGGATGTTCTGCACCGTCTCCTTGCCGAGGAAATGGTCGATACGATAAATCTGTTCTTCATTCCAGTGAGTGTATAGTGCTTGGTTCAAGGCTTGCGCCGAGGCGAGATCCTGTCCGAAAGGTTTTTCGATGATCAGCCGTCGAAAACCTTGTGTTTCTTCCGCGAGCCCCACTTCTGCCAGTGCCTGTGCGGTCTGGGCGAAGAGTTTAGGTGGTAGGGCTAAGTGGAACAAGGTGCTTGGTGCCAAATCCGCGGCCAGTGCAACTAGGCTCTTTGCATCCGGTGTGGCCTGGACATAGCGGGAGCGATCCAGAAGACCCTGTAGTGCAGCGGCATCGGGTTGGCCGCCGCTTTGTTCGTGGGCGGCACGAGTGATGCTGCCGGCGAGGTCGGCTTCCTGGGCGCTCTTCCTTCCCACGCCTACTACGCCTAGGCCGGGAAACAGCCTTCCGGCCAGCTCGAGCTCGTATAAAGCGGGTAGTAGCTTGCGTTTATTCAGATCGCCGGTGGCTCCAAAGATAACCAGTTCGACGGTACGTTTAGGTCTAGACATATCTTCCACCTCAAATCTACTCTAGGTAGAATGCTGATTGACAATTGGATCCTGGACCGGCATCAGGGCCGCGGGAAACCCGCGGCCGGGGCTCAATCCTGCGGACGAATCACGAAGCTTGAGGACACCTCGTCGTCCCCGGACAGGTTCATGATCCGCACGCCACTGGTGGCGCGTCCGTAGATGCTGATGTCGCTGACCCGTATACGAATGGCTAGCCCACGTTTGGAGAGTACCAACAGGTCTTCATCGCCCTCTACGCGGGTTAACCGTGCCAAGTTACCAACCTTGAGGGTGGTTCGGAAGGTAAGCACACCTTGCCCACCACGGCCTTGCACGGGATATTCATCAGCTAGAGTACGCTTACCGTAGCCATGCCTGCTTACCGCCAGCAATTCACCGGACCAGCCTGCGGGTAGGTCGGTTAGGGATACCAGCGTATCGCCGGATTTTAGCCTGATGCCGCGAACGCCTTGGCTGGCGCGACTAGTGGGCCGTATATCGGCCAGATTGAAGCAAATGGCCTGCCCACCGTGTGTGGCCAGCACGACCTGATCCTCCTCTCCGGCGATTCGAACCGCCACCAGCTCGTCCCCTTGAACTAGATTGATGGCAATCAGACCGGGGGAGTGCAGGTTCTGGTATCCACGAATAGCAGTCTTCTTGACTAGACCACTACGGGTAGCAAAGACGAAGAATCCTTCTGCGGACAGGTCGCGCAACGCCAATAGAGTAGCTACCTGCTCACCCTCCACCAGCGGTAGGATACTGGCGATATGTACGCCTCTAGCCTGACGGGAGGCCTCAGGCAATTCGAACACCTTCTGCCGGTAGACCCGTCCCATGCTGGTGAAAAACAGCAGATCATCGTGCATCTGGGTTACAAAGACCCGGGTGGCGGTGTCTTCCTCGCGGGGACGGCCGGCTTGCGCGCCCATTCCGCCGCGTCCTTGCGCCCGGTAGGCCTCCAAGGGGGTACGCTTGAGGAAGCCTTTGGCGGTCATGGTGATGACCATGGGTCCGTCCTCGATCAGATCCTGGGGATCAAAGCCTTCCGCGAAGGTGGTGATCACGGTACGGCGCACATCGGCGTGTTGAGCTTTGATTGTCTGTAATCCTTCCTTGATGACCGCCCACAACCTAGTTTCATCGCCCAAAATGGCGCCCAGACGGGTGATCTCCTCTTGCAATTCACGGTACTCATCGGTCAAGCGGGTGTACTCGAGTCCGGTCAAGCGCTGCAAACGCATATCCAAGATGGCTTGGGCCTGGACTTCGGAGAAGGCGAAGCGGCCTATTAGTGCAGTTTTGGCCTCTGGACCGTCCTTCGATGCGCGGATTAGCTCAATTACCTCATCGAGATTGTCAAGTGCGATCAACAATCCCTCCAGAATATGGGCACGTTCCTCGGCCTTATTCAGATCGTAGCGAGTGCGCTTTGTGATTACCTCGCGCCGGTGTGCAAGGTAATGTTGCATCATCTCGAGTAGCGTGAGCACCTTGGGTTCGCCACCCACGATCGAGAGAAGATTAACCGTGAAGCTGGACTGAAGCGCGGTGTGCTTGAATAATTGATTGAGAACCACATCGGGGTTGGCGCCCCGCTTGAGCTCCACCACTACACGCATCCCCTGTCGGTCCGACTCGTCGCGCAGTGCATGAATATCTTCCAGTTTCTTAGCCTTGACCAATGCGGCGATTTGGGTGATCAGGGAGGCTTTGTTGACCTGGTAAGGAATCTCGGTAGCTACCAGTACCTCGCGGCCATTCTTCTCTTCGCGGCGGATCTTGGCGCGTACCCGCAGGCTGCCACGACCGGTTGCATAGGCCTCGCGTATGCCTCGCGTATTCATGCGTCCGCCGGTGGGGAAGTCAGGGCCGGGTATGATCTGCATGATCTCATCCAGACCGACCTCTGGGTGGTCGATCATGGTGATCAGCGCGTCGATGGTTTCGGAAAGGTTGTGGGGCGGCAGACTGGTGGCCATACCCACCGCGATTCCGGTGGCTCCATTGACCAGCAGGTTGGGGAAACCGGCTGGCAGAACCTCGGGTTCCCCGGTGGTCTCGTCGAAGTTAGGCCGGAAACCTACGGTATCTTTGTCGATATCGCGGAGCACCTCGAGCGCAATCTGGCTTAGTCGTGCCTCAGTGTAGCGATAGGCTGCGGCGGGGTCGCCGTCGATCGAGCCGAAGTTACCCTGTCCATCCACCAAGAGGTAACGGAGGTTCCATGGCTGAGCCAAGCGCACCATGGCGTCGTAGACTGCACTATCACCGTGAGGGTGGTACTTCTTAATCACCTCACCGACTACGCCGGCGGACTTGGAGTGCTTTCGTGTCGGCAGTAAGCCCTCTTGCTGCATGGCGTAGAGGATGCGCCGCTGCACCGGCTTGAGGCCATCGCGTACATCAGGTAAGGCACGGTCCACGATGACGGACATCGCGTAGTTGATGAAGTTCTGTTTGACTTCCTCGGTAATTTCGATCGGTACAACCTGGGACATGTGCCTCCTTACTCGAATCGGAAAGGTCGCAAGAAACTGCGCCAAACACCTTGACAGCGGCTGGCGGTTGGCTCTTCATCATATACCACCTCGTTGATCGAGGCTCTCCGAGAAGATAGAGCCGAGTCGTTGGGGGAATGAGCGTACTTTTTGGGCGACGTGCATCCGCCTTGATATACTTTGTCTATCCGCTGGCCGCATAAGAACGGACGAATGGTTCGGCGAGACGTCGTGTCCCAACATATCCGGCGCCACTTTGCTACCTTGCTGCTTGACTAAGGGCCTGATTGCGTTAGTGCGACGAGACAAGCAGACATATCGCAAAGCTAAGCAATTCTAATTTGACCATGGGCACTGGCCGATGGCTTGGGGGAGGCCTCCAAACGGGCTGCCCGATGATCTGCGCAGGGTGACACGGTAGGTTTTGCTGAGCGCGGCCGACGGCCGCTTAGCTCCAGTGAGCCTGGCTTGCCCCTAGGTCGGCTTGAAGCTGGGTTAAAGCGGGCCTTAGATCGCCTTCTCGAAACTCGACTACGCTTAGGTGGGTAGGCGCCAAGTGCCGGACCAAGCGTTCACGCACGCTCCGGGCATCGCCTGGATGAGTGTGTTGGAGAATGATCAGAAAACGATTCTTATCCATGCGAAAGGCTAGATCCGGTACCCTGAGCATGGTGGAGATCGGCTGTGTGGGCAGCCCGGGCAGCTCAAGCATCAATAGAATTAGCGAATGGCGCTTTGCGGAGGTTTCCAAGCTGTCTGAAAGTGCTTCGAGTGCGCGCCGGTTCATAACGCCGGTTTTTGTATCCAGGTAGCGAGGTTCTTTGAGCGGCGCCAAGGTATCGATCGGCCTATAAGGAAGTATCTGGATTGCGACCAAGGCTAATAGCGCAGCTAACACAGCTAGCCCGCCTCGTAGAAAATCCAATGTAGTCCGGGTGACTGGGGTTAGCTCGAGCCACATCAGCCCGACGCCCAGCATGAACGACGCGGAGAGCAGCCCAAAGGCCAGAATGCCGACGAGGCGGACCCGGGGCGATTGTAGTATTTTGGCACACAGGCTACCAGTGGTAGCCAATAGCAGTGCGGCTAGCAGATTAAGCAATCCGATGCCTAAGTGCTTATCCGCTGCCGAATTCCAGGCGAAGGGCAATAGCGCAAGCGCCGACAGACCCCAGGGTAGAAGGCTGATCCAGCTGGGCGAGGTTTCCATTTCTGCCCCTAGAATAACAGGTATGACCTTGTTCTCACCACCATCGCCCCTAGCCGAGCGGGTTCGCCCCGGCCGTCTGGACGAGGTAGTAGGCCAAGAGCACCTCATCAGCCCCGGTAAGCCACTGTCGGCGATGCTGGAAACAGGGCGGCTACAGTCGATGATCCTTTGGGGCCCACCGGGGGTGGGTAAGACCACCTTAGCTCGGCTGATCGCCGGGTCTGTAGAGGCGGAGTTTAAGGCCCTGTCTGCAGTGAATGCGGGGCTTAAGGAGCTGCGTGAGGTGGCGACGAAGGCCCAGGTACTGCAGCGCGAGGGCCGCAGTACTATCCTTTTCCTCGATGAGGTACACCGCTTTAATAAGGTCCAGCAGGACGCACTACTACCGTTTGTAGAGTCGGGGTTGCTGGTCTTTATTGGGGCAACCACCGAGAACCCCTCCTTCGAAGTTAGTCCAGCCTTGCGTTCACGGGCTCGGGTGTATGTGCTCAGACCCCTGGAACAGGCTGACGTGCTCAAGGTGCTAAAGAGGGCCTTGGCCCATCCTCAGGGGCTTTTGGCTGAGGTGGAAGAAGAAGCGCTGGTCTTGCTCAGTGAAGCCGCTTATGGCGATGCCCGCCGCGCCCTGAACGGGCTCGAGCTGGCTGTGGAACTAGGTAAGGGGCACGTGGGTACGGCGGAGGTACGTGAGGCGCTGGGGAGCGTGCTTCTAACCATGGACAAAGGGGGCGAAGCTTTTTACGATCTGATCTCGGCCTTGCATAAGTCCGTGCGTGCTTCTCACGTGGATGCCGCTTTGTACTACCTGGCCCGTATGCTTGAAGGTGGCGCCGAGCCCCTCTACCTGGCCCGTAGGTTGGTACGCATGGCTGTGGAGGATATAGGGATCGCCGACCCAGGCGCGCTGCGTTTAGCCTTGGCTGCAAAGGAGACCTATATGTTTTTGGGTAGTCCCGAGGGTGAGCTGGCCTTGGCTGAAGCAGCTATCTATCTATGTATGGCCCCCAAGTCCAACGCTGTATATACTGCTTGGTCGGCTGCGGTAAGGCTCGCGCGCGAACACCCGGCGGCCGAGGTACCGCTGGTGGTGCGCAACGCTCCCACCGACCTATTGAAACAGCTTGGTTATGGAAGTACCTATGCCTACTACCACGATGATCCCGAGGGTTCCTTTAGGCAACCCTACCTGCCCAAGGGACTGGAGAACTCGGAGCTCTACCAAGCCACCGGCGAGGGTTTCGAGGAGCGGGTCCAGAAGCGGCTGAACATCCTACGTAGACGCTTTCGTGAAGGCCGTTCGGAGGAAATCCTTAAGCGGAGGAATGACGAGGGTGTCTAATGCTCTGTTTGAGAAATCGCCGTGCAGAGATGTCTGGACGCAATCCTGAGTTCCTTGTGCCGTTGCAGGAAGGCAGCGCGCACCTCGGGGCCCAGATAGCCCGTTGGTGCGAGCGGCGGGGGTAAGCCGGGATCGAAGAAAAGTAGCTTGCGTGTTTCATGCACCAGACCTAGGTAGCTGCGGAAGGATGCTTCGGGACTGGTCGGTATAACCGGGACTTGCAGGCGACGCAACAAGTTGCGTTGGTGAGTCTCTATGCTCTTCAAGTTAAAGCTCCGTTCGACCAGACCTCGTTCACCAATATCGGAATAGTGTTTGGCCAAGAAGATTTCCACATATGGCTGGAGTGCGTAGAACGCTACCAACTGCTTGGAAGCTTCCAGATCTGCGGTGGGGCTCATCCACACTCCAGATGCCGGGCTACCAAAACCCATCAGTGCTAACTCACTCCGGAAGCGGTCGCGCGAACGACGTCTGTCCTCGGGGATGGTGTAGACCAGGATCCGCCAATGGCTGTTCCAGGGGTGCTGCTTCTTAGGGTACAAACGTCTACGCACCTGCTTCACCTGCCAAGCTACCCGTGGGGAGAGTTTGTAATAGGCCCTTCGTCCGCTTCCCTCCCGTTGAAGCCAGCCACGGGCGGTGCTGCGGGAAACTGCTGCACGCACTGCGGGCTCGGAGAAGCCCAGTAGCTTCATCCAGTGCACTAGGCTGCCCACCCAGGCATGATCCTTCGGGTAGATAAGCTCGGTGAACAGAGTAAATAGTGTCGAGCGAGCGCGCACGGAACGATTGTACCTAAAGACCGCCGCGTATTCCTCCCGTATGCATAGTTCAGATGGCCAATGCCAAACCGTCGGCGCGTGGCTCGCTGGCGGCGATAAGCACACCGTCTTGCCGTAGGATGATCTGCCCTCGGCCAAATGCCCCGCCCTCGGCGGTCATATGTATTTTGTGACCTAAATCGGCCAGCCCTCGGGCGATGTGTGGTGCTACCGAGCTTTCGAGTAGCAGCCCACCGTCCTCCATGATCTGCCAGCGTGGTGCATCTAGGGCCGTCTGGGGGTTTTCACCGTAGTCCACAAGGCTGCTTACCAATTGGAGGTGGCCCTGTGGCTGCATGGGTCCGCCCATTAATCCAAAAGGGCCTAATGCCTTGCCACCTTGGGTGAGGAAGCCGGGGATAATGGTATGGAGCGGTCGCTTACCAGGTGCATAGGCATTGGGATGATCGGGTGCGAGCGTAAAACCTACACCACGGTTCTGCAGTGCGATACCGGTTCCAGGTACGGCGATACCAGCCCCAAAGCCCATATAGTTGGATTGGATAAGGCTGACCATCAGATGCTCGTCGGCAGTGGCTAGGTAGACTGTGCCCCCCTTGGGTATCCCGGCTGATGGTCTGTCGGCCGCGCGCTCGCCAATCAGTGAGGCTCGCTCCTCGGCGTAGGCCGCGGTGAGGAGATCCTCGGCTGTGATCCGCATCTGCCGAGGATCGGCCACGTGGGCGTAGAGGTCGGCAAAGGCCAGCTTCATGGCCTCGATCTGGTGGTGAAAGGTTGTGATAGAGTCCCGCAATTGGCCAGCTTCGCCCAGGGCCCCGAGGATGTTTAGGGCTACTAGTGTGGCAATGCCCTGGCCATTGGGCGGCATCTCCCAGACTTCGTAGCCTCGGTAGCTGATGCTGATCGGATTCACCCAATCGACGTGGTGTGCGGCCAGGTCTTCTAGGCTCATAAATCCATCAGTCTCGGCTGCGAAGGCGACAATCTTCGCGGCTAATGTTCCCTGGTAGAAGCTTCGGCCTGCTGTTCGGCCGATCTCGCGTAGAGTGGCGGCATGGGCAGGGCTGGCGTAGATCTGGCCGGCCGAAGGCGCCTTTCCATCCCTAAAGAAGAGCTGCTTAAAAGCCGCGTGTGCTGGGTGGCTGAGTCCAGGCAGTAAAGCAGCGGTTCTTACCCAAGCTCTGGCAGTCTCCGGGGCCACCGGGAAGCCTTCTTCAGCGTAGCGGGCAGCCGGCTCGAGCACCGTTTTCAGCGGAAGACGACCAAAACGCTCTGATAACGCGGCCCACCCCGAAACTACACCGGGTACCGTGACCGCGCGCCAATCTCTGGGTGGTACGGCGGATAGTCCGCCGAAGGCTTCGGCGGTGAGGCCCAGTGGGCTTCGGCCCGAGGCGTTGAGACCGTGGAGCTTACCGTCCCAGACCAGAGCGAACAAGTCTCCGCCGAGGCCGTTCGAGGTCGGCTCCGTCACCGTAAGCGCAGCAGCCATGGCTATAGCTGCGTCTACTGCGTTGCCGCCTGCGAAGGCGATCTCGGCCCCAGCGGCTACGGCAAGTGGCTGGCTGGCGGCTAAGGCCATGCGTTTGCCCATAACTACCCGCCGGCTGGAAGTATAGGGATATCTGTTCAGATTCATCAGCGGATCACCAACCCTAAAAGGCCCCCGGCTAGTATGACCCACACCGGGTGAACGTTGAAAAAAGCGGTTAGGGCGAAAGCCACACCGGCGATCGCCCATAATGGCCAGTGGATCAGCCAGGTAGCAGGTTGCCCGAAGGTTTTCGGGGTGAACTCGTAGACCACCAGAACCAAAAGCGCCACCACTACCGGTCGGACGCCGCTCAGAAAGTGATTTACGTACGGGGTGTCCTTGTATTTCAGGTACAGCGTGGCCAACAGGATCATGCCCAGGATGCTGGGCAAAGTGATACCTAATGTGCTGACCGTTGCGCCCAACCAGCCGGCTACCTTGTACCCGGTATAGGCGGCCATCTTGGTAGCGATCGGACCGGGTAAGGCGTTACCGAAGGCGTAACCGTCCAGAAATTGGTTCGTGGTCAGCCAACCGTGTTGATCGACCACCTGCTGCTGAATAAGGGGAATCATAGCCTGGCCGCCGCCGAAGCCCAGCATGCCGATCTGCACAAAGGAAAGGAAGAGTTCAAAGACAATCATAACCATACACCCCAGGGGTACCGAACCTAGGCCTTGCGGGGATCCAAGGCATCACGCAGCCCGTCCCCAAACAGGTTAAACGCCAAGACCACGATGAAGATCATGATCCCCGGCCACACCGCAAGAAAAGGGTCTTGGGCCATGTAGCTCTGCGCCGTGTTCAGCATACCGCCCCAGCTAGGGGTAGGCGGCTGCTGGCCCAACCCCAGATACGAAAGGATAGCTTCGGCGATGATGGCGGTAGCGATTTGCAGCGTGCCCTGCACGAGCAGGGGAGAGAATACGTTGGGGAAAATGTGTATGAACATCAGTCGCTGATTCGAGGCACCCAGGCCGCGGGCGGCCTGTACGTAGTCTTCAGCGGTTATCGACAGTACTTGCCCTCGGGTCAGGCGCACGAAGACCGGCATGGTGGCTATGCCGATGGCCACCATCGCGTTGATCAGGTTGGGACCCAAGGCCGCGGCCAGGGCAATGGCTAGGACCAGAAAGGGAAAAGCCATGAGGGCATCGGTGAGGCGCATAATGATCTCATCAAGCCAGCCCTGGAAAAAGCCGGCAACAAGGCCTAGGGGAATGCCGACACCCATGGCCAGCGCCACCGAGATCACCCCGGCGATCAGTGAGGAGCGAGCGCCCCAGATAATTCGTGAGAAGGTATCACGCCCCAGAGTATCGGTGCCCATTAGGTGGCTGGGGCTGGGAGGATGCATAAGGGCGGCAAAGTTCGTAGCCGTCGGGTCATAGGGAGATAAAAGGGGTGCCAGGACGGCCGTCAGTATGAACAACAACACTACTATCAGGCCTATTACGGCCCCTCGGCGCTTCAGGAACCGCCGCAGGCTCCTTCGTATAGGATGTTGTTGTCCTATACCGATGCGTACGGATACGGATGCGCTCATCCCCCACCCCCTAGGCGGATCTTGGGGTTAAGTAGAGCGTAAGATACGTCCACCAGAAGATTTGCGACGATATAGGCAGCCGCGATGAAAAGTACTGCGCCTTGTACTAGGATATAATCCCGGCTGAACACCGCCGAAACCATGAGTTTTCCAAAACCAGGGATATTGAATACCTGCTCAGTGACTACCGCTCCGGAGAGTAGTGCTCCAAGTTGTACTCCGCCTAAGGTGACTACCGGTAAAAGCGCGTTGCGTAAGGCATGCTTGACTACCACCACCCATGCGGACAGACCTTTAGCGCGCGCGGTACGCACGAAGTCGGCGCTCAGTGTTTCGAGCATGGAGCTGCGAGTTTGGCGCATCAGGACCGCCGCTAAGCCGGAGCCCAGCACGAAGGCCGGCATGAGCATGTGCTTGATATTTTCCCAGGGATGCTGCGCGAAGCTGATATATCCCGAGGCGGGCAGCCAGCCCAGATTCACTGAGACTAGCAAGATCAGCAGGATACCCAACCAGAAGTTGGGAATGGAAAGGCCTGAGAGGGCCAGTACATTGGCCAAGTAGTCCAGCACGGTTTCGTTGCGTACTGCGGAGATGATACCGGCCGGTACACCGATCAGAATGGATATAGCCATTGATAAAAGAGCCAGCTCGAGCGTAATGGGGATCTTCTGCAAGATGATCTTAGTAACGGGGAGCTGTGTCTGCATCGACTCACCGAGATTCCCGTGCAACACTCCTTCCATCCAATAGACATACTGAACCGGAAGCGGTTGATCGAGGTGATATTCTTTGGTGATATAGGCGATGACCTTGGGATCTTGCTGTTCTCCTGCCATGACAGCGGCGGGGTTTCCCGGCATCAGATGTTGAATGGTAAACACGATCATCGTCACCAGCAGCAGCGTGGGGATGGCGATGAGAGTCCGGCGAATCAGATATACGGTCATTAGATATTAAGAAGCAGTCCCGGGAAGCCTGGGCTTCCCGGGACTGCGGTACATTACTTGAGCTCGACGTCCTGTAGACGGATAATACCGTCAACAGCGGGTTTGAATCCGGTGAGTTTACTGGTAAAGGCCCAGAAATATTTTTGGTGATAGATGTAAATGATGCCGCTGTTGGCGGGAGAGAGGAACAACTTTTCAGCTTTTTCGTAGGTATTGTAGCGGTCCTGGATACTGCCTTGCGTATCGGCCAGCTTGAGTAGCTTGTCCACCTTGGGGTTGCAGTACCCGCTCCAGTTCAGGTTGCCCTGGCACAACTGGAAGGTATCGATGTTGCCGCTTGGATCCACGCGGCCCGACCACCCCACTTGGACGGCATCGAAGTTGCCTTTCTCGGCCATGTTCAGGAGGGTGGGGAAGTCCACTGACTGCAGGCTGATATCAAAGCCCGCTGGCTTGGCCATAGCCTGAATGACCTGACCGAGCTGAATGACCAGGGGTTGATTATCGATCAGCAGCGTGAACTTCACGTTTGAATACCCGGCTTGCTTCAGGAGTTGTTTGGCCTTATTGATATTTGCCTGGGGTTCGGGGATCTGCGTAATGTGCCAGGGGTTACCCACCGCGTAAGGCTGCCAGCCGGGTGTGTACAACCCGTTGAACACCACAGTGTTGATAGCCTTACGGTTGAGCGTGAGCCGGAAGGCCTCGCGTACCAGTGTGCTCTTGGCTAAAAGACCACTACCTTTCAGATTGATGGTGATGCCTTGGTAGCCCAGGCCGGTCGCCTCGGCGGTTTTCAGAGCTGAGTCGGCCTTGGCTGTGGGTAGGTCGATAGGGGCCAGGCGGGAGACAATGTCCAGGTCCCCGGCCTTCAGGTCGTTCAGCCTTACCGTGGAACTGGGGATGGGTTCGAAGACCACCTTGTCAAAGTGAATGGCACTCGCATTCCAGTAACCGGGGAACTTCTTCAGGGTTATGGCTCCGTCGGTTACCCGGCTCTCGAAGGCAAAGGGACCGGCGCACACTGGATCGTTACCGAATTTAGCACCTTCTTTCTCAGCGGCTTTAGGCGCCACCATCATTCCTGCACGTCCCGCCAGCACCGCAAGTAGCGGACTGTAGGGCCCTTTTAGATCGATGGCTACCGAGTATGGGCTCAGTACGCGTACGTCCTTTACGGCCGCCAACTCGGTGGTCCGATTCGAACCCGGCAAGGTCAGAGAACGATGGATGTTGTACTTCACTGCCTCGGCGTTGAATGGCTCTCCGTCTTGGAAAGTCACCCCCTTACGCAGCTCGAGCGTTAGGGTCCGGCCATCGTTGGACCAGTGGTACCGGGTGGATAGGTCAGGCACCACTTGACCCTGGGGGTTTAGGGTAAGTAGCCCGTCACACATCGAGGCGAAGACGATACGGCCTACGTAGGTTCGTCCAAGGTCAGGGTCTAAGATATCGGGATTTTCTTGGATACCGATGCGCACCGTCTGCGCCGAGCTTAAGCCAGCTAGTAGCAAACTCACGGCCAATAACAAAAAACGCTTGCTCAATTTACTCACCTTCCTCCTGAATGGGCATTCAAAAGACTGTCGCCTTTCAAACCAAAGAGAAGTACCTCTACTTGCTGAATATGACGCCTCATTTCGCTGGCGGCAGCCCCAGCATCCTGACGGTTTATGGCTGCAAGGATGGCTTGGTGACCCTGCAAGGACCACTCCGCACGTTCGCGTGACTGTAGCGCGGCATTGCGCCCGGCAGCCAAGTAACCACTAATGAGTGCATACATCTCCAGGGCTACGGGGTTCTGGGTGGCTTCGACGATATGCTGATGAAAAGCGTCATCCTCTTCCACCGGGAGTTCACCCAGCAGACTGCGGCGACGCTGCCTTGTAATGACCCGCTCGAGCTGGGTAAGTTGCTGTCTGCTGCGGCGGAGCGCTGCTTGTGCGGCAAACTCGGGTTCCACCATGGTCCGCAGATCGAATAGGTGGCGCAGAAGATCACTGTGAGTATCGAGCAGAGTGTCCAGGGGGTGAATTAGGATGGCGGCGTCTGGTTTTCGCACCCGAGTGCCCCCGCCCTGCCGGACTTCAAGAATACCCCGTGCTTCCAAGAAGCGAATAGCATCGCGGATTGAAACACGGCTCACTCGCAGATGGGTGGCGAGCTCCCGTTCAGGCGGCAATAGATCGCCGGTTTGCAAGCTGCCGGAGCGGATCAAGTCTAGTAGCTGCTCGGCGACCTGCTGGTAGACCCTTTGCGCGTTAATAGGTTGTAGCTCCGTCACCATTTCCCTCCGGCATCTGTGGACTAATGGTAGGACCAATATTTGCATAAATCTATAATACGTATGCCTGTCTTGTCAAGCTGGAGGAATTGCCGAGCTTTTGGGAGAGCGCTTAGTGGAGTAGTGCCCCAAAAGGCAGACTATATCTCCGGTACCCCTCCATTCACACTAGCCCGGTGGCTGTCCTGTGGGGCCTTTCTGAAACTTGGGGGTACTATATAACCCAGCCCGCAGTTGTATTGCCGTATTAGAAAGTCTCTATCCGGTCCCGTAAAAGAGCGACCCTTGGGGGCAGTCCGGTGCTCCCTTTATCCTTTCACCCGGAATATCCCCCGGGCCCAATCTACTCGGAGGGGTGCTGTGTACCTACACACAAGGTAACTGAGAGGATCAAAAGTACGCGAGCCTTAAGAAGATCTTCAGCATTAGGAGAGGAGGTATATATCGCGTATAGAGCTTGGACGAAGGGACGAGCCGCTACTGTATCAATCGTTCTATTCTATTCCGACCGTTATCTTTCCTGACATACCCAATCGGGTGTGGGTCCGGTTTTGCGCTTCTCGGCTGCTTGAGTCCCGGTGATGGGCCCAAACTTCTTAGGTAGGAGTTTCTGGCTGCTCCGGGCAGCCAGCGCGTAATTGAGGATTACAGCAACGTATTTAGGGATTGCTCAGACTGCCGGAGGATGGTGTGATGTCGTTAAAAAGCCCTACCACCCTCTACAGTCTTTGCTGTGTGGATCATGAAGGAATAAATGGGCGTGATAAGTAGCTAGCTACTGTGTTTGCAAATGTCGTAGAGGGCAGCACTGAATGGTGGCAGGAGTGCGCGCCGAGAAGCGCCTTTGCCGGATCCGGGTAGCCCGGCGATACGCCGAGCCATGTGATCAGACAGCTTTTGTCCGCTGGAAATATGAGGAGGCCGGCTGCGAACAACGTCGCTATACGTCGCTATACATTGACTACCCTTCTTGTGAGTACCCATTCGCTCCTCGAGCCGCTGAATGAGAGAGGCTCAGTATAGTTGGGGAACGACGCAGCTCTCAGCCGCATCATGGGGATATAAGCTGGAACAGCTTACCGCTCACTATTATCTCCGCAGTGGTCAGTGTGTAATGCAGGGTGCTGCCAGAGGCTATGGATAGTGAAACCCCCACTCGGAAGCGGCCACTCTTGATTAGGTTGAAGGCTACGGGATTGTCGGCGGGCAGGTTGATATCCAGCGAGAGCGGCGCTGCCTTGCCGGGCGCCACTGACACTTGAGCTGTGCCTACAGAGACGTCACCGCCTACAGCATTGTAGATATTGGTGCTATCACTGCTGGGTGCCACGCGCGTGCCTATAGTTGCTTCCAGAAGAGTGCTTCCGGTATTTCTTATGTTCGCGGTTACGCGGATGCTGGCTTGCTCGAGCGCGTTGATCTGTCCGCCCAGATCTACTAGCCGTCCTCCGTTTGGTGTGTATGGAGCATTGGACTGTACAGGGATGTACAGCGCGCCCTGAGTCCCGGCGACTTGCAAATCTCCACTTGCGTAGGCTGTAGGTATGAATGAGGCTAAGTTGATCCTGACTGCTGTGGTGGTATGTCCGCTGCAAGCGACCAACAGCAGGATGAGGGGAAGAAGAAGTACGTAAAGCGTTTTCGTGTTTTCCTCCTTAAAGGGAGAATCCCAGGCTGGTTGCCAACCCATATACGATGCCGCCTACGAAGGGGGCCTGATGGGTGGTCAGCGCGGTATCGAAGGTAATACCGCCTGCACTGTATCCCGCGCCCAAACCGATCATGAGGCTGCGGTTCCAGCCCAGCCCACCCCTAAGATATACGTGCCCAAGCCGATATTCCACTCCGGTGTGTGCAGAGATGTCTCGCGCGTAAACTAGGTCGGTTGCCCAGAGTAGTCGTCCACTTTGCAGTTTGAAAGGATAGGCGGCATTGAGGAAGATTGCTGGCTCAAAACCACTAAAATTACGCGAAGCTGGTATCGGCGTGCTGGTACTGTTTGAGGCGTAGGTTTCTTCCGCGCCCTGCCAGTGCGAAAAACCGAATGCGTTGAGGACGCTCAAACCATAAGTCCCGCCTCGGTAGCTTAAGGCAGCACCGAGGTCCGCGCGGGCGCCATACCCGCGTCCCTTTCCTGGATAAACGTAGAAGGCCTTTCCTTGGTACTGGGTGGAAACCTTGTTCTGTTGGTCAAACGAAGCCTGGGCTTTGAGTTGCGCGCTTAAGTAGGCTAGCCCATAGAAGGCTTCTACCCTTCCGCCCAGATAGAGGGTTCCTTTGAGACCGGGTATGGGCACGGGTGTGGCGTAGGTTGTACTCAGATCGATACCAGCCTGCGCGGAGAGATTCGTATCGATGTCGTACCAAGTATCAGGTTTGAATTTACCTGTGGTGAGTGCAGCTTGAAGTGTGCCGCCAGGGCTCAGTGAAATACCTTCGCTGCCTGCAAATATGCCCACCCTGAGTTGCACTGGGCCTGCGGGTATAGGCACGCTGAGTAAAGGCGGCGGGGTGAGGGTGCTTGCGCCCGTGCCGACGCCGCCGGAACCACCGGCCGTGCCTAACTTGATTGGTTGCCCAGAGC
Organism: uncultured bacterium; assembly: GCA_964402875.1. GTDB lineage: Bacteria > Deinococcota > Deinococci > Deinococcales > Marinithermaceae > CAYODT01. Next base: position 4,628 of record CAYODT010000027.1, on the reverse strand, counting down.
CATCGGTGATATTCAGCCCCTTTTGGCTGATGTCGAACATTACTTTGTCGGGGCTACGGGCGGGATTGAACAGGAAGCTGCCTAGATGAGTGACCTGATCGTAGAAGCTTAAGAGATCAAACTGACTCTTGAACGTACTTAGATTGGAGGAGTAATTAAAGGGATTTCGCCCGGGTAGCAGCAGGCCAACCAACCCCAGCGGCAATTGAATTCCACCCGGATACCCATAGACTTTGGCTGGGAAGGCAATATACGCGGGGTTGTACGCGCCAGCGGCGGGGCCGGGTACTATCACCCCACCCATACCCAGGCTGCGCACACCTTGGCCCAACCCAATCCCCAACGAGCAGGCCAGCAGGATTCCGATCGCTCTTTTCACAACGCCTCCTCTCATCCCACGAAAGACAGTACTTAACAGAGCGGTATAACACAGCATAGCCTCACGGGAGGTTCAGTCCATATTACAGTAATGCGTTAATGGCGGGCTGCCTGAGACACGTATCGTGGCTCAGGACAGTTCGTTGGCTATGGGTATGTGGCCGTGAAACAGGTGTGTCAGCGCAATAGCCAGTGCGTCGGTGGTGTGGTTCGAAGTAGGCGCTTTGTCCAACCGCAACACAGTACGCACCATATAGGCTACCTGCTGTTTGTCGGCCCGGCCCCGGCCCACCAGTGCCTGTTTGACCTGCTGTGGGCCATAGACAAACACACGTGCGCCGGCGTCGTGTGAGGCTACCAGCACCGCCCCTACTGCCCAGCCGATCTTATAAGCCAGTTCATTTTGCCGGTAGAAGTACTGTCCCTCGACTGAAACGGCATCGGGCTTGTGGAGTTGTAGGAGGCGTTTGACCTCGGCGTGGATACAACTCACACGTTCGCTTGCCACCAGCTGGTGGCTGGTTTTGACTAATCCCGCATATACCAGCCGAGCCTCGCTACGATTGCCCTCGATAATACCAAGGCCCAGGTTGGTTATGCCAGGATCTATACCAAGAATTATCATGAATCGCTAGGTTTCAATATCCACGTTGCTCAGATCCAGGTTGGTGTATACATGTTGAACATCATCCAGCTCGTCTAAAGCGTCTACCAGGCGAATTACCTTGTGCGCATCCCCTTGCTCCAATGCAGTGCTGTGTTGCGAGAGCATGGTAATTTCTGTGGTCAGTGCGGTGAAACCCTGAGTCCTTAGGCTCTGCTCCAAGGTATCAGTATCATTTGCTTCGCAATATACCTCTAATATACCATCCCCGCTCGGCAGCAGATCCAGTGCACCAAGCTCTATAGCCACCTCCTGCAGGCGCTCATCATCGGTTTCGAAGATGAGTATGCCGCGCCGTTCGAACTGCCAAGCTACCGAGCCGCTGGCGCCTAATGAGCCGCCGTATTTGCTAAGTACGTGCCGTATCGCGCTGGCCATGCGGTTACGATTATCGGTAAGGCCCTCTATCAGAAGGGCGATGCCGCCCGGAGCGTAACCCTCATAGACCACGGATTCGTACTGAACCGCACCCTCACCCTCGCCACTGACCTTGGCCAGGGCGCGCTCGATATTGTCCGCGGGTACGTTGTCTCGCTTGGCCGCTTCCACCAGATTGCGCAGGTTCACGTTGGCAGCAGGGTCCGCTGTGCCGCCCACCCGTGCGGCAGCTTGGATGGCTCGGAGATGCTTGGTGATCATCTTGCCTCGCCGCGTATCATTCACTGCTTTCTTTCGCTTGATCTGTGACCACTTGCTATGGCCTGACATACTTCACCTCGGTTCCCTGGAGAATTATAGCGGCTTTAGCCACTAGAATCTCTCTGCCGGGACCTTGTCCGCCGTGCAGTAGGTGTATGGTTGTCTCGATTATGCACGCGCTCTTTAAGGAACGTCCCGAACCTGGTTTGATACTCAGAGAGATCGGGCTCCCTGGCCACCCCGGCCCGGGAGAGGTCAGTGTAGAGGTGATGGCTACTAGTATCTGCGGAACCGACTTGCACATCTATAACTGGGACCACTGGGCCCAGGGTCGGCTCAGACCTCCGCTGATTGCCGGGCACGAGTTCACCGGCGTGGTGAAGGCGGTGGGAGAGGGCGTATCGCGCGTTAGCGTGGCAGACCACGTCAGTTTCGAGAGCCACGTGGTATGCCACGATTGCTACCAATGCCGTACGGGTAAGAGTCATATTTGCCAGAACACCCGGATCATGGGTGTAGACCGCGATGGGGGCTTCGCCGAGCACGTGGTGGTTCCCGCGGAAAATGCTTGGGTCAACCCTAAGTCGTTATCGTTTGAGGAGGCGGCTATCCTCGAGCCCTTTGGTAATGCTGTACACACTGTCTACTCCGGCGTTGGGGTTTCCGGCCGGAGCGTGCTGATTACCGGGGTGGGCCCTATTGGCATGATGGCGGTGGCGGTGGCCAGAGCCTCGGGTGCCGGACCATTGATCGTAGCCGATGTGAACCCCTACCGGCTGTCATTTGCAGAAAAGCTTGGGGCTGATCGGGCGGTGAATGTATTAGAGGAAGACCTCGTGGCCGTGGTGCGTGATATGACCAAGGGTATCGGGGCAGAAGTGTTGCTGGAGTTTTCCGGGGCCGAGCAAGCAATCCACCAGGGGCTTTCTTCGCTCGCTGCAGGAGGCGAAGCACGTGTCCTGGGTATTCCATCCGATCCCATATCTTTTGACCTGGCCGGTGAGCTGGTGATGCGAGGTATCACTGCCGTTGGGATCGCTGGGCGGCGGTTTTATGAGACCTGGTACCAGGGCACCGGCTTGGTAAGCTCTGGTCGGGTGGACTTGAAACAACTGATTACTCACACCTTTCCTATGACGCGGTTTTCGGAGGCCTTCGCCCTACTGCGCGAAGGTCGGGCGGTGAAAGTAGTGCTGTACCCCGGCGATAACTAGCTGGCCACTTGGATGGTGGAGACAGTGTTGCCGTTCCGCTTCGGCGAACAGGAGGAGTTTTTAATTGTTGGACCGATACAGCCTTCTGTTCAAGGTAATTCGGATACCTCATCGCAGCACAGACGAGTTGGCCGCTCCGATTTACAATATGGGGATAGGCGGCGAATCGGCTACCGGCGTGAGTGCAACTTTCGGCTTGATGTTGATGGGCCGTTTTATACTCTGGATCGACTACGCACTACTGGGGTGATACCGAGGGTATGTTGACCGAGGCTCAGGTTATACGAGTAGAGGCGGAGACTACCGGGTGAGCGAGACCTAGCCTATGTCGTATGGTGCCCATTTGACCGTGCTCGAGCTGTAGTGGGATGAGGTAGGCTATTTTGATCGCCGATGATATGGCTGGGTGCTCGATGAGTTTTGGATTAAGTGGATGTTGTGGCGATAGGTACTCATTGTATGGTTATGAACGGAGATCTTACCGACAGTATCGTCACCGAAGAGAGTGTCTTCTGTCTACCGTTTGACAAATGCCTGGCGGTGGCGCTTGGGCTGGCTTGAGCTGTTGATGGGGCTTCGCTGCCCGGTGTGCGGGGGCGCGCTCGACCAAGGCGGGATCTGCTCGAGCTGTGTAAGCCAGATGCAGCCCACGGTGTGTGTTTGTGGTGTCTGCCTAGGCCGGTATGCCAGGTGGGGAGGACTGGCCAGGGCACTTAAGTACCATAAGCAACGTGAGATCGCACCGTTGGTAGCTGGTGTGCTTGCAGCCGGAATCCAGAAGGCGGGTTGGCCTTTGGATGGTGTAGTTGCGGTGCCCACACTTTTCTGGCGTCGTCTTAGCCGTGGTTACAATCAGGCTGAATTGTTGGGACGATCGCTTGCTATGCAGCTTTCACTTCCCTATGAGCCGATACTGATTCGTGTCCGTTACATGCCCTCGCAGACCCGCATGGCACCTGAACGACGCAGGAACCTGCCGCAGGGTCTCTTTCGGGCCCGCGGCCGGGTGAGGGGGCAGTGGCTCTTGGTAGACGATGTCTTCACTACGGGTGCCACCTTTGAACGGGCTCGCGAAGCGCTTTATAAGGCAGGTGTACAACGAGTGTACGGAGCGTTTATCGCCGTCCGCGATCTCCGAGCCCTGAACAAGCAGTGTATATAATCAACATATAGAAAAGGGGGTAACCTAATATTGAGAAACCTCCGTTTTCGCCGGCTTGAGGATCTTCTGCCTTATCTTAGGGACGGACGATATCGTCTGGGCCCGCATGTAGCTAGGCATATGGTAGAGGAGGGCTTCACCGAACTTGATATACTGCGCGCGCTTGGGTTTGGGCGTGAGCTGGCTGTATATCCGGAAGATGCGCGGATGCTGGTATTCGGACATATCGTTGTGCGACCGGGACTGCTGCTACCGCTCCATGTAGTGCTGGACTATACCCGGGCACGCTGGGTGGATGTAGTCACTGCCTTTATTCCTGACAACCCACACAAGGTGTACTCAAGAGCGCGGCTGGCCGTGCTACTGCGTACCGACGGTTCTACCGAGGAGGTTGTGTGGATCAGGCCGAAGACCCCTGCGAAGCGCGGCTGGGGCGCGGTGTCTCCTAAGCCCTGAACGGATTATCTACCCGTTCGCCAGAAAACTCGTAGTCATCCGGGTGGCGAATCCACCTAATTAAGTTAGCACATTCGGATAGCACGGGCTTCTATCAAGCAGAAGCTCCGTGTAG
>CAYODT010000026.1:0-30128 GCA_964402875.1 uncultured bacterium | reverse complement strand
GTCATCCGGCGAGGCGACCGGTAGTACGCCGTCCCCGGTCATATCGGGTTCACCGGTTCGGCCAAAGCCAACCGCGCCGAATAACGATGCTTTGACGTGAGTGTGCTCTGAATCCCCGTAGGGAACCAGGACGCTCAGCGTGTTCCGCTCATCCTGTAAAACGGTGGATTGCGCCAGGAATGGGAAGGCCGCCTGGATTGCATCGCGATCAAGCGGCTTCTCGGAGAAGAGGTCGAAATCAACGGACGACCTATGGCCAAGGCGCAATACAACGGCGGTTCCGCCATACAAGGCGAAACCGAGCTCGGCGGCGGGCCTGAGCTCCGGCCAAAGCCGTTGCTGCGCGGGCGGGATAGTCTCCATGTGGGGTTTCAATACGCCGATCACGCCAACCTCCTGGCCGGCAGCGGCGGAACACGATCAATGCCGGCCAGGCCCAGCCGGTAGTGCCAGTAGACCCAGGAACGACTGCTGAACCACCCGGCTTCAGCATGAGTCAGCACCTCGCGCAGCACCTTGTCGCCTACCTGAACGGCGAGTGCCTGAACATCGGTATAGTCGCCGATGTTCATAACCTGCGCAATTACCCGCTCGGGCATGGCGACGGCTTCATCCGCTGCTTTCCACCAGATATACTTACCGGCCAGACGCCTTAAAGCGTCACGGTCGGCCCGGCTCACGGCTGGTCCCCCAACGCGGTCTTGCAATTCAACTAATTTTACACTAATTGACCTTCAGCAGAAGCACACCTTCAACCGGCTATAGCACCAGGATGAACCACCAAGCCCTTAACCCAGCTGAAGCAGTATGCGAGCCACGCTTAGGTAGATTAGCAGGCCGCTCACATCTGAGACGGTAGCAATAAGTGGATTGGACATCAGGGCCGGGTCGAGGCCGATGCGTTTGATAAGCAGCGGGAACAGCGCTCCGGCCAGGTTAGACACGATCACCAGGAAAAAAAGCGCGATGACCACCACCATGGTGATGCCGAGGAAGCCGTCGATCATCACCTTCAGGGCGATCAGCGCCGCCAGTGTGAGGCCCAATAGTGCGCCTACCCGGATCTCCTTGAAGGCGATCTTTACCCAATCGACCAGGGTGATGTCACGTGTGGCCAGGGCCCGCACGATCAGCGTGGCCGACTGGCTTCCGGTGTTTCCACCGGTTCCCAGCAGGACCGGCAGGTAGAACGAAAGCGCGGTTACCGCGTGCAGTACCGAACCGAAGCCAGCTAGGATGGAGGAGGTTATCATGCCAGTGAACACCAGCACTACCAACCAGCGCACCCGCGCGCTCCACAGCGCCAGTACGCTGCTGTGGCTGTAGACCAACTCCGGGACCTCTACCGCACCCAAGTGGTAGATATCCTCGGTGGCTTCTTCCTCCAGCACGTCCACCACGTCGTCCACGGTAACGATGCCCACCAGCTTTTGTGCGCTGTCCACCACCGGCAGCGCGGTGAAATTGTAGTCGGCGATCAGCCTGGCTACTTCTTCCTGGTCGGTCTTGGTGGTTACGTAGACCACATCGGGATTCATCAACTCCTTTACGCGGACCTGTGGGCCGGCCACGATCAGGTCGCGGAGTGAGATCACCCCGATCAGCCGCTTGTACTCATCTACCACGTAGAGGTAATAAACCGTCTCGGCGTCGGGCGAGGCGCGCCGCAAGAAGCGCAACACCTCTTCCACGGTCATGCCGGCTCTCAGAGCCATGAACTCCGGGGTCATCAGACCGCCGGCGTCGTCTTCGGCGTATTTGAGCAGTTGCTCAACTTCCGTACGTGCTTCTGGCGAGAGTGTGGCCAACAAGGTGCTGGCCAGCTTCGGTGCGGTTCCGCGCACGGACTGCAGCAGGTCGGCCAGGTCGTCCGGGTCTAATGCTTCCAGTACTTCGGCAACCCAGGTGCCGGGTAGGTTTTCAAGTAGTTCGGCCTGCTCGCTTGCCTCCAGGCCGGCGATAATCTCCGCAGCCTGCTCGGCGGGTAGGAGACTTAGTAGGGTATGGCGGTGCGCTGTATTGAATTCGTCCCAGTGCTCGAGCAATTCCGGGGGATGCAACTCGCCTAAAGCTCTGTGCGCTGATTCCAGATCTCTGCCCTCTAAAGCCACCTTCAGGGCGTTAAGTAGATTGTCTCGCTCGTAGACTTGCATAGCCACCTCCGCGGATACGGAGGGATTCCGTGGTCTGGAGAAAACCTGCGACTGATCAGCGGACGCTCGGTCCGGATCCCGGCGCCGCGGCTTGCATATTTGTCCAACTTTGGCTTAAGCCCTCCACGGCACCACCTCTGGGCCTTCGCCCATGGCTAGGGTAGCACAAGTGTCCCGATTAGGGATGCATACTTCAACTAGCAGAAAAATTGCGGTTGACATACTCAAGGTCTTATAGCTATCCTGATGCGTGCCGGTGAGTCGGCAAAAGGGGAATACAGGTGTTCGAGAGCCTTAGCCAACGGCTGCGCAGCAGCCTAGACAAACTCAGGGGACGTGGGCGGATTAGCGAAGCCGACCTCAAGGCGGTAATGCGTGATATCCGTATGAGCCTACTCGAGGCCGATGTCAACTTCGAGGTGGCCAAGGCCTTCGTGGTACGCATTCAGGAAAAGGCGCTAGGCCGACAGGTGCTGGACAGCCTCACACCCGCGGAGCAGGTACTGACTATTGTCTATGAGGAGATGACCGAGCTCCTAGGTGGGCATTCCACCAACCTGGAGTTGAAGCAGAGTGGCAACGTATGGTTTATGGTCGGCCTGCAGGGTGCAGGTAAGACTACTACCAGCGGCAAGTTGGCGCGGCTGTATAAGAGTCGTGGTCGCCGACCATTGCTGTTGGCCGCCGATACGCAGCGGCCCGCCGCGCGCGAGCAGTTGCGTATTTTGGGTGAACAAGTGGGTGTTCCAGTGCTCGAGGTGGGTGATAATGAGCCCCCCCGGGTCACCGCCCGGCGTTTGACCGAGTACCTGGCCGGGGACTATCGCGACCTGGTCATTGTGGATACCGCCGGACGCTTACAGATTGATGACCGTCTGATGGGCGAACTCGAGCAGCTCAAGAAGGCGCTTTCTCCAAGTGAGACCCTTCTGGCTATCGACGCTATGACCGGACAAGAAGCCCTTGCGGTGGCCTCCAGCTTCGACGAGCGCATCGGTGTTAGCGGCCTCTTCCTCACCAAACTCGACGGCGATGCCCGTGGTGGTGCGGCGCTCAGCGCGCGTTACGTAACCGGCAAACCCATCGTCTTTTCGGGGATCTCTGAGAAACTCGATGGCCTGGAGCCCTTTTACCCCGACCGGTTGGCCCAGCGCATTCTGGGTATGGGCGATATGCAGACCCTGCTGGAAAAGGCCCAGACCGCCGAGGTGGAGGCTCTCGACAAGGCTCCACGCGATTTCGACCTCAATGACTTACTCAAGCAGATGAGGCAGGTACAGAAGATGGGCTCCTTCGGCGAGGTGCTCAAGATGATTCCTGGTATGTCACGAATGCTGCCGCAGAACTTCTCGCTGGACGACGGGGCGATAAAACATCTAGAGGCTATTATCCAGTCCATGACGCCCCGCGAGCGGCGTCTGCCCAAGGTGCTCAACGCCTCGCGCCGCCGCCGAATTGCCCGCGGCAGTGGTACCACTGTGCAGGAGATCAACCGATTGGTAAAGACGTTTGAGGACACCAAGGGTATGATTAAGTCCATGCAAAAGGGGCAAAAGCGAAAGGGTTTCCCGGGAAGGTAAGTATATATGGTAAAGATTCGTCTGGCTCGTTTCGGCTCCAAGCACAACCCCCACTACCGTGTAGTTATCGCGGACGAAAAGAAGAAGCGCGACGGCATATATATTGAGCGCATCGGTTACTACGACCCACGCAAGACCACCGAGGATTGGTACAAGATTAACGTGGAGCGTGCCAAGTACTGGTTGTCCGTGGGTGCACAGCCTACACCCACCGCTAAGCGACTGATGCGTATGGCTGGCGTGTATGGCGAAGTCGAGCCGGAGCAGGCTGTCGGGAGCTGAGCCGATGAAGGATGTGGTTGAATACCTGGTCAGATCGGTGGTGGATACCCCCGAGGCGATCCGGGTGGAAGAGGGGCGTAGCCGGGATGGCACGGTGTACTACGTTGCGGTGGCCAACGGAGAAAAGGGCCGTTTGATCGGCCGCCAGGGTCGAGTGATTGAGAGTATTCGCGTGTTGGTTCGCGCCTTTTCGCGCGGGCGCACCACCGTCGAAGTGCGATGAAACAAGTAGAGATCGGGCGCCTGGGCAAGCCCCACGGACTTTCGGGCGGCCTATGGTTTCGCGCGGGCGAGCCCGGTCTTCTGAGCTACCTGGACGAAGTTACTATCGAGGGCACCGGGCTCGTGCGGCTGGTGGAGCTGCGTGAGATGCAGGGTAGCTTGGTGGTCTACTTCGAGGGCCTGTCCAGTCGTGAAGATGCGGAAGCCTGGGTCGGGCGAGCAGTCTACGCGAATACTGAGAGTCTGCCCGCACTCGAGGGCGGTGCCTATTACTACTTTCAGCTCATTGGCATGCCGGTGCATATGGCCGGTGAACTGGTCGGCGAGGTGGCCGACCTGATCGACAACGGGGCTCAGGACCTGCTGGTAGTGCGCCACGGCTCGCGGACGCACCTGGTGCCCCTACAAGCACCCTACGTGCAGGTGGGCGAAGGGGAGATCCAACTTGAACCCATACCCGGACTACTCGAGTGAGCCGATGCGCTATACCCTGCTGACCATTTTCCCGGCCCTGCTGCGCCCCTGGACTGAGGAGTCGCTGATCAAGCGGGCCATTGAGCAAGGGCTGATCGAGATCGATATCCGTAATATCCGCGATTATGCTCAGGGCCGGCACCGCGTAGTGGATGACGCCCCCTACGGTGGCGGAGCGGGCATGGTAATGCGCGTAGACGTAGCGGTCCATGCGGTTGAAGCGGTGTTGCCGGCTGACGAGGTAGTGCTGCTGACTCCCGCTGGAGCTCCTTTCACCCAGCGCGTGGCCGAGGAGCTTTCCCAGAAGGCCCACTTGGTGTTGCTGGCGGGCCGTTACGAGGGTATCGATGCGCGTATCGAGAGTTATGTTACCCGCGAGATCTCTGTGGGTGACTATGTACTGATGGGTGGCGAAGTGGCCGCTTTGGCCATCGTTGAGGCGACCACCAGGTTGATTCCCGGTGTGCTTGGCGACCCGAAGAGTCACCAAGCCGACTCTTTCTCCAATAACCTGCTCGACTACCCCGAGTACACTCGCCCGGCGGAGTTTCGTGGGGACAGCGTACCGGAGGTACTCACCTCGGGCAACCATGGTGAAATAGCCCGCTGGCGAGCCGAGCAAGCACGGCTGCGTACTAAAGGGCGCCGCCCGGACCTCCTACACCTGCGCTGAACATCGGGCCTCGTACCCCAGGGGTTGCACCTCGCTCTGCTCGCGGTGATTTCAGTTAATGGTCATCGCAAGCAGAGCGGCGGCGAGGGTAGAGTGGGGCGGCCTGGAGCGGCTTCAGGAAGCGGGCGGGCCGATCGGCGACCTGTAATTTCCGGGTCCGCCTGGGCCTAGCTAGGGTCCAAGCCTGGGGGTAGTTTGACCTAGATGCAGGCTTTGTCTATACTGTCAATGTTGGCGTGAATGAGCCCAGCCTAAGCGCTCAGGGCTCCGCTTCGTGCCCCCGGAGGAGAAGACATGATCAACCGTGGAGCCTTGCTCAGAGTGGTCGAACAGCCCTACTTCCGCCATGATATACCGTTGTTCAGGGCAGGGGATACCGTGCGCGTTAATTATCGTGTGGTGGAAGGTAGTCGCCAGCGAATCCAGGCTTTTGAGGGATTGGTTATCAAGATCAGGCGTAATGGTCTACATACCGCGATCACCGTACGGAAGATTTCCCACGGTGAGGGTGTGGAGCGTGTCTTCCCCATTAACTCGCCGCTGATCGACAACCTGAAGGTACTGAGCCGCGGCAAGGTGCGCCGCGCCAAGCTGTACTACATGCGCGAACTTCGTGGTAAGGCCGCCCGTATCAAGTCGGACCGCAAGCGCATTTCGCAAGATGCCGAGGCTTACGCGGCTGCTAAGTTGGACAAGAACAAATAAGATATTCTTTTAGCCTTAGATTTTTTGCCTGCAATAAGACTGCACCTTGGTGCGGTCTTATTGCGTATTCCAGAACGTTGGAAGTTAGGGGGATGTGCCGAGAAAACTGCGGCGTTTCTTGCAAGGGGGCGGGCAAGCTCGTTGATGCTGCGGTCAGACTCGCAGGCTGTGGTGAGGGAAATGCGCCTGTATGCACGCCGGTATTATGGAGGGGTTTTATGCCGGCTTTGGCGGCCGGGCTGTGAGCGGAACCAGCCCCCGGGATACTACGTTTGTGTATCACGGGCCGACCGCTGGTGTACGGTACGCTGGGTAGAAACGTAATAACTACTTTCCGGTAAGCGCTGCGAGTATATTCGTTTTTGTCAAGGGTGTAGCTGCCGCGCGAGAGGACCAGGCGGGTAAATTTCCTACGATGCTCACTAGAACAATCCACGCCTCATACGGTCTCTAGGATAGCCCGCACGGGTGCCGCGTCGGCCTGCTCGAGCCTCATGGGTAGGGCCACCAGCCGGTACCGTCCGGGGGCGCGCACCCGGCTGAGAGCCAGACTTTCCAAGATGTGCAGCCCGTACTGTCCACAGGCTCTGTGGACCGGGAGGGACTTGCTGTCCAGGGGGTCTACACTGGGGGCGTCGGTACCGACCAAGCGCACCCCCCGCTTGGCTAGGACCCTCACCAGATCACCAGAGAGCGCCGGGAATTCCTCGGGGAAAACGCGCCAGGCATCGGGTTGACCGGTGAAGAAAAGGACTCTTTGCGGCAAGCTATCATAGCCTTCCAGCAAGCGGGGCGAAAGGGGATTCTCGGCCTGTGCGTCCAGTACCAGAGCCTCGCCCACTAACAAGGAAAGCGGTATCTTGCCTAGGCGCTCGCCGTTTTCCTGGTAGTGGTAGGGGGCATCGAGGTGGGTGCCCAGATGGGTGGTGCTGTGTAGGGCCATTACATTGGCCGGTTGTCCTTTTGCCATCGTCCAGCTGGGCTCGAGCGAAAAAGGAACGTCACCCGGCCAGACCGGGTGGCCGGGGACCAAGGCGCGCGTGATGTCGATCATGCCCCAGCCTACTTGTTTGCCGGAAATCCGCGGGCGCGAAGCGGTACAGGGCCTACCGGTGTGGCAAGGAAAATCCCCACACCTGCCGCCGCAGCCGGGTAAGGCTGGATAAGGGCCGTGGGCCGAAACATACTGGGGAACAGGGATGCTCTCTCTGATTACGACAAAAGGGCAGGACATTTTCCGGTTCGCCGGTCACCCCCCGGGTCCTTGTGGAGGGCGTCTAGGGGCTGTCGTTCGAGCCGGCTGCGGGGAGCTTGAGTACCTGCCCTATCCGCAGGTTGGCCGACTTCAGGCCGTTGAGAGCCATCAGGGTGGCCACCCGGGTGTGAAAGCGCCGTGCCAGGCTGAATAAGGTATCGCCATGAATCACTGTGTAACTCCGGGCGGGGAGGGGGAAGATGGGACGGCTTGCCGCTAGAGGCTGGTTCAGGAAGGCCACAATACCCGCAGTGATGCCCCGGGCGATCTTCATCTGCCAGGTTTCCTCAGCCAGCAGCCGGCCTTCTTCCCGGTCGGTCATGTATCCAACCTCGATCAGCGCAGCGGGGATCTTCGCGTAGCGCAGCACGTACAGCGGCGCCGGGGTGATGCCCGCCTCGGGCCACTGGGTGGTGTCCACTGCGCCTTGCTCTATATCGGCGGCCAGGGTCCTGCTGGCAGCTTGGTTCAGTTGATTGATTACGTCTACCAAGAGCCCCATCTTGGCCTGGGTAATGCCGCCCAGGGTAGCCAAACCGCTGCCCTTGAGCTGCGCCTCGAGCAGGTCGGGGTCCACCGGTTGGCCGAAGTAGTAGCTTTGGGGCCCTCCGCGGCCCGGGCAGCTGTACTGGGGGCAGGAGTTAACGTATATACCCACGAAGAGCGTGTTGGGCGGCCTAGCTAACAATACTTGGCGTTGCAGGTTCAGCAGTACGTCGCCCGGTGGGGCGTGGGCGGTGTCATCCGAGCGGAACATTACGGTCTTGAAGCCCGCCGCTGAAAGCAGCTGTTGCAGATCGAGCGATATGGCCAGGGTGACGTCCTTCTCCTGTAGGCCGGTATACCTGTTCACGGTGCCGGGGTCCCAGCCCCCGTGGCCGGCGTCGATGGCGATGGTGTACCGGTCGGGGTTTTTAGGGGTGATATTCTGCGCGCTTACCAGGGCCAGGCCCACGGCTGCGAGCGAACCCGCCAGGAGAGCCAAGCGCCTATTCATGGCGATAGAGGTTGCCGCCGAACAGGCTTACCACCAAGCCCCGGTCGGTGAAGAGCAGGTCGGTGACATCGTAGTTGTAAGGGCTGGGGAAGATGTGTGCAAACCGCCGGCCTCCATCGGAAGATAGGAAAAGGCCGTCGACATAGGTGCCTACGGCGATCTCATCCGGGTGGGCGGGGTTGATACGGATTCGGTCGATCCCGCTATCCAGCCCCATTGCCCGCCAATGCCCCCCCGAGTCGGTGGAAATGAACAGGTCACCGCTGCAACCGGCGTCGTCACAGCTCGAGCTGCCAGCTAGGCGCAGCCCCGCAGGACCGGCGGCTACGGCCGGCAGGTAACCGTCACCGAGCGGGACCTGCCGCCAGTGCAGCCCGGAGTCGTTGCTTTGGAACACTCCCCGGCCGGCGCCGCCCACTAACCAGACCGCGGTATTCCAGGGGTCGATGCTGACGGACAAGGCCGGGGCGGCCAGGAGCCTGCCCCAGGTCTTACCGGCGTCGGTACTGGCGTACAGGCCTTGCAGGGTAGCCGCCGCCAACTTGCCGGGGTCACCCGGATCGATGGCGATTTGGCGGATATACCTGCCCTTCAGGCCAGTGGGCTTCCAGCTTCTTCCACCGTCCTGGGAGGCGAAAACGCCCAGGTTGCTACAGTAACCGGTCGGGTTGCAAAACTGCACCCCCGCGTAGACGAAGCGGCCGGAGGCGGCCAGCGCACTCACGAAGTCGCGTGCGGCCAAAGTACGTGACCAGCCGACTTTCCGGTTGTCTAGAAATACACCGTTGGTGTAGGTACCCGCAAGCAGCCCGCGTTCCGAGACGGCCAAACGGTAAACCGTGCCGGGGAGATTGCTGAACGGCAGCCAGCTTGCAAAAGCGGCGCCGGTCCAAAGGCACGCCAGTACTAGGATCCTCTTCACTAGGCCGCTATTATTCCGTCTCGGCATTAGACTCGGATGACACCCGGCCGGGCGCCGCGGGAACTTTCGCGGGATGCCGGTGCCAGGCTTGCAGCGAGCGGACTTGGGGTTCGCTGCGCGCCGCTTGCTGCGTCGCCTTCAGGGTCCACCAAGCTCCCTCCTTGGTAGTTACGAAAGGCTGTCCCGATTCCACCGCCCGGCGCAACTCAGGATGGGCCTCGGTGCAGATTAACAGGTCGTAGGCTTCACCGGAAGCCTGGTAGCCTGCTTCCCGGTAGGCCTCGCGCAGCTCCTCCAGGCCCATACCGATGAAGCGCACCCGGCCCGAAGCGGGCAGCGCCTGCCCCACGCCCAGTTGTGCCTTGTAGTAGGCCAGGTAGGGGTCGGCGGCGATTCCCATACTCTCGCCGGTGGAGTGCATCTCGGGTCCTAGGATGGGCAGGATGCCGGGGAACTTGAGCCAAGGCACCAGCACCTCCTTTACCGAGAAGAAATCCGGTGTGGGGTCTTGCGTAAAACCGAGCTGCTCGAGCGAGCGACCTACGGCGATAAGGGCCGCGAACTTGGCCAGCGGATACCCGGTAGCCTTGCTCACGAAGGGTACCGTACGACTGGCGCGGGTGTTGGCTTCGAGCACGTAGACCACGCCGTCCTTCAGCGCGTATTGCACGTTCAGGAGTCCCTTCACGCCGGTGGCCAGCGCTATCTTCCTAGTGTATAACTTAACCATATCCAACTGCGCAGGTTCGAGGCTGACGGGCGGTAGTACCGTGGCGGAATCACCCGAATGAATGCCCGCGCGCTCCACGTGCTCCATGACCCCGGCCACCACCACCCGCTCACCGTCGGACAGGGCGTCCACGTCCAGCTCGAGCGCCCCTTCTAGGTAGATATCCAGCAGGATAGATGGCTTTTCAGCCAGTTCCCCATAGATCTTCCACAGATAGGCTGAGAGCTCGCTTTCGCTGTGCACCACCTGCATAGCCCGCCCGCCCAGCACATAGCTGGGCCGTACCATTAGTGGGTAGCCCAGCTGTTCAGCTAACCTGAGAGCGCTTCCTGCGGTTGCGGCCACTGCACCCTGGGGCTGGGGGATGCCCAGCTCGATGCAGAGCCTGCGGAAGACCTCGCGATCCTCAGCCTGGCGGATGGCTTCCGGTGAGGTGCCCAGGATCTTGGCCCCGGCCTGCTCCAGGCTTCTAGCCAGCTTCAAGGGGGTCTGCCCGCCCAATGAGACGATCAGCCCGAGCGGCTGTTCGCGTTCCACCACGTTCATCACGTCTTCCGTGGTCAGCGGCTCGAAGTAGAGCCGGTCGGCGGTGTCGTAATCAGTGGAGACGGTTTCGGGGTTGGAGTTGATCATCAAGGTCTCGAATCCGGCCTGCTGCAGCGCCCAGACCGCGTGCACGGTGGCATAGTCGAACTCCACGCCCTGGCCGATGCGGATCGGGCCCGAGCCCAGGATAATTACCTTGGGTTTCTCCCCGGGGGTCACCTCATCCTCGGACTCATAGCTTGAGTAGTGGTAGGGGGTGTACGCCTCGAACTCCGCCGCGCAGGTATCCACAGTCTTGAAGACTGCCCGTACACCCGCGGCCAGCCGCCGCCGCCGGACCTCGGCCGGGTCCTGGCCCCACACCGCCGCCAGCTCCGCGTCGGCCAGTCCTCGTTGCTTCAGTCGGCGCCAGTCATGCGCTTCAAGAGTTTGCATATCCAGTGAAGCTGCCTCTAACCGGGTCGACACCAAGTCGGCCAACTGGTGTAAGAACCATGGGTCGATGTGGGTTTCCTGGTAAAGACGCTCGATCGGTTCCCCGCGGGCCAGTAGCTCGAGCAACACATAAATACGCCCGGGGTGGGGATACAGGAGATCCAGCAGCGCTTCGCGGTCCAGGGTGTTGAGGTCGCTGTGTACGTCGACTTCCAGGCTCCGCAGCGCCTTGGCGAAGGCCTCCTTGAAAGTGCGGCCGATGGCCATAACCTCGCCCACCGACTTCATCTGCGTGCCCAGCTGGTCCGAGAACGCGCCCTCTACGTTGGGCAGGCCGCTGAACTTTTCGAAGGCGAAGCGGGGGATCTTAACTACGGTGTAGTCGAGGGTGGGCTCGAAGGAGGCCGGGGTCTTCCTGGTGATGTCGTTGGGTAGTTCGTGTAGCCGGTAGCCTACGGCCAGCAGGGTGGCGATCTTGGCGATGGGATACCCGGTAGCCTTGCTGGCCAGGGCCGAGCTACGTGAGACCCTGGGGTTCATCTCGATAACCACCATACGGCCACTGGCCGGGTCCAGCGCGAACTGGATGTTGGAACCACCGGTGTCCACACCTATCTCGCGGATGATGGCCCGAGCGGCCTCGCGCATGCGCTGGTACTCCACATCGGAGAGGGTTTGTTGGGGCGCCACGGTGATGGAGTCGCCGGTGTGCACGCCCATAGGGTCGAGGTTCTCGATGGAGGCGATGATCACCACGGTGTCACCGACATCGCGCATGACCTCGAGTTCGTACTCTTTCCAGCCTAAGACGGACTCTTCGACCAAGGCGGAATGCGCCGGGGACAGGTGCAAGCCCTGCTCGAGCGTGGTTACCAGCGAGGACTGGTCCAATGCAATACCGCCGCCGCTGCCGCCCAGAGTGAAGGAGGGGCGCACCACTACCGGGTAGCCGATCTCCCGCGCAAAATCCAGGCCCTCCTGCAGGCTTTTGACCATCTGCCCCCGGGGTACTTCCAGGCCGATCTTGCGCATGGCGGCCTGGAAGTACTCGCGGTCCTCACCCTTTTTAATGGCCTGGTAATTAGCACCGATCAGCTCGACGCCATAACGTTCCAGGACACCGTTCTCCCATAGTTGGCTGGCCAGGTTCAGAGCGGTCTGCCCCCCCAAGGTGGGTAAAAGCGCCTGGGGGCGCTCGAGCGCGATGATCCGCTCAAGTGTGTCTGGGGTAAGCGGTTCGATATAGGTAGCTTCAGCCAACTCCGGGTCGGTCATGATTGTGGCCGGATTGGCATTGACCAGCACTACCCGGTAGCCGCTCGAGCCGAGGGCCTTGATAGCTTGGGTGCCTGAATAATCGAACTCTGCAGCTTGGCCGATGGTGACCGGTCCGCTGCCGATAATGAGTATTTTCTGCAGATCTGGGCGTGGCGGCATTCTTCTCCTATTTCACGGGGGTGTCCCGATTCCGAGGGTTCAGCATACCATGCGGGATGGGCGGAACTGATGAATATAAATGCATAGAGGTAGATTGAGCGACTGAGTCTAAGGTATTGCGCCTGCCTACGGGTGTGGGATAATAAAATTTGGAGGTGAACAGGATGATCAGTGAAGTATTACGTGACAAGCTTGAGACGCAGATCGGCGCCGAATTTACCGCCGGCCAACAGTACCTGGGCGTGGCGGTATATATGGCTCAGCAGAGTCTGGACCAGTGGGCGGCCTTCTTCTACCGGCAGTCCGATGAAGAGCGTGGGCACGCGCTGCGCATCACCCATTTCCTTGTCGATGTGGGTACGAAGTTCGCCTTTCTGCCCATTGGGGGAGCCACTCCGGAGTTCTCCTCACCGCTCGAGGCGGTGCGTAAAACCTTGGGTTGGGAGCAGGCGGTGAGCGAGAGCTTCCGCGATATGGCCGGGGAGGCCGTGAGTAGCGGCGACTTCACCTCGCTGGCTTTCCTGCAGTGGTTTATCAGCGAGCAGGTGGAGGAAGAGGCCACCATGGGTAAGCTGATCAACCTGCTCGAAAGCGGCATGAACCCCTTTGAGGCTGAGCGACACTTGGACCGGGTGCTGGCGTCCGCCGCCGCCATGGCCCCTGCAGAAGGCACGGAGTAGCTCCGGTTGCCGCGACCCATTAGCCCACTCGAAGCGCAGGCTCTCTACAAACGGGGTGCGCTTCTGGTAGACGTGCGCGAGCCCGAAGCGTTTTCCGCTGGAAGCTTGTCGCCCGCGGTCAACGTGCCGCTTTCGCTGGTGCAGGCCGGTAAGCACGGGCTGCCCCGCGAACGCCCGCTGGTCTTGATCTGCTTCGAGGGCCGCATGAGCGAGCTGGCGGGCTTGTACCTGGAGGCCGAGGGATACCGGGAGATCTATAATCTTGAGGCTGGTCTGGCGGGTTGGCCGCCGGGCCAGCCAATGGAATAGCGTATCCTGGACTATGGCCGCGATTGATCTGAGCAAGTTGATCACCGATGCCGAGGCCTGTGTGCGCTGTGCGCTGTGCCTTTCGGTCTGTCCTACCTATCGCGAAACCGGCCTGGAAATTCAAAGCCCCCGCGGACGGGTGTTACTATATGCGGCCTACGCTGCGGGTGAACTATCGGACCCTGCCCCGGTGAGGGCGGCTGCCTACGACTGCCTAGACTGCCGGGCCTGTCAAACGATATGTCCGGCGGGCGTGCGCCCGGGGGAAGCGGCACTGGATGTGCGTGCCATACTGCAAGACGGCCGCCCCCAAGGCCGGGTTACGGCTCTGGCCTTGGGTTTTTTCCGCCACCCCATACTGATCGACTTGGCCAACCTATTGCTGCTTTCCTACCAGCGACTCGGTTTGCAGAGGATGGCGCGCGGCACGCAGTTGCTCAAGCGACTCGGATTTCCTAAGCTGCAGTTTGCCGAATCACTTTTACCGGCCAAGCCGGTGGCTCTGGCGCTGAGGCTTGCGTTTCCGCGGCGGCTGGCGGCCGTGGGCGAGTCCAAGGGCACGGTGGCTTTCTTCCTAGGTTGTGTCATGAACCTGGTCTTCTCCGAGGTCTCCCGCTCGAGCGTCGAGGTCATTCGCCACGCCGGTTTCGATGTGGAGATCCCCCGTAAAACTACTTGCTGCGGCGCGCCTCATATCGAAGAAGGGGATATGGAAGGCTTCGAGCATCTTGCCAAGCGCAACATCGAACTTTATGCAGCCCTTTCGGCGGAATACATCGTGACCGACTGTGCGGCCTGCGCGGCCGAGCTCAAGAAGTACGCTGAATACTTCGTGGACGACCCTTTCTTTGGGCCCTTGGCCGCCGCGGTTTCCCGGCGCACGCTGCTCTTTTCGGAGTTTCTGAGAAAGAGTGACCTTCCCCAGGTGCGATTTCCATTCACTACCACCCACCAACATGCCTGCCACGCCTGCCACGCGCAGGGGGTAAAGGAGGAGCCGGAGGGCGTGCTCGGTTTCTTGAGTGAGTACCGTCCCATGCAGGGGGCTACCGACTGCTGCGGCTCGGCCGGCGTCTACAACCTGACCCACACCGAGTCCTCCATGCGCATCCTGGAGGGTAAGATGGCCGAGGCTGAGCGTACCGGTGCCCAGGTGTTAACGGTGGAAAACCCCGGTTGCCTGTTGCAGCTGGGTCTGGGCCGGCGGTTGTATGCCCCCGATGTAGAGGTGCGCCACCTTTCGCAGGTGGTTTGGGAGGCCATGCGCAAGGGAGATTCAACCCCTACGGGCTAGGGTAAGGATTCGTTCGGCGACCTTGCCCGCTACCGGCAGCACCGAGAGCCGACTGCCGCGTTTTAGCGCCGGCAATTCTTCGGGTGTGAAGTGATCCTTGAGCTCGTTCAAAGTTAAGAGCCTAGGGAACTTCTCCGTGAACTCCACCCGTACCGTCCACCAGCGAGGGTTTTCCGGGCCGGCTTTGGGGTCGTGGTAATGACTTTGGGAGTCAAATTGGCTCGGGTCCACCACCTCAGGTTCCACGATCTGCATCAGGCCGGCCACCCCCGGCGGCGCGGCGTTGGAGTGGTAGAAGAAAGCCAAGTCGCCGGCGCACATACTGCGTAGGTAGTTGCGCGCCTGATAATTGCGCACCCCGTCCCAGACCTCAATCCGGTCGCGGGCCAGGTCATCTATGCTGTAGGCGCTGGCCTCGGATTTCATCAACCAGTAGTTCATGCTTACCTCACCATCTAGCCTACCCTGGTAGGCGCTGGGTGGATTAATTTATGTGGTAACTATGAATGGTCGGGGTCCTGCGCTCCTGAAGCTAGGCGAGTTACCGGGCTATACCGAAGCCAAGTCCCCCAGAGGATATAGTGAGCGAATTGCCGATCCATCCTCTTACCTGCGGATAAACGAACTAACTTGGCGGAGGAGAGACAACCTCTACTCCACCGGTTCCTCTCTAGGTAGACGGGTTGTTTGGTTCTTGCCCGTTCCGGGATACGCTAAGTTGGGGGATGGTACGTAACAGAGGCAAGGCCCTTCCGTAGATTCTGAGGATAGCTCGGCGGTAAAGTCCCATTCCCTCTCGGTTCGTAATTGGGAAATAAGGGGTCCTGAAGGGCCCGGCAGAACTGTATAGGAACGTATCGATACCACGCAATGAGTAAAACCGCGTTTGTGAAAGTCCTGGCAGGGAGAGAATGAGGTTCTGGGAGGCGGCTGAACGTATCTGGAACCGGGGTGCAGCCGGGCCTGGGCTGGATTTATCCCTGCCGATAATCACTGTATGGCAGTATGCCTCCACTACGGTGTTGCGGTAGGCTAGTCACATGCACGGGGTTGGCGAACTGGTGGTCTTGCTGGGGGCCGACAAGGTGAAGCTTTCCTTGTCGGACAGGCTTCTGTACCGGTATGACGCCATCGAGACCGGTGTGACGCCCTTGGCAGTGGTGTTGCCTAGGTCTACGGAGGATGTGGTAAACACCCTGCGGTTCGCGGGACAAATGGACATACCGGTTGTAGCTCGAGGGGCGGCTAGTGGGCTTTCCGGCGGCGCGGTTCCCAGGGGTGAAGTGATTGTATTGGCTACTAACCGCATGAACCGCCTGCGTATAGATCCAGGGCATCGTCTAGCTCAGGTTCAACCTGGGGTGGTCACCGAACGAATTTCCCGGGAGGCGGCACAGTTCGGCTTGGACTATCCACCAGACCCAGCCAGCTATCGCCAGAGCACTATCGGTGGAAACCTAGCCGAGAACGCCGGGGGACCGCAGTGCCTCAAGAAGGGCGTGACCGGCGATTACGTCGTCGGGCTCGAAGTGGTGACGGCTGCGGCCGAAGTGCTGCGCTTATCACGCCGAAGCTTCGATCTGGCCGGCCTTTTAATTGGTTCGGAGGGCACACTGGCAGTGATCACCGAGGCCAGTCTACGGCTGGTGTCGCGGCCCAAGCATCGCAGAACTCTGATGGCTGTCTTCGATGAAGTCGGTCAAGCTGCAGAAGCGGTTGGACGTGCCATAGCCGAGGGTGTGGTGGCTGCGAAGCTGGAGTTTATGGACCAGGGTTGTATTCGCGCGGTAGAGACAGCCTTTGGGCTGGGCTTGCCCGTGGACGCGGGCGCTTTGTTGCTGGTGGATACCGATGGTGACGACCTGGAACAGGTGGAAGAGGAAGCAGACACCCTTGCGGGGTTGGCCCGGGCTTCGGGCGGGCGGGTAGAGCGGGCCAGCTCTGTACAAGAGGCCGAAAAGCTATGGGAGGCGCGCCGCGCGGTGAGCCCGGCTATTGGGCGGATCCGTCCCAGCCGTATGAACGAGGACATTGTGGTGCCCCGATCGGCTCTGGTGCGTGTGGTGCGGGAGATTCGCACGCTCGGCGACCGGTTTGGCCTTCCACTGGTGCAGTTTGGGCATATCGGGGACGGTAACCTGCATCCCAACATTCTCTATGATCCGCGTACAGACGACCTAAAACAGGTGATGGAGCTAGCGCACCAGATTGCTCGCACGGCACTGTCAAACGGTGGGGTAATCTCCGGTGAGCACGGTATCGGGATCACCAAACGGGCCTTTATGCGTGAAGCGTTGGACGAGGACACCTTAGCCGCTCACTTCGTAGCCAAAGAGGTTTTCGATCCCGACGGGCGGATGAACCCAGGCAAGTTGCTACCTGAAGCTCATGTACTAACTCAGGACTAACCAAGCAGCCGGTGCGTCACGCTCGGCCTTCTTAGGTAACGATTGATGGACGCTCTCCCGGCTTACTGGCCTGTACGCCGGTGGCCCGGGCCACCGGCGGAATGGGGCTTAGCTGGCACCGGACAAGAAGTCGTACCACGGACTGGGTATATTGCCCACGGCCAAGAGTACATACTCGGCGAAGCGGGGCCGGCGGGGTGCACGGATCAAATGCATGCCAGCTTCTTCCGGGGTATGGTTACGTTTTCTACTGTTGCAGCTTGGGCAGGAGGTCACCAGGTTTTCCCAGATGGTTTTCCCTTCTTTGCTCCTAGGGATAACGTGGTCGAGGGTCAGGGGCCCGCCGGTATGACCGCAGTACTGGCAGGTACCGTGATCGCGGCGGAAGATGTTGCGTCGGCTTAAGGCCAACCGCCCTTGCGGGCGGCGGATCATGCGTTTCAGGCGGACGATACTGGGAACGGGATAGAGCGAGGAGGGTGTTCTTAGGTAATCGCCGCTTTCCACCACTACCTCGGCGGCTTCGGCCATGACCAGCACCACGCCCCGGCGTACTGAGGTCAGGCCTAGAGCCTCGTATCCTGCGTTCAAGACCAGGATTCTAGGCGTGTCCAGATTCACGGTATTGTTATCATACCAGAAAGAAGTCAGGTGAGCATCAAGGTATACGGCGCAGGATGTACCAGCCCAGCCCGATAAGCGCCAGTGAGGCCCATCCGGCGGCCACGCCGGAAAGCACGGTGTTCTCGGCCAACACGTAAAAAGCCGGCACCAGCAGGAAGAACGCCGCCCATCGACGCCCGGCGTTCCAACCGCGCAGGGCCAATAGGAAGCCAAGCATCAGTAGAATAACCAGATAGAAGGGGTCGAAGACCATACCGGCAGTATAGGGTGTGGCTGGCCTGTAGTCCGGGCGGGTTCGACCCAGGCGAGTGTTTCTTGGCTGATGCGCGGATTTGGATAGCCTACGCCGAGCTTCATTCAGGGAGGGTGTTATGGTCAGTGAGCAAGCTGTGATTAGTATTACCGAAGAGGCCGCACGGCGGGCCCGGGGGATCTTGGAGAAAAGCGGCAAGCAAGAGGCTTCCATACGGATCTCCGCTAAATCCGCGGGGTGTAGCGGCTATCAGTACGGCATGTCCGTGGACGAGAGCGATACTGAGGGCGATAGCGTGGTAGAGATGCACGGCGTGCGGCTGGTGGTAGACCGTGTCTCTCTGCTACTTCTAGCTGGCTCTGTGGTGGGGTGGCGGGACAGTATGGTTGGAGGTGGATTCTCGGTGGAGAACCCCAATGCCGGCTCGAGCTGCGGTTGCGGCCACTCTTCCCATGCCGAGGAGGACGCGCCTTCCTCCGGGGGTAGCAGCTGCCATTAATCCCGTCGGGAATGCCAGTGTTTTATGTTGGCTGCACGACTTAAGGGCGAGACCTTAGGTTATTTGTGGTTTAGTTTGGTGTAATCATAAGAATACACAAAGGGTGCCTGTTCACCCTTTGTGTATATAGTGGCGGGCCGTGGAGGACTCGAACCTACAACCCCCGGTTTTGGAGACCGGTGCTCTGCCAAATTGAGCTAACGGCCCGTACATCTGGGCAATCGTAGCAAATATCTACGCCGGTGGCAAGGTGCCGCCCACTGTTCATACCTACGGTTTACGGTATCGTATCCGGCCTAGGGCACATATACAGGCTTTCCCAGGTCCAGGCTTAAGAGAGCTTCATCATCACCACACTTGGCGGCTGGGGATTTGGGAATCGTGTATGGCCTGGAGGCTGCCCTCAAACGTGCAACCGAGGTATTAAAGCCCGGAGGACGGATAAGCAATTCTTGATTTCCAGCGTATGTACCCCGAGCAGGAGCTGCTACGGGTGTCCTTCCAATTTATCGGTGGCTGCTTCAATATTATGGAATTGATACGCCTGAAGACCTTGATAACGAGGTTCTCCGTACCCGCTGGGAAAATGGTGAGATGTTCCTGCAAGCACACTTGAGGATGTCTCTGTTCAGACTTTTCTTCTTGATATAGGGGGGTTTTAATCACTGGACAGAAGATATAGAAACATTTGACTGGTGCAACACTTTAGATAGAATTAGAAAGTTCGATAATTATTGTGCATGGATTTTGATAAACCCATTCAGGGGGCACTGGGTGATATGAAACCGAATAAGGGGTGAGATGATGGCAATGACGTGGTTATATATAGGCTTGGGTATTTCCATAGGTATATGGATAGTATTAGCGATATATGTCTTCCCCGAAATCAAGAAGACCTACGACAGGAAAGGCGTATTCACGAACAGGCTTCTGTATTCCTGGTATGCCATGTGGGGGCTTCATCATTTTCCGCTGGCCTTGGCAGCACTATTGGGTATCTGGTTGATGCCGGTCAACGAAGCTGCCGCCCTAGCTGCAGGCGCACTCATCTTTATCGTTGGGGTTATTCTGCTGCCGATGGGGATGGTTGAGTTTCATTCCCTACGTAGATCCACAGGTCAGGACATCTCGAAACTTATTACCAGCGGGATTTACCGCTGGAGTAGAAATCCGCAGTTTGTCGGTTGGTTCCTGATGCTCTTAGGAATATCCATTGCCGGACGGTCGGGGTTCGCCTTGGCTCTTACGATGGTGTTTGCTGTCATTCTTCATCTGTATACTACCCGGTTGGCAGAACCTTACCTCGAGCACCTGTATGGAGAAGAGTATCGCCGATATATGGCGAGTGCGCCAAGATACATCGGGATGCCGGAATAACTTGAGAAGACCGCCTGACAGGGTGCTCTATCTGGTTGCTATTTCACTGTCTGCCCGGCCCGTGTATGCCCTAGGTAGGTGGCTGTTTCACGGCGGCGGGCGGGTTTGCTTGCTTTGTGAATCAATAAACCGGCGTTTATCAACGCTTTCATCAGATTCGCACGACTACCCGGGCGCTGAAAATATAATTACGGTCCTGGGGAGGTCTGTACCCCGGCCAATAGATATTTTGTGTAGTAGAAGTACACGGTCACTTCAACCGGCGGGCTGGGAATGCTCATGAGTCCGGCCGAAGGAAGGGCCGGGGAAACTTCTATGCCCGGGGTTACCAGTCGCCGGGAAGCGGCGGCCCACACTTTTGCAGAACGCTACCTTGCTACCGGATGCATAGCGCCTCTCCTGATGCCCCGGCCATGCTGGCTTCGCCCGTGAACCCGAAGGGCCCGGTGCCAACTAACCCTTCGCACTGGCCTTGTGCCGGTCTGAAAGCGGCAGGGTCCGCAGGCGCTCCTACCGCATGCGTAGTCGCGGTGGTAAAATCGACGCGGCGTTTTCCCATAGACGTCAGCGAGGTGTTTATCCGATGGCTTTTCACAGCATATTATTTAAGAACATCAAAGACACTATCAGGGATGAAACACTCGAACCGCCCGATTTTTTTGTTGATCTGAATCTTGACCAGATTATAGACTCTATTACCAACGGCAGACAGGATTATCATTTAAAGCCCTTTTTCCATGCCCCCTTAAGAGATATCGATGCTATCATGTATCGCCACGAGGTATTCCGGGATCTTGAAGGTCAGCCTCTATTTGAGCACATAAAACATTTTGCGCAAGAGATACGCACAATGCGTGAACATCTGGTATGGGCAGACAAGCTTTATTACAAGTACCAGAAGCATCAATGGTTTTTGGCCGCAGTAGGAATCTATTGCGATGCCATTACCGAGCTGGCGCACCACCTGACACTTTCAGACTTGGAATCGCGTGGTTTCCTGTCCTTTCGTGAATATTTGACCGACTATATTAAGTCGGACCATTTCACATCGCTCCGATCGGATACGGAAGCGCTCAGAACCGCGCTGTCCACCGTAAAATATTGCCTACATATAAAGGGCAATTCTGTCAAGGTCCGTAAATATGAGGCCGAAGCTGACTATAGCGCTGCCGTGGAACGTACCTTCTGGAAATTCAAGCAGGGTGCAGTGAAGGATTATCGCAGTAAATTCTCGAATTTGCCGGCGATGAACCAAGTCGAGGGACAAATACTGGATTTGGTGGCCAAGTTGTATCCGGATATATTTTTGAAGCTTGACAATTATTGCACGAAGAATAGCGACTACCTGGACGCACGAATCGGTGTTTTCAATCGCGAAATACAATTCTACGTTGCCTACCTGGAGCATGTTGCGATACTCAAAGGATCGGGATTACATGTTTGCTATCCGCAAATTTCTAATACAAGCAAGGAAGTCTACGATTATGGCGGATATGATCTAGCCCTGGCCTACAAGCTTATTAGAGAGAATT
Source organism: uncultured bacterium (assembly GCA_964402875.1). GTDB lineage: Bacteria > Deinococcota > Deinococci > Deinococcales > Marinithermaceae > CAYODT01. Next base: position 8,741 of record CAYODT010000026.1, on the reverse strand, counting down.
CATCTATTGTCAGTAATGATTTCTTCCTGAGGGGCCGCGAACGTATATTCCTAGTGTCGGGGCCGAACCAGGGTGGCAAAACAACCTTTGCCCGCAGCTTTGGCCAGCTGCATTATCTGGCCCGCTTGGGCTGCCCCGTTCCTGGGCGGAAAGCGCGGCTCTTTCTATACGATAGACTCTTCACGCATTTCGAGAAGGAAGAGAATATTAAGAATCTTCGGGGTAAGTTGCAAGATGATCTACTCAGGGTTCACCATATTCTGGGTCAGGCCACATCGGATAGCATCGTCATAACCAACGAGATCTTTACTTCCACAACATCGTTGGATGCGGTTTTCCTGGGCACGAAGCTAATAGAACAACTCGTACGCTTAGATTTGCTGTGTGTCTACGTAACATTTACCGTTGAATTGGCCTCTATGAGCGAAACGGTCATAAGTATGGTCAGCACAATAGTACCGGAAAACCCCGCGGTACGAACATATAGGATTGTCAGGAGACCTGCTGACGGGCTTTCGTACGCGATACCAATTGCCGAGAAACACCAACTTACCTACGATCGTTTATTGGAGCGTATAGGATCATGAAGGCGTTTTTGTTGTATAAAGACCGTGACTTTGAGTTGCAGCAGGACTTGCCGCCGAATGCACAGGAGCTGAGACAGGACCTGGAATTAAATACGCTGTTCAATGCCATGGCGCTTGGCGACGAGATTCTTTTTGAGGTTGCAGAAAAGGCTGTTTTAGCCTCTTTAAGTGATCTGGATGCGATACTGTATCGTCAGGATATCCTTAAGGATTGCTTGAACAATCCTTCCATTATCAGAGATATCTACGCTATTGCGGTAGAACTGATTGAAGGTGAGAGAAGGACTTTTCTCGGTATTTTCAGCCAATATCCAAGCTCTGTGCTGCACAGAGCGGTAACAGTATTACAGGCGTTCATGTCGATACTTAGAAAACTGAGAGACATCGCTGATAAACATGCCGATAAATTTGAGTCAGAAGGCCTTACAGTGTTTTTTGCGATGCTCAAAAAGGAGCTTGATGATGAATATTTCGCTGCTATCCGCAAGCATTTGAGCGAGTTGAAATTCCGCGATGGGGTCTTGATCAGCGCCGAATTGGGGACGGGCAACAAGGGCTCGAACTATGTACTTCGTGAACCAACGGTAAGAAAACAGGCTTGGATGGAGCAGGTCTTTGCCAAAAGGCCGCCCGTTTATAGCTTTTATATTAATAGCCGTGATGAGGCCGGCGCTTTAGCTCTGGGAGAATTGAGAGATAGAGGGATTAACCTGGTAGCCGACGCGCTTGCTCAGTCCGCCGAGCATGTTCTCAATTTTTTTAAGATGTTGCGAACCGAGTTGGCCTTTTACATTGGTTGCCTGAATTTACGCGAGCAGCTGGTGCAGAAGGGGGAGCCGACATCCTTTCCTTTGCCCGTGCCAGCCGACGAGCGGCGACACTCTTTTGCCGGGTTATACGACGTCTGCTTAGCCTTGAATCTGGAACAGAAAATTGTGGGCAACAGCGTGAATGCTGATAACAAAGATCTTGTGATAATTACGGGTGCCAACCAGGGCGGCAAATCGACCTTTCTGCGCAGTATAGGTATATCTCAATTGATGATGCAAAGCGGGATGTTTGTTCCGGCCGAGTCTTTCTGTGCCAATGTCTGTGACGGCCTCTTCACGCACTACAGGCGTGAAGAAGACACTACCATGAGAAGTGGGAAACTCGATGAAGAGCTTAGCAGAATGAGCGATATCGTTGACGACATAAGACCGACTTCTATGGTGCTGTTTAATGAATCATTCGCTGCAACTAACGAAAGAGAAGGTTCGGAGATTGCACGCCAGATAACTTTCGCCTTGGTGGAGAAGCGTATTAAGGTTTTCAGTGTTACACATTTGTACGATTTTGCGCATGACTGTTATAACAGAAATATGCAAAATGCTATTTTCCTACGTGCAGAGAGACGGGCCGATGGAGAACGAACGTTTAGAATAGTCGAAGGTAAACCATCACAAACCAGCTATGGCGAAGATTTATACAATAAGATATTCACGTCGGGTAAACGACAGCCTACGGAGAGTGCCGTTTGAAGGGCGGTGCCGGGTAAAATCAGCCAGTGAAGCAGGCCAGGGGACATGAGAATGTAGCCGAGGCTTGTATGCCTTTCCCTGCCTGGTGCGAGGTCCTCATGACTGATTCCAGGTTTGGGCCTCTTGAGCAGCTCGATGGGGCTAGTCTTGGTGCGGGGAATGGTACGGGTTACGCTCGATCTCCAGAATTGCTTTCAAGGTGGCATAAGGCTTTTCTTCATATTTCCCGCTTGACGATACAGGGCCTGCGGATAATCGCTCGAGCAAACGGGGATCATGTATAAAATAAGAAGCCAGTCGTTATCTAATAGACGAATTGTAATTTGAAAGGGTGATGAAATGAGCTCCGAACCAAAGGTAAGTTCGTTAGTTGATTTAGTAAGCTATCAAGACGAATCTGTCGTGAGTAAGACGTTAATCAAAAGGGAGACAGGGACTGTAACCCTATTTGCTTTCGATGAAGGGCAGGAATTAAGTGAGCATACTGCACCATTTGATGCTCTAGTTTTCGTGCTGGACGGCGAGGTAGAAATAATGATTTCAGGCAGCCCCTATGTTTTGAAGGAAGGGGAAATGATTATTTTGCCGGTAAACAAACCACATGCCCTTAAGGCCATCAGGAAGTTTAAGATGATGCTCACCATGATTAAGTCATAAGATCATCTGTTCAATGCAATCACTCGGGCAAGCGAGAATTTCGTTGTAGAATCAAAGGGCTATATAACAATATAAACAAAGGGCTGGGATATGAGCCAAGATTTAAAGTCGATAATTGATAGTTATAAAAGTGATAAGGAGACGGTCTACAACAGTTGGTTCGTAAATAATAATGAGCGGTTAAAAGCATTTCGGACCATCCGAAGAGGTGTTCTCAACGTAATACAGGATATAAAGGATGGAGGTTTCGGTAACGACTTTAAAGGCTCGTCCTTAGAGTTCGTTTTAAGCTGCATCACGGAACAAAAGCAGGTATTTAAAGGTGCTTCGCATCCATTTCACTGGAAACCGAAATTGCGAATACCCGATATTTATGAGAACGAAGAAAATAAGATTGCTTTTGGTCAGTTCCTAGAAAAGTGCATAAATGCTACAAAAGAGGAACAAATAATTAAGGAAATCATTTTATTGGATCAACGCAGAATTAAGGGTTTAGGTCCGGCAGTTGCAAGTATCCTTTATTTTCTGCACCCCACTATCGTACCTCCATGCAATACAGCTATTGTCAATGGATTTAATGCCCTTTTCAAAGATAAAGTTAAACTCGGGTCCTGGCCTGAGTATCTCAGGATGAGAGAAGTTATAGTAGAGAAGAATGATGCATTAAGATCTGAATTATCGAACGACTTGGGTGCTTTTGCCGGTCTTTTATTTGACGTTGGCGAAAAGAAATTATTGGTGAGTAACGACTATCTCTCTGATGAAGAGCGTATGAAGATCGAAAAGAAAATTGAAAAACGGCATAAAGAGGTTATGAATGAAATAGAGGAGGAGAACCTCCATACTGAAATGCAGCATCATATCCTTACTATTGGAGATTCAATTGGATATGATGTTATTGCTGCGGCAAATGACAGATCGAGATGTTACAACGGTAATAATCTGTCTTTTATTTGTATGAGTAAGTTTCCGGAGATAGATGTTGATAAAGACACCTATAAAACAATAACTCTCATTGATGCGATTTGGTTCGAAAAGGGTTCAAATGAAATTAGCTGCGCTTTTGAGATAGAGAAAAGCACGTCTATCTATTCAGGGATATTGAGACTAACCGATCTTTATGATTCCCTCCCGAGCAACTTACCATCTTTATATCTTATTGTTCCTGATGAACGGGAGAAAGAAGTTATTTTACAGCTACAGAGGCCATCGATCAAAAATAGTGATGTTGAAATCCGCTACATTCTTTTTAGTGATTTGAGAAAAGACTGTGATGCGATCTGTAGACTTGGAGAAGATAGGGAGATTCTCAAGAAAATATCAAAGACCATAGACTGAGGTTGCCACACAATAAATACATCCGACAGACTGCTAAAATTTGGGATCCGTTAGATGATCTTTCTCACCAGTGCATGGCAGACCGGTTTTGTGCTCTTTTAGTCTTGCTCTCAGCGCGGCTCCGGTAGGGCCCATGTGATTGATTCCAGGCCCGACTTGCTTGAGCAGCCTGATTAAACTGGTCTTCGCCTGTGTGATAGAGGCACCGTTTTGCTTGGCCGGTGTCAACTCCCGGTCCTGCGGGGGATTCCTCCCTATGACCTTAGGGGATAGAGAAGAAGCGCCGGAGAGGCAGGAGAGTGAGTAGATGAGTACGGCAGTTGGCGGGTAGGCCTTAGATGGACCTTATATAATGAATTCTCCCCTGCCTATCCGTTTTGCAACTGTTTTTCTTGCTGGAACGGGGGTACTGCGGCTGTGACTCTGTAATAGTTTTCTTGATTCATACCAGGGTATAACGATAATTCTTGCGTTGTAATTATTTTTTCCGGGGTAAGCTATAGCTGAAAATAATGCAGGATGAATCGATATACAGACATGCAGAGTATGGGCGCTTATCCGGCGGTTAGCGCAGACCTCTGACGGCCACCGGGGGAATCCACCGGATACGACTCGCACGGAGGCGTATGTCGAAAGAGGTATACCCACTCAAGTACTAGCCGGGGGATACGCCGGGCGACCATCTTGAATTTTCAAGTATGACGGTACGAATCTCGCGATACTCGCTGGCCTGTTTCCAGGTAATGGTAGAAGGTGATTTCCTTGAATATGTCCGCTCCAAGCCAACCGGCAAATATACCAGGCGGATATGGTATCTATACGAGTCTCTGAGCGGTAAAACGCTTCCGCTGGATAACCTGAAGCAAGGTAACTACATTGACCCGCCGGGTCCGGCGTTAGCAAATCAACGATAATTGGCCGGGCGGGCAACGATTCTTGCCCGATGGTTCGCCGTACCAGTACCCTTAGAGACTTCGAAACGGCCGACGGCTACCTGTATACCAAGGAGACAAAATCATCTTTTGAGATCGAACACATCAAGCCCGCTTCGACCCGGACCGAGCGCTTCGTAGCGCTGCATCAACTGGCCGAGCAGAAAGACTTCTGCGAAAGGATATGCTTGATTGAGCTTCAGATATGGATTCGTTCCTCTGCACCCTTTCGAGAATGGCGATGGCCGAATCCACCGCTTCCTGATCCGCAACATTCTTGCCCGCCGGGGCCTACGTCCCAAGACGTCATGTTTCCCATAGTGGCATTCATGCTGAAGGACTCTGCCGGCTATAAGGTTTCACCGGAAGCCTTCTCCCGGCAGCTTATGCCCTTGGTGGAGTACTCTCTCGACGAAGAGGGGCGTATGACTGTTCATAACGATACGGCCGGGTGGTGTCGCTATATTGATATGACGCCCGAATTGGCGTTCCTGGCCCACTACTGATGAGACCAAGAGAGCCATCCGAGAGATCGTGGATATGCCTGACCGGAGAATCGGTCTCTTCATTTGCTTCCGCCTGCAAAACAATAGCCGGCTTTCCGCACGGAAACGCGTAAGCCGCTTCGATTTCCTATCGGATGAAGACGTATAGAACAGGCCGTTCTGGTCGCCTACGGAAGCAGAACCTTGAACGATGATTGACGAGGATGCGCGTGCGACTTCTACTGATGAGTGATACTCGCGATAAGGTAAGGTACGCGCAAGCTCGGAATTATCAACGAGCTGGTGCCCACGCTCAAGCCGGTGCCATAATCCACAACGCTTGACATACAGGTGAGAAAATAGCAATTATCTCAGCCTTATCTCGCCTTTTCGTCAGAATACTCTGAATTTAACTTGACAAACGTCCGAGATAGAGCTAGTATTATTGCTACTATGTCGGAGATGCGTCAAATGGATCAGCCAATGAAACTGAATGAATTCTTGTCGCAGCACGCCGTGTTCACGGTGGATGAACTGGACCGATTCCTGTCTGCCAGAGGGTCCGGCAAACCGAACACCCGCAAGTCGCTCCTGACCTACTACCGCAAACAGGGACGGATAATACTTGTGCGTCGCGGGCTATATGCGGCAGTCCCATTGGGCGGCGATCCGGCGTCAAGCCCAGTTGATCCCTATCTCGTGGCGGCCAAGATGACCGCGGACGCGGTTCTCGCATACCACACAGCTCTGGAATTTCACGGGAAAGCCTACTCAGTCTATACGAGGCTTTACTACGTATCCACGAGCAAATCCCTTCCGCTCACGTTTCAGGCTCATGAATTTGTGTGTGCTCCCGTACCTCATCCTCTTTGGGCGAAGGGTAAGGAGATGTTTGGAGTCACCAGCCATAAACGGTCTGGGGTGGAACTTAGGGTAACCAATCTTGAAAGAACCTTCGTTGACGTGCTGGACCGGCCGGGCCTGACCGGAAGCCTCGAAGAGATATGGCGGTCCCTGGAATCGGTGGAGTTCTTCGACCTCGACCAGGTCATTGAGTACGTTTTCCTATTGGAGAATGCGACCACCGCCGCAAAGGTGGGGTTCTTTCTTCAGCAGCACAAGGAAACCTTGATGGTTGAAGATACGCACTTGAATCCACTGCGAAAGATGCGCCCCCGGCAGCCTCACTATTTTATCCGCGGTAAGCGCAAGGGCTGCCAGTGGGTCAAGGACTGGAACCTGCTGGTCCCGATAGGAATCCTGGACAAGTCCTGGGGAGAGGTGCTGTGAAGTTTTCGTCGTCGGAAATAATACCTGTAGCTGAATCCACCGGCTTCAGGGCGGAGATGGTTGAGAAGGTGCTCCATCTGCTGAATCTGCTGGATGCCCTGAACTCGCACCCATTTCTCAAGAGAAAATGGGTCTTGAAGGGTGGCACCGCCCTAAACATATTTATGCTTGACCTTCCCAGATTGTCCGTGGATATCGACCTCAATTACATCGGGACGCTGGATCGCGAGGGAATGTTGATGGACAGGCCCAAGCTCGAGCAAGCCGCCCAGGCGGTGTTTTCCCGAGAAGGGTTTACCACTAAGAGGGTGCCGGACGAACACGCGGGCGGGAAGTGGCGACTCTCCTACCAGAGTTTTACGGGACAATCAGGGAACCTCGAGGTTGATCTGAATTTCATGTTCAGACAGCCATTGTTGGATATTCAGATCGCCGATTCTCATCCGCTCGGTGATTTCCAAGCCAAGAGCATTCCGGTCCTCGACCTGCACGAACTGGCGGCCGGCAAGCTCGCTGCCTTACTCGCGCGCGGGCAAGCGAGGGATTTGTTTGACTGTCACCGGATTCTCAATATGGACGATCTCGAACGCGACCGGCTCCGCATAGCATTCGTTGTTTATGGCGGGATGAACCGCAAGGACTGGAGGACTGTTTCAATCGAAGACGTGGATTTCGATCCAGCGGAATTGACAAGATTACTCATTCCCACTCTTGACACTCGTGCAATACAGGAACAAGAATCACCAGCGGAATTCGGGGCGCGCCTTGTTAGAGAGTGTCGGGAATGGCTCGGGGTGGTGCTGCCCTTCAATGATGCTGAGCGGAAATTCCTGGATTTGCTGCTCGATAAGGGCGAAATCGATTCCACGATTCTGACCGCCGATGAAACCCTCCAAAAACGCATCGGGCGGCAGCCGCTCCTCGAATGGAAAGCCCTCAACGTTCGGAAATACAAAGGACTGTCCCGAGGGAACTTATATCGATGACTGGATGAACATCGGGTTGCTAAGCACCGCTATCAGGTAAACGGTCCCCCCGCGGCATATTATCCCAGGGTGGTTGCCGGCCAAGCGAGCGCTTCGTCGCTCCGGCTGCCGGGCAACCTTGTATACCCACCATATGGATCATGCTAGGTCTTCAGGACCGCTTTCTGGGCGCGTCATGCCAATCTATAACCCAGATACCCATCAAGGCCCTTCTTTGTATTTCTCATTGACAATACAGAGCTGGAGCAATATGTTTAATCTAGTAACAGATCAAGTAACTACTTGGGCAAGCGGGGGTCTCTGTGTTGGGGTAAGAGGCTAACCTATCAGCGAAGATATATGGAAATTCAAATTGACTTAATAAGCGACTGGGCCGAGTTTCTGCGTTCTGAGATGGCGGAGGCAGGATATTCTTTTGATGAGAATGATTCAGTTCATGAGCTCTCTTATAAGTTCTTCAGCATGAAGAGGCGCAGAATCAATCCGGTCCCCAGGGTGGTGCATGAATCCAGCAAGATCTCCTGTCCTGTGGAATATCAAGCTGGGTATGACGCCTTAAAAAAGAAGCTGATTAGTGGGCAGGATGTCACCCCGCATCTAAGCGAACAAATCCTCAAAGACAGCTACGAGGACGGTCTATTAAATGACTGGGGAATACACCACTTTCATTTAGGTGGCGACGTTGAGAATGGATTCGCTGGACGTACGGGGCTATTACTGTTCGCCCGTGTTACGGGGTCAGATGTCTATTGCATAGACATATTGCCCCACGGGTCATGGGCAAGTCAGGACCTAACTTGGAATACTTCACAATGAATGGCCGGAGTCAATTAGCGGCTATCATCTTAACGCGGCCGGCTTAGAGCATTCACTAACCGACGAGGATGTCGCTAAATTACGAAAAGCAGGAGTTCAAACGCCAGTTCAGGTTGGGGAGGATGTTGTC
>CAYODT010000025.1:4791-34910 GCA_964402875.1 uncultured bacterium | reverse complement strand
ACCGCCGAGCCGGCCCATACCCAAGATAGACAAACACCGCCCCGGAACTCAGGGCGGTGGGGCGCTATTTGGTCAGATATGGTGCCGAGGGGCGGAATTGAACCGCCGACACTACGATTTTCAGTCGTATGCTCTACCAACTGAGCTACCTCGGCACCTATGGCGGTCCCGACGAGACTTGAACTCGCGATCTCCCGCGTGACAGGCGGGTGTGTTAACCAACTACACCACGGGACCAGACCCTGTCCCCCCAAATATCGGTGCACCAAGGGGCAGCAAGAATGATATCGAAGCGGGGCGGGAGTGTCAAGCGGCGTAGCGATGTTACAGTAATCCCGGAGGCCTGCTAGAATGATCACATGAAGCGCGCAGTGTTCTTTGATGTAGGTGACACATTGATCCTCGCCAATCCCAAGGTTTGGCTCGAGCCCTTCCTGAAAGACCACAACCTGACGGTAGAGTGGAGCAGGCTGGGCGAAGCGGCTCGAACAGCCTTCAAGGGATACAGCGCCCATCATATGGAGGCCAAAGATCTCGACTCAGCGCTGGCGCTGTGGCACACCTTCGATCGTACTCTGCTAGCCGGCCTGGGCGTACCGGAAGCCGACCAAGTGGCCGACGAGTTGATCTCCTCGATGTGGGATACACCAAGTATCTGGCCATTAGTGCCGCATGCGCGTGAGGTGATCAAAACCCTGCAGGAACGGGGCTACCATCTAGCCATAGTATCCAACTGGGACGGCGTTCTTCCCCACGTACTGAAAGTGCTGGGCCTTGCCGATCGCTTCGAGAGTCTGGCTATCTCCTCGCTGGTCGGTGCCGCTAAACCCAGTCCGGTTATCTTTGAAAAAGCGCTGAATGATCTGAGCGTAAGCCCACAGGAGGTTCTTCATGTGGGTGATAGTCCCGACAACGATATCGCCGCGGCTGAGGCTTTGGGTATAGAAGGCGCCCTGTTCGACCCCTACGGGCGCAACCCGAAGGCCATGCACGACCTACGGGAGGTCATCGAGAGGGTTGAAGGGCAAGCATGAGTATCCGCAAACAAATCTGGGACGATAAATTTGCAGATATAGATGCTCATTTACGGGCCCTGGATCCGGATTTGTACCGCTATATCAGCGATTTTGCTTACGAAGAGGTGTTAGCCAGGCCAGGATTGGATCTGAAGACCCGCGAGTTCCTGGCAATTACTTCACTAATCGGCCAAGGCAGTCCCCGGGAACTGGTCACTCACCTGGAAGGAGCACTACACTTGGGGGCCAGCGAAACCGAGCTGCGCGAGGTCGTCTTACAGGCTGCCATCTTCTGGGGCTTTCCTAAGGCGCTCGCGGCTATGAAGATACTACACAAGCTTCTGAGGATCCCCTGATCCGAACAGCCCTCATACCAAAGGTCAGAGGCAGCGCTAAATCCCCAAACCAAAGGAGGGCTCAGGCTTCTACCCATCGAACCCTCCGGATCCAGCCTCCCTCTGGGCAGGCAAACCACAGGAGCCTTCTGCTAACAGAAATTGCTGTAAGCAAACTCCTAAGAAAAGGCTGTCGCCGGCCTGTGCTCAAGCGCTGAAGCGCTCGAGCACCTCCACCACTAATGCTGCGCCGATTAAATTGGCACCAAGATCGCAGCGTATACGTTCCGCACGCACCAGCCGAGCCAGATCGTCGCGCCGGATGCAGATCTCGCCCTGCAGACTGGACGCCTCAACAAAGCCAATTTCTACATAACCCAATACCACAGCCTTAGATAGACCTTGTTCCTCGATGACCGCGAGCGTGAGCCACTCCCCGGGGATGAGCATCAGCGCCTCACCCCCCCGGCTTTCAAAAGTGCGGCCAGCTCGCCATACAAGCGTTTCTCCTCCGGACTGAGGCGCTGCGGCACAACTACGCGTGCGACCACATAAGCATCACCACGGCCGCCTTCCTTGCGTGGCCAGCCCTTGCCTTTAAGGCGAATCCTACGCCCGCTTTGGGTGCCTGGGGGCAGGTTCAGGGTTACATCTCCATCAAGCGTGGGCGCACGTACTTCACCACCCAGAGCCGCCAGCGGAGCGGGCACATCCAAGGTGGTATAGACATCAGCCCCCTCGAGCCGGAAGACGGGATGTTTGAGCAAGCGAACAACTAAGTAAAGATTACCCGGAGGATGACCGGATTCCCCTTGTCCGGCCAAGCGGATACGGCTACCCGGCCGTACGCCAGCGGGAATGCGCACATTGTATGTTCCCCCATTCAGACTGATCCGCTGCTCACCGCCCGAGTAAGCCAACTCGAGCGAAAGATTGATCTCAGCTTCAATATCCCGTCCACGCCTACTCATACCGTGCGAGCCCCTGCTGCCGAATAAACCGCCGAACAGGCCCGAAGCACCTCCACGCGCGCCAAAAAGCTCCTGAAAGAAGTCGGAGTACTGGCTGGAATCTACGTTGCCCTGCCACTGGAAACCACCGGGCGGCGGCGTGGGGGGTCCTTTCTCATTACCGAACTGGTCATAGTAGCGACGTTTCTCCTGATCGGAGAGCACCGCATAGGCCTCGCCGATCTCCTTGAACCGATCCTCGGCACCGGGATCTTTATTGACATCGGGGTGGTACTTGCGGGCCAGTTTCTTATAGGCTCGCTTGATCTCGGCCTGGTCCACGTTCTTAGGAACGCCAAGTATAGCGTAGTAGTCTTTGTAGGCCACTCACACACCCCCGGTGGATATCCCGCCTAGTCCTGCTTTTTGCGCGTAACCAGAACTCGCGCCGGGCGTATCAACTGATCGCCGTGACGCCAGCCACGCTGGTAGACCACCGCAACCCGGTCATCATCTTCGCCCTCCAAAAGACCCACAGCCTCATGCACGCTTGGGTCGAACGGCTCGCCCTCGCCGGGCACCTCCGACACACCCAGGGAGGCGATAGCCCGCTCGAAGCCCTCTATTACCCTCTGTAAACCGTCCCGCAGATTTTCGCTATCGTCATCAGCATGCGTAAGCGCACGCTCGAGATCATCTAGTGCCGGCAACACCGCACGCACGCCGCGGATCTCACCCTCCCGCCCGGCGGATTCTAGTGTCACCTGGCTGCGGCGGCGGTAGTTATCAAAATCGGCCAGTAGCCTTAGGTACTTGTCTTTGAGCGTATCAAATTCACTCCGAACACTCTCCAGGTCACGCTGTAGAGACTCATCTACGGCGACTTCCTGTGCCCCGGCAGACACGGCGGCAGACTCAGCCTCCGTGTCCAAGACCTTCTCTGGCTCTATCTTCCCGGCATCGTCCATAGGCACCTCCACGGCAGCCAGACAACCCTTAGTTCGCCGGCTTGAAGTCGGCATCAATCACGTCATCTTCCGCCTTGGGTTGGCCCTCCTGAGCCTGCTCTTCCGGCTGCTGCGCAAGCGCAGCAGCCTGCTCGTAGGTTGAAAGGGCCTGGATCAGGGATTCGGTGCCCTTCTTCAGCTCCTCATCCCCGGCCTCCCTAGCCAGCAGGTCACGAGCCTTCTTCAGCTCGTCCTCGAGCTGCTGCTTAGCCTCCGCCGGAGCAGCTTCATTCTCTGCAAGGCTACGCTCAGCCTGAATACGCGCAGTGTCCAAGCTATTCTTCAGCTCAACCTTCCCTTTACGTCTGCGGTCTTCTTCCGCATACTGCTCGGCGTCCTTCATCATACGGTCGATTTCCTGATCGGAAAGCGTGGTGGTGTTCTGGATAGTGATAGAAGACTCTTTTCCGGTGGACTTCTCCCGAGCCGTGACATGCAGGATTCCGTTGGCATCAATATCGAAGATCACTTCGATCTGAGGTACGCCGGCCGGCATCGGGGGTATAGATTCCAGCCGGAACCGTCCCAGCGATTTATTATCAATAGCCATGGGTCGCTCACCCTGTAGAACGTGGATCTCCACGGAATTCTGGTTGCTCTCGGCAGTGGTGAAGACCTCGGATTTGCGGGTAGGCACAGTGGTGTTGCGCGCGATCAGCGTGGTAAGCACGCCACCCTTAGTCTCAACGCCTAGGCTCAGCGGCGTTACGTCAAGCAGCACTACATCCTCGACCTCGCCTTTGAGCACACCGGCCTGCACCGCGGCACCCAGGGCCACGGACTCGTCGGGGTTGATGCTCTGGTTCGGCTCCTTTCCCAGCACCTCCTTAACAATCCTTTGAACTGCGGGGACACGGGTGGATCCGCCTACCAGAATTACTTCGTCGATCTGCCCGGCAGAGAGACCAGCATCCTTGAGAGCTTGCTCCACGGGCGTCTTCACCCGCCGCATCAATTCCACAACCAGGTCCTCAAACTGCCCTCGTGTAAGTTTGCGCTCTAAGTGCAGGGGGGTCTTAGTGGTGGGATCCAGGCCGATGAACGGCAGGCTGATGGTCGCCTCGGTGGTGCTGGACAGCTCGATCTTGGCTTTCTCGGCCGCTTCGATCAATCGCTGCAGAGCCTGGCGATCACCACGCAGGTCCACCCCGGATTCTTTCTTGAAACCGGCGGCTAACCAGTTGACGATAGCGTGGTCAAAGTCGGAGCCGCCGAGGTGGGTATCCCCCGAGGTAGCCTTGACCTCGAAAACACCCTCGCCGATCTCGAGTATGGTCACATCGAAGGTGCCGCCACCTAGGTCGAAGACCAAAACCGTCTCACTGCCCTTCTTGTCCAGGCCATAGGCCAATGAGGCAGCGGTGGGCTCGTTGATGATTCTGAGTACCTCGAGACCCGCGATCTTGCCGGCGTTGGTAGTGGCTTCACGCTGGGCATTGTTAAAGTAAGCCGGCACGGTAATAACCGCCTGGGTAATTTTCTCACCCAGCTTTGCGGAAGCGTCGTCCACCAGCTTGCGCAGGATCATGGCGCTGACCTCCTCCGCGGTATAATCCTTACCTTCCGCTTTGATCCGCACCCCACCATCCGGCCCTCGCTCGGTCTGATAAGGTACCCGCGAGGTTTCTTGCTGAGCCTCTTCCCAGCGGCGGCCCATGAACCGCTTGACCTCGAAGACTGTGCCCAGCGGATTGAGCACCGCCTGCCGCTTGGCCAGACGGCCTACCAGTTGCTCGCCTTCCCTAAACGCCACCACTGAGGGCGTGGTGCGCTCACCCTCAACGCTTTCCAGCACGGTGGGCTTTCCACCTTCCATCACAGCGATCACGCTGTTAGTTGTGCCTAAGTCGATCCCCACTGCTTTAGCCATATAACACGCTCCTTTCCTCACTCACGCGCTAGATTAACACCTTCTATCCTATATGTCAATGGACCTGAGTGCCATTGTATCAGGTTTGTGCTTACTCCTAGCATGAATTCCAGTAGCTGCGCTCACAGAGGCTAAGATCTATCCGCACGGGCCAAAGAAAAACTGGTGATGGCCAAGCCGTCCCGGAGCTGAGTGGCATCCGTGTACTTGGCCACCATCCTCAAAGCCATTCAGCGAGTAGTCTAGGAAGGGGGAAGACGATGAAGCGGTTTCCGTTCAATTTATGGATCGTGTTGATCGGCGCTATCCTGATCTACTGGGGTATTACATTGAGCGGTAGTCGGTCGGATGCTAGCGTACTGAAGTATTCTACCTTCCTGAGCGATATTCAGAACAACCGCATGGAGCAACTGACCCTCTCCGGCACCCGTATTCGCGGGGTACTCAAGGACGGCAGCAAGTTTGAGGTCTTCGTTCCGGCCGCACCAAGCACACAGACAGTAAATACCTGGGTCGGCCAAGGCATCGAAGTAGGGGTAAAGCCCCCCTCTTCAGGATCTCCATTTAGCACCCTTCTACCCATTTTCCTGGTGGTGGGTGCGCTAGGCGTGGCAGCCTGGTATTTCTCCCGCAGATACCGAAACACCGATAGCGACAACAGCTTCGGGTTCACCAAAAACCACGCCCGGGTCATGGCCGAAGCGCCCAAAACCAGCTTCCGCGACGTGGCCGGCTGTGACGAGGCCAAGGAGGAGCTACACGAGGTGGTGGAGTTTCTGAAGGCGCCCGGGCGGTTTCACGAGATGGGGGCGCGCATTCCCCGCGGGGTTCTGCTGGTCGGCCCACCGGGCAGCGGCAAGACGCATATCGCCCGGGCAGTAGCTGGGGAGGCGCAGGTACCCTTTATCGCCGTCAGCGGATCTGACTTCGTGGAAATGTTCGTGGGCGTAGGCGCCGCACGGGTCAGGGATCTATTCGAAACCGCCAAGAAAAATGCTCCAAGCATCGTATTTATCGACGAGATCGACGCTGTGGGGCGCAGGCGCGGCAGCAGCTCGGGCGGTGGCAATGACGAGCGTGAGCAAACCCTCAACCAACTTCTAGTGGAGATGGATGGCTTCGACAAAGACTCGAATGTGATCGTTATGGCCGCTACCAACCGGCCGGATGTGTTGGACCCTGCACTGCTACGCCCCGGCCGTTTTGACCGTCAAGTACCCGTAGATGCGCCGGATATCATGGGCCGTGAGCAGATCCTGCGTATTCACGCGGTCGGTAAGCCGTTAGCGGAGGACGTAGACCTAGCCCTGGTGGCCAGGCGGACCCCCGGCATGGTGGGGGCTGATCTTGAGAACTTATTGAACGAAGCCGCCCTGCTGGCCGCCCGCAACGGGCGCAAGAAAGTGGGTATGAACGAGATAGAGGAAGCCGCCGACCGGGTGATGATGGGCCCGGCCCGCAAGAGCATGGTGCTCAGCGAGCACGACAAGCACATCACCGCCAATCACGAGAGTGGCCATGCGCTGACCGCACACTTTCTGCCGCTGGCTGACCCAGTGCATAAGGTCACAATTGTGCCCCGCGGCCGGGCGCTGGGCTTTATGTTGCCCAGACGGTCGGACATGGTCCACTACAGCCAGAAACGATTGCTGGCCCAGATCGCCGTGGCGCTGGGCGGCCGCGTAGCGGAAGAGCTAGTGTTCGAGGACGTAACCACCGGTGCCGAGAATGATTTCCAGCAGGCTACACTGCTGGCGCGCCGTATGATTACCGAATGGGGTATGCATCCCGAATTCGGACACGTAGCTTACCAAAACCATCAAGACAACTACGTCGGCGGCTACGAAATACGCCAGTACTCGGAAGAGACCGCCAGGCGAATTGACGAAGCCGTACGCTTACTCATAGAAGAGCAGTACGCGCGGGTACAGGCACTGCTGCGGGAAAAACGCACCCTGCTCGAGCGAGTTACGGGGATGCTGCTCGAGCGAGAGACACTTACTGCAGAACAGTTCACACACGTATTGGAAAACTTGCCTATTGAGGATCCGCAGGCTCCTAGGGCTGAGAGTAAACAGAAAACACCACGCATCGTACCCAAAATCAAACCTGGCGGGGCTTTGGGCGGAACCTGATTGTAAGCGGGGATTCAGCTATCCTTATCAGGCCGGCAGAGAGCCATCAGCAACAGGAGCGTAGGGGTTCAAATCAAATAAGGAGGGCAGGCCTGCCCTCCTTACCAGTGCTGCACAACCTTAGACTTTTACTTTTTCCTTCAGAGCCTTGCCAGGCTTGAAGGCCGGGTACTTGGAAGCAGGGATTTTGATCTTCTCGGTGGTGCCTGGCTTTACACCCGTGCGGGCCTTGCGATGGCGCACCTCGAAGGTACCGAAGCCGGTGAGTTGCACCTTGAAATCCCGATCCAACAAATCGGCCGTCTCGCCCAAGAACGCATCCACCACTACTTTGACGTCTTTCTTCTTCATACCGGTGGTTTCCGCCACGTTGTTCACGAGATCTGCCTTAGTCATAGTTTTCCTCGCCATCCCTTGCCACCTCCTTCTAGAATTCCACTTCGTTATCGACTATAGCATATGGAATTGCGCTTATGCAAGCCAAGAACGAAGCTTATCACTCTTTATACTCATCTTCGTCTTTGTGAAAGGTATCGTCTACATGGTAGCGAGGCGGCAAAAGTCGAAGTATCGCAGCTTCGATGACCTTAGTGGCTTGAATGAGGCTTTCCTTATCCGCCCGCCTGGAAAACTCGGAAAGATCTAAGGCTGCACCATACACTACGCGCACCGCACAAAAGAGCCGCGGGCCCCTGCCCACCGGCCAAGCACGCTCGGTATTGATCACCGCCACGGGTACTACCAGCGCACCGGTGCGCATGGCGATAGCGGCTGCACCGGTCTTGAACGGTTGCATACGCCCATCACGAGCGCGGGTACCTTCGGGAAATATACCAAAGGCCATACCCCGCCGCAGTAGGCGGATCGCCGCCTTAAAAGTGGACAGATTACCACTGCCGCGCTCTACCGGAATAGCATATACACGCGGCAAGAGCCAAGAAAGCAGCGGCATATGGAACAGATCCTCGCGGGCAATAAAGGCTACCGGGCGACGGATTCCCACCACCATCAGGATAGGATCGAGGATAGATAAGTGGTTAGAAGCCAGAATCACCGCGCCCTTCTTAGGTACCTGGTCCGCCCCTTCCACCCATGCGAAAAAGAACAACTTCATAAAAAGCCATATCAATACCCTAGTAAGCTGATAGACCATACGTTTCTCTACTTTAAGATAATCCGGCCAAGTACACCAGTCTGGCGTCCCTGACCAGCCCAGTAGTGCGCCCGGCGCAGTGGCTCAGGAAGCCTAAACCGTCCCCCTAGGCGCCGTATAAATGCCAGCGCGGTCTCGAGGGAGACGCGGTGTCCCGGAGAAAGATACAGCGGCTTAACGCCCCGGCGGGAACGATATAGCCAACCAACCTGGTCGCCATGCAAGAGTAGGGGAAGGACTGCTCCCTTATCTTCCGGCAAGGTACCCGCAACCTCGCCGACCAAACGGGACTTAGCTACCCCTATAGCCGGAAGGTCCAGATGCACGCCCAGATGCGCGGCGATGCCCAGGCGCCTGGGGTGGGCAATACCCTGACCATCCACCAGCAGCAACTGGGGCATTCTGGAAAGGCCGGCCAACGCCTGAAGATAAACCGGTGCCTCCCGGAAGGATAGGTATCCCGGCACATAAGGAAATACTTCTTCAGCCACCCGGCTAGCTATGGAGATTTCCGTCTCACAATCTTCCTGAAGGTCCCATAATACGCAGGCCGCATACAGGGGTCCACCCCGAACCGAGGAGGCATCCAGGGCCGCCAACCAGCGCACTCGCCCCAGCCCTCCCTCCAACACCACTCGTATTGCCGCCTCCATCTGCAGGACATAAGCCATCTTTGAGTCGGGTGGTTTGGGAAATGGCGGCAGGTTCACAGATTCTCACGCAATCTAGTGAGCACCTCAGCGTCTACCGGGTCGCGGTCATAGAGCAGTGAAAGATAATACGCGCTCCAAGCCAGTTCGTACCAGCGCACCAGGGTTTCCGCCAGCACACCTCCTCCAGAGGAGGCCGGCATGTGCACCACCGCGTCCACTCGGCTGGCTAAGACCTCCGTGGCCAGCCGAGTATAGGCGTCCTCGCCAACGATCACCGCGATCAGGGGATCGCCCTGCTCGTGGCGTGCCTCTAACGCTGTGGCGTAGAACTCCAGTGCCCCCGGCGGTGGCGCTACCGAGAGTGAACCGGCGATACGGGCAAACAGTTGCTGTGCGGCTGCGGCTAACTGCGTGTAGGACTCGCTCACCACCCAGATGGGAGTTCGCTCCACAAGCCGCCAGGCCAACTGCTTCGCTGGGTTCTTGTCGGTAGGTTGATCAATATGCAACTCCTGCAGGGCCTCACCCATAGCACGCTCCACCCGCGCGGCCTCATCGAATCGACCCGTGGCCCACAGCAGGCTCATCAGGTAACGATAGGTGGATAAGGGATGTGGTGTGATGGTCAGATCGACTTCTTCACTCTGACCAAAGCGCACCAGCCGTCCCTCAAAGACCTGTTCAAGGAGTTCCGCAACCGCACCTCGCCCCAGGGGAAAACCGCCCTGGAGCACGAAGTGGGTTCCGCTGATAGGCATTGAGGCGGGCATCCAGTCGTGTGCCAGCGCAGCAGCCCACCAGCCCTCGCCGTAGCCCTCCACCGTGTGGGGACTGGGGTAGGTTTCCCCCAGGCGTTCGTACCACCCGGGTAGATTCTTGAGATCAGCCCGTAACAACCGCGAATCAAGATGGTAGGTCGCCGAATTATCCAGGTCTCTCACACCGTTACTCTACCCAAAAAGCCTTTCGGCAATCCTGCCGATGTGCGAGGCCGCACCCAGCGCGGATAGCCTACCACCGCCGGTTCAGGCTTGGAGTTGCCCACCCACCTACCCTGTTCCGCTCCACAAGCATGCGGATGCAAGCTACCCTGGACGCAGCAGAAGACAGCCTAGAGCCCAATCTCTCCGACAACAGTACCCACCACCTATCGCTTCCACGCTGAGCACAACTACCCACTGCACGAGAAGATCGCCGTCCTCGATCTGAGCCCCCCTAACCATACTGGCAACCAGCCCTACCCAGAGGTGCCACACCCCCTCGTCCAGGACCGGGCTGGGCGTTCTACAACGCCGATATGGGTGTAGTTTGTGGCAAGGGATCACTTCGGGCCGGTTGGAGCTGAGCTTAGCCAGCCTGAGGGAGCGTAATGTCGCAGTCTTTGCGACTACAAAAAGGTCAGCACCAAGGCCAATGATGGCCATAGGCGGCGGCTACAACAAAGATTAAGCACTCACCGCAGCCGTACGCAAATCCACCAGCTAGAGCTCGAGCGCTTTCCGTGAACCCTCACCAAGCCCCATACTCTTCCGGATCAGAGCTCGAGCTCTAGCTCCCGCACGTAGGTAACCACGACCTCGACCTGTCGAAATCCCAGGCCACGATAGAGATCGATAGCCGATTTCTCATGATCGTGCGCACGCACTACTAATTCCTGCACCTTCAAGGTATCGAAGGCATGACGCACCGCCATACCCAGGAGCGCCCGCCCGATGCCCTGCCCCCGCGCTTCGGGCACCACACCCAGGTAAGCCACCTCGGCACGCTTAGCAGCTTGCTCGAGCTCCACCAGACCCACCGGCATACCGCTCTGATAGGCAAACCACAGGGTGATCTCCGGCTGCGCAAAGTGCTCGATCAACTCGGCGTCCGACCAGCCAAGACGCTGGCTCCAGGCCTCCTCGGAACGTCGATAGAGGTCGCGGTACAGCTCCGGCCATAGCGCCTCCACCTGCTCAATATGCGCGCGCAGCGGCAACGGATAATCGAGGTTGGCTGGACCGGTGGAGAAGAAGTAGGTAGCGTGCATGGGGTGGAAATCGTGGCGCTCCAAGAGCTCCCTCAACGCACCATTCTCTTCCGCGGGAAAAGCGTAGACGGTGGGGTAACCCTGCTTTTTAGCCTCGTACACCGCGGTAGAAAGCAATTCGTCACCGGCGCCATCCAGGCTCAAGGGGCCCTCCAAAGCACCCCCTCGCCCAAAGGCGTGTAGGGCCGCGAATCCGGTCAGGTGCCCGGCGTTTTCGCTGACCCAACCGTGCTCCACCTCCCAGGCCAAGCTTCCAGCATCCCGGCCCTGTGGCATCATGACCCGCCTCTCCCGGACCTCGTCCATCCAGGCCAAAAGAGTTAAAAGCTCGGGGAGATCCTCTTGAACTACCGGACGTACCATATCAAATACATCTTAGCACTGCGCTTTTGTCCCACCCATCGTATAATGCCCTGGTGCGACATCTCATCATCGTCAACCCGGTAGCGGGTCGCGGCCGGGTTGGAAAGATGCTTAACGTCATCGAACAGGCCGCTAGGAAGGCACTTGGGAACAGGACGCTCGAGCTGGTTATCACCAAGGCTCAGCGTCATGCCGTCGCCTTGGCGGCGGCCGCACCAGAAGGCAGCCGGGTGGTGGCGGTGGGCGGAGACGGCACGGTGCACGAGGTCCTGGGCGGTTTGGTGGGCAGTAGCAAGACCCTGGGTGTAGTACCCGTCGGCAGCGGCAACGACTTCGCCCGCATGCTGAACCTGCTGGTGCCGGTGAAGGAAGCCATGCATACCGCCTTGAACGCTGTAGCCAGGTTGGTGGACCTTCCTATGGTTAACGCACACCCCTACGCCGCAAGCCTGGGGATGGGTTTCGACGCAGCCGTAGCCAAGCGTTCGCTTACCGTACCGCGTTTCCTCACAGGCATGCCTCGCTATCTATATGCGCTGACACTCGAGCTGGGGGGACTGCATCTCCCCAGGCTCCGACTGGAGTCAATGGGGGAACTACTCTACGAAGGTCCTGCTCTGCTGGCTGCAATCATGAACGGACCCACCTACGCGGGAGGCATGCGTATCGCCCCCATGGCCGACCCCCACGACGGATATCTCAGCGCCATCGTACTCGGACGGTTCAGCCGCGCAGGCGCGCTGGGCATTCTTCCCCGGGTCATGCTGGGTAAGCATATGAATCATCCAGAAGTTTACCACTTCAGCGCGCCTGCGCTGACCGCCCGCTTCGACCGACCGGTACCTGCCCACACCGACGGAGAACTAATCGAGATATCCGACACCTACCAAGTAGAGCTGCATAAAGGCGGCATGTACGTAGCCAGTCGCGAAACCCCCTAGTGCCCGGCGGCATTACGTAGACTCCAAACGAGAGAGGACGCCATGATTGAGCGCTATCAAACCCCGGAGATGAAAATTCTGTGGAGCGATGCTCATCGCTACGCAATCTGGGCGGAAGTGGAACGCTTAGCCCTGGAAGCCTGGGAAACGTTGGGTGAGGTACCCGTCCATACCGCTCAGAGGTTGCGGGAGGCCTTACGGGAAAAACCGATTGACGCCCATTTCGCGGAACGCGTGGCTGCGCTGGAGGCGGAAACCCGCCATGACATGGTGGCATTCACCCGTACCTTGACGGACTGGGTGGATATGGCCGAAGTGGATCGCTACCTGCACCTCGGCTTGACTAGCACGGATGTGGTGGATACCGCGCAGAACGTCCTTCTGGTCCGGGCTCACCAGCTCCTCGACGCCGCGCTTTCCCCCGTGCTGCAGGCGTTGAGGCGGCTGGCATTGGCTTATAAGAACACCCCCGCCGTAGGGCGAACCCACGGCGTTCACGCCGAGCCCACCAGCTTCGGGCTACGGTTCCTTTCTTTCTACGCAGCGCTGACGCGTGACCAAGCCCGTTTAACGAAGGCCGGTGAAGGTATCCGCGTAGGTGTGGTCTCTGGTTCGGTGGGCAACTACGCCCATGTACCTCCCGAGGTAGAGGCCCACGTTTGCCGCGGGCTGGGACTCATTCCAGAGCCGATAAGCACTCAGGTTGTCCCCCGAGACCGGCATGCCGAGCTGCTCTTCGCCTTGGCGTCACTGGGTACCGATATCGAGCGCATAGCGGTTGAGCTGCGCCATCTTCAGCGCACCGAAGTCTTGGAGACTCAGGAAGGTTTCGGCCAGGGGCAAACCGGCAGCAGCTCCATGCCTCATAAAAAGAACCCTATCGGCCTGGAAAACCTCAGTGGGCTAGCGCGGCTCTTGCGCGCCAACCTGCAGGCCGCACTCGAGAACGTGGCGCTTTGGCATGAGCGTGACATCAGTCATTCCTCGGTGGAACGAATCATCCTCCCCGATAGCACCACGCTGGCCCACTATATGCTCGAGCGGCTGCACGGACTTCTAGACGGCCTGGTCGTTAGGGAAGACAATATCGCCAGAAATCTGGATATCACCCATGGATTGGTGTACTCACAGCGCGTCCTAGGGCTCCTGATCAAGGAAGGGCTCCCGCGTAACCGCGCTTACGACCTGGTGCAGCGCAGTGCTCTGGCCTCCTGGTCATCCAATCAACCTTTCCTGGACGGGCTGCTGTCCGACCCGGAAAACCCCCTGGGGCGCGAGCGCTTGCAAGAAGCCTTTGATCCTGCTTGGTACCTGCGGCACGTAGATACGATCTACGCACGCTTCGGCCTGGGCCAAGGCTCAGCCGGGAAGGCCCAGGTAGAGATAAAGTAGGACTATGAGCGGGTACCTAAGACCGCTCCCGAGGCTGCAAATGGAAAAGATATACGAGGGGAAGGCTAAGATCGTTTACGCGGGGCCCGAGGAGGGTACCTACCGGGTGTACTACAAAGACGACGCCACCGCCTTTAACGGAGCCAAGCATGGCCGGATCGAGGGTAAGGGTACGGTCAACAACCGGATCTCAGCCCGATTGTTCGAATATCTGGACAAGCATGGGCTGCAGTCGCACTTTATCCGCATGCTCTCCGAGCGGGAAAGCCTGGTATGGCAGGTGGAGATCGTGCCGCTGGAGGTAATCGTACGTTACCGCGCAGCGGGCTCCTTTTCCAAACGGTACGGTGTGCCCGAGGATACGGCGCTGAAGGCACCCCTGGTGGAGTTCTCACTCAAGAGCGATGCTTTGAGCGATCCGCTCATCACCGAAGACGCCGCTGTGGCGCTGTCGATAGCCACTCGGGAAGAGGTCGTAACGCTGCGCAGGCAGGCCCTGGAGATAGGTACACTGTTGCGCGAGTTCTTCGCTACACGTGGACTCATACTCATCGACCTAAAGCTGGAGTTCGGTCGAAAGGACGGGAAAATCCTCCTGGCCGACGAGATCAGTCCCGACACCATGCGCCTGTGGCGCAAGGATACTCACGAGAAGATGGACAAGGATCGCTTCCGGCGCGACTTAGGTGGCGTGGAAGAAGCCTATCAAGAAGTCTTGAGGTTGGTCCTGGAGAAGGTATGACTTATCACGCAACGGTGATCATACGGCTAAAGGCGGGTATCCTGGATCCCGAGGGGCGAGCCATCGAAGGCGTGCTGAAAGGCCTTGATCACCCCGTCGCCGGCGTGCGGGTAAACAAGGCTATTGAACTCAGTCTGGAAGCTGAGAACGAAGAGGAAGCCCGCGTACGGCTGACCTCCATAGCGCGCACCTTGGCTAACCCGGTAACGCAGACTTTTACATTCGAGCTAAAGCCGGCGGCATGGGCATGAGAAAAGTCGCGGTCATCAGCTTCCCGGGGTCAAACTGTGATCAAGATACTCTGTGGGCGCTCGAGCTGAGTGGTTTTTCGGCTGAACGCGTTTGGCACACCACCACGAATCTGGACGGCTATCAGGCCGTGGTACTACCCGGCGGCTTTTCCTACGGCGACTACTTACGAGCAGGTGCACTGGCCCGCTTCTCACCAGCCATGCAGGAAGTGCGACGGCTGGCTGAGCACGGCTACCCGGTGTTGGGAATCTGCAACGGTTTCCAGGTGCTGACCGAGATAGGCCTTCTACCGGGCGCGCTTTTGGGTAATGACCGGCTGCATTTTGCCTGCCGTGACGTACAGCTGCGCGTCGAGCGTACCGATACCCTCTTCACCCGCCTTTATACTCAGGACGAGATATTACGTGTCCCTGTGGCTCATGGCGAAGGCCGCTACTATGCCGGTCCCGATACGCTAAGGGAATTGGAGGAAGAAGGGCGGGTAGCTTTCCGTTACCTTCCGATGAGAGAGGCAGACGCCGACTACAACCCCAACGGCAGTGAAAACGATATCGCCGGGCTGGTCAACGCCGCTGGGAATGTACTGGGTATGATGCCCCACCCCGAGCGGGCCATGGAAGGCGACCTGGGTTCCACCAGCGGGGTGCGGCTTTTTGAGGGCCTGGCCCTGGAGGTGGTGGCATGAAAGCCATAACCTTCGACCTCTGGGGTACCTTGTTCGCCGTATCACCGGCGTTCGCCGAGCAGGTTGTGCCTGCACGCCTCACCGCCCTGCAGGAAGCTCTGGACGAACTTGGCTGCTTCGTCGACCGCGCGCGGATCCATGCTGCGTATCAACAAGCCGCGAAGCGCTTCGAAGAGGTCTGGGGAAGCGGCGGAAATATGACCCCACGTGACCGGGTGGTATATATATTCCAGCGCCTGGAGGCGCCTCAAGACCCTGAACTCATCGACCGCTCCACCCGAATGCTGGAAGAGGCCGCTTCGCTGGGGGAGCTGATATCGCTACCGGGGGTCAAGGAGGTTATTCCTAAGCTCGCGCGCTCCTTTGCACTCGGTATCGTCTCCGATACCGGCCTCACGCCGGGACGGATCCTCAAGGTTCACCTGGAGCGCCACGGCCTGAGGCAGTACTTTAGCGCCTTCTCGTTTTCCGATGAAACCGGGGTAGTCAAACCGCACCCCCGCGCTTTCGAGGCGGCTCTGCATAGCTTGGGCGTAACACCCGCGGAAACCGCGCACGTAGGGGATATCCCCCGAACCGACATCGCCGGGGCCCGCGCCTTGGGCTTTGCCCAGACGATCCTATACGCCAAGCAGGCCGCACACCCCGGCGGGCCCGAGCCCAGCGTACGCATCACCGATCATCGCCAACTTATTCCGCTACTGATGCACCAAGAGAGCCCGGCATGACCGGCAAAGCCCGCACCCCCGCTTCCGAAGTAGGCCTGAGCGCGGAAGAGTACGCCGGCATCAAAGATCACCTGGGTCGCGAGCCCAACCAGCTCGAGCTATACCTGTTCTCGGTCATGTGGTCCGAGCACTGCGGATACAAGAACTCCCGCCCGCTGCTGAAGCAGCTACCCAGCAAAGGACCGTCGGTACTCCAAGGACCGGGGGAAAACGCCGGGGTGGTGCGTATCGGCGACGGCTGGGCGGTAGTCTTCAAGATCGAATCACACAATCACCCTTCCGCCGTGGAGCCCTTCCAGGGTGCGGCGACCGGGGTGGGTGGTATCCTGCGCGATATTTTCGCCATGGGTGCCCGTCCGCTGGCGGTACTCAACTCGTTGCGCTTCGGCGATCCCAAGAGCCCGCGCACCCGGCACCTGCTTCGGGGCGTGGTCGAGGGCATCGGGCACTACGGCAACGCTATCGGCGTGCCCACCGTGGGCGGCGAGCTCTCCTTTCACCCTGGTTACCAGGACAACCCCTTAGTAAACGTGATGTGTGTGGGGCTGGTACGCGAGGAGGCACTAAAGAGAAGCCGGGCCCCGCATGGGCATCCGGTCTACTACCTGGGCGCCCGCACCGGCCGTGACGGGATCGGCGGGGCCTCGTTCGCCTCAGAGGAGCTGGCTGACGATAACGAAGCCAAGCGGCCCAACGTGCAGGTGGGCGACCCCTTCATGGGTAAGCTGTTAATGGAAACCACCCTAGACGCTATTCGGTTAGACCTGGTGGAAGGCGTACAAGATATGGGCGCCGCGGGCCTCACCAGTTCGCTGGTGGAGCTTGCGGCCAACTCGGGGTTGGGGCTCGAGCTGGAACTCTCGCTGGTGCCTAGGCGGGAAGAGGGTATGAACCCGGTCGAGGTAATGCTCTCCGAATCACAGGAACGCATGGTTCTGGTGCCACGTGCCAGCCGCGAGACCGAACTGGAAGATCTGGCCCGACATTACGGGCTGGAGGCGGTGGCCATCGGGCGCATCATCGAGGATCCTCTCTTTCGGGTGCTCGAGCATGGGCAGGTTAAAGCCGAACTACCAGTATCCGCCCTGGCGCAGGCACCCACCTACCTACACGCAGCCCAGGAAGACCCGCTGGTAAAAGCAGCGCGGGAGAAAACCCTCGAAGATCTGCCTGCCGATCCCGACCTGCACGCGGCCCTACTGGTACTCCTGGCCCACCCGGAGCTGGCCTCGAAGCATCCGATCTTCGAGCGTTACGACCAGCAGGTAGGCACCAACACCGTCTTTCTGCCCGAGCAGGCTGATGCTGCACTGTTGCGGGTTAAGGGCACCGTCAAGGGACTGGCCCTTTCCACCGACGCCAACGCCCGCTTTTGCCATCTCGCACCCCGCCTGGGCGCGATGCACGCTCTGGCCGAGGCCACCCGCAACGTCAGCGTCCTGGGCGCGACGCCACTGGCCTATACCAATGGATTGAACATGGCCAACCCCGAAGATCCCGCTGGGTATTTTGAACTTTCCGAAAGCATAGCCGGGCTGGTGGAAGCCTCGACGCAGCTCTCACTGCCGGTGGTCTCCGGGAACGTCAGCCTGTACAACCAAGGGCCCAATTATCGCGTGCCGCCAACGCCGATCGTGGGGGTGGTGGGGCTGCTTGAGCAGCTCGAGCGGCGGGCGGAGCTGGGCTTTGCACGAACCGGCGAGCTCTTGGTACTGCTAGGCGGAAACACCGCCGAGCTAGGAGCCAGCGCTTACTTGTGGATTCGTCACGGACGCGAGGAAGGAGCCGTCCCGGCCCTGGACCTAGCGCGGGAGAAAGCTGTGCAGCAAGCCATACGCGACCTGGTGCGTACCGGGCTGGTGCATACCGCACACGACCTCTCCAGCGGCGGCTTGCTGGCGGCTCTGGCCGAGATGACCTTTCCGTACCAGCTGGGGGTTACGCTCGAGCTGCGCGGGCCTTTGCCCCCACAAGCGTTGCTTTTTGGAGAAGCGCCCAGTAGGATACTCTTCACCGTAGACAAAACCAGCCTGGGTGAGGCCACCGATCTCCTGGACGCCCGCAATCTGCCCTACCAAGTGCTTGGCGAAGTGGGCGGGACCAACCTTTCAGTCCTGTTGCAAAACCAAAAGTTGGTCTGGCCGGTAGCCGAACTCAAGGCCGCCTGGGCAAAACCGCTGGAACAGCTCATGCAAGACGAGGCGAGAGCATGATGGATCTGGATTCGCTGGACAAACTGCACGAGGAGTGCGGCATTCTGGGCTTGTGGAGCAAAGAGCCGCTCGCAGTAGGCGAACTGCTGGTACTTGGTTTGCAAGCGCTGCAGCACCGGGGTCAGGAGGCTGCAGGTGTAGTGGTTTCCAACGGACGGGACTTACTGCTGGAAAAGGACCTGGGCCTGGTCGCGCAGGTCTTCGCACCCGGCCGTATGCGTCGGCTCGAACTGGAAGGAGCGCATTTAGGCATCGCCCATACCCGCTACTCCACCACCGGCTCCAACCTGCGTTTCAATGCCCAGCCCCTCACCGCCCGTTCCTCCAAGGGCATTTTGGCTATCGCCCACAACGGCAACTTCATCAACGCCCTACCTATACGGCAGCGGTTGCTGGAGGGGGGAGCGGTCTTCCAGACCACCGGCGACACCGAGGTGATGATTAATCTGATCGCCCGATATGCCCATCTGGAACTGATCGACGCGGTGGACCAGGCCATGCGCGAACTTCAGGGTGGATTCTCAGTGGTACTCACCAATCGCGAAACGGTACTTGCGCTGCGAGACGGTGGTGGAGTACGGCCTTTGGTGATCGGCACGCTACCCCAGGGCGGCTTCGTATTTGCCTCCGAACCGGTGGCCTTTCCCTTGCTGGGGGCCAGCTTTCTGCGCGACGTACGGCCCGGTGAGCTGGTATGGATTGAGGGCGACGAACTTCGCTCGCGCCAGGTACTGTCCGTCAAACCCACCCCCTGCGCCTTCGAATGGATCTACTTCGCCCGTGCCGACGCTAAGATAAACGGGCTCGAGGCCCACCAGGCCAGAGTTCACCTGGGTGAGGAGCTGGCGCGCGAAGGAGCCATAGAGGCCGATCTGGTGGTTCCGGTACCAGATTCAGGTATCGGGGCGGCTATCGGTTACGCGCGCGCCAGCGGCATCCCCTTCGACTACGGCCTATACAAGAACCCCTACGCCGGCCGCAGCTTCATCCAACCCACCCAAGCCATGCGCGATCTGAAGGTGAAGCTCAAGCTGGCTCCCACCTCGGTAGTGCGCGGTAAGCGCGTGGTGCTGGTCGATGATTCCATCGTACGGGGCACCACCTCGCGTCACATCGTGCAACTCCTGCAGGAAGCCGGCGCTACCGAAGTGCATATGCGTATCTCCAGCCCCCCCATTCGTTTTCCTTGCTACTATGGCATCGACACCGCGGCGCGTAAGGAGTTGATCGCCGCCACCCACGATAACGAGGCGGTGCGGGTATACACCCGCGCGGATACCTTGGTATTCCTGAGCGAGGGAGGCGTGCGCCACGCTACACAACAATCCGTATGTCTGGCCTGTTTCAACGGTCAATACCCGGCTGGAGTACCACAGGGGGAGTTGGAGAAGCTATCGCTCGAGCGCAGCTAGCCGGAGCAAACCTGCCCAACCTCCACTTTGCAGCCCACCATCCCGGCAGGGATGGTCCGACCGGGCTTTCAGGTAGCAGAATGTCAGCGAAGCAATCTTTTTCTCCACTGCCGGACCGGTTTAACCCGGCCGGAGGCCTTGTTGCAGTGGGAGCGGCGCCTGGGACAAAGGTCGTGCGCCCCGGGCTTTGCCTATCGCGAACCATCCACGCCCTGCCCTCTCCCATTTCGCCTTCAGCACTACGCTCGTGAGAAAATCCTGCCTCCCTCCGGTGGTCTTCTTCTCCGAGTTCATCGGCACGGCGCTGCTGATACTGGTGGGTCTTTCGTTCGTGATCCTCGACTTCGGTCAGGGGAGCCCTATAGTACGCTGGATCCCGGACCCTGCCGTACGCCGTGCGCTCACCGGGTTTTTATTCGGCGCGACCGGGGGCACCATCGCCTGGTCCTGGGTAGGCCGCACCAGCGGTGCACACATCAATCCGGCGGTTACTTTAGCCTTCTGGCTCAGGGGCGTCATGGCTCCGAGGATCATGCTTTGCTATCTGGCGGCCCAGTTCACCGGCGCGGTGGCCGGCTCACTACCGCTTTTAGCCTGGGGTGGTTTAGGGCGTAGCGTAACCCTCGGAGCCACACTGGTGGGAACAGGTTTTACACCCTTAGAAGCCACCCTGGGCGAGGTCGTAACCACCTTCTTCCTAATCGCGGGGTTATTCGTTTTTACCGGGCATCCAAAACTCCGCCGCTATACCCCGCTGCTGATGCCCGCCTTGTATGCGGCTATGGTCTGGCTGGAAGCACCCCTTTCCGGCACCAGCACCAACCCTGCGCGCAGTTTTGGGCCGGCAGTAGCCTCGGGAGATTTCAGTGGTTTCTGGGTCTACCTAGTCGGCCCCACGGTGGGCGTGTTAGCGGCGGTATTACTCTTCTCGCTGCCCCGGCTTGCCGTCTTCCGCCAGGAGGTGGCCAAACTATATCACTTCGAAATCGATCTACACGGGATCTTCCGCAAAAGCCCCACCGAAGAGTCCAGTGGGCGGACCTAGGGTAAAACCGGCGGGCTTTAACATCCTCCTCGCGAAGGCGCTACGATTCCCACGCCAGCGGACGGTTACCCCGTCTATGCCGGAGCCCCGGCGCGGGATTAATTGTCAGTCGTCTACTGGCGCGAACCGGACCAGGCCCATTATGACCATCCACAACGACCCGGTCTACGGATTCCACCAACCAAGCTGGAGGCTACCTTCACCACCGATCATGCTGCCGCCGGCGTACACCTGAAAGCTACCACCGCCAGTCATCATCAGCCGGCAGAACCTTTCGAGGTAAGCTATCCCGCGATCGCCAGAGCACCCCAGAGCCCTCCGATCTGCCGGAACCCGCGCCACCTATATCAAAGAAATCCAGCAGCGGCTTTCTCACCGGAGGCCGAAGATCCGCTTCCTAGTGGTGTAACAATAGGTAGGCCGCCAAGATGATCACGATCCACCATCCCCAGCGAGTCAGACCCTTGGGTAGGAGGCTTCTTACCGTCTCGCGATCCGGGCGGCTTGCGGAGAGGTCACGCGGGGCCGGGCGCATGCGGATCCGTTGCGCACGTTTGAAGTGCGATACCGATTTATCTACCCGTCCCAGTTTCTTGTAGGCCGCGGCCAGGTTATGGTGTGCATCCGCCGCGTCCGGATCCCGCTTGAGTACTTCCTCATACAGCACTATGGCCTCGTCATACCGTCCTTCTTCTTGGTGAACATTCGCCAGATTAATCTTAGCCCTGGGGTGACCGGGATCCTGCTCGAGCGCCTGCTCGAAAGCTTTCTGCGCCTCGTCCCGCTGACCTTCCCGTATATACCCCAACCCCGTCCAGACCCAGGCCTCCGCACTCAGATGAGGGTCCGCCAGGTAAGGTTCTACATCGCCGACGGAAGGCTGTTTGTCGAAAGCCTGGATACCAGCGGAAAGCTGCGCATCGGTACTGGAAAAGATTTCCGGCTCTTTTTTGAGCAACCTCAGGGCATCCTTGTAGCGCTTGCTCCTGAGCAGATATCGTAGATCGATGAAGGTCTGCGCCGCTTCTATGGCATTGTTATCTCCGGCCTTCAATCCCTCAGCCAGCGCCCGGTCGTACCGCCCCGCGCGCAATAGTTCCTCAACACTCAACGCTTCACCTCTTGGTACAGCTTATCGTAGGCTACAGCAGCCTGCACCCAGTCGAAACGCACCTGCATAGCCCGTCGGATGATCTCCGGCCGCTGGGTATGAAGGAAGCGAAACACCGCGGCCAACAGCCCCTCGGGGTGCAGCTGCTCAAAGAGAAAGCCTGTTCGTCCGTCCTCAATAGTATCCGCCAGCCCACCCACCGCATGCGCCAAGGGCACCGCACCATAGCGCATGCCGATCATCTGCGTTAACCCACAGGGCTCGAAGCGCGAGGGAATCAGCAAAGCATCGGCGGCGGCGTAGATGCAGTGAGCTAGGCGCTCATTGTAGCCGCTGCGGAAGGCCAGCCGGCGCGGGGCGCCGCCAGCGGCGCGGGAAAAAGCGGCCTCGAGTGCCGGATCACCACTCCCCAGCACCACCAGGGCGACGCCATCCGAGAGAAGGTTCGGTAAGGCCGCCAGTAGCAGATCCAAACCCTTCTGTTCGGCCAAGCGGGAAACTACGCCGATCAGCACCCCTTCTTCAGCAAGCCCCAGTTCACGCGTAAGCTTCCTCTTGTTCAAATGCTTATTTTCCGGCTGGTCTATGGTGTAGGCCGCTTCCAGATGCGGGTCATTCGCAGGGTCCCAGTAGGCATAGTCCAGGCCATTCAGGATACCCGAGAGTTTCCCCGCTTGGGCCCGCAATACACCATCCAGGCCCTCGCCGAAAGCCGGTGTCTGGATCTCGAGTGCGTAGCGGGGGCTTACCGTAGTCAAGCGCTCGGCAAAGACCAAGGCCCCTTTCAGTAAGTTGATATCCCCGAAGAACTCCAATCCGGAAAGCCCATATATGCTCCTTGGCAGGCCGGTCCAGGAAAAGAAATCCTCCGGGTTCCAGCGGCCCTGGTAGGCCAGGTTGTGAATAGTAAAAACGCTGGCCACGGGTAGGCTACCTGCGGCGATCAGCACTGGAGCTAAAGCCGCCTGCCAGTCGTGCGCATGCACCACCCGAGCACCCCAGGCCAGGGCTGCTGCCGTAGCCGCCTGAGCAAAGCGTACGAACCGTCGCAGGTCATCGGGGTAGCCATAGATCCGCGCACGATCGAAGTCGGAAAGCCCCACGAAAACAAATTCCACCCCCTCGCGCTCGAGTCCTGCAAGACCAGCCCGCTGCTCCTGGCCCCTGAACTGGAAGTGCACCTCACCAATAGGTGTTGGTTGTTGGGAAAGCCTAGCATACCATGGCAGGAAGACCCGTACTTGGTGGCCCAGCCTGGCCAGCTCGAGCGGTAGGCTGCCTACCACGTCCGCCAAACCACCTACCTTTACGAACGGGAACGCCTCACTCGCAATCCAGGCAATCTTCATGCGCTCTATACTCCGGTCTTCCTCGCAGTACGCACAGCGTAAATTCTACCTCCACGGGCCCCGGGCGCCTACGGAGGGGTATGGGCATAAGTCTCGCGTCTGCCAAAAACCCAAGAAGTCAAGGTGTAGCCGTTACTTCGTCACTACCCTTTACCAATCAGCCTGAGGATCTTTCCGCCGTCAGATTTTGTCCGTTACGTGCGCCTCACCGCCTTCACAATAGGCATATTTGGACCATTCGGAATTATCGTGCACCTA
Source organism: uncultured bacterium (assembly GCA_964402875.1). Lineage (GTDB taxonomy): Bacteria > Deinococcota > Deinococci > Deinococcales > Marinithermaceae > CAYODT01. The sequence continues at coordinate 11,271 of CAYODT010000025.1, read as the reverse complement.
CCTGGAGCCTAGCCGCGGTAGGCACGATAAAGCCACCTCGCAAATTAGCTTGAGTAGATGGGTAATTTGGTACCGGGCACATCCAGAGCCGCACCGTACTAGGATGGAGACCCATGTCCAAGCCTCGCCGTCCCACCATGCGCCGGGTCTTCCGCGGGCGGGAAGCCACTAAAGAGGCCTACGACCGTCTGGCGCCCATCTACGACCTACTGGCCGGATCCAGCGAGCACCGCGCCCGCGAGGAGGCTCTTACGTTGCTGTCACCGAGCCCCGGCGAGGCGGTGCTCGAGCTGGGCTGTGGCACGGGCACCGCGCTGCGAGCCCTGGCCGGGCGCTTGGCCGGGCGCGGCCGCCTGGTGGGCCTGGATCTCTCCCCAAGGATGCTAGCTCAGGCGCGGAGAAAGCTGGAACGTGCCGGCTTGGCCGAGCACCTGGAGCTATACCAGGGGGATGCCGTGGCGGTCCCCCTGGCGGACGGTGCTTTCGATGCAGTATTCACTGCCTTTACGCTCGAGCTGTTCGATACCCCGCAAATCCCCAAAGTGCTGGCCGAGGTGCACCGTCTCCTGCGGCCGGGCGGCCGGTTCGTGGTAGTCTCTCTTCTAGCCACGCGCAAACCCGGCCCCGCCGAAAGGGTCTACATCTTCGCGCACGACCACCTGGAAGCGCTGGCTGACTGCCGCCCGATCTTTCTGGAAGCCCTGCTGCAAAAGGCTGGTCTCCAGGTGACGTCTTTCCGTCGGCTCAGCCTGTGGGGCCTACCGGTGGGAGTCGCGCTGGCGCGGAACAGTCTCAGTTGATCACCCGCCGCCGCATCCTGAGTACCGCTAACACCGTAAAAATCGTGCCAAAGGCCAGCAGGTAGGCTGCGTCAAGAAGCGTGCCCTCACCCCCGGTGAGCACCCCCCGCATCAGCCGCACCGCATGGTAGAGCGGCGTCCATTCGGCCACGGTAACCAAAAAGGGTGGGAAGTGCCCGGCCACCGGAAAGAAGATGCCGGAAAACAAAAAGGATGGGGTGAGGAACAGGGTGAAGTAATAGGTGAATAGGTCGATGGTGTCGATCACCGAGGTGAAGGCCAACCCCAGCGCCGCGAAGGTGTAGCCGATCAGCACGATCACCAGTAAAGCCGGGATCAGGTGAGGCGAGAGGGGTATGCCGAAGAAGAGCGTGATCAGCAGAAAGGCCCCTCCGTAAATCAGGGAGCGGGTGATCGCCCACAATAGTTCACCCAGCACCACGTCCTCCATATTCACACGTGTAGCCACCATAGCGTCGTAAAGCTTACCGAAGTGCAGCTTCACGAAAACGTTATAGGTGGTCTCGAAGGAAGCCCCGTTCATAGCCGAGGCGGCCACCAGCCCTGGGGCAATGTAGACCAGATATCCGCCGTGAAAGGTGCCGCCGCCGCTCACGTACGCGCCCAGGCCCACACCCATACCCAGTAGATAGAAGACTGGCTCAAAGAAATTAGGCAGCAAGGCATAGATCCAAGCGCGCTTGTATACACGCAGGTTCCGCTCCCATACCCGCAGTGCGCCTGCCAGGCTCAGGTCAATCATCAAGCCCCCTCCCGGTGAGGTTCAGGAACACGTCCTCGAGGTTCCCCGGTCGTACATAGGCCCGCAGGGGCCCCCATCCATTGTTCGCGAGCATGGCTAGCAGGGCCCGTCCGTCCTCGGTAAACAGATACATACGCCCGCTGCTCTTCTGCACCACCACGCCGTGAGCCAAAACCGTCGCTTCGAGCTTCTCCGCGTCCAATCTCCCCAAACGGATCTCCACCACCTCGGGTGAAGCGTACCGTTGGACCAACTCGCGTGGGCTGCCCTCAGCCACGATCCTGCCTCGATCCATGACCACCAGCCGGTCGCAAAGCCGCTCGGCCTCGTCCATGTAGTGGGTAGTCATGATCAGCGTCACCCCATCGGCCCGGAGGGCTTCCAGCCGGTCCCATAAGAGCAGTCGGACCTGGGGGTCCAGCCCGGTAGTGGGCTCGTCGAGAATCACCATCTCGGGATCGTTCATCAATCCGCGGGCCAGTGTCAACCGGCGTTTCATGCCGCCCGAAAGCTCTCCCACCCGCCGCCGGGATTTTTGCGAGAGCTCGAATTCCTCTAGTAGCAACCGCGCCCTCTGGAGCGCCTTTCGGGCACCCAGCCCATTGTAGCGTCCATACAAAAGGAGGTTATCGAGCACGCTTACTTCTTCGTCCAGGTTGTCCATCTGTGGCACTACACCCAGACGGGCCTTGATGGCGCGGGCTTCGCGCCCCGCGCGCATGCCAAGCACCCACAGCTCGCCGCTAGTGACGGGACTGACCTGGTATACCATACGCATGGTGGTGGATTTCCCGGCACCGTTAGCACCCAGTACGCCGAAGAACTCTCCTTCGCGCACTTCAAAATTGATACCATCCACCGCGGTGAGCGACCCGTATACCTTACGCAGGCTCCGTGCTATCACCGCAGCTGTTTCTCCAGGCCGCATTCGTTCAGGATACGGCATACCCGTCTACGGACAAGTGGGGACAATAGTCAGTCAATAAGGACTACAAAGTTACCTCCGGCTGGAGCCGAAAGCCAAACACTCGCATCTAGAGAGATTATTGGATACCGCCTACGTCCCATACAGTTCGAGCATCCGCCGGTCGACACCGAGCCTGGCCGGGAGTAATCCTCCTGCATGTAATTTCTGAGCCTGAGTCGAGTCTGCCACCCACAATACCGGCGGACATATAACCAGATGATGTCAGAAGAAGGGTGGGTCCGGGCATCCAGATCCTGGAGCATGCTCTAATAGATAGATTGGTGGCCATCGCGCTACTGCATAACAACCGCTAAGCGCCACAGACCCGCTGCAAAGCCCCGGAGTGGAGTATGGTCTAAACTACCGCTCGCTCAAAGACAGACTCAGCCAGCGACTCAAGCACCACCACGCACCATAGGCTAGCGTTAGCGGTAAACTAGGGTCTCCCATCCAGATACTTAGCAACAAGGCCCCTAATTTATGCTTGAGTTGAGCACGAACCTGTAAGCTCGGTGATGGAGTTCAGGCTGGCCCTTAAAAAGTTATTAAGGGCCCTACAGCGCCTACTTCAACTCGGAACCATCAACGACTATCGCGCCTCCTGATGGCTATACGCCACACAGCCGGTCCCTCCTCGAGGTACCCCCAACCGAATTCGTCCGCATGAACCGCCTCCAACCGGTGCCGAAGCGGCTGCGGATCGTGATCCACGGTGATCACCAACGCTTGCCGTGGGGCAAGGTGCTGCAGGAGGCCGAATATTGTCGTATGCCGTTGAGCATGCGGCAATTGCCGGACATCAAGATCAACGTCCGACGCGGAATCCTCTTGTTGGTCCGGTGCGACCAGATGCTCACGCAACCCGGCGAGGAGGCCATCAAGGCTCACCGTGCGATCGCGTACGAGAAACGGCAGCACACTCTCATTCTCCTTATCAGCGTGCGCCTCGAACAGTGCCGTCACAACCCGCGCAGCTCCGTAGATCTCCAAACCATCGCGGGCGTTTGACAGCATCTCCAAACCGTTACGCAAGCGTACATGCTCAGCAAGCATCGATTCGATTAACGGCTTAAGTTCCGGCATCTTTGCGGCGGCCGCATAGAGCGTGACCTCCTCCGCCTGTGCGTGGGGAAATACTTCCTCCGACAAGTATCCGCTCAGCAGCTGTGCCGCCTCCTGGACATCACGTCCGTCCCGCACGGCATCTGTCACCGCGCCGAGGTGCCCATTCAGGGTAGCCACCATCGACCGGTGGTGGGCCACAATTTTATCGGCTGCTTCTGTGTTCGTCACTTTAAATACACTCCTTTCGAGTTCCCTTACCCTGTAGATAATCGGCGGCATCGGTTCGCACTTACCCGCCATCAATTCGGCTGGCTCCGCAAGATCACCCATACATCAGCAGGTTGCGGGCGAAACCAGCCTTACATCCCTGGCCCACGGCGCTCCTACTGTTGCTACACTATCCAAGTCGGCACATGTTGCACGCACCCTAGGCGATCAGGTGATACCCGACAGGCACATGCGGTATGGACAGTAGCTGGAGCACATCTAATTTATTAAGGCGTTTCACTATTTTGCTCATACGTCTGCCCCCCCACTCAGGCCTAGGTCAAGCCAAAGCGTTGCTTAGCCGCCTCGCTCATACGATCCGGTGACCACGGAGGCGTCCAAGTCACGATGACCTGGACATCTTTGATACCCTCCATGGCTGCAATACGCTGTTGTACACCCGCCTCGATATAGCCTGCCGCCGGGCAGCCCGGTGTTGTCATCGTCATCACAATCTCGGCCCGGCCCTCTACCACCTGGATCCCATAAATAAGGCCGAGATCCACGATGTTAAACCCCAGCTCTGGATCGATCACATCTCTAAGAGCCGTCCTCAATGCCTCCACCTCATGAGTGGCGTCGTGCGAACCGAGCTCGCTCATGAGGCTGCACCTCGCCGCCGGATCAACAGCCGAACTCCCTCCGTGCGCTTCTCAGTTATCACCTCGTAGCCGCGGACCTCAAGCTCCGGGTAGAGGAAGATAGGTTCGCGGTCATTGAAGACCTCCTGTACATCCCCATCCAGAAGAGATTCCAAGGCCTCCAAGAGGCGGGTCATCGGTTCCGGCGGCAGTAACCCACGGTTGTCGAGAGTCTTCAGTGGAGCCGGCCAGAGAGTCGCATCAGCAGGGGCTACCGTATTCGTAGCCCGCTCGACGGCTGCCTCTCCACTCGCCTCGCCCGCGTGGCGTTCTCCACGGCTGGCGTTCGGGCTGAACACTACCTCCCAATCATCGACCCCAACGCGTTTCGCCTGGTGGTCAAACCCCATCCCACCAAGAACACGAAACAAGGGGACGGGTTCAAACGTAACCAGCAATCGCAACGATTGTCCGGGCGCTAACTTATTTACCGTCGCCAAGATCCTAGCCTTTGGCTCCTCACCACGCCGTAGGCCGTCCCGCACGTCAAGTGTCACCATATCCATACCATTTGCCATTACCTATCACCTCCGAACTCTCCTACTGCCCAGCACCTCGCTAAATGCCACTGCATTGCAGATTCCACTACACCGGCGGTATCGGGCCCGACACTACTGGCTCCGCGTGGCGGGCCCGCCACAATTCCACTCCGATCGCTAACGTGCCAGCCAGGACACCTACAGTCGCCAGTCGCCAGAGCGCTGTAAGTTCGGCCATGCCAGCTACCACTCCCAGAGCCACCGCCACGAAGTAGAGGATGAACCACGGACGCGCCCTAGACTCGTTCACCAAGTCCTGCACCCGTGGTACAGGCCCCTTCCCCAACCGGCCGCCGAACCTCTCAATCCACGTTAAGAAGGGTACGATCTTATACAGTTGGCTGAGTCCAAGGCCTGAGAGCCATCCAAAAATGAGCAAATAGGCGACAGGACCCATCTCAGATTTACCTGCCCCGAGGGCTGCAAGCAGTGCCCACATCACCATCCCCAGGGCAAGGGCCACCAGCGCCCAGGCCGCGAAAGCCCCGTTCAGCTCGAGAATACGGCGGCGGCGTTGACTATACAGACGCCACATGTCCACCAGGTACAAGACGATCCCGACTGCAGCACTCGCCCAGCCCGCACCCTCCGCCAGACGCCACAGGCCCGCCGCAGGGTAGAACCACAGACCGCCGACGCCCGCCAGGGCTACTACCGCCAAACCCCCCGCACTCATATGGAAGGCCCAGTCGCCCAACGCCCCCCGCTCCTCCGGGGCCAGCGAGAACATGGCCAGCAGCTTGTAGCCAACCCCCATTGCAGTCAAAGTGAACCACCCAGCAATTCCCACTCCCGCATGCAGGGCAAGCCCGCGTGCAAACAGGGCACTCAGAATAGCGCCGCCGAATAGTTGGGGCTGCGTCAATGCCAACGCCATCGTGAGGCCCAACCCCACCGTCACCAGCAAGAAACCTAAGGCCGCCGCCACGAACCGTGCCGCCAGAGTGAGTGGGCGCGCCCGCCATAGGGTTACAGAAAACACCGAGGCTGTGCTAACGACCCCCACGACCACCAGCGTGCCTCCAATCGGAAGCCAGGGAAACGGCTTTAACCCGCCGCCAAATCCAAGGAATCCAAGCAGCATTCCAGCCAATCCCACCACAATAGCAATCAACGTCACCCCGGCGACACCGTCCCCCACCGATATTCCAGCTGTAATCACCGGCACGAACTGATACAAGGCACCGAACATCAATAACGTCAACCAACCAATGGTAAGGAGATGAACAGCCATCAGGGTCGGTGGGGCCTGAATACCACCTTGTGGATAGGCCAAACCAGCAACGATCAGCACTTGCGCAAGTACAAAGCATACGAACGCTGCAGCAAAGTACGTCATAGTCCAACGTGAAAGGCTCTTAGGTAGCACAGCTCAGCCCTCCCTTCCCAAAGTGAAGGTATCATTGCTCGCTTCGGCAACACCATGACTTGGGTCAAA
>CAYODT010000025.1:0-4691 GCA_964402875.1 uncultured bacterium | reverse complement strand
TTCCCAAAGTGAAGGTATCATTGCTCGCTTCGGCAACACCATGACTTGGGTCAAAACCGTAGGCGGCACCTTTAGATCTCGTAAGCCCACCAACCCGGCCGAACCTACAAGCCACTACAGCAGTTAGTAATCAAGATAGGAAGTCTAAAAGATTGAATTGACCGACGTCAGAAGTCGACTGGCAGCTATACTTCAATCAGGACTTGGGGAGATCCAACCAATTACAATCTAAATTCCGGGATCTGGATGGGCGGCTTCGGGCATTCGGCTTGTAGCCCCATGTACACCTCTCAAATATATAATCACCCGGTCAACCGCCCATCCCAACCAGAGTACGGGAGCTTACTCACCCACTCGCCATAATGTTCAACACTGGCTTACGCCCCCTAACCGCGGGTCGGGACAACTGCATCAACATGCTTGTATTGTGTTAAATAATGAAGATGGGATCGCAAATGTCCACCCGGTTGCTCGATTTATGCCTGATTCTACCTAACCACGCGGAGCACGACGATATTTGCATTACTCGTCTGACCGAAGCCCTCCACACCAACCATGGCATCACAAAGGCCCATGTTAAGGCGGAGGCAAACCAACCCTTACTATGCGTCCACTACAACCCGGTCCTGCTGACACCCGAATCTCTCGAGAGGATCACAACGAAGGCCGGTGCGCGGGTCCAAGACCGCTATAAGCATGCGACCCTACAGCTGGCGAACCTACACTGCGCCGATTGTACCCGCGCTATGGAAAGCGACATCGGCAAGATGGCGGGGGTCTTTAGCGTGAGCATCAACCACACCACTGAAATGATGGCTGTCACCTACGACTTGCAGACCGTAGGGCACAGCCAATTTGTCCGCAAGATCGAAGCGTTTGGCTACAGCGTGAAGCATAACGGCGGGATGGCCGGCCACCGGCGCAATGAAGGTACGACACCCACACACAAGAATACCGATCATGACGAGATACGTAATCGCAACGAACAAGTTCTGGGAGTTCCGCCGGACCTCTTCTTGAGCCTATTGTCCGGCACCGCCCTGGTCGTGGGCTGGCTCGGCGAGAATTACCTTGGACTGCCGTTCGCAGTGGCGCTGGCACTATACCTGATCGCTTACGCCGCCGGCGGGTACAACACTAGCAAGAATGCTTTAGGTGCCGCCGTACAGGGGCACTTCGATATAGACATACTAATGGTGGTCGCAGCCATCGGCGCAGCCAGCTTGGGCGACTGGCCTGAGGGCGCCCTGTTGCTATTCCTCTTTAGTCTGGGAAATGCGCTCGAGCATTACGCCATGGGCCGTGCCCGCAACGCAATTCGGGCACTAGCCGCGCTCGCACCAAAAACCGCACGTGTTCGTCGCACCGACAAGGAACAAGAGCTGCCCATTAGCGAGCTGGTGATCGGCGACATCATCATCGTTCGTCCGGGCGAGCGCCTCCCTGCTGACGGAGTGGTGGTGGAAGGCTCGACCTCCGTCGATCAGTCACCCATCACCGGCGAGTCCATCCCCGTTGCAAAAAACAAGGGGGACCAGGTCTACGCCGGCACTATCAACGGTGACGGCTCACTGATCCTCAAGACTACCAAGAGCCCGCAAGACACTACACTCTCGCGCGTCATCAAGATGGTCGAGCAGGCCCAGACCACTAAGAGTCCCACACAACGCTTTACCGACCGCTTCCAGCGCATCTTCACTCCTGCCGTTCTGGGAGCAACGGGGCTCCTTATCGCTCTGCCCCCCTTGTTCGGCTTCCCCTTTGCCGAAAGTTTTATCCGCGCCATGACGCTCCTAGTAGCCGCCAGTCCTTGTGCGCTGGCACTCGCTACTCCCTCGGCCATACTGTCAGGCATCGCTCGAGCTGCTAGGAGCGGCGTGCTCATCAAGGGTGGCGTGCATCTTGAGAATGCCGGTACTACAAACGTCGTGGTCTTCGACAAGACCGGCACCCTGACCGAGGGACGGCCCGAGGTCACCGACCTGCGGCCCCTTCACGGGAGCGCGGACGATTTACTGGCGCTGGCCGCCGCGGTAGAAAGCAAGAGCGGCCACCCGCTGGCTAAAGCAATCGTGCAGGCAGCCGAGGCAAAAGGACTCCTGCTTCCAAGTGTAGGTAATCTCAACTCATTAACAGGCAAAGGTGTTGAGGCGTTTGTCGACGGCCAGCCGGTACGCATCGGTAACCGAACGCTCATGAAAGAGGCTGGTATCTTACTGAGCGACACTGCCAGCAATACGCTTGAGGCGCTCGAAAGGGACGGTAAGACCAGCATACTTATAGCCCACGGAACAGCCCTCAAAGGCATCCTGGCGCTGCGGGACGAGCCACGCTCCACGGCTAGGGCGGCCATCGCCGCTCTAAAAGCGCTCGGGGTTCAACGCACGGTAATGCTTACCGGCGACAACCGCCTGGTAGCCGAAGCTATCAGCCGCGAACTGGGGCTCGACGAGGTCAGGGCCGAGCTCCTACCGGAAGGCAAGGTAACGGCGATTACGGAGCTCAGGGAACGCTTCGGCAAGGTCATCATGGTTGGTGACGGGGTCAACGATGCGCCGGCGATGGTGGAGGCCACCACGGGTATCGCCATGGGAGGAGCCGGCACCGACGTTGCCCTGGAAACTGCAGATATCGCGCTTATGGCCGATGATCTCTCACGTTTGCCCTATGCCCTGTCACTATCACGCGCCAGCCGCCGTATGATCGTTCAGAACCTGTGGATTAGCTTAGGCGTCATTGCCTTCCTGGTGCCCTCGGCTGCCTTGGGGTTGGTCGGGATTAGCGCCGCTATTGTCCTTCACGAAGGCAGCACCTTGATTGTAGTGGTGAACGCACTACGGTTGCTGGGGTTTAAGCAGGATAAATCGCCACTACTACCCAATCAAGTAGCATCCGGGCCAGCGGGTGCCTAGCAATAGGGGAACACGGCACCGGTCTTGGAAGTGCTGGAGCAGGATGTAGGCACCCATACCCAACTACCGCCCCGTCCGGACTCTAGATAGAGCCGAACGGCCTTTTTACTCTGATGCGAAGAAAAACCGGCCCATCAAAACAGGGCAGGCCCGGAACGACTCACTACACACTTATTCCACGGCCATGCTCATATGTTGTGATTATGTATCTCAGACCCAGCTTGAATGACCGCCTTAAGGATCTTTCCCCGATAATTATACGCTGCGTCCGGTGATCTCCTCCCGCCGCAGCCGGGTCTACCCATGCATCCACCTAACTTCTGCTAAGTCACGCCGTACGTACCGTACAACAACACCACAGCGTTCCGGGAGGTGCTTTCCAGTCGCAGCCTGTACTACGCGCTCGGCATCAAGAACGACACGAGCGTGTGGTCCGCCGGGCCGGGCGGCCGCTGGCGCACCCCTACGCGACATCCGGGAGCTCAAGGATGAGCTCAGGCTGGATCACTACGAGGGTCATAACTGGCGGGGTTCCATCATCACGGCACCCTATGCATCGCCGCCTATGCCCTCCTGGCGGCCGAACGTGCACCCCCCTTAAACCCTCACCCACCTCCAAAGGCGCTCCGCTACCTGACGACTCGCCCCGCGAGGCTCTCCCAGTGCGACCCGAATGGCATAACTCCGTCTCCATCACCACCCACCGCAGGCTCCTGGCCCGCACCTTCGTCACCACGCTGCCCTGCCTGCGGAACCGACCACCATTATCGCCTGACACAGAAGCACCAGCCGGGGCCCGGCTGGTGCTGACCGGTTACAACAATGGCACCTCCACGAATCGGCGTCGGCCGCTACGCTACAGAGCACTGCCGCAAGTCCCGGTCATGGCCGGGCCGGCTGCCAGCTGCCGCATCGTGGTCGGTAAGGTATTCGCACACGTCGCGCCCGTCGCAATCTGTGACCGGATGCGCTTCCGCCCAGGCCAGACGAACGCTGAGCTCTCCACGCAACCTTTCGAGGTGGCGCATCTGGGCATCGAGTGCCTCCACCTTCTCCCTCAGGAGCGACCGGATATATTGACATGCCAGCCGACCCCCATCGCGTACGCTAAGGATCGTTGCGATCTCCTGCAACGTCAACCCCACGGCCTTAGCGCGTTGGATGAACTCCAAGCGGGATGCCACCGAATCATCGTACAAGCGATAGCCGCTCTCGGTGCGCTCAGTCGCCACCACCAAACCGAGGCGCTCGTAGTAGCGCAAGGTATCGCGGCTGAATCCCGATACGCGTGCTACATCCCCAATTTTTAACATACTAGCACTGTAAGCTTCACCTTGGAGTAAAGTCAAGGCTTTGTAGCGCGAACACTGCGCGCTCGATGACTGATGGCTCCAAGCCAAGCCACCCGCGTCGCTTCAGTTTCCCTAACACCGCGGTACGCACCGGATCAGCCTATCCCTTGACCCTGGACTCGACTCTAAGGTCTAAATTTAGTTGTGAAGGAGATGCCTATGGTGACTGGCGCCCATTCGGCGGAGCAAGAACACACGGCGGCCTGGACCACTATCATGCCCGGAACCCGGCTCTTTGTTGCAGCTTGGTTGCTAGGATTTGCAGGCAACGGTGCCGTGTTCAGGGCCAGCCCTGAACTGCCGCCGGGGCACTGGTACTCGGTTCCGATGTTGTGGCTGTCAACCCGGGCCCCGTATCTACGGTAGACCGCTCAGATCCGAGCAAGGAGGAGAAACACATGGCAAACTCGAAGCACATGGCAAACTC
>CAYODT010000024.1:28417-35935 GCA_964402875.1 uncultured bacterium | reverse complement strand
GGCGGGGGGGTGTCAAGGGCGGGGAGCTCAACCGGAACTGACCTTGGGGATGTGGGGGGTCCAGGTAAGCGCTGTACTAGAACCACAGTTTCAAATAGAGCAGAATATAGGTCTACGGAATTCGGGCGAGTGAATAGTTCTGCGTAAACTATTTATCTCAACATCTAATGCGAGCCGATCTAATATAACGTTTTTCCGTTGGTCTTACGGAAAAATGATATATTGCTATCGGGAGGTAAAAGATAATGAGTAGTCGCGAATCTGAACTATGGTTTGATCTCTCCTCCGATGAGCGGCATCTAGTCAGAGGAATACGTGAGTACTTAAAGAGCGAGGTCGCACCCGGCGCTGCCAAGCGCGACCAAACAGGCCAATTCCCCATGCAGATCGCGCGTGAGCTGGGACACATGGGGGTCATGGGAGCGCAGGTTCCAGAGGAATATGGCGGTGCGGGGTTGTCTACACGTGCTTTCGCACGAATCGTCGAGGAGGTCGGTGCAGTAGATGGCTCTTTGGGTCTGACTGTAGCCAGCCATAATTCATTAGCTGTAGGGCATCTCATGATCGCTGGCTCAAAAGCCCAAAAGACAGCCTACCTACCGAGCATGGCCAAGGGCGAGGTGCTGGGCGCCTGGGGGCTTACCGAGCCCGGCTCCGGTTCCGACTCAGCCGCAATGCGTACACAGGCCCTGGAGGTAGACGGTGGTTTTGTACTGAACGGATCTAAGCAGTTTATCACCCAGGGATCAGTAGCCGGTGTTTACGTGATCCACGCACGTACCGACGCGCCCAAGGATAAAAAGCATACTGGCATTTCGACCTTTGTCTTCCCGGCAGGCGTAAAGGGAATTTCAGTCGGACGCAAGGAAGCCAAGCTGGGGCTGAGGAGTTCCGACACCGCCCAACTGATTCTTGAGGACTTATTCGTGCCTACGGAAGCCCTGGTGGGGAAACGCGGCAGGGGATTCTACGATGTGCTCAGGGTGTTGGATGGGGGTCGCATCGGCATCGCCGCCCTTAGCGTGGGTCTCGCCAGGGCGGCGCTAGAGTTCGCTGCAAGATACGCTAGGGAGCGGCTACAGTTTGATCAGCCTCTCGTGCAGTTCGAGGGCATCTCCTTCAAGTTGGCGGAGATGAGTACGCGATTGGAGGCTGCGCGCCTACTGTACCTGAAAGCTGCCGAGCTTAAGGATGCCGGCCGGCCCTTCACCTTGGCCGCCGCCCAGGCTAAGCTGTTCGCCTCGGAAGCGGCGAGCTGGATCTGCGACGAAGCCATTCAGGTTCTGGGGGGCTATGGCTACATCCAAGACTACCCGGTGGAGCGCTACTGGCGCGACGCCCGGCTGATGCGCATCGGTGAGGGTACCAGTGAGATCCTCAAGCTGGTCATCGCCCGGGGGCTCCTGTCCGAGCTCGAGCGAGCAGAACATTTGTAAGCTGATGAATCCAGCCTGAAACACACGTGCAGTAGGATAATCCAGCGTGGTACCAAGGGGAGGCGTATGAGACTTCTAGACAATCATGGACGCACTCTAAAAGATCTGCGGCTTTCCGTTACGCCTCGCTGTAATTTTCACTGCCTATATTGTCACCCCTTGGGACTCATGCAAAGCGAGCCCCCGGGTACGATCAGCTTACAGGACGTAGGTCACCTCCTAAACGCTGCGAGCCTTTTGGGACTATCGTCGGTACGGTTTACCGGGGGGGAACCTTTGGTTCGGCGCGAACTCCCCCAGATGATCGAAGCAGCCCACAATACTGAGGGTATCAAGGACGTGGCTGTCACCACCAACGGCACCCTATTCCGCCGCAGGCACAAGGATCTGCTTGCCGCGGGCCTTTCGCGGGTGAATATCTCGATAGACGCCCTGAACCCGGAGGTATTTAAGCGCATCACCGGGGGTGGAGATCTACAGCAGGTCTGGGATACTATCGAGTTGGCGCTCGAGCTGAACCTTCATCCGGTCAAACTAAACGCCGTGGTGATCCGCGGGATGAACGAAACTGAAGTAGTACCACTGGCCGCGCTATCAATAAAAGTGCCCCTGCATGTGCGCTTCATCGAGTACATGCATCTGAACAACGCCCCTTTTGAGGAGTACCGGAAACAGTTCGTACCCGGACATCAGACTCGTCAGGCCATTGAAGCCGAGCTGGGCCCGCTCGATCCGGTAGCCACCGATCCATCCGCACCGGCACGTTCCTTCCGCTTGGCGGGAGCCCTGGGTACGGTGGGCTTTATCAACCCGGTCTCCGAACCCTTCTGCAGCAACTGCTCTCGCCTGCGCCTAACCGCGGACAAAAGGCTACGGCCGTGCCTGCTCACCGATCTGGAGATGGACATCAGTTGGGCCTTCGCTGCAGATAATCCTTTCAAGTCCCTGGTGGACGTGTTTCTTCTCGCCGCCGAACAGAAACCAGCCTTCGGCAACACCCTGCCTACAGTGCGCCAGCGTACGATGTTGGGCATCGGCGGCTGAGTCGCACGTGGCCCTCAACATCAGCCCAGCAACGGAGAGCGGCGATGATGGGTGGCCTGTTCGTAATCATAGGCCAGCTCGAGCAGCACTGCCTCGCTAAAGGCGCGCCCGACGAAGGTCAGCCCCACCGGCTGCCCAGTCTTGGTATAGCCTGCTGGCACCGTAACGCTGGGATAGCCCGCCTTGGCGCCGAGTTCCGCTCCGTGGCTACCCATGAGTACCAGGGCGTCCAGCCTATGTCGGCTCAATGTCGCGTCGAGCCCTAACTCCCTGGCCAAGCGTAGATCGCGGGACCGGGCAAAACGGTAGGCTTCTTCCTTAAGGTCGCCGGGGGTAGCCTCAGCCGCCAGCAGCAGGATCTGCCCAAACACCAAGGTAGCCTCGGGGTGGGCATCGTTGAAGGCTATAACCTCGGCCAACGAGTGCGGCCAAGGGCCCTCAGGAGTGCTCTTCAGGAAGGTATTCAGCCCCGGTTTGAACTCGCGCAGCATCACCTCGAAGTAGTACCGGCGCAGATCCTCCGCGGTGTCGACGTCAGCCGGATCCACTACCGCTGCTCCCAGGTCTCGCAGCTCACCAAAGGCACGCTCCATCACGGTTAGTTCATCCGCTGGGAGGCCCTGATAGTAAAAACGCCTGGGCACGCCAACCCGCGCACTCCTCAGTCCCCCGGTGCGCAAGCCAGCCGCGTAGTCACGGCGGTGGGCATCCGCTGTCCCGGTCAGGGGATCTTCGGGGTCAGAGCCCGCCAGCACCGAGAGGATCCTCGCGGCATCCTCGACACTCCTGGCTATAGGCCCGGCAGTGTCCTGACTATGGCTGATAGGCAGTATACCTGTACGGCTGACCAACCCGGTGGTGGGCTTGACCCCCACCAGGCTGTTCTGGCTGGCAGGACTCAGGATGGAGCCCGAGGTCTCAGTTCCAAGTGCAGCCACCGCCATACCCACAGCCACTGCCACGGCCGAACCGGCGCTCGAGCCCCCCGGATGGAACCCCCGCCCATAGGGATTTTGCACTTGGCCACCGCGCGAAGAGTAGCCAGGGGGCATGCCCAAACTCATGAAGTTGGCGAACTCAGTCATGTTGGCTTTACCCAAAATAACTACCCCGGCCTCACGCAACCGCTGGACCACGAAGGCATCCCGCTCAGTCAGAAGCTCTGCAAGCGCCAGTGAACCCGCGCTGGTATGCAGGGCTCCATTGGTTGCGATGTTGTCCTTAAGCAGGATCGGTAGACCATGTAGGGAACCAAGAGGCTCACCGCGTTTACGATGTGCATCCAGATCCCCAGCGATCGAACGGGCATCCGGGTTAATCTCGAGCGCCGCGCCAAACTCGGGTCCAGAATGATTGGCTTCATCCACTCGCTTTAGGCAAACCTCCAGTAACGTCCGGGCATCAAGCGAATTATCGTGCTGACGGCGAATCAACTCAGTCAGAGAATGATCTTCCATACAAGAAAGTCTACCGGCGTTAGCATAGGCACATGCAGCAGAACATCCCCGTGGAGAAAGCGCAAGAGCTGCTTATTTCCCGTACTCCTAGCCCCAGTGAGGAAGAAGCTTGCCCGCTGGCTCAGGCCTATGGCCGGGTGCTTGCACGCGATCTAGCCTCCAGGGTCAACCATCCCGACGCAGCAGACACTGCGCTGGACGGCTATGCGGTGTATGCCGCGGACGCTAGGGGGGCTAGCCAGATCAAACCGGTGCGGCTGCGCATTATCGGCGAATCGCCGGCTGGCCAGCCCTTCTCAGGACGGGTGGAGGCCAATCAGGCAGTAGTAGTCTTTACCGGCACCCCGGTACCTGAGGGGGCCGATGCCATCATCCGCATCGAGAATACCGAGCGTAGGGGTAACGAAGTATTACTTTATACCCCCGCCTCCCCTAGCGATATTCGCCCAAAAGGCGACGACCTGCGGACGGGTACCACCTATTTGAAGGCGGGCGATCTACTGACCCCTGGGCGGGTCGGCCTAGCGGCCGCTATGGGCTTTTCCTCGGTTTTCGTGCGCCCTAGGCCTAAAATCGGCATACTCTCAACCGGCGACGAAGTAGTAGAGCCTGGCGAGCCACTGCCTCACGGCGGGGTATATAACTCCAACAGCTACTCATTGGCGGGGTTAGTGCTGGCCAGTGGGGGCGAGCCGGTGCTCCTGGGCCAAGTGGGGGATCGTCCCCAAGCGCTGTCCGAGCGCATCGCGCAAGCGGAGGGGCTCGAGCTGCTGTTAACCTCTGGCGGAGTCTCGATGGGTGAGTACGACATAGTGCGTAAGTTGCTCGAAACTGAGGGCAATATTCATTTCTGGAAAGTACTGGTGCGGCCGGGCGGACCGCTACTTTTTGGCAGCTGGCACCACCTGCCGGTGTTGGGTTTACCCGGGAATCCGGTCTCGGCTATGGTAACTTTCTACCTATTCGGCCGCCCCATGCTATTCAGGCGCCTGGGGCGGAGTGACCCACCTCACCAACAGGTAAAAGCTGTAGCTATGGATCGCTTCAAAGGTGCCGGTCTTAAGACAGCTTACCGGCGTGGTCTGCTCAGCTATGGGACCCAAATACCGATGGGATATCAGGTACACAGCACCGGTAACCAGTCATCGGGAGTATTGCGGTCAATGAGCGAAGGTAACGCCCTGGTGGTGGTACCACCGTATCAGGAAATAGTGGACGGAGATTTGGTCACGGCCATTCGGTTCACCGAATGAGGCGGCTCACCCATACATAAAGGCCTGAGGAACGGATCTACACTGGGCACATTCCGTTTCTAGACCCCACGAAACATAGTGGTTAGGAGGATGGTACTGGATGTTAAAAAGGCTCATCGCCAATACTTTTGAGGAACTTATTGAGCTGATTCTATGGGTAGGCCTTATCGTAGCTGCCATCGTCGGCTTTCAGGCGTACGGAGCCGGCGCGAATATCGTAATGAAAATTATCTCGGCCGTGGCCTTCCTGGTGGTGGCAGCCCTGCTGGAAGCGCTGGTCTTCGGTACGCTGGTGGTATTACTCGACATTCGCGCTTACCTGCGCGACTTCGTACAGCGCCAGCCAGACTGACCCTAAAGCCGGTCTCCGGCCCATGTTGTTCACCAGGCCTCCTGGGTAGGACAGGCCTTGGTGAGTCATCAGCACAGATAACGGCATTAGGTATATTTGCTCGTGAGTACACACAGGCCGGCCCGTCAACAGGCAGAGAAACGCCGCCTGACGGGGACGGCTACGATCGCCTTTGCCCCGGTAAACGTAGCCAGAGCGCGGATATATATACGATAGGCCTTGTCAGGCGGGATGCCATAGATCATCTCCTGGCCGATGTGCAGGTATGAGGGGGTGCCCCACTGGCCGAAACTGACTATCCAAATTGCTCGTATAGGCTCCGAATGATGTCCTTCACGGGGGGACGAGACGTCTTCGACTTCAGGTACAGTGAAACCAGCACGATAGCGCACTTCGCTTTCTGAACCGCGTATATAAGGCGTGCCCCTCCCCTCTTCCCGCGTAATCCCGGGACGGGAAGGCGTATTTTCCGAAGCCTGAAATCACCGATCCTCTGCACAAGCTTGGAGTGATGGCCACCAAGCGGTTCCTCGCTAGACGGGCTCATATATGGATCACCCTCTAAGCCCCGGAGAAGCCGACCTAGATAATCATCAAATGAGGCCTGCCGGGTAGGGCTTTTCCCGTAGGCGGATGCCAACAAGTCTTCCAGCTGCCGTTTGAAGGCCCTGGAGTCCGCGATGCTATAGGTTTCGCAGCCGGGCATGGAGCTCCTCTGCGGTACTCATCGGGGGGAGCCCGGCGTCCGCGAGATCCTCCAGTTGCCTTTCCAGCTCGGCTGTGTACTCCGGGTCCAACGATTCTTCTTCCGCTTGCCGCTTGTCCACTGCATAGATAAGGCCGACCATCTCAACCAAGTAGGCTGCGAAAGCCTCTATTTCTTGTGGCCCGGCAAGAGCCGTCAGAACCCTCTGCCCGGCCCGCGCGTATTCACCTTCAGTAAGTTCACGGAGGTCCTCCTCGGAAGGCGAATAAATGGCATCAGTGAAATCACGTAATACCTCACGGTTCTGCGCGTCCATCGTTTCCCATTCGTTATCGACCCTGTTTCGGAGCTCGCGGAATTTGGCTGCTAGACTCCGCAGATCATCAGCCGTTATTTGCGTCTCCGGGGTCTTACCGAGCACCAAGAAATTGAAGTTCAGAGGGCTAACTCCCCCTGAAGTCAGGTTGCCCACCATGAGCTTATGATAGCACGACCGCCGTGTATCCAAACTAGGTTAACGGGGTCTCAATTCCGATCGATCAAGCGAGAGGCTCCCGGCTGTCATGGAGCGCCGCAAAAGAAGGGTCACGCGAAAATACGTGACTCACAGGGTGCTATTAACGCCTCGCCCGATATCAGATAGCCTTATATCATCCCAATCCATACCAGCCGGTTGCGCAGTACGGTGCCCGCGGCCCCCCGGTCTAGGTCTGCGATCACGTATTCGGGGGGAAACCCATCATCGGGACGCACCAGCTTGGGCGCCACCTCATCTAGGGGAGGCGAGATAGCGGCTAACTCGGTCACAGCTCGGAGGGCTACGTCAGACGGAACGAGATCAGGTGGTTCATCTGACGGCGTATTTCAACGTCCATGCTCCCACCTCCGCCACAACCTCGCAACATCTGGGTGACGAAAATCGAGTTATGGCCACGCTCACGGCCCCCTGTCAATACCTCGAATAGACTACGAGGAGCCTGGCCTGCGGGGAAGAATCGGCTACCCTCATCGATGGCTACCAACGCATCGCGCCGGACCATGATCGCGATCCTCGCGCGTCGAGATAACCTCGAGGATCTTCTGCACGATGAGGTGCCGTCGGTGTCGGCTATGCCGATCTTCAGGCTGGCAGGCGCGCCCTCTACACTACCCACGCCCTAGGGCACGCCTGCTGCAAACAAGAGGGCGTGGAAATGAGCAGGGTGTAGAACTCTCCTACCTTGAGCCGGGTATTGACCCCGTGGGGGCTTATGGTAGAGGGGTGGGGGGG
>CAYODT010000024.1:26443-28317 GCA_964402875.1 uncultured bacterium | reverse complement strand
CTACCTTGAGCCGGGTATTGACCCCGTGGGGGCTTATGGTAGAGGGGTGGGGGGGGGTTGGGCCATGTCCTCATGGTGCGGTCATTTGGCGGCATGCGCCACTACATGGCGTAGGGGTGATGTGGGTAGGTTCGGTCTTTAGGTTAGCAAGTAAGATAGTAATCTTCAGAATGTGAGTTTGACGTCACTGGTTAGCGCCCCGTGTGACATAAGCGGATTGTATCTCATTCAGGATCTCCAGAATCTTCTTAGCATTATTAAGGGCTTTGGTAGCCAACCGTAGTGGATCTTTTAAATCATCCTCATAATCGGCAGACGCTCTATACATTCTCAGTTTGTCTAGATAAGAGCCGATTGTTCTACACTTTTCTTGACAGCAATTTCCTGAAATATCATTAGAATGATAATTATTATACCGGATGATTAGCCACTGATGAACTGATTCTTTATTAGGACGACTAAAGTTAGGATGTATGGTTAAACTATAGAGGTTATACGCCTTCTTAAACGCGCCGTAATACGCACAGCTAATCACAGTACGATATCGTGCCTCAGTATACGATGTTGGAGAATTGGGGGCTATTGAGTAGCTCGGCGGCGATGGAAACGTAATCTTCCCAATTGAAGTTCATAAATCAATAATGCTAATGCCAAAATCAAGTGGAAAGCGCCCCTGCTTATTTAGCTCAGCTTCAAATGCCCATAGGATATCTGACTCCTCTTCCGGGTCACCCACTCCGTAGATAAGGATCTTTAAAGGCGCATAATAATCCTCTTCCCTGAGTGTTAGCAAAATGTGGGCACCTCTAAAACGATGCTGAAGCTCTTTCAGGATATACAAGAGATAGTCGTATGATAAACGGCCCTTTTGCAGATTTGTGGATATCCATTCGGCGACAGAGGGGTGGGACGACTCGTCCAGTCGCAGAAAAGCACTACCAAGGTTCTTCAAGAGCGAGGATAGGGTATCCCGAGTATCAATAAGTGAGCTGGTCTCGGGTGGCGCCCATGGGGCCACATCATCCTTGGCCTCCAGGGGTATGCTACGCGGGAGGTCCGAAAGATCGTACAGGTATGAGCTTGTTGTTGCCTGGTAGTTCTCGACCGTACGCTCATTCACGCCAATCGCAGTTAGCGGCGCGGGTTGTGGCCATCTCTCCTGGTCAGAGAACTGCGCTATCATATCTGCCCCCTTCCCGCAGCTAGATTGTTCGCAAGGTTCATTAGTTTAGAGAAAGCATCTTTTTGCTCGTCACCTAAAATACAATCGACTGCTTCCGGTACCGTATTTATGTCTGCTTCGAGTCGGACCCAATACTCATCGCCACTGCGCGCAGATGCCTCTATGCCGCTCTTCTCATGTGGTATAACTTGCGGCTTGGCTATTTGCGCGACGCTCCAGCGCGTAACGCGATTAATAGGTACTTCTCGGTTAGCAATGCGCTCTTTCACCGGGCGGTTGATTTGAAACATAAATGAGTCTGCGCCATCAACTGGCTCGAGCCTAACCGATGTGATTAGCTTGTCGAGCACCCTATACCCCTCCTCTTTGTCGTCAACGCGATTTAGCACGATTAGCCCGACAGCAAGCCGGTCACTTGGTATCGAGAAGAGGTCCTCTCGGCTTAGCGAGAAGTTCTGGAATTTACTACCTTCTTCATCGAATAACCCAGCTACAGGTGCCTCCGAAACTAACGTATCAGCTAAAAGTTGCTTCCCACTGTACATTATGTGCATCAGATTATGATCTAATTGAAGATTTAGCCACCCTTTGCCGAATCGCTTCTCGGCACGGTACATAAATTGGGGTTGCCTATTGATAATCTCAATATCCGGCTCACCTGCACCCAGCGCTCCCCATCTTTGCTCCAAGA
>CAYODT010000024.1:15366-26343 GCA_964402875.1 uncultured bacterium | reverse complement strand
ATAATCTCAATATCCGGCTCACCTGCACCCAGCGCTCCCCATCTTTGCTCCAAGAGATGTGAGGGGCGTTCTGTGAAAAACCACGTGAACCTCAACTGCTCAACCTGCCATTTCAAGTCCACCTACTTAGGATATAGCATGTACTAACAATAAAACAATGGCCGTGTCACCTTGGGCTAGGTCCTTCTCGAGTCAGCATCCAGCGGGTGCAGAGCACCTCCTGATACTTCGTTAGTGCTTTCGGTAGCAACACATGTCTTGGGGAAGCCTTCAACTCACGAATTTAGTCGGAGGCGCTCTCTATGGTGAGGCTATGCGTGAGGCTCTAACTCTGGCACTCATCGCCCGTGATCCCACGGCTGGGGTTAAGTTGCTGCGCCAGCCTCGCCGATCTCCCAACGGGGCTTGACTCCTTAGGAGGGGCCTACGCGATTCCTGCTTGAGGCCGATAAGCACCGGCTGCATCCTCTCCACCGCCTGTTGTCGACCCTAAGCCCGCGAATAGGGAGAAAGCATAGTAAGCCCTCCGGCTTGACGACCTCCACGGGCGGGTCCCGGAGATCCGTCACACCGTTACCGAGCGCAGCACCTCTCCCCATGTCAGTGAGCGGATCAAGACCCCGGCGGGACATAGGCGGATTTATCTTCCACGCGACCTCGCTGACGTTATCCAATGACCTGGCTAGAGCGCCAGAAAGTCGGAGATCCGGACACCAGAGATGGGAGGACCAGGGCTGGCTGTTCCCGTCCTCTAGGAGCACGGTGCTCAACTATGCCAATGTGCGCAACGACTTCTTGGCGGCCTGCTGGCGGGCCAGGCTGGAGCCGATCCGGCTCCATGACCTGCGCCATACTGCGGCCAACCTAAATACGCCACGTTGGGGTAGAACGTGAGATTCGCATGGCTACCCTGGGCCCACGATCTCTAACGCGCCTCGTAAGCGACGCAGAGCTGGCGGCTGCAGCCGAGGCGCTGGAGAGCCTATCTATCGAAAAGTTTTGATCCCAATGGAATCATGCAGCTGTGGTTTTTGGTGGGCCGTGCAGGATTCGAACCTGCGACCAACCGATTAAAAGTCGGTTGCTCTACCTGACTGAGCTAACGGCCCACGAGCCACAGCCGATTATAGATTTGCCATCATGGCGTGTCAACGCGATCTCCTCCCAGACAGGCCGTGAATCCAACTTGGGTAACGGCCGCCGACCAGGGTTCCAGCGCTGAACATACAAGCACTATAGCAGCCACCGACGCTCAATACTTATTTCCTGGATGTAATTAATAATACCAATATGTATCGCAAGTCATGCTGTGGCGCTAGTTGATAAAGAATAGAGGTTCTTTAATTCTCCATAATCCAAAGTACTTGAGTTTATAGAATCCGCTGGACAAAGATAGGGGCGGATTAAGTTATAGACATAGCACGGTGGGTAGGGAGAATTAAGCCGGGCCCTTGGCACTACTCGCGGGTAAGAGCCCAAGAATCGTTCTTTTAGGCACCTATGCCACCGGCGTAACCGCAGCGGCATCTTCCTCAGCGGTACGGATTCGGTACACCTTTTCAATCGGTAAAACGAAAATCTTGCCATCCCCTATCTCACCGGTTCGTGCCGCGGAAAGTATCGCGCGGACCGTCACCTCGACATAGGATTCAGATACCCCGATCTCCAGCCGGACCTTCTCAGAAAGCTCCATCTTTACCTGGGTACCCCGGTAAGTCTCTACACGCTCGGTCTCCCCGCCATGACCCTGTATCCGGCTGACCGTGAGCCCACGTACCTCCGCCTTGAACAAAGCTTCCAGTACTGCACGTAGTTGCTCTGGACGTATAATCGCGACCACCATTCTCATGCTTCACCTCGAGCCTTGACCGGGGGCCTGGATACCGCAGGATATCCAGCTTCCGATACCAACACAGCCCCCTCGCCATTGGTATAGGCATCTTCCCCGTGCATGGTCAGATCCAGGCCCAGACCTTCTTCCTTGCGATCAACACGTAACGGGACAAACGCACCAATCACCTTCAACAACACCAAAGTACCCACGGCGCTATAAGCGAGCACAGCCAACACAGCAATAATCTGAATGCCCACCTGCGCAGCGTTTCCACCAATCAAGCCATTGGTACCGCCCCATACAGCCTGTGCAAATACACCGGTCAGGAGCGCACCTACTATCCCACCAATACCGTGGCCACCGAAGGCATCCAGGGAATCATCAAGGCCACTACGGACACGCCAGTTCATCCAGAAATAGCTTGGAAAGGCTGCTATAGCGCCTAGGATAATAGCCCAGATAGGCCCAATAAAACCAGCGGCCGGAGTGATAGCTACCAGCCCAATGACTACACCGGTCGCAGCACCGACGGCAGTGACCTTTCCAGTTCGGGAAGAGTCGAGCAACATCCAAACCACCAACGTCGCCGCAGGCGCCAGCATGGTGTTCACGAATGCCAGCGCGGCGCTTCCATTAGAGGCAAGTGCGCTGCCTCCGTTGAAGCCAAACCAACCGAACCACAATAGCGCGGCACCGAGCAGCACAAAAGGTACATTGTGTGGAAGCTGCGCCTGACGGCCGTAGTCCTTCCGTCTACCCAGTGCCAGTGCCGCGACCAAAGCTGCTACACCCGAGTTAATATGGACAACCGTACCGCCCGCAAAATCAAGTACACCTAGATGTTGCAACCAGCCGCCTCCCCAAACCCAGTGAGCAATAGGCGAGTAGATGAGCAGGCTCCATAGGGCGATAAATACCAAGTAGGTACCAAAGCGCATCCTTTCCACAACCGCGCCTGAGATCAATGCGGCAGTGATGATCGCGAAAGTTGCCTGGAAAGCCATAAAGAGCAGGCTAGGAATACTGCCACTAGGTCCCAGTCCAACACCGTTAAGGAAAGCCTGCGACAATCCGCCAATATATCCATTTCCATTACTGAACGCCAAGCTATAACCCAATATTGCCCAACTAATGCCGACCACGCCCATAGCCGCAAAGCTCATCATCATAGTCGAAAGCACATTCTTGGCCCGAACCAGCCCGCCGTAGAAAAGAGCCAAGCCCGGTGTCATAAGAAGCACCAGCGCCGTCGACATCAACATCCAGGCTGTATCGCCCGCATTGATCCGAGCCTCACCCTGCGCAAGCACCAGCCCGATCAATCCTAGAAATCCCGCCATCCATCGCTTCATGCCATTCCCCTATAGCTCCTACATAGTGCCAGGTTTACCGGCTCTCCTACCTTACCCATTGTAATGCATAATATTGCATACAGCTAATTCTATACGCACAGAATGCTTAATATAAGCAATATACATCCTGATCACAATCAGATCTAAGCATTATGCATGTATTCTCCTGTACATGACTCTATCTGCTCTGGAGCGATGATATAAGCGCGCAAAAAAGTACGCCCACCACCATGCCAACCAAGCGGGCCGTTAGAATAGAAACCGGATGACCGAACGCCAGCGGAGAATACTCAGCTTGTTAGTAGAGGCTTATATTGCAAGTGGCCACCCAGTAGCATCTGGCCTATTGGCTCAGCAATTGAGCGTAAGCCCGGCCACTTGCCGATACGACTTAGCCGAGCTGACCGAGGCCGGATATGTCATCAAGCTGCATGCCTCGGCGGGGCGTCTGCCCACCCGCAATGCCTTTCGTTATTATGCGCTTTCACTTTTGCCACCGAGTCTGCTTCCAGAGGAGGTCCTCGAGAGATTAGCGCTGATTCTCGAGCGCGCCGGGCAATCCTGGGCTAAATTAGTAGGGCAGATGGCGGCCAATCTCTCCGGCTATGCCACGGTGCTGCGGCTAGCGCGGGTCAAAAACCCTCGGTTGATCCAGGTGCACCTTTCCGCGCTTGGCGGCGGCCGTATGCTTGTGGTAGCTATTATGGAGGGCGGGCTAGTACAAAACAGCCTGCTAGAGCTCGATTTCGACCCATCCGAATCTCTGTTGCAACAAGCGGAACAACTGCTCCGGGGGCCCATGGAAGAAGAGGCTCCGTTTGGGCGTCCATGGGACTCCTCGCAGCTCGAAACACTGCTACACGCCGCTCAGCAAGTCTATCAACATCAACTACATGAACGTTACCTAGAAGGTGCACGCGCAGTGCTCTCGGAGCCAGAAGCTATGAACCCGGAGTTCCTGAGGCGGGCTTTCACCCTGTTGGAGACCCCCAGCAAGGAACCTTTGACCCCTCCGGGTAACGTTAATCTCCGGGTAGGTGAAACCGAGGGGTTGTCGATGGTGCAAGCCGGATTCATTCAAGGAGGTGTGCAGGGGGAAATTTCCCTAGTCGGCCCGCTAAGGATGCGGTATAAAGACGCACTCTCAGTGGCCCATAGCCTTAGCCACACCTTAAACCAGGAGAGCATACATGCCGGATACTATGCGGATTGAGATTTATCTTTTTGCCATCTTTCGCGAGCAGATAGGGCGTGGAAGGCTCTCACTCGAGCTGCCTATCGGCGCCACCGTGGCCGATGCCGCCAGGACTCTTGAGGCTCAATATCCGGGCCTCAAGTTGGCGGAGGGTATGGCGGCTCTGAACCAGGCTTTTGTACCTTCATCTACACGGCTCTCAGCAGGTGACGAACTGGCTTTCCTGCCCCCGGTTTCCGGTGGCGACAACACTGAGCAGAGCTTTGGGCTAACCTCGGATCCCTTGGATCCGGGTAAGTGGATTATATGGGCCACACAGCCTAAGAACGGAGCAGTAATCACTTTTCTTGGTACCAGCCGCAGTCCAAATAAGAACCGAGAGGTACGCTTCTTGGAGTATGAGGCATACGCAAGCATGGCCGAGGAAGTGATGGGCCAAATCATAAGGGAGATGCGGGATCATTGGCCCCTAGGACGCATAGCGCTATGGCACCGCGTGGGACAGGTGATGCCCGCTGAAGCCTCTATTTTGATCGTGGTGGCCTCCGCACATCGCGGTATGGCTTTCGAGGCTTGCCGTTACGCCATCGACCATGCTAAGACTATCCTCCCCATATGGAAGAAAGAGGTGCTGGCTAATGGCGACTACTGGGTCGAGGGGTACGCTGAGCAAGCCTACAGGCCCTGAGAGCCAACCGAGCCTGGGCGAGTAATAAATAGGCAGGAGACGATCTTACAATACTGCCTAAGGAGTGCTATGGACGTCGCGCAAAGCTTGGTCTTAAGGGCAATAGCTGAGTATGTATCACCACCAGCGACACGGAACATTGTGACACGAGCTCTTGCGCAGCAGAATAAACGACCCAAAGATCTTTCCCAGGATGACTGGTTGGCCTTGCTTCAGGGACCGCTATTGGAGCAACTAAGGGCGGTCACACCTATCGGCATGACCGGTGGCTCACCCTTTAGGTCAACGGTTAAAGTGCTCTCGGCGCTGGCGCCAAAATTCCCCGGTCGCTCGGCGGATCCCGAAGTAGTACACAACCAAGTCACCCCACCCAAAGAAACTTGCGAACGCCCTGGATCCAACTACCCGGCAACGGCTGCTTCAGGATCTGGCCAGAGAAGAAGGTGTGAGCGGAATAGCCATGGCGAGCGAGAAGTTCAACAGGGTCCGCTTCCCGCAGCCGGACGAGACCTTGTTCGAGCCGCTCAAGGTCACCCATAAGCTGCTCACAGCCAAGCGCGATTATGATGTTTTCTATGCGGTTTTTCGTCCCGGTGTGATCTTGATTCATCCCGTAGGAAGTGTGTTAGTTGCGGCACTCGGGCGTACCAAATTGAATCTGGGCCGTGTGCTGCAAATACCGGGTGGCCTCGGGGCAAGAGGAGGTTAATGGAATGAGGATCTGGTTTACGCTCACTATCATACTGTTTGCTTGGACCTGGGCGACACCGCTCACGACACTGTATAACCAGGTGTACGGGAAGCTCGAGCACTCCAAACAAGTATTGAGCACTAATCCTACCGAGAGCCTGCGCCTTGTAGAAACCGCGCTTCAATCCTTCCGCTCGGGCACCACCAACATGCCTTCTGCATTGGTGGACGGAATTACCCAGGCCCTCAGTGAGGCACGCATCTCGATCGTACGCCAAAGCCCCGGCGATCTGGAAGCTCGGCTGTGGATTGTGCGAGGTGCTTTTGGTAAGGCTTTGTACGACCAATTTTTCCGTGCCGTATCGACCGGTAACAGCACGGGCGCCGAAGCCCTCCTGAGTAGCTTAGCTCAGGCCACTGGTCGCAGCCCGGCTTTCACTGCCAAAGCGGAGCCACTGATGCGCACGAAGAACCTCGAGGCCTTGCGGCTTCTCATCGAGCGTAGCTATGCTTTAGCTATGATCAAAACCCTAGGCTTGGCTGAGAAGGCCAAGACCACTGTATCGGCCTACGCTTTGACCTCCAAGGCCTACGGGCTCTTTCTGCTGGTGCAGGACTCCCCACGTATCGGTAAACTGAACGCACGCGCCTTCGTGAACACCCTGACACAGCTTACCCAAGGCAGCGAGATCGGCTTCAAAACCGGACTTGAGACTCTGCTTAACGATACCCAGGGCTTCTATACAGCCACCCATGACTCTATACCCAATACCCAGGCGACGCCACAAAACCTACCGTCACAGTGAAGCCTCAAGGTCCCGCCGCAGGTGTAGGACCAACGGGCAGCAATATAGTGGCTACGCCTGTAACGCCACAACCTACATCGCCTGCCATCACTACAACCCAGCCCGCGCTTGCGGCTGCTGCTCCCAAACAACCCACACCTCAGCGCGGACCCGCCCCATCCATCAAATGCCAGGGCTTGGCGCGCTTGATAGAGTTCGTATTCCAGTCTCGCTCCAGTCTAGCGGCACCATCGGCTTTAAAGCCGAGGCTAAAAGCGTTGCTAATTAGCTGGTACAAAATGCTGTCTACAACTTTCAGCAGTGGACCGGCGCACTTCATTACACTATGGGCTTAGTAGTTATCAGTAACCAACAGCCGGTATCAGCAGGCTAGACACCACCTGACCAGAGCCTACGAAACCTACCGCTTCCAGGTTGTACTGGTGGTAACCACAGCCAGCGCCGATCAGAACAATATAACCACCGAGCTATTCACCCGCATGCCAAGAGCAGTCAGATTGCGCTCATCGGATCTGGCTGTACTGGTAGCCCAACTACAGGACAATATGCCGACAGTATTCGGCTCCTCACTAGGCAGCCAGCACACCTTCACGGTACGGCTCGAGCTACTGACTTTGGGCATACCCCGTGCAATCTTGTCACTCTTAGCCGGCATACCGGCCCTGTTCCCCCTGTATCTCTTGCGCCTGACCTTCAGTGGCCGCAATCGCTACTGGCGCTATCTCGGCCTTGCCTTCCTCTTCCTGTTACCACCGACCACGATTGAGGCACTGACCTACCTGGGGAACATCCTGGCTGACTACAACAAGTTGCCACAACTCGGTGTGCTGACCAATTTCTCCATCTTGCAAGGCTTAGCCACCCAACTTGGTTGGGATATAACTATCTTTCCGGTAGTGGATTTCGCCACGGTCGGTCTGCAGGGGATCGCCACGCAGTTCAACCTGATACGCAACCACCGTGAGCAGTCCCCCACTATGGACTCCCAACCCAACCACCCCAGCGAAACGATCGCGGATAGGATGAAGAGTTCTAGCGCGCCCGACTTGCTCATCCTGACCGGCACCGCCTTCCGCACAGCACCTAGGAGGCCATAAGATTGTCAGTCTACGGTAGCTTGACCTACGCTTTTGAGCCCTACCTCGGCCCTCAGACCGGGCGCGTACTACGCGAGGGCATGAAATACCTCCGCTTAACACTCAGCTCCCTGGATACCGGTACCATCTTAAAGCGGTCAGTGTACCACAAGCTACAAGATGAAGATGTCGCCGTCGGAGGCCAGGACGTGCATCCGCGCCGTACTCGGGGCTCTGGGCGATACCCCACCATCGGGAGCCGCCATTGAGCTGAGCCCCCTGCAACATCGGCGGGCAGAACGGGCTACAGCCATAGATCGCGTTCAAGGTACCCTCAAGCGGTTTAATATCTACTTCGAGTGGCCTGAGGTACAACGCCTGTGGAGCCTGGTGAACAATACCCGCGAGCTAGCCGAAGAGGACGAGGCTAGAAGTTTACCCCATACAGCAGGCCGGGGGGCACATAGAGGCCCTGGAGAGGAGGCTGCAGCCAGTCCTGCTCCGGCCAGGCCCGGAGTACCCAAACGATTTCTAGGTCACACTAGAGCGCGTAAAGACTGTAGATGGCCCCAAGGTACACCGGCTGGAGTCGCTGATCCGCCAAGTCCAAGAGGCGCAGGAAATCCTGGGGCCGGCCGAAGTGGAACGCGCTCGCAGCTTAGCGGTGGAACTACGTGAGCTGGTAGAACCCTCAGTAGTGCACCCGATAGTCATAGAAGAAGACGGTCCCTATACTCACAATCCGGCCGTGAATGAGGTCCTGCCGACTACAGAGGGTATCCGCGATCTGGAATTCGATCTGTATGGCCTCACTCCAGACCAGATGAATAGTATCAAGGAAATCGACCTCGAGGGCGGTGTACGCCGGCTCGATAATCTGAGTGAGCGGTACCACGGGATGCTGGAGCAACCCGACCTAGCCAGTCGTCATAGCGGGCTTTCCGACCACCCAGCTTCTGGGGAACCAGTGGGCAAGGATCTCGGGGATTTCAAAAGGGCGCCTGAGGAAGTCATGCAGAAGTCCTGGCGGAGGTACGAGCCTGGATGGTATGGACAAGCAAGCGACTACGTGAGCTCGAGCAGTTTGGCACCGACGTCCCTCGTGCTGCCTCCAGGTTAGTGGTAGCCAGGGAGAGCCTTGAGCATGGGTATCTGCCTGAGGGTTTGAATGATGTCAATGCCGAAATTGAGGCTGTCGGGGAGGTTGGTAAACAGCGTGCCGAGGCCGCAGCCTGGAAGCTTAAGCTTCTCATGGATCAGCGCCCCTTCATGGTTGAGGCGCGTAAGGCCTTATCCTCCCTTGAGGGGGCGCATCGAAATAGTTTTCCCGGTTCCGCTCGATCCGGAGTTGGCACGGATATTGCGCGCCGGCTTGGAGACCCTGCAAATCGAGGTCGGCGCGCCGGCTACTCGGCCAGCGGTAGTGAGCCTGAGGACGCGGGTGCTGATCATTGTACCTGTGGGCGCTAAGCAGATTATAATCCTAGCCGAGGAATCCCGGTTAGACCGCCTCATCGCTCAGATTAAGCGGCTATACTCTCAAACCTGACCCATATGGAATATACCCTGACCTCACTGGAAGATACTTCCCACTTTGCAAAGCGCCTGATCGAGGTGTTGCCCAGGGGTGCGATTATAGTGCTGCGCGGCCCTCTGGGCGCTGGTAAGACTACTCTAGTACAGGCACTTGCCGCCGCCTTGGGTTTTAGCGGCCGGGTTACCAGCCCTACCTACACCCTGATTCATGAGTATCCCACACCTAGCGGCCTGCTAGTGCACGTCGATGCCTACCGTCTGGACCAGTCGGACACCCTGTTCAACCTAGGACTTGCCGACTATCTGGACGAAGCCTACTTGATCGCGGTGGAGTGGGGCCAGCCCGAACTATTCGAGACCTGCTTAGAAATTCAGATTACACCCAAAGAAGGGTTTCGTGAGGTTTGCATCACTCCCCACGGCGCCCTGTATGCAAACCTGCCGCTATGACCGCCGCACGGACCACCGCCCCGGCTACCGCTTCCTGAACCAGTGCTCCAAGTAGCAGTGGCGACACCTCCGGTCCGGCCTGGGTACTGAGCACGAACACGCTGTCTCCATCCCAGGCGGTGTGCGAAGGGCGAATCACTCTCCCCAAGGCAGCCTGTGCAGCCCCCGCCAGTGCGTACGCGCCAGCTTTATCGATGGCAGCCTCCATACCTACCACTACTAGCGTAGTGTGGCCCATACTTAAACTAGCCCGGTAGAAAGCCTCTATACGGCCATGTCCTAGCAACAGATTCCCATCCAGACCGTATATGTCACCCACCGGATTGACTACCGCCAAGGCTCCTACCAGGATCTCCCCGTGCTGCATCAGGGCACTACCCAACCCGCTATCCACCGGCTTAAGATACTTCCCGGCGGTGGCCCCGGTTCCCGCACCTACCGCTCCCTCCAGAACTTCGTCAGCGGAAGCCGCAATCGCAGCTAAGTAACCCGCCTCGGCGGTAGGCCAAGCGACATTCCCTGTCGCCAAATCGTAGATCACCGCAGCGGGGACAATCGGTACGCGTATCGCAGGCGTGACCAGACCGATTTTACGCTCGTGAAGGTATCGTACCACCCCATCAGCGGCTGCCAAACCAAAAGCTGAGCCTCCGGCCAAAATCAGGCCATGGACACGCTGCACGCTCTTCTCTGGAGAAAGGAGCACCCCTTCACGTGTCCCCGGCGCTGGCCCCAAGAACGCCGCGGAAGCCAAGCAGCCCTCTTCTGGACATAGCACGACGGTACAACCCGTGCGCGACGCAGCATCGGTCCAGTGCCCCACCTTTAATCCTGGAACACCGGTCAGGGTTTGGTTCATTCCCTTAGTCTAAGCCAGTGCTTTTCGCCGCCGCGCGAGTTTCCCGCCTCGACAGCGGGCAACGCCCAGCCAGGGTGAGATAAAGTCCGGCCCCGGCTTGAAGCAAGAGCGGTGCACTTCTCAGAGCCGTATAGGTGCCGCAGCCCGGCAAAGAAACGAGGGTTCCACTTGGGTATCCATTCAGGAAGTGTGGCCACAAATACCCGTCCCGGTCCTGGAGATATTATCTCCCTGGCCGGAGTAGCCCTAGGGGCTGGGAAGGGAGACGCTACATGGCCCCAAGTCTTGGACATATTTTGTCGGTAGTCAGGGCGCACCTAAGAGAGGCCCAGGAGAGTGAACGTGTAATAAACGGTTCTCGCAAGAGGAGCATCAGTCGCAGGCACGTTGCACCGGGCAAGCACCCGGCCATAACTATAAGTGCCGAAACACTATGGATTCTACATATCAGAGTGAAGATAGCTTTGTCGCTCGAGCATCAGCAACCCTAC
>CAYODT010000024.1:1438-15266 GCA_964402875.1 uncultured bacterium | reverse complement strand
AGTTCACCCAGGGTAAGCTCATCCAGCGGCTTGATAAAGCGCGCATTAACCACGCCAATCTCTGGATCGTTACCAGCAGCCTCTTGCGCATAGGCTAGAGTCTTGCCAAACGCCAACAAATAGACGGCCTTCCCTTCCTTCACTACCTCCCAACGTCCCCAGTCGATCTCCAGCCACTGGCCCTTGGGAACCGGCTGGGTTTTGCCACGTGGGTAGCGGATAGCTACCGGGCCGCCGACCTCCAGTGCTGCGCGCATCATGGCACGCAGCTCCAACGCGTCCTTAGGGGCGGCGATCTGCATATTGGGTATCGAACGCAGGTAGCTGATATCGAATACCCCCTGGTGCGTGGCCCCATCAGCGCCTACTAGACCGGCACGATCGACGGCGAAGACTACATTCAAGTTTTCGATGGCCACGTCGTGGATTACCTGATCCAGCGCACGCTGCAGGAAGGTGGAATATATAGCCACTATAGGTTTTGCCCCTTTAAGAGCTAGGCCGGCGGCGGCGGTTACGGCCACATCCTCGGTAATACCAGTGTCCAGGAAACGGTCCGGGTATGTCTCTGAGAAGGTGACCAGGCCACTACCCTCTCTCATCGCCGGCGTAATCACAAACAAGCGGGGCTCGAGCTCAGCTAATTCAGTCACTACCTGGCCGAACGCCGCCGACCAGGTGTGACTTTTGTGAGCCTTCTCTGGGTGCTGCAGATCAAAACCACTGGGTCCATGCCAGTAGATGGGGTCACCCTCAGCAACCTTATAGCCCTTACCCTTCTTGGTCATGACATGCAGTATGGTAGGCCCCTCCAGCTTGAGCAGGTGTTCGAAGGTATAGATTAGACTCTTCAGATTATGCCCATCTACAGGTCCGACGTATCGCAAATTCCAGGCATAGAAAGGATTCTCCTGATGCAGAACCAGCTTAGTCGCTTCCTTAGCTCGATCAGCAATCTCGTACAGTCGCGGCGAAACTCGCTCCAGAATTCCCCGGCCCAGCCGCTCAGCATCCTGGAACCACTTTTGCATCTGGAGGCTGTGGGAATAGCGATTGAGTGCGCCAACATTTTCAGAGATCGACATTTCATTATCATTGAGTATAATAAGCATGTCTTTCTGTAACTCACCGATCTTGTTCAAGGCCGCCAGGGCCATGCCACCCGTGAGCGCACCGTCGCCAATAACTACTACAATCTTGAAGCTCTGTTGGAAGAGGTCACGCGCAAGCGCCATTCCAAGT
The DNA here is from genome assembly GCA_964402875.1 of uncultured bacterium. GTDB lineage: Bacteria > Deinococcota > Deinococci > Deinococcales > Marinithermaceae > CAYODT01. Next base: position 14,024 of record CAYODT010000024.1, on the reverse strand, counting down.
GCACTCGCCAGTGAGGTCGAGGCGTGGCCCACGGTCGTGGCATCGTACGCCGACTCACTAATCTTGGTAAAACCCGAAAGGCCGCCCTCCATACGAACCGTGTGCATAAGATCTTTGCGACCGGTTAGGATCTTGTGGGCATAGGCCTGGTGGCCAACATCAAACAGAATATGATCCGTGGGGGAATCGAGTACACGATGTAGCGCTATGATCAGCTCGACCGCACCCAGCGAGGAGGCTAGGTGACCTCCATTCGTAGAGGTCGCGCGGATGATCTCGCTCCGCACCTCTTCAGCCAGAAGTACTAATTCTTCTTCGCTCAAATACTTAAGATCCCGGGGTTGGTTAACCCTACTCAGAACCATCCAAAAACCCCCATCGGGCTACTGACTAAAGTTATGTTCCACTAGAACTAGGCTGCTCTGGGTCCTGACCTCACCCATATGCGGAACGAACCATATCTCAGACTGTTTCTTTTGTCCTTTTAAGTCGGTAACCTGGAACTGAATTATGTAGGCCATAAACGTACCAGCAGGCACCCGTACCGTCCGGGTCCTACGAACCGTATAAGTATAGTCGAGCTCTAGGACCTGCACTTGCTCATTACCGTCAGGCGAAACATAGGTAGTAGTCTCCTTAGTCTTCCCGGACCAACTGAAACCCGGAGCCAGGCTGGCCGCAGGGGGATACTCCTCCAGAGGTGGGCTGAAGGTGACCCGTGAATTAGACACCGGCTCAACAAAGCCTGATAACCAAACCCCTCCAGGTCCGATTTCCCGATAGTAATCACGCTCCTGACCCCTACCCGAGAAACTGAAGCGCAACACTGATCGACCCTGCCAGTAGGTCGGGCCATCAATAATCAAGGTATACCTTGGGGTGCTCAGTAGGCTACCGGTGGGCAGGTAGCGCCAGCTCAAGCCGGTCTGATGCGGATAAAAGGCAACCGGACCGCTGACACGAGCCATAGCGGCACGGCTCACAGAAGGGGCGCAACCTGCAAGGGTCAACAGAAGCAAAGCAATCATACCGAAGGAAGGTGCACGACGTCCATGACCGTAATCAATCACTATCCCGGTAACCCAGCCATCGACCTGCGTATGCCCACCCGCCATCGTCACCTACTACAAGCCTATTTCGTGCTTCAGGTTATTCAGCTCCTCGTCCACGTTCTTGCTTTTCTCAAGAGCCTCGAGTTCCTTATCGACCTCGTTCTGGTCTATCTCAGCCAACGCCTTGTGCTTATCCTCCATGGCCTGGATACGTGCCTCCATATCCTGAAAGGCACCGACCGCCGGGCTGGCGTCCAAACTGGTAGCCTCCATCCGGCGAACCGCCTCGGCCGCCTCGACACCACGCTGGCGCGCCACAAGGAGCTGTTTCTTACTCTCCGCCTCCTGAATCTTGGCTTCCAAGGCGCGAAGCTGGGTCTTCAGGCGTTCAACCATCCGACCTTGGCTTTCAATCTGCTCTCCAAACCCTCGGGCGAGATCATCAGCCTGCCCTTTACGCCTGAGGGCTTCCCTGGCCAGATCCTCCCGATTCATCCTCAGGGCTTCCTGAGCCTTATCTTTCCAAGCCGAAGCCTGCTCAGCGTAGCTATCTCTCTCACGCTCGAGCTTCTTCAGCTCGGCAATCGCTCCGGCCACCTCACCACGGGCCTGGCGCCAAGCGTTCTTCATATCCTCGAGTGCCTGACCGATGATCTTCTCGGGATCCTCAGCACGAGAGATCAAGTCATTGATGTTGGCACGAATCAGCCGGGAAAGTCGATCCAGAATACTCACCGATCACCACCTCCTCATGGTGCGGATAATACCACGTCTAGGGAGTTACAGGTTAAAATCGAGAGCCGCAATACACCTCGCTCCACATTACGAGAACCTGCAGCAGCACCAAATCGCCGCGTCCACAACGCTGATATTGGGTTATATATCCATAGGCACCCCATACCAAGCCACAGCCTATACACTCCTCCGGGCTTCACAGTCCACCCACCCTATGCTATAACTAATAGGCATGCCCGTTTGGGCTAGCTGCTATGCCCGAGACAACGTTCTTTGATCAGAACCGTATTTCGGGAGCCGCTTTCCTGGTGCGCTTGGGCTGGCGGCGGTCGCACTTCTGCGACCCCAAGGAGGATACAGGCGGATGGACGACAAGGTAACCCAGACCCCGGCCACGGAAGCCGGAACCCAAACCCCACAAGAACCCGTAACCATGGAACAGGCCTTACAGCAGGCCGAAGCACATATGGAGCAGAACATTCAACGCGGCCAAGTGCTCAAGGGTACGGTCGTCCTCGTAGGCAATGAGGGCGTGGCGGTAGATGTCGGTGCCAAGGTCGAAGGCATCATTCCCTTCAATCAGATCACCGAAGAGTCCCTCAGCGAAGAGGAGCTCAAGGCGCTCTTAAAACCGCGCGATCAGGTGGAAGTATACGTAGTCCGCGTGGATCTTCCCAACAACGTAATCGTCTTGTCTAAGAAGCGTGCCGACGCTGATCACGCTTGGCGTGGCATCATCAGCCTATACGAGCAAGGTGCTGTTGTAGATGTCCAGGTCAAGGAAAAGGTGCGCGGTGGATTGGTAGCGTATCTTGAGGGTGTCCGTGCCTTTCTTCCCGCTTCGCAAGTAGATCTCAAACGAGTGGGTAACCTGGACACCTACGCCAAGCAGACTCTGTCGGTAAAGATCATTGAGTTAGCCCGTAAGAAGGGACGGATCATCCTATCCCGTAGGGCAGTCCTTGAGGAAGAGCAGAAGCACGCACGCGCAAAGACTCTCGAAGCGCTGGAAGTCGGACAAGAAATCGAGGGTGAGGTAGTAGAGGTTACCGACTTCGGGGGCTTCATCAGTCTGGGCGGAATTGATGGCCTGGTGCACCGTAGTGAAATCTCCTGGGGTAGGTTCAATCACCCACGTGAAGTACTGAAGGTTGGCGCAACGCTACGGGCCCGGGTACTTTCCGTGGATACCGAGCGGGAGCGCGTAAATCTCTCGGCCAAGGCCCTGACAAGTGATCCCTGGGTAACGGTCAGCGAGGCTCATCCGGTTGGCGGTCATGTGCGAGGCAAGGTGGTGGGACTTACGCCGTTCGGCGCCTTCGTCGAGGTAGAACCTGGTCTAGAGGGCCTCATTCATATATCCGAGATGAGTTGGACCAAACGGCCCAAGCACCCCTCGGAGATCGTCAAAGAAGGGGACGAAGTCGAAGCAGTAGTATTACGTATCGACCCACAGGAACGGCGTCTTTCCCTGGGTCTACGTCAGACGCAGCCCGATCCCTGGAAGGAGCTTCCCGACCGTTTCCCACCCGGCACGGTGGTTAACGGTAAAGTTACCGGCGTAACCGACTTTGGCGTATTCGTACAACTGGAACCGGGTATTGAAGGCTTAGTGCACATCTCGGAGCTTGACTACACGCGTATCGATAGTCCCACCAGCGTATATAAGAAAGGTGACGATGCCGAGGTGGTAGTGCTGCAAATTGATCCGGTCGAGCAGCGCATCTCCCTATCCCGCAAGCGCTTGCTGCCTCCGCCTATGCCCTCGGAAGAAGAGGTAGCTACAGGAGAGCCCCCGCGTTCCGAGCGGGGTGGAGACCATCACCGGACTCGGAGTAAGAAACAGCAACATCGCAACTCGCGCGGTTCGCGTGGCGGTACGGAACGTGGGGATTTCGGGCAGCACGAGATTGGTGCTACGGCTGTGTACAACCAGTATGATGCTAGCGTAGCCAGTCCTTCCAGTACTAACGTCAAGCTGGGCGATCTTTACGGCGACCTGCTAGAGAGTTTAGAGCTGGGAGAAGAAGCCCGGGGCTAAATACAACGCGAAGTATTTATAAGGAGCCTCATATGAGGCTCCTTCCATTATTATACGGTGGCCTAGTTTAATCCCAGGCAACCATGCCGAAGGTATCCTCACGCAACGGCGAGGTCGAAAACATCACTACCGGTACGCCCACAAAGGTCTCCACAAACTCTATGAACTCCAGCAGGGTATCCGGCAAATCATCACGCCCATGGATACCCTCGAGTGATCCCCATCCAGATAAGCTATGGTACTTAAGCTGTCCCTCACTATCCTTACCGATACCAATCTTTACCTCGGACAACCCGCTCAGCACGTCAAGTTTGGTAAGAACCAGGCCATCAAGACCGTTGATTTCGGCAGCGTAGCACAGAAGAGCGGCATCCAGCCAGCCGGTGCGGCGTGGGCGGCCTGTGGTCACCCCAAACTCACCACCTCGTTCGCGCAACAGTTGGCCCATTCCATTAGTCAACTCCGTAGGAAAAGGACCGTTCCCCACGCGAGTAGCATAGGCCTTCGCCACGCCATACACCTTGGTAATAGCCTTTTGACTCACCCCTGCTCCCACCGGCACACCCCCTGCAGTAGGATGTGAGCTAGTAACAAAGGGATAGCTACCGTAGTTGAGGTCCAGCATGGTTCCTTGCGCCCCTTCAAACAGTACTTTCTCGCCCTGCCGAACGGCTCCACGCAGCATCGACCCGGTATCGGCCACATAGGCCTCCAGCACCTCTCGCATGCCCCGGAGCACTGGTAAGGCAGCCTGGACGGAAGTCCAGCCCACTTCGCGGGTACTATTAGGCTTGGCTTCCAGCAACATTTCCACGCGTTCCCGAAGAAGCGTTTCATCCAGCAAGTCACCCACGCGTATCCCTATACGTCGGGCTCGATCCGCGTATGCCGGGCCAATCCCCCGGCCGGTAGTGCCCACAAAATTCCGCTTCGATTCTACATGTATATGGTGTGGAAGTACCAAATGCGCATTCTGGGATACGTGAACACGCGGATTCAGTCCCCGGGCCAGGATCTTCTGCATCTCCTGCTCGAAGGCCTCCGCGTCCACCACCATTCCGTCACCTAAAATACTTGTAACATGCGGGTGAATTACACCAGTTGGTAACAGGTGCAGCTTGAAGGTTTGGCTACCCACCACCACGGTGTGGCCAGCGTTGGCTCCACCTTGATAGCGAACAACATAATCAGTTTCGGCGGCTAGGGCATCGGTAACCTTACCCTTACCTTCGTCTCCCCACTGTGCCCCGATAATCGCAATACCTGGCATACGAGGGATAGTTTAATATGGAAAGCCCCCTAGGGCAAATGGAGCCAGACGCTTTGTGCGCTATAGCTGGATCTCTACCGCCGCCGGGCAGGTACACTGGCTGTAGTTCCACTCGGAGCAACACCAGACAAGCGCACGAACTCCTTGGCATCGGTCGCCCTAGCCATACCCACCTCGTAACTGATCAGCTTCTTCTTGAGCAACTCGGCTAAATAGGCATCCATAGTAATCATGCCCATCTGACCGCTGGTCTGCATTACAGAGGTAAGCTGATGGCTCTTTCCTTCACGAACCAAAGCCCGTACGGCCGAGTTAGCAATCATCAGCTCGTAGGCCAACACACGACCGTTCCCGTAGGCCCTGACCAGCAGCTGCTGTGTCAGCACAGCTACTAGGTTGCTCGACAATTGTACGCGTACCTGCTCCTGCTGTTCCTCAGGAAACACGTCAACAATGCGGTCTATGGTCTCAGCGGCAGAGTTAGTGTGCAGGGTACCCATGACTAAGTGTCCGGTTTCCGCAGCGGTGATTGCTGAGCGGATAGTCTCGAAATCGCGTAGCTCGCCCACCATAATTACATCCGGCGCCTGGCGCAACACGCTGCGCAACGCTCGGCTGAAGTCATACGTATCCATGCCCACCTCGCGCTGGTTGACGATCGAGGATTTGTGCTTATGGAAGAACTCAATGGGGTCCTCTATAGTTACGATGTGGCAATGGCGATTCTCGTTGATGAAGTCGACCATAGCCGCCAAGGTGGTAGACTTCCCGGAACCGGTAGGCCCGGTAACCAGAACCAGCCCCCTAGGGCTCATAGCGATATCAGAAACGATCTTGGGAAGCCCAAGCTCCTCAAAGGACTTGATGACCATAGGCACCACACGAAGGACGCCGCCCACCGAACCGCGCTGGTAGAAGACGTTGACGCGAAAGCGCCCTTGCCCCGGAATAGAGAAGGAGAAATCGAGTTCCTTATTCTCCTCGAAGATGCGCTGTTGCCTTTCGTCCATCATGGAATACATCAAGCGGCGGGTCATCTGTGGGGACAAGATCTCATACTCGGTGGTAGAAAACGTACCATCCACCTTGATCATAGGCGGCAGGCCCACCGTAATCACCAAGTCAGACGCTCCTCGCTGAACCGCCAGTTGAAGAAGATCGACAATATCCAGCGTCTTTTGCATCGCTAACCCTCCTATTCAATGGTACGCGCCATTACCTCCTCAAGTGTGGTTATTCCCTGCAGAGCCTTGAAGATACCGTCCTCACGCAAGGTTCTCATCCCGCTCTTGCGCGCGATCTCCTTGATCTCGCCAGCGGATTTTCCGGCCACAATGGCGTTGCCGATAGCATTACTCACGGACATTAACTCATGAATGGCATATCGGCCGCGGTACCCTGTGCGGCTGCAGCGCTCACAGCCCACACCCCGATAGAATACCTGGCCAGCCATATCCCCTTCGGAAAGCCCCAGGCGACGCAAAACAGTCGGATCCGGGTCTATCTTCACCTTGCAGTAATTGCATACCTTACGAACTAAGCGTTGCGCCAACACCCCCACTAAGGAAGCCGACATGTTAAACAACTCGACACCCATTTCGTCGAGGCGAGTAATTGCACCCGCTGCATCGTTAGTGTGCAATGTAGCAATCACCAGGTGGCCGGTTAGAGCTGCTTCCACAGCAATCTTAGCAGTCTCCGAATCGCGGATCTCACCAACCATGATGATGTCTGGATCCTGGCGCAGGAAGGATCTCAGCGCGCGGGCAAAGGTCAGCCCCGCCGCAGGATTGACCTGAGTCTGATTGATGCCCGGGATCTCGTATTCTATTGGGTCTTCGACCGTGATGGTGTTTTTGTCGGGGGTCGCGATTCTTTTCAAGATTGAGAAGGTGGTGAAGGACTTGCCAGAGCCGGTTGGACCGGTAATCAAGAAGATGCCGTAAGGCTTATCGATCACTTCCTGGAAGCGGATAAATATTTCCGGCGCGAAACCCAGTTGCTCAATCTCGAAGATCTGGTTGGCCTTGCGCAATAAGCGCATCACTACCTTCTCCCCGTAGACCGTCGGCAGCGTGGATAGACGCAGGTCGAGATCTATGCTGCGTTCGCGGTAGCGCACCCGGCCGTCTTGCGGAAGTCGGCGTTCCGCAATATCCAGGTTGCCCATGATCTTGATCCGAGAAGTCAGCGCAGGCCCGACCGTCTTGGGCAACCGCATATACTCACGCAGTCCACCATCCACACGAGTGCGGATAAAGACACCCCCCTCGCGCGGTTCGATATGGATGTCGGAAGCCTCGCCCAGATAGGCCTCGCGGATGATAGTGTTCACCAAGCGAACCACCGCACTGTCATCCAATGCTGTGGACACCCGGGTTTCCTCTCGCCGTTCGCGCTTATTCTTTTCGAGCTCGCGCGTCAGTGCATCCAGATCCCCACCAGTCTTGGCGTAGAACCGCTCGATCAGCTTAGCAATGGCTTCCTCTGTAGCTACCGCGGGTAGTATTCCCAACTTGGTGATGAGACGCAGGTCGTCGATAGCGAAGATGTTGCGCGGGTCCTTCATCAGGACCACTAACTGCCCCCCTTCCAAGTGGTGGGGTAATACAGTGTAGCGACGAACAGTCACTTCGGGTACTAAAGACGTCACCGAAGAATTAGGAAGGCTTTCTACGGGATCGATGAAAGGATAACCGAGCTGAATCGCCAGGCTCTTAGCCAGCATCTCCGGCTGGATCTTCCCGGACTGGATGAGAGTATCCTCCAGTCGACCGCCTCCCGCCCGTTGCTTGGCCAACGCAACCTCGATGTCTTCAGGCTTCACGTAGCCCAGCTCAACCAGTACCTCACTCAGAGGCCGGGTCTTCCCCATCCTGTACTGAACCTTGAGGGCTTGTTGCAGGCTGTCGCGGTCTATTTTCCCCTCGTGCATCAGGGCTTCGCCTAATCTGGCGTGTTCAGGGTAAGTACGTTCGAACAACTCTTCCCATGCTAGTGGAGTAGTCAGCAAGAACTCGGTGGGCCTTTCGAGAAGATCCTGGATCTTCGCCGCGTGCCGAGTATCAGCGGTGACTACCAGGACCTTATCCCCCTTCTCCCTAAGAGGGATGGCCTGGTATCTGAGGACGTCGGCGCGGAGGAACAGACTGGCTACCTCAGGCTCGGCCTCCAAGTGGAGAGTATCGTTGATGAACTCGATACCAGCCTGTCTGGCCAGTGCCCGATACAACTGCACTTCATTAAGCAAGCCGCTTCCGATCAGGAGCTTGCCCATCAATTCACCGGTTCTTTCCTGCTCTACCAGGACATGCTCTAATTGCTCACGCTTGATCAATCCCTCTTCAACCAGATAGTCACCCAGGCGCATCTCGTGCGGGCCATTACCCTTTGGCAGCGGAGGTACCTCCAAACGCAGCTCAGGGTAGTTCTTAGCCAAGGAGTACTGGAAGGCGGGGCGCAGGACCTGATAGGGCTCAATATTATGCCCGGTCAGATCCTCGACCTCCTCAATTCGCAGGCTATCCAGAGGGTTGACGAAAGCCACGCGTAAGGCATCACCTTCAAGCGCAAAGGGAATGGCCTCCAACTCCTGGGCTTTTTCCGCAGTCAGGAAACCTTTGGCCTGAGGGGATATCTCCACCTCGTGAAGATTGACCAGCGGGATACCAAGGACCCCCTCAATAGCCTGTGCAATACGCTGCTCGGAGATCAGTCCCATATTGATCGCCACATCGGCTAGGCTACCGCCAATTTCGCGATAATGCTCGAGCACCTTCTGAAGATCCTCGTCACTCAAGAACCCTAGCTCGATCAGAGCTGCACCAAGCCGTTTGTCGCCAATGGTCAGGACACTCACGGCTCCCTCAGAAAAGTCCGTTCCAACCTCCGTACGATCCGCGTGTACAGCAGTTCACTATCCGAGATAGGCGATACCAATACGGTGTATGCACCCACCCAGTTGCCGCCCAGAATATCAGTAAAAAGTTGATCTCCGACCACCGCTACCCGTCCCGGCATCAGCCCCATGCCACGAATAGCCCTATGGTAGGCGAACGGAAGAGGCTTGGCGGCCATGCCAACGGCCGGAATATCCAGCTTGGCAGCCCAGCGATTGGTGCGCAACGGCCCGGCGTTGGTCACCAAGTATACCGGGATGCCCTCGCCCCTCAGCGATTCAAGCCACTGTAGGACCTGCGTAGGCGGCGCACCTTCTTCACCATAGGGCAGTAGGGTATTATCCAAATCAGCAATAACCCCCGACAGCTCACGCGAGCGCAGCCATTCCGGCGTGAGCTCGAGCACAGAAGCCAGCCGCTCCTTAGGCTTGATCACCACACCCTCCAATTTAGCACGCGGCCTGACTAAGTCTGGATCAGGGGCGGTGCTGCCTGCACGAGAGCCCACATGCGCCCGGTGACATGATCTCGGCGGTACGAAAAAAAGCGTGATTCGCAGTGTGTACAGGCCCCCAATCGCCAAACTTGCTTTTTCGGAACACCGGCAGCCCTAGCCTGAACATATAGTACCCGCAGGAGATCCAACAAGAATCGGCCATGGTCCGTGGGGTCCGGGTTCACCGCAACCGCGTATCCTCGCTCTACAAAGGCCTTGGCCACCTCGGGCCCCACCTGGTAGCAGCTGCCGGCTATACCGGGGCCGATAGCGATGCGCACCTCAGGCAGGCGGCTGCCAAAGACCTGAGCCATCCGTGCCAAGGCCCCGGGAAGGATGCCCGCAAGCGTACCCCGCCAGCCGGCATGCAGTGCACCGACTAGGTTATGTCGCGGGTCTTCGAGTAGTACCGGGTAGCAGTCGGCCACCACCACACGCAGCAACAGGCCAGGTTCTTGAGTCAAGAGGCCGTCACCTTCCCAGGTGCCGCTGCTGGAAACAACATGCACGCGGTTACTGTGTATTTGATTGAGCGCCGCCACCGGGGAATGGTTGAAACGTCCGAGTACCCGGTGTTGGTTCTCCATGACCGACCCAAACCGGTCCCCGATACCATGCGAGAGATTGAGGCCGGCGAACAGCCCCCCGGAAACACCGCCCGCCCGGGTAGTAAAGCCGTGCGGAACGTTCAACACGGGCGAAACAATCAACATCATCCCAGTCTACCAGCCGCCTCCATGAAAATCCGAGGAGACCGACCTGCGGTAACGAAGCAGGAGATCGTGCACGATGTTGCCCGTCACCCCCCAGATGTCCAGACCCCGATAAGGATAGTGCCAGACCCTGCGTACCCCCAAGGCGTAGGGACGTTCCTCGATCCAGGCTTCAGTGTGTAAGAGGTCGTCTAAGGAAACGTAAAGCAGCCGCTCAACCTCTTCAAGGTTGGCGAAAAGACACCCGGGAGTCTCGACCCAGGCGACAAAGGGTTGAATAACGAACCCCGCAGGCGAGAAGACCTGATTGAGCGGCCCAATCAACTCGACACGTTCGTGCGGTAACCCGATTTCTTCACGGGTCTCACGCAGGGCGGTCTCTTCCAAGGTCTCCCCAGTCTCCCTGGCGCCGCCGGGAAAGGAGATCTGGCCCTGGTGGTGAGGCAGGCCTCGGCTGCGCAGGGTAAAGAGTAGTTGCCTAGTAGCCAGCACCGGAACCAAAACAGCGGCCTCTCGATAGCCGAAAGGCTCCTCCAGAGATATTGGTGGGGCGGCTACGAGGAGCTCGAGCAGGCTCCGTCCAAAACCCCCCTCAGGAGGAGCTCCGGGTTCTTCCCCTCTTTGCGGCATAGATTCACCACTTCCATCAACAATACACCCAGGTCCTGGTGCTCAAGCGCCTCTGTCACTCGCTCTAAGGAGCCCATGGGTGCCCCGCTCAGCCGGCCCCATTCGTAGGCCCGCATGAGCGCGGGCATGCTGTGCGGAACCCTCTCACAAGGCGCTTTCTCGCCTCGCTCCCTGGCCTTGTCGGCCTCCCAATTGGTCCGCACCTCCTCTGCAGTATGCGCTGAGCGGTCGCCGAAGACATGCGGGTGCCGCCTGTACAACTTATCCACAATGGCCTGCTCAATCTCGGCGTAGCCGAACCGCCCCTCTTCCTCGCCGATCACACCGTGAAAAGCAATTTGCAATAGCACATCTCCCAGCTCCTCCACTATCTCGGAGATCTTTCCGCCGCCGATGGCATCCACAGCCTCGGAGGCCTCCTCGAGCAGATAGGGCCTAAGTGAATCGTGTGTCTGCGCACGATCCCAAGGGCAACCACCCTCGGCCCGCAGGTGCCGCATGACCTCCAACAGGCGTTCCACAAGCCTATTTTAACGACAGCCAGCCTAAGTACGCATGCAACAGTCCAGAGCCAAAGAAGAGTGCCAACAGGCCTCCAATCGCAAGGTACGGCCCAAAGGGGAGCTTCCGTTTACCCAGGACAAGTCCCAGAATACTGCCCAACACCACGGCCAGCAGTAAGGCCACAATGAAATTCAAGAAGCCGCCTACCCAAACCCCTATCATTCCCGCCAGCTTAACGTCGCCGAAGCCCAGGACCACGCCGTCGTCTTCTTCATCAACATCACCGGGTACGAACCGAAGAGCCCAGTACAAACCGCCTAAAAGCGCCATGACCCCAGCGGAAACAGCCATCCCCTCAAAACTAGCCACAAGCCGCGCTAAGGGGTCTGCCGCACCGGTAGACACCAGCAGCGCTATTAGGGCGATCCCTAGGGGCAACGCATCGGGTAATTGCAGACTGCGCCGCGCCAACAGGTTCGCCAGCACGCCGGCTAGCCCCACGCCCACACCTACCCAGGCACCCAGGAAGGCTCCGGCTGCGGCGGCCAGATATACCTGGGAGTAGCCTACGGGATGCTCCTGCGGTCCACTGGCACCGCGCCGAGCGACTAAGGAACCGTAGCCGCCGATCAGGGCAAGCATTCCCGCCGCCTCGGCACCGGCCACAGCCGCCTGACGAAACCCCGTCGGAAACCCCACAAAAAGCGCGGCGACCAGCCCTACCAGCAGCCCCCCGTAGGTCAGGCTGTCGGGCAGTAGGTAGTGGTCGATGTCGATGAATGACAGGGCGACCAGAAAGGCGATGAAGATCCACACCAGGATAAGGTGGGCAGGCTGAGGCACCAAAACAGTCGAGCCCGCGAAGAGCAATGCGGTCAGGGCCTCGACCAGGGGGTAACGGGCCGAGATGGGCGCCTTGCAATGGCGGCAGCGCCCCCCCTGGATCACCCACGAAACGATAGGTATCAGTTCCGTCGGCCGCAGTTGGTGGTCACAGTGGGGGCAATGGGACGGTGGGAACACCACGGACTGACCCATAGGCAGGCGGTAGATCACCACGTTGAGAAATGAGCCGATCACAGCGCCAAAGACCGCGCCCAGAAGCGCCAGTGCAAGCATAGGAATCATTTTGACACATGCCCCGCGCGCTCGCGGTTCACCGCAGCCCGCCGGATCAAGGCGCAGATCCTACTGATCTGTGCCACCCTTCTGCATCCGCAGGAGCGGCGGTTAGGGTTTCGATGTC
>CAYODT010000024.1:0-1338 GCA_964402875.1 uncultured bacterium | reverse complement strand
TGACCCCCAAGCACTGGCGGACACACTGGCCCTACGTGATGAGCTCGATCTTCTTGCGGGGCGAATCATGCTGTATCCAAGCTTATTGCGCGCCACGAACGGCAGTAATCAAGCCTACGGCGCCATGCAAAGTCGCGGACAAGCTCTACTGGCCCAGGTTACAGCAGAGGCAGCCTTTATCGAGCCAGAGTTACTGGGGTTAGACCTCGGAAGCCTGGCGAACGACCCCGCGCTGGCTGACTACCGTCATTACCTGGACCAGCTCATCCACCGCCGGGACCACGTGCGCTCCGCCGAGGTAGAGGGGGTACTGGCGCAGGCCGAAGACACGTTGGCGGCGTTTGAGAATATCTCAGAAGCTCTGACCGATGCCGACATCTCCTTCCGCCCACTGGCAGACGGTACCCTGATCGGCCACTCCAACATTGGCACGCTGGTCTCAGATACCGAGCGTGAACGTCGCCGCGCGGCCTATGAGAGCTACGCCGACGGCTTTCTGATTCACCAAAATACTTTGGCGGCAACGTTACTGAGCAATATGAAAGCGGCCCTTTTCCGGGCCCATGTTCATGGTTACCCCAGCGTGCTGGAGTCTATACTGCATCCCCGCGCGCTGCCGCGGGAGGTTATGGACCGCCTGCTTGAAGTCTTCCAAGCCCACCTGCCGCTCTGGCATCGCTACTGGAGGCTGCGCAAGCGGGCACTAGGCGGCAGCCTCCACGTATACGACGTACCCACCTACGATGACCCGGCCCCACTGGGGACATCACCGCGGGTGAACTTCGGGGAAGCCGCGACGAACATCCAAAACGCTCTCTCCCCCCTCGGTCCTGAGTATGCCGGGCCTCTGGCCAGGGGCCTTGGCAAGGAGCGCTGGGTGGATCGGGCAGTCAACCGGGGCAAGCGTGCCGGGGCATTCTCATCGGGCATTCCCGGTACCCATCCTTTCATCCTGATGAGCTATGAGGACGGAATATCTTCGCAGAGCACCTTGGCCCACGAGTTGGGCCATTCCATGCACTCCCTGCTCACCTGGAAGCACCAACGCTCGGTCTACGCCGACTATTCGATGTCCGTAGCCGAAACGGCTTCTAACTTCAACCAGGCGATGCTGCGGGCAAGTCTGCTGGCCGGAAATCCTAGTCGCGACTACCACCGAGCCATCCTGGAAGAAGCTCTGGCCAACTTCCACCGCTATCTCTTCGTGATGCCCACCTTGGCCCGCTTTGAGCTATGGGCCTACGGTGAGCTGGAAGCAGGCCGTACCCCCACCGCCGGGGCCATGACCAAACAACTCGCCGGACTGTTTCGCGAGGGCTACGGAGAAGAGGTCAACCT
>CAYODT010000023.1:29001-36634 GCA_964402875.1 uncultured bacterium | reverse complement strand
TCCTTACGGCTGGGTGTACTCAGGGCCAATCGGCTCGGTGCTCAATCCGGGTCTTCTGGGCTTGGAGGATAGCCATCCTCTCCCCTATGCCTCCAGTTTGTGCGGAGCTTGTTATGAAGTCTGCCCGGTGAAAATCCCCATCCCTAAGCTGTTACTCGCCTGGCGTAATCGCGCGGTGGATATGGGCCTCACATCCCCCCTCGAACGAGGCATGGTGCGGGCCTATGCCGAAACCATGATTCGGCCCAGTGCCTACCGAAGCGCCGCCAAGGCCCTGCGGATCTTCCCGGGAGTCTTGAACAATACCATGCTCCCGGTGGTCAAGGCCTGGGTGGGTGGGCGCAGCGGCCTCACCCTTAGTAAGAAGAGTTTTCGGGAACTGTGGGAGGAGGGTATCACGTGAAGGAGGCCATCCTGCACCGCCTACGGCGGGCCACCAGCGGAATGCCACGGGCTGGACACCCCGGACCACTGCCCCCCGAGGGCAGAACCGGAAGTACAGCGCTCGAGCTGTTCGCCCATAGGGCCAGGCAAAACGGCATCGAGCTGGTTACGCTCAATACTCGGGAAGCCGCCGGCGACTGGTTCATTAGCTTTCTGGACCCCTTTGAATCGGCCAGCTCCGCCGCTGACCTGCCCGCGGAGCTGGCCCCCAAGCTGGCCCAGGCTCCCGCGGCGGCCGCAGCGCTGGGGGTCTCGCTGGCCCTAGCCGCGGCGGCCGAAACCGGTACGGTAATTCTGAGTAGCGCCGAAGGACGGAGAAATCAACTTCTACCGCCCACGCATCTGGTCTGGTTGTGGGCCGAGACGGTGTACGGCACCCTCGGGGAAACGCTCGAGATCCTCCTACGCGCCGGTCATCTACCCGCAGCGCTGGGGCTGCACTCCGGCCCCAGCCGTTCGGCTGATATCGGCCAGATTATGGTGCAGGGTATACACGGCCCCGGTCGGCTGGTGGTGGCTCTACTTATGCCCAGCATATAAAACGATACATCCTTGGTACCGGGCATAAGTAGAGCCAGATTCACTAGAGAACAATCGAGCAGATCCTTATCGTACCGGCAGCAGCAGTCTGTAATTATCCATATACATCCGCAAGCGGCTCTCCGCTGAAAGCCTCTGGAACACATCATGCGAACCGCCACCTGAACCTTGGAATCTTGAGTGTCTTAGAGATCATCAGTCGCTTGATCTGCAAGATCCTCTGCGTTGCCTGCTTATAAAAGACCATTTAACAACCCCATCCATCCCACAACAGGTCTCAAACGGCGGCGGGTACAATAGCCGTAAATGAAGGCGTGTACCCTTGGTGAACTGCGACGTAGCTATCCCACCGAGAAGCTGGCCCGTAGCGTGAAAGACGAAGCCCGCGAGAATCTGTTGGCCAAGCTCTCGCATAAGGAAGCTATTTTCCCCGATGTTCACGGGTACCAGCAGACAGTACTTCCCCAGTTGTACAACGCCGTCCTGGCCCGGCACAACTTCGTACTGCTGGGCCTGCGCGGACAGGCCAAGAGCCGGATTCTAAGGGCCTTGACCGGGCTGCTCGATCCCGAACTACCGGCCCTGCCTACCGCGCTCAGGGATAATCCACTTCACCCACTCTCACCCGAGGGACGGCAGCTGGTGCTGGAAGCCGATGACGACGCTCCCGTCGTGTGGGTACCGGCGGACCGGCGCTACGTAGAGAAGCTGGCAACCCCAGATACCACCGTGGCCGACTTAATCGGCGACCTCGACCCCATCAAGGCCGCCCGCCAAGGCATCAGTCTGGCCGACTCCGAGGCGGTGCTCTACGGTCTTCTACCGCGGGCGAACCGCGGCATCTTCGCTGTCAACGAGCTGCCCGACTTAGCGCCTAAGATACAGGTGGCGCTGTTCAACATCCTGCAGGAAGGAGATGTGCAGATCAGAGGCTTTCCGATACGCCTGCTGCTGGACGTGTGGCTGGTCTTCACCGCCAACCCCCAGGATTACACCGCACGGGGTAAAATCGTCACTCCCCTGAAGGACCGTATCGGCTCGGAGATTCGCACTCACTACCCCGCGAACCTGGAGCAGGGGCTCTTGATCAGCAGCCGTGAGGCTTGGCTTCAAAGGGACAGGGAATTTGGTAGTGCCACCCTTTGTAGCTGCAGCGGTCGAGGCGGTGGCCTTCGTGGCCCGCGAGGATCGCCGGGTGGACCAGACCTCCGGAGTCAGCCAACGGCTCCCGATTAGCTTGCTCGAACTGGTGGCCTCCAGTACCGAGCAACGCGCACTTCTGGGGCGGGAGCGGGCGGTGGCCCGCCCGCTGGATGTGTACAGAGGTATCCCTGCCGTTACCGGGAAAGTAGAGCTTGAGTACGAAGGCGAGCTGGAGGGTGCTGCGCGGGTAGCCCGCGATCTGGTAACGCAGGCCTTCGGCTTAGCATTCGGGCATCTGGCCGGCGATTTGAAGGTGGACCCCATCGTAGCCTGGTTCGACGAGGGCAATCTACTCAAACTGCCCGAGAACAGTTCCACCGGGGTGTTGGAAGCAGCCCGCGAAGTACCCGGTTTGCTGCTAGCTGCACGTCAAATCGCTGGCCGGGACACTCCCGAGTGGCTGGCCTCGGCAGCTGAGTTCGTGCTGGAGGGGCTGGCCGGTCGCAAGAAGATTACCCGCGGCGAAGAAAGCTACACCGCCGCTCAGCACGCCAGCCGCAGCCAGGAGAATTGAAGCATACGCCGTCTCCACAAAGGCGCTCGTATAGGGCGCACGGCCTCTTAGCCGGGAAGGAATAAGGCCGCCTTGCAGATTCGCTACAGCCGTTACGAGGAGACCTTCGACGATCTCGACACCTCCGAGGTGATGAGTTGGTTGAAGGACTTCTTGTTGGACTCAGGCTTCAGAGACCCCTATAGTCGCCCAGGCCCCGGGCGTGGTAAAAACCGGCAGGGGCTCTACCAGGCCTTGTTCAAGGCACTGCTCGAGCACCACCGGGTCCCCCCAGACTGGCCTAAGCAGACCCCCGGTACACAGAACCCGGAGGAGGGTCAGCCGATGCAGGCCCTCCGACAACTGGCCCAACGGCTCGCAAGCGAAGGATATCTGCACTTGAAGGAGCCCTGGAACTCGCCGGGTGGTACGGGAGGTATCGAAAAAGCGGGTCAGGCTCATTTCGAGCTGACGCAGCGCTCCATCGATTTATTAGGCTTCCAAAGCCTGCGCGCCCTTCTCGGGGGTCTCGGCCAAGGCACCGCCGGCCTTCACCTCACCTCGCGCAAAGCGCCGGGCGCAGAGCGCACCGGCGAAACCAAGAATTACCAGTTCGGCGATCAGCTTAATTTGAATGCCGTGGAAACTCTCAAACGCACTCTGCCCAAAAGCCCGGCACGGATCAGCGACGACGACCTAGTGGTGGAACTCGCCGAGGACGGCGATTCAATGAGTACAGTATTGCTGCTGGACTGTTCGCATTCTATGATCCTCTACGGAGAAGACCGCTTTACACCCGCCAAGCAGGTCGCGCTGGCTCTGGCGCATTTGATACGCACGCAATACCCGGGCGACGAGCTCCATTTTGGGGTGTTTCACGACGGTGCTGAAGAACTGCCGCTGGTCAAGTTAGCCCAGGTACAGGTGGGATCCCACCATACCAACACAGCGGAAGGGCTGAAACTGGCCCGCAGGATCCTGAAGAAAAGCGGCACCCGGATGAAGCAGATCATTATGATCACCGATGGAAAACCGTCTGCATTAATGCTTCCCTCAGGACAGATCTACAAGAATGCCTGGGGACTGGACCCACTCATCATGGCGGGAACTCTGGAACAGGTCACCGCTGCCAGACGTGAGGGCGTGCCCATCCACACCTTCATGCTGGCCAATGAACCCGCCTTGGTAACTTTTGTACGCGAGATCGGCAGAATCACCCGTGGCAAAGTATATTTCACCACCCCCAGCAATATTGGCCGCTACGTGCTCGTAGACTTCTTGAATATGAATATCCGCAGGGCGGGTTAAGATGCGCAGCCTTTCGCTGGGGACATCACTTTCAATCTTGCTGCTGCGGTTATCACATATGGGCAGCCTACGCCTCGCTACACCTACCGAAGAGCACCTCAAACTGTCTTCACTACAGCCCTACCCCGATCTTGAGCAGGTCTACAGGCCACTGAGCCTTGACTCGCATCGGATATTTGTCCCGATAGACGAATTCCTGACTAATGTGGAGGAGCTACTTACGAATTGCGAAGAACACCCTTGAACTAGCCATATAATTCTATAATTGGAATAACCCTCTGCCGCCCATCTTTACACCTGCATATATCAAAGATACATATCGTTTTGTGTAATATGTAATAATTATATTCTGCATGAGGATCCCTTCCATTCTTATCTTTTCCTTAGTTCTATACTACTGTACATGGTGATGCTATCTATGCTTAGACAGGAATTTTCGGCTGAATGGGCCGAGATTCTTACGCATCCCTTTCTCGACCATCTACGGAGCGGTGACCTACGCCGTCCAACCATTCGCGCATGGCTGACTCAGGACTACTTTTTCGTAGAAGCTATACTGCGCTTCCAGGCCATTTTATTGACCAAGGCGCCACGGGCGCATCAGATAATCCTGGCCCAGGGGCTGGTTGGCCTAATCGATGAGTTAGATTGGCTCGATACCCAAGAACTAGATACTTCACCAAGCCCCCACACGGCCCGCGAGCGCTATATAACCTTCCTCTCTCAGCTCGCCGACGAGCCATATCAACTGGGTCTATTCGGCCTATGGGCACTTCAGTGGGTTTTTCTGGATACTTGGTCGGCTGTAGGCCCTACCATGGAGCCATTCTCTGAACTTGTAGAACACTGGACGGCAAAAGAATTCCAGGCCTATGTATATGATCTTGGCGAGATCACCGACGAAGCTCTAAGGCCCCTCTCGGAGAAGCCCCTCACACCGGAAGTCAGGCGTATCATGCAGCTCATTATGGACCACGAACTGGCCACCTGGGATATGGCGCTCAGCTTCATGCCGCAACACCGATCCTCATAAATAGTATCGAGGGCGGCTCGTCGCTTCCCAAACCCACTCCCTCCTTCGCATTTGATCAGCCAAGACCGGCCAGACCGTGGGAATATTGCTTCAGTCCACCGAGCGTAGCCGGATCAACACCCTAGCCTGCACATGGTCCGGGGCCAAACCCTCGGAGGTCTTGAAGGTCAAGCCGACGCGCGTAGGCAATAAACCTAAATGTTCGGCCACTCCAGACTGAATTCTCTCACGGCATGACCCTAGCCTAGGGCTATCCAGGGTTACCACCGCGCTCACCTGCACCGGCTCCCAGCCGTACTCGGCAACACGGGAGAGTGTCTCCCGCAGGATGTATGTACTTTGCAAGTCACGCCACCGGGGATCGGTATCGGGAAACCATATACCGATATCGCCAAGCGCCAGCGCCGAGAGCAGGGCGTCGGAAAGCGCGTGCAAAAGAACATCGCCATCGGAGTGGGCCTGAGCCCCGCGCTCACTCTCGACCCGGACCCCGCCTAACCACAAGGCTCGCCCGGCCTGTAGCCGGTGCGCGTCCTCGCCCAAGCCCATCCGCAGGTGCTGACCCCCTTCAGACACCACCCATCTCCTGGTATTTATCATCCCATGCCACTCGGTACTTGGGCAGGGCGGAAGGATAGTTTTGTTGCAAGTAGCCCACCAGTTGTTCCCGCACATATACCATCAAGTTCCACCGGTCACCGGAGTTCTCCGCGCTGAACAAAGCCCGAAGCTGTAGAGCCTTTTCATCCGCCCGAGTTACCTGTAGGTTCCAAACCTTTCCGTCCCACAACTCGCTAGAGTCCAAAATTCGCTTTAATTCACCGCGGAACCGGTCCACGGAAACAGTGTAGTCCACGTAGATATGCACATATCCGAGCAGATCCGCGGAACGATAGGTCCAGTTCTGGAAGGGATGCTCGATAAAATAGGCAATAGGTAGAATCAACCTGCGCAGATCCCAGATTCTGACCACCACGTAGGTGGTGTGGATCTCCTCAATCCAACCCCACTCGCCCTCGACGATCACCACATCATCCAGCCGGATAGGTTCGGTGAGGGCCAACTGTATCCCGGCTATCAGGTTCGTGATCAGCGGTCGGGCCGCCAATCCGCCCACCAGCCCGACCACCCCCGCCGAAGCCAGGAGCCCGGCACCGAGAGTGCGAGCAGCCGGAAAAACCATCAGTATAGCTACCCCACTCAAAGTGATGATCACTCCGGCGAGAACACGGTGGATCACCAGCGCGCGGGTCTGCATCTGGCGGGCAATCAGATTATCACTCTCCGAAACATCATAACGACTCTCAACCCAGGCCTTGAAGGCGCTGGAGATCGAGATCATTCCCCAGGCCACGGCGACAATAGTGATGAGGCTGAATAGGCTGTGTGCCAAGGTGGCTGTGCCTGGCGCCAGCTTAAGGATAGGTTCGGCGATCAGAAAAACAAGTAGTACCGCCAAGAGCCGGGTTGGCGACTTCAGGTAGGCTACCAAAAGATTATCGAACTCGGTATGGCTCCTCCCAGCCAACCGGCTCAGAATTCCGAAAATCACCCAGTGTCCCACCAGGCCGAGCACTATCGACACAAACAGAATTTCCGTTGCCGTAAGATAATCCGCGCCCATTTCCCTAACCCCTCCGGTTGTTTTACCATAGCTCTATGCCCTCGTATGCTGAGTCGCTCAAGCTGATGGAGTCGGAAACACCTTCTAAAAATCTCCGCCGTCATATGTTGGCCGTAGAAGCGGCAATGCGCGCTTATGCTCGGAAGTACGGTGAGGATGAAGAGCTTTGGGCCATTGCCGGCGTGCTGCATGATTTCGACTACGAGAAATACCCCAATACACACCCTTACAAGGGTGTGGAGCTTCTGCGTGAGAGGGGCTATCCCGAGGAGCTGCTCGAGGCCATCATGGGACATGCCGCCTTCACTGGCGCGCCGCGTGAACTCCTCATGGCTAAGACACTTTTTGCAGTGGATGAGCTGACCGGGTTGATCACCGCAGCGGTCTACGTACGCCCTAACCGTAGCATCGAGGGGCTGGAGCTGAAGAGCCTCAAAAAGAAGTTCAAGGAAAAGTCCTTCGCTCGTGGTGTAAACCGCGCCGAGGTCGAGCAGGGAGCCAGCGAACTGGGGATCGAGCTCTGGATCCACGTACAGTTTGTGCTGGACGCTATGAAGCAAAACAAGGCCGTGTTGGGCTTAGCCTGAGCAAGCGCTTTAGCCGCTTCACAAGCCGGCCGGAGTCTCATACCTTCCTCATGTATCTGCCAATGGCCTAGCTGACTATTCATCACCCGGGCGGACCAGCCCCTGGGAAAGGCTCGGGCTGATTCCGCAGGCCATTCGGTTCACCATACAGGATCCATCTCTCGACATCTCCGCGGGCAATGTCCCGCTTCTCCCTCACCCGGTATAAATATCCACCACCAATGCCTAAATCGGCTTTTATTTCGTTCGTAACCCTCATTATTTATAATATGATGCCGTTCTCGCTCAGCGGTGCCCAAGAATCTTCAGTGAGCAGGCGGCCGGGCGGGCCGTAGATCAATCTCGCTGGGAATGATATGCGCTGGTGAAGCCAGTAAGTAACGGACCGCCTCAAATACGTC
>CAYODT010000023.1:0-28901 GCA_964402875.1 uncultured bacterium | reverse complement strand
TGGGAATGATATGCGCTGGTGAAGCCAGTAAGTAACGGACCGCCTCAAATACGTCCTGGGGTTGAATCTTCCAGTTCTGGCCCGGATGACTACCGGAGAATGTCGTATCCACCGAACCCGGTAAAATACTGGCCACGCGGATCCCCGCCTGGCGCAAATCCAGCATGGCTGCTCGAGCCAGTCCCAGCAGGCCGAACTTGCTGGCGTTGTACGCCGCGCCTCCGGAAAAAGCGTTCTTACTCGCTAGCGATCCGATATTGATGATAGTGCCGCCTCCCCGCCGCAGCAAAGCCGGTGTAGCGGCCTTGATCCCGTAGAAGGCGCCGGTGAGGTTGGTCTCGAGTACCTGGGCCCACTCCTCCAGCGCCAGCTCCTGCACCGGTTTGAATACCCCCAGCCCGGCGTTATTCACCAGCGCGTCCAGACCACCAAAGGTGGCTTCAATCCGCTCCACCGCAGCCTGAAAGTCGTGATAGCTGCGAACGTCACCCGGCAAGACCAAGGCCCGCTCACCCAGAACTTCCCCCAGCTCACCAAGGCGGTTCGAGACTCGAGAGAATAAGCCGACCCGCGCGCCCTCCGCTACCAGGCCCCTGGCTACAGCCTCGCCGATTCCGCGCGAAGCACCGGTCACTAACACCACCTGATCTTTGAGTGCAATCATACACAAATCCTAGCGTCTATCCGTAAAAGTACAGTGCCACACTGCACAAACCGGCTGCGCCTCTACGCTAGAAGAATCAGCCCCCTATTGCAGCGGCATGGTATGCGTGCAGCAATGCGGCTAAGGCACGCCCACGGTGCGAATAGGCTTCCTTTTCCCGGGCCTCCAGCTGCGCGAATGTACGTCCCACCTCGGGCAGGAAGAAAAGCGGGTCATAACCAAAACCACCTTCTCCGACCGGCTCCTCAAGGATGCGGCCATAGGCCTCGCCCCGGTAGTACTCTGCCCGACTATCAGGATAGGCCAGCACCAGGACCGCCGTGAAGCGCGCCCCGCGCCTGGCCTCGGGTACGCTATTCAGGCGCTCGAGTAGGTAAATATTTCGCTCAATATCACTCTCTCTGCCCCCGAAGCGCGCTGAGTAGATACCCGGCTCGCCACCTAGAGCCTCCACTTCCAGGCCAGAGTCGTCCGCCAACGCCGGGATCTGGGTTTTTGTGGCCATGTAGGTAGCCTTCAATAGGGCGTTGTCCTCAAAGCTAGCGCCGCTCTCGGTCGGAAGGGTAATGTCATAATCGAGCAACGAACTAAGGTTCCAGTCTAGCGGCTTTAGCCCCAGCGCAAGTTCGCGGAACTTGCCGGGATTCGAGGTAGCCACCACTAAGTCCATATTCATATCAAGATACAATAGCCAGCTGCTTGTGAATCATTCTCACCAACGTGCCCACGGTGTCCAGACCGGCACGAGCCATTTTTACATAGACCGACCGAGGCACCGGGCGACCTTCTCCCCCACCATGTATCTCGATCAATTCACCGCCCTCAGTCGCCACAACGGTCAAATCAGCTGAGGCGTGCTGGTCCTCCTCGGCATCAAGGTCGAGGAGAATCCGTTCCTCTCCGAACCAGCCCAGGCTTACCGCAGCGAACTCGGTCAACGGCCACTCATCCAGGCTGCCCTGTTGCACCATACGGTCGAGCGCCAAGTGTAGGGCAGCATAGCCGCCGAGGATGGAGGCCATGCGGGTACCGCCATCGGCTTGCAGCACGTCGGCGTCGATAATTACAGTTTTGCCGGCCAAGTCACTCAAGTCCAGAGCAGCTCGAAAAGCTCGGCCTAAGAAGCGCTGTATCTCTTGTGTCCTGCCACCGAGCCGAAAACGCTCGCGAGCGGTGCGCGTCGCCGTGGCCCTGGGCAACAAATTGTATTCGGCCATCAACCAACCCGAACGGCGAGGCTGCACGTGCCTGGGTATGCCGTTCTCTATGGTTACGGTCACCAAAACCCGGGTACGGCCAAGCTCAACCAGGGCTGAACCCTCGGCCTGAGTGGTGTACCCCAAGGTTAGCTTAAATGGTCTGAGTTGCAAAGAATCTCGTCCATCACGGCGCTCCATCATAATCTCCCCAGCTCAACCCGCTCCACCTCTTCCACTGGTGCCCAGGGCCGCGCCGCCAGTACACGGTAGGTGTGCGGATCACCGGTGACATAGTGGTGTACCCAACCCTCACCACCCAGGTTCAATAGGCCACGTGCCCCCAGAAGCTCCACCACTACCGGCGCGGTGACTTCTGACGAGTCGATTAAGGTCACCCCAGGTAGTACTCTTGCAACGACGCCTTTAAGGAAGGGATAGTGGGTACAGCCCAAAATCAGGCTTCGCAGATCCCCAGGTGCTTCCTGCAAGTAGTGGGTCGCCACCAAATGGGCCACCCGGTCTTCGAAGAGCCCCTCCGCGATGATGGGTACAAAGAGTGGACAAGCCTTGGCCCAGACCTCACGACCAGCAGTCTCAAGTTGCTGCTGATAAGCCATACTCTCCACCGTAGCGGAGGTGCCGAGCAAACCCACCCGGCCGCCCTGGCCGCTGACATGCACTACTGCGGGTTCGACTACGCCGGTCACCGGTACCGCTAACCGTTGGGAGAGTTCCGGTAGGGCAGCACTACTGGCCGTATTACAGGCTACCACGATGGCTTTACCCCCTTACGCAGCAAGAAGCCAGCAGCCTCCCAAGCAAATCCCCGCACCATTGCAAGTGGCTTAGGGCCGTAGGGTAGTCGGGCCGCATCACCTAGGTAGAGATAGTTCTCTCGTGGCAAGGCTCGTAAAAGCGCCGCCAGGACCGTAAGCCCTCCTACGCCCGAATCAAAGACACCGATGGGTAGTTTATGGTGTTCGTTTGGCATATTCATACGTTAAAGAGGAAGTTGATAACATCTCCGTCCCGCACCACATATTCCTTACCCTCAGTGCGCACCCAGCCCTTTTCCTTCGCCTTGGACCAACCCTCCGCCAGCACCAGCTTATCCCAGTCCACTACTTCAGCCCGGATAAAACCGCGCTCAATATCGGAGTGAATTTCGCTGGCGGCCTTAGGAGCCCCTGTACCCCGCACGATAGTCCAAGCTCGGATCTCTTTTTCCCCTGCAGTCATGAAGTGCATTAAGCCAAGGGCTTGGTATCCGGTGTGCACCAGCCGCTCCAGCCCCGCCTCGCTGAGCCCCAGAGCCTCCAGGTACTCAGCGACCTCGGACGGATCGAGTTCCAGTAATTCGGCTTCAATCTTTGCCGAAACCACCACTATCTCGGCCTCCTCCTCGGCGGCCCGTGCACGAAGCGCGACCACATCGGGGTTGTCCCGGCCTTGCGGCAAGCTATCTTCACCTACGTTAGCCACGTAGATGATGGGCTTGGCGGTGAGTAGGCCCAACTCCCGCACCTGTTGGCCCAGCGCCTCGGATTGGCCATCGGCAGGCTGGTACGTCCGCGCCGGTCGACCCTGGGCAAGCCATGCCAGAAGGGGCTCGAGCAACAAAAAGGTAGCTTGGTCCTCCTTGCGGGTGCGGGCGGAGCGCGAAAGCTTCTCTACACGTCGCTCGAGGGTCTGTAGGTCGGCCAAAGTCAACTCGGTATTGACGATTTCCACGTCCGCTAAAGGATCGATCTTGCCTTCAACATGTACTACGCCGGGATCCTCGAAGCAACGTACCACATGCGCGATAGCCGCCACCGAGCGCACATGCCCCAGAAACTGGTTGCCAAGCCCCTCACCCTGATGCGCGCCGCGCACCAGCCCGGCAATATCCACAAACTCCACGTAGCTGGGCACGATCGGCGGCACCCGGCTTCCCTTAGTGAAAATACGCTGCAGGCCGGCCAGCCGAGCATCGGATACCGGAACCACACCCACATTCTTTTCAATAGTGGCAAAGGGGTAATTGGCTACCAGCACGTGGGCCTTGGTAATGGTGTTGAACAACGTGGACTTGCCCACATTAGGCAGGCCCACAATACCGATGGAAAGACCATACGCCAAAACAGCTCCTCCTGACCCACCCCACACGTACCAGGGCGTTCTACCAGCTCACAGTCTACGGCCTAGCGCGGACGGCCGCCAAGCACGGTACCGTCAGGCGAGCATTTTAGCGGGTGCCTGCTGATAGAAGAATCGGTCCGCTCCGAAGGCGGGCTTAAGCTGGTTGAGCCAGACCGCCTGCTGGTCATAGCGGGCGAAGAAAGGCTGCCCTACCCAGTCCGGGTCCCGGGCCTGAAGGAACTCGAGCACGAAAATCCGTTCCCCCCGCACCTCGCTCACGCCAACCACTCGCACCTTGCCCGGAAGTGCAGACATTGAGGGCCCACGCACGGTACGGGCCAAGCCGGATACCTGCGCATAAGCTTCCTTGAAAATCTGCTGGGCGCGGAAGAGTGGCACCTCAAAATAGCGTTTCGGTCCCGTATCACGTTCTACGAACATATAATAGGGAATCAGCCCCAGGCTCACCTCGCGGCGCCACTTGTCCCTCCAAGTCTCGGCTTGGTCGTTAATATGCCGCACTAAGGGCGCTTGGGTACGGATCTCCGCACCGGTAGCACGAATATTGCGAACAGCCCGCTCGAGCGTACTGGTCTGAAGCTCGGCCGGGTGCGAGAAGTGGGCCATGAAGGTCAGATGTTTGCCTGCCGCTATCAGTTCTTCAAACAGATGGAGTATCGAAGCGGCGTCTGGATCCGTGAGATAGCGGGTAGGCCAGTAGGTCAGTGACTTGCTGCCGATGCGGATATTGGTCAGGTGTTCCAGCTTGGGGTTCAGAAGGGGCTCTAAGTAGCGGCGCAAGACCGAAGCCCGCATGATCATGGGGTCACCACCGGTCACCAGAAGGTCGCTGACCTCAGGGTGCGCCAACAGATAGGCCACTAGATCATCGGTCTCCCGAGCCTCAAATTTGATCTCGGGGAGCCCCACGAACTGCGCCCAACGAAAACAGTAGGTGCAGTAGGCGTGGCAAGTCTGTCCCGCCGCGGGGAAGAACAATACCGTCTCGCGGTATTTGTGCTGCATACCGGCAAGCGGACGTCCGTTCAGTTGCGGTACGTTGTGCGTAAGTTGCCCGGCGGGGTGGGGATTAAGCCGGAGACGAATATCATTAACCACCTCAGCTAGGTGCTCCGGTCCGGCATCTTTCCGGAGCAACTCCGCCACCTTGCGATAGTCGGTCGCGCCGATCATCCCGGGCTGAGGAAAAGTCAATTGGTATATGGGGTCATGCGGCACCTGTGACCAGTCGATCAATTCGTCCATCACGTAGGAATTTGTTCTGAAGGGCAAGATCCGCCCCACCACTCGTACGGCCTCCTGCTGCTCGGTAGTCAATAGGGACCACTGCGGTGCTCGATGAATATTCGCCAGTGTGAAGGCGCTGTACCGGCCTCCCGGAGCACTGGTGGCGTCACACATATGAACCTCCCTTTTCCCATGATGCGAAGGTAATCCGGCGGCTCACCCAATCGGCATCGGGGCGTTAGACACACAAGCGGCCAGAGACCACTTTCAGTCCTCACCATAGCTTGCCGGTCTACGAGCTTAGTATATCACTAGTACTTATTGTGTTTATTCCCTGTATCATCCTACATAGCTCGACGTGGGAACCGTTTGCCTAATGGGCAGCATCTTTGCCCCGAGACCAATGCGCCTCGGGGCGGCGAGCAGGTTCTGCCAAACCAGCCACGCTCGAGCAGAGTAGCAGTGATCAGGGAATACCATAGTCTTGGCGGTCCTTAAATTACATAGACGAGGTCCTGAACGCAGTGGTCGAGCATGCGCCTTACCACGCTCGATCCATTCTTCATAGTGCGCTAAGGTAACAGAGCCTTAGCCTCTTGGTATTCGCTTACCATTCGCGCTATCATTTCGCTGGCCGAGGGAACATCGTGAATGAAGGCCACGCCGTGACCCGCGCTCCAGACCTCCTTCCATGGCTTGCCGCCCTGCCGAAAGCGCTCTAGTGAATCCTGCAGAAAGTTGGCAGGCACACCGCTGACCTCGGACGTGTATTCGATCATCTCAGGTTTGGCTTCCACCAAGGCCCGCTTGTAGGCCGGGGATGCTGCGGATTGTGAGGTCGCGATGAAGCGCGTGCCTATATATACGCCGTCCGCGCCCAGAGCCAGGCCCGCCAGCATCTGGCTACCGGTGGATATACCTCCGGCGATGATCACCGGAAGACCAGTATGCTCTTTTAGCCAGGGGGCCAGTACCAGTGGACTAATCTTCCCGGCATGCCCCCCGGCGCCTGCAGCCACGGCAACCAACGCATCTGCGCCGGCAGTAGCCGCTTTCTCTGCGTGGCGCAGGCCTATCACGTCGCAAAAGACCTTGCCCCCATACCCGTGTACAGCCCTTACCACCTCACTGGGATCACCCAGTGAGGTAACCACTAACGGAACCCGCCGCTCCACGCTTACAGCTAGGTCGGCCTTCAAGCGTGGATTGTTATTTATGATCAGATTTACACCGAAGGGAATCCCCTCAGGGAACTCATTTAGGAAAACCCGGTAGGCGGCGGTTTCCCGAAAGTTCAGGCTAGGTACCAGCCCCATGCCGCCCGCTGCCGCCACAGCCTTCAAGAGCGGAGCCCCCGACACCAAGAACATAGGCGCAGCAATGATCGGGTATCGAAGGCCCAGCGCGCGGGTCAGGACTGTCTCAATACGTTGCATGAATCGATCTGAGTGAGGAAACACTCCCTAAGGTAGATATTGCTCCCCTGATCGGGCCTTACTCCAAGCCAGCCAGCTTGCGGTTTTTTACAATATAGCTCTGTTGGTCCGCGGGCACGTCTTCCTCGGGGTAGATTGCTGAAACCGGGCAGGCAGGCACGCAGGCCCCGCAGTCGATACACTCATCCGGGTGGATATAGAGCTGATCTCCACCATCGTAGATGCACTCGACAGGGCAGACCTCAACGCAGGACTGGTCCTTTACGCCGATACAGGGTTCGGTGATTACATGTGGCATTCAAGATACCTCCTAGGTGGGTTTGGGCGAATACCTTCGTCCGAGCCCCATTGTAATTCATTCCCTACAGCTCAAGTTCTATAAACCAAGCAACCGCAGGTAGGCTTCACGGGTTATCGCCCCATGAATCCGTTGCCCATCTGCAACAATCACTAGTGAGTATTTCCAGAAAAACGGGACTAGCTCGGTTATGGCTACTTGTCCGGCCACCACCGGAGCTTCGTCCCAAGGAACCACGTGATCACCCAGGCCCAGCACACCCACAGGCTGACCCTGATCCATTAGTACCGCCAGCCGCCCCTCGAAGGATTCCACATGCTCGAGCACCACTACCTCCTTAGCCAGTCGCCGCGCCGACCAAGGGCCCACCAAACCAGCGGTAAGCAATGTCGTACAGGGAACGCGAACCGCCCGCTGGGCGATCCACAAACTCACGGTGAATGACAGCAAGAACAACAACCCTTCAAGCAGGCCCGACAAATTCAATTCCTGCCATCCCAACTGTCCGTGGCCACCCAGACCGAAGTGTACCGCCAGGCTGATCAGCAAACCCAGTACCAGCGCGGCCGTATAACCGAACAGACCCGCCAAGCGAAGCTCCCGAACACTACGCACTCCGTATCCCTTCCATGAACTGAAGGTCGTCTTCCTTATCCACATCCACACCGATCTCTGGATGAGGGGTAATCAGCGCCCTGATAGACACGCCTACGACTTGTGAAGCCCGCGCCTCCATCCAGGATAGGCCCAAGCGGCCGAAAATAAGGCGGAGGAGCACAGGGAATCCTACCAGCCGGGCCAGCGACAAGGGCCGTTTGCGCAGCTCTATCACTCTACGGATAATGGGCATGGCTTTACGCAACAGGGTACGGTCCACCACCAGCAGGTTCCCCCCGGTGAACACACCTTCCACGAATCGAACGTAGGTCCGCCGCATACCCGGCCACCGCGCCTCAATAGCTTCCTTAGGGATAATCGGATACACCAACCCCGCATTCGGCGCATTCTCCACCACCCAGCGCACGGCCTCGTCATTCACCAAAGGCACGTCCGCGGTAACCACCAGAAAGCGACCTTCCGGCAGGTGTTCCAGAGCAACTTCCAAGTTTTTCAGCAGCGCGCCCTGGTCCTCAATAACCTCATCCGGAGATGGAGCTAAGTCCTTCCCCCCCGGACCGACAAAGACAATCCGTTCGATCACCCCCGAGCCCACAAGCGCCTGAAGGACATGCGCCACCATGGGGCGCCCACCAATGGGCACCAGGGCCTTGGTAGCCACCGCGTATCGCTTTGCGAGCGGGTCCTCGGCGGAACCGCCGGCCAGCACCACAGCATTCATTCAATCACCATACCAAAAACCCCGCCCGGAATACGGACAGAGCACAACGCCTGGCGTTCTAGAGGCGGCTCAGGCTCACCTGCAGGCGGCTGAGGGTGCCTGGCATGGTGAAGACCTCGGTCACGTAGGCTCGATACCCCGGTGCCAGTACCACTAGTTGGTGGTTACCGGGTTCAATCTGGATAGATAGATATCCGCTGCGGATGTGACCCACCAACCGGCCGTCCACGAAGACCTGCGCGTTTACGCTCCCAAGAACCTGCAGGGTACTGCTAATAGGGACTAGGCGAGCATCCACCCGGCTCAATCGACCAGCGTTGATCTGAACACGTGCACTGAAATCCTGGTAACCCTGATGCTCGAGCACTACAGTGTGAGCGCCAGCGCTCAGAGTAGTGCGCATAGGCGCCGTACCAACTTGGCGGCCGTCCACAAATACGCCGGCACCACCGGGGATCGAGGTCACGCCCAGGATGCCGGTTTTGGGTATCGACGCCAGCTGGGCGTTGATGCGGGTAACTCCCCCTGCCGCCACACGCGCCACGACCGCGTAGACCTGGTACCCGGCAGCCTGAATCTTGAGGTCGTAGCGGCCGGGCCGGAGCGTAATACTTCTCGGGGTGGCACCATAGTAGCTACCGTCGATATAGATAGTGGCCCCATCAGGGCTCGAGCCAATCGAAAGTGTGCCCTGCGTATGTACGGGGGGCGGGGATGACGCGGAGGACTGTCTCACGGAGTAGCGAAGCGAGCTGGACACCCAGTCTTGCTCAGGGATCGGCGCCACCACGATCGACAGGGCCTTAGAAAGTCCCGATAGCCCATGCACCAGCACCCGGTCTAAACCTGAACTCAGTATGGAGCTCACGTTAAGTAGCTCGCGCGAAGCCACCGCCAGTACATAATTGGAGCCCTGCGGGCCGGTGACGGTAAATTGGTAGCGCGCCCCAGCAGGTGGAAACCGGCGAACCTCACCGGCCTTAAGCAAATTCTGCCGGTCGTAGGAGTTGGGCAGGATAGGATCGATTGAGCCGTCTGGATTAACGTTAAACAGGTAGACGTAGGCCTGCCGGTTTACGCTCACGTAGATCTGCATAGCCTCGCCGGTTTGATACAGCGCCTCTCCGGTCCGGCCAGGATCCTTGTTTACCCAGACGCTAACCGAGAGATTAGTGGGTAATGGGTTAACAATAATACCTTGCGGGTTGATCTGTGGTGCGGCAAAGGCGATCGCAATAAAAGCCAGAAAGCCGAGCAGCTTCCTCATAATCACACCTCCAAATTCAGAGTAGCCGCCCACTCACACAAAGGATATGAGAAAAGCTTCAGTGCACATTAACCAAAACGAGGCGCTCTGACATTTCAGGAACAAACCAGCTCGTCTCACCAACGAGTACAGTGCATATTTTGAGGCTCAACGCTCTTCGAACAGCCCCTGTTTCCGGAAGCGAGCGTAGCGGTCGGCCCATAACGCATCTTTTGGGAGCTCTAAGACCTGGTCAAGGGTCTCCCCCAGTGCCCGCTGCAACTCAAACAATGCCTTTTGCGGCTCTCGGTGCGCGCCACCTTCGGGCTCGGGCACTATTCGGTCCACAACCCCCAACGCTAACAAGTCATCGGCCGCGAGCCTCAGCGCCTCGGCTGCTTTGGGGGCTTCGCTCGAGTCCCGCCACAGTATAGCCGCACAGGACTCTGGCGTAATTACCGAGTACCAGGCGTTCTCCATGACCAACACCCGGTTGCCTACCCCGATCGCCAACGCCCCTCCAGAACCACCCTCACCAAGAATCACAGCAATGGCAGGCACCCTTAGCCGGCTCATCCGCCTGATCGATTGTGCAATCACCCAAGCTTGGCCATGCTCCTCCGCCGAGATACCCGGATACGCGCCGGGGGTATCGATCAGCGAGATAAAGGGGTGATTGAAGCGGTCGGCCAAGTCCATGAGGCGCATGGCCTTGCGGTAGCCCTCTGGATGAGGCATACCGAAGTTCCGCAGGATATTCTCTTTGGTATCCCGGCCCTTCTGGTGCCCCACTACCACTACCGGACGACCCTTCAAATAGGCCAATCCACCCACCACGGCAGGGTCATCAAAATAGGCCCGATCCCCGTGCAGCTCCGAAAATCCCTCGAAGACCCTCTCCAAGACATCAAGTGTGGTCGGCCGGCCGGGTGCCCGGGCCAGCTGCACGCGCTGCCAGCGCGAAAGACCCTTAAAGGTCTCCCTACGCATCCGAGACAACCTACGCTCCAAAGGTGCGATCTCCTCGCTCAGGTCAACATTCTTCTCGGCAGCGTATATCTTAAGTTCGGCGATACGCGCTTCCAGTTCGAGTAATGGTTTTTCGAACTCAAGTGGCACGTGCCCCTCCAGCGTAGAGATGCCTGAGCACGATGCCTACCGAGGCTTTAAGCACAGTGCGGGACACCACTTGGTCGATAACACCATGTTGCAGCAGGAATTCACTTCTCTGAAATCCTTCCGGCAGGTCCTGCCGTATAGTCTGCTTGATCACCCGTGGACCGGCAAAGCCAATCAGCGCACCAGGTTCAGCAAAAATCACGTCGCCGAGCGCAGCAAAGCTGGCCGTCACACCCCCGGTGGTGGGGTCAGTAAGGATAGTGATATACGGCAGACGGCGCTCCGCAAGGAGGTCCAAAGCCATGCTGACCTTGGCCATTTGCATCAGAGAAAGAGCCGCTTCCTGCATGCGCGCCCCGCCGGAAGCAGCCACCACAACCAGCGCCCGGCTCTCGGCGGCGGCTAGCTCGGCAGCTCGGGTGATCTCCTCCCCCACCACCGTACCCATTGAGCCCCCGGCAAAAGCATAGTCCATCACCATCAGCACTGTAGGCACGCTTCCCAATGTGCAACGCCCACCGAAAATGGCATCCGGACGACCGGTTTTCTGCTGATAGCGCGCTAAGCGCTCCAGATATGGCTCAGTGTCTACAAAGGAGAGCGGGTCCAAGGGGTACACGTGTCCGGTAATCGGCTCGAAGCTGTTCTCATCAGCCAGCAAGGCCACCCGGCGTTCGGCCGAGAGCCTGCTATGGTACCCACATTGTGGACATACCTCCCAGTTAGCCTCCAGATCCTTCTTATACACTTGGGCCTCACAGGCCGGGCATTTGACCCATAACTCCGGAACATCGCGGCCCCCACCTGAAGGTCTGCGCCGGCGGAACAACCGCTCAATTGCCATTAGGCCTCCTGCGTTTGGTGTAGCTTTTTCCATTCGACGTCAGCGGCCTCGGTCTCTACAGATACCGGCAGAGCTTTGACCTCGCTTCCAGTCTTGCTGCTACCAATGGATACCGCGCCGGCTTCAATATCCAGGGCGTTGGCTATCACATCCCCCTCCAAGCGAGCTTGCTTGGATAAGCTAAGCTTATCTTCAACCATCACCCGCCCACGGATCTCACCACTCAGCAAAATATTCCGTGCATACACCTCGGGTCCCTCAATGCGGCCTGAGCGATTGACCTCCAGGTCCCCCTTTACGATCACTACACCGCGGAGCACCCCATCTACTCGGAGGCTTCCTTCGACTCTGAGCGTGCCTTCCAGCTCAGTTCCTCGGCCGATAAAAGACAGGGTGGCCGCATGGCCGTCTCGTTTACGCCTGAACATATGTATCAGTTTAACGCGGCCTGCTGAATAGACTGCAGGTAAGGGGTTGGGTTAACTGCCACACCACCCACGAAAACCGAGTAGTGGACGTGTGGATCACTGGAACGCCCGGAAGAACCGACGTAACCAATCACTTGCCCGCGGCCCACCCGCTGGCCCACCTTGACGGCCATACGCGACATATGCCCATACAAGGTCCGGTACCCGTAACCATGGTCGACGATAACATGGTATCCGAAAATCGATCCCCAGCTAGCGAACACCACCCGTCCTGGCGCAGTGGCGTGGATCGGCGTACCGTATAAGCAGCAGGTAGATCGTCTCCGCTATGGGACTCATAGCCGGAACCGAAAGGGTTTCTACGTACCCCAAAGCCCGAAGCAATATAGGTGGTCGTGTCAATAGGATAGCCTACCGGCCTGGCGCCCTCACGGGCCAGCCGATTATTGAGCGCCGGCGCCACATTACGGTTTAGATCCCGTACCAGCACGGCAAGACGTGCATCGGTAGTACCCAGCAACCCCTGCACGTCCAGGGGAACGCCACCTCCTTGCGGCACCTTACCTAAAGTGGGAGCGGGCTTCACCTGTGGCAGGCCCGCACGCTTACGCAAGCTGTTGATCTCGCCTTCCAGCTTGTCCAATTGGTTCATAAGCGAAATCGCTTGCCGGCTCAGGCGGTTGTTGCGGGTCTTCTGGGACTCGAGTTGCAAAGAGAGCTGCCGAGCTTGCGTGGAGAGCGCCGCCAGCCGAACCCCGGCCGTTTCGCCACGGCGATGCTCAATAAACAAGTAAGCACCCGCGGCAGTCCAAAACAATAGAACCCCAACCAATAACCCAATCAGCCATGGACTAAACGAATATACGTTCGAGGCCTGGCCTGGCCGCGATAAAAGTACGGTGTACCTACGTACCCTATGGTGCTTCATACTTCGACAACCATCCCTGATAAGCATGTCATGATTCGCGCGTGACAGTCAACCTGAATGAAGTTGGCCAATACATCTGAGGCCCTACAAACCAGGACGCGAGACCGGAGGGCCCGCATCTCTACTTTGCTCTATGTCCAGTACAGCCTGTAGTAGTTACCATAGACCAGATTGCTCGCTGGACACTTGGCGCAGGCTTAAGTTATACCCGGGTCGGTAGGAGACAGGTCGATTACCAGTAATAATTAGCTTACCACAGTCCTTCGGCAGCGCCGCTCAACTTGAAACCTCTGGAGGGTTAGAACAACATCATCCAAACGAATCCGACCTTTCCGGACTCCACTTAAAAGTGTTCGGCAATTCAGCACGGCGGGCCCGATTCCCCTGCCGCTCTACCAGATACGCCCTGCGTACTCAGCACGCTTGGCATAGTTGCCGCTATCTTTAGGTTTAGGTACCTGGTGATCCGGGTCCACGTGGCTAGTCAGCGCTCCAGCCAAGTCTTCTGCGGAGCATCCGGCGGCCGCACCGGCCATCCGCCACCACGCACCAGGGTACACACCTCATCCACCGCCAAAATGGCTTTACTGGTCCACTCAGCAGGGTACAGGCCACGTCTAGCCTCAAATTCGTCCCGGTCGACCACGACACAATCATGATTGGCGCGGCATTTCACGTCCAGATCGAGGTCGTACTGCCAGATTCGGTCGGGCTCAAAGACCGGAGGCGTCTGTATATTCCAGTAGTACTCGAGCACCTGCCCTCGCTCGCCCAGATCGGGCCCCCCCGAGTACCAGCGACCCGGGAAAAAGGCCACGTAGGCCTGGTGCCCAACCTCAACGGTGTGGCCGCGGCTTTCGTGGTGAAAGACGAAGCCCACCGGCATATGCACCAACACCCCCTCGGGACGTTGTTCCGCCACTTGCGCCTCCCACCAATAATGAAGCGAGTGGGGGTACTTATAGAACTCCACTCGCAGGTGGTGGCTTGGTGGATACGGCGTATGCTGGGACAAGCTCCTAGCCCTCACCGTCCCGGACGGCCCGGTAACACCCAAGCGTGCTTGAATGCGTGAATACTTCCTCAGGTAGGATTCCACTATGGGTATACCCCTTGGAAAGGCCCCGGGGACCTGCGTATACCCAGGATTTACGAAGATGTGATTTGGCGATTGTATACATAAGTTTAGCTAACTACTCGGCTGTGAACTCAAGATGAAGCCCAAAACAATTAAGAGCAGCCGGGTTTTACCCGGCTGCTGAGGATTAGGAATGGGCTACTATTCGACCAGCTCGACTAGTGACATATGGGCGGCGTCGCCCCTGCGCGTCTCGGCCAGCCTGAGTACGCGAGTGTAGCCACCGGCGCGCTCTTGGTACCTGGGTGCGATCTCTTCGAAGAGCTTCTTGACCACCGCGCGATCCTGAACCTCACGTAAGACCAGACGGCGCGCGTGAAGATCGCCGCGCTTTGCCAGGGTGATCAACTTATCGGCAAAACTACGCAGCTCCTTGGCCTTGGGGGTGGTAGTTCTGATGCGGCCGTAACGTAGCAGGCTGGTAGCTTGTGAGCGGTATAAAGCCAGCCGGTGACTACTGTTGCGCCCCAGCCTGCGACCCGCTTTCTTATGGCGCATATTCTTACTCCTTTAGCTCCAGGGCGTGGCTGACCAACTGTTCCTTGATCTCCTGGAGACTGCGCTCGCCGATACCCGGCACACGCTTGAGATCCTTTTCGGAAAGAGCCATAAGCGCCTGGATCGAGTCAATACCTTCTTCCTTCAGACTATGCAGCACACGGGTAGTAAGCCCCAGATCATCCAGGCCGGATCCAAAGGAAACCTCTCGATCCGCCTCGGGTTGGGGCGCGGCAGCCGCTGCGCCGGTCAAGGCCTGGGTAGCCGGCTCACTCTGCTCCTCCTGTGCGCCGACCAGGAATCCAAGTTGCTCCTTGAGAATACCCACAGCCTGCTCGAGCACCTCATTGGGGCCGACCGAACCATCGGTCCAAATCCTGATGATAAGCTTATCCAGGTCGGTCCGTTGGCCGAGACGTGTATCCTCCACATGGGTAGCCACACGGCGCACCGGAGAAAACAAAGCATCGACGGGGGTAGAGTTGATGCGGTCCTTAATGCCATGCTTCTCGGCGGCGACATAGCCCACGCCCTGATCCACGCGGATCTCCATAACCAGCCGCCCTTTCTCGCCCAGGGTAGCGATATGCTGGTCCTTATTGATAACCTCTACACCCATCGGCACTATAAGGTCGCGGGCAGTCACCTCGCAAGGCCCTTCGGCGCGCAGAGTTAGAGTCGCGGAGCTCTGATCGTACAGCTTGACTACCAGCTCCTTCAGGTTCAAAACAAGCTGCACCACGTCTTCCTTGATGCCCGGCAGGGCAGAGAACTCGTGCAGCACATCCTCGATATAGACGCTGGTAACGGCCGATCCGGTAATCGAGGAAAGTAGGATTCGGCGCAAGGGATTCCCCAGAGTTACACCAAAGCCCTGCTCGAGCGGCTCAAGCACGAACTCACCGTACTTACCTTCTATCTTCGCCGTGAAGACCGGCGCCTTAGTCGCTGTGGTTTTCAACAGGCATCTCTCCTCAAGATCTACCGAGAATAATACTCGATGATAAGCTGCTCGTTGACTGGCAGGGCCAGGTCCTCGCGCTCCGGCATCCGCAGGAATTTCCCGCTTGCTGCGTCAGCATCGAACGAGAGCCAGGGGCCGGTCTTGCGACCTTTGGCAGCCTCGAGGTTGACCCGGATCATGTCCATACCCCTGCCGCGCTCGGTGAGCCCCACCTGATCGCCGGGCATCACACGGTAGGCTGGTACGTCCACCTGCTTGCCATTCACCATGATCTGCTTGGCGCGGATCAGCTGCCGGGCCTGGGCCCGAGAGACCGCCAGTCCTAAACGCAGCACTACGCTCTCCAATCGCGCCTCTAAAAGCCCCAAGAAAGCGGTACCGGTCACGCCCCTTTTGCGCGCAGCCTCCTCGAACAGATTGCGGAACTGTTTCTCGGAGAGACCATAAATCCTGCGCAGCTTCTGCTTTTCACGCAGTCGGACGGCGTAGTCGGACGGACGCCGACGACGACGCTGACCATGCTGCCCGGGAGCGTACGGACGACGCTCAATAGCACATTTCGGGCTGTAGCAACGGTCACCTTTCAGGTAGAGCTTCACACCTTCGCGCCGGCAAAGCCGGCAGACGGGACCCGTGTATCGACCCATAGATCAAGACTCCTTATGAATTCTTCTGTTTACGGGGACGGCAGCCATTATGCGGTGAGGGGGTGTCATCCACGATAGAGCGCACCCGCACGCCCGAGGCTTGCAGGGCACGAATGGCCTGCTCGCGACCTGCACCGGTACCGCGTACCACCACGTCCACGTGTATCATGCCGTAACCCTGCGCTTTCTTAGCCGCATCCACGGCGGCCAGCTGCGCAGCGTAGGGAGTACCCTTGCGGCTGCCTTTGTATCCGATCACACCACCAGACGACCAAGTAAGGGGATTACCCTCAAGGTCAGTAACCGTCACAATGGTGTTGTTATAGGTCGCATGAATGAAGACACGGCCCTCCGCGACCTGCCGCTTAATCTTCTTTTTTGTTGTTCTCTTGGCCATACTCTCCTCCTGGGAGTATCAACTGACCGGGGCGGCATTATAGTGCCACACCCAAAAACAGCTGTCTACTTACGGGCCGCCTTCTTCCTGCCGGCCACAGTCTTCTTGGGACCCTTGCGGGTACGCGCGTTAGTGCGGGTACGCTGGCCGTTGACGGGCAGACCACGACGGTGCCGCAAGCCACGGTAGCAGCCGATGTCCATCAGGCGTTTCACGTTTGATGAGATTTCCGCACGCAATTCGCCTTCCAGCTTCCAGGTCTTCTCCACGTACTCGCGGAGCAGCACCACCTCATGATCCGAGAGATCCTTCACGCGGGTAGCCCCGTCCATCCCGGTAGCCTCGAGCGCTTGCTGGGCCCGGGTGGGGCCAATACCGTAGACATAGCGTAAAGCAATATCTACTCGCTTATTTCTTGGAATATCTACACCAGCGATTCGTGCCATCTTCCCCCCCTCAGCCCTGACGTTGCTTGTGCTTAGGGTTCTCGCAAACTACGAAAACCCGCCCATGGCGCTTGATTACCTTACACTTCTCACAAATTGGTTTCACGGACGAACGTACTTTCATCGCAGTTC
This sequence comes from uncultured bacterium, assembly GCA_964402875.1. Lineage (GTDB taxonomy): Bacteria > Deinococcota > Deinococci > Deinococcales > Marinithermaceae > CAYODT01. The sequence continues at coordinate 11,809 of CAYODT010000023.1, read as the reverse complement.
TCCTTAGACCCTATTTACGGTAGACAATCCGTCCCTTCGCGGTGTCATAGGGAGAGATCTCGATGACCACCCGGTCGCCCGGCAGAATGCGGATATAGTGCATACGCATCTTCCCGGAGATATACGCTAAAATCTCCGGACCGGAATCCAGCTTGACCCTGAAGGTGGTATTCGGAAGTGCTTCCTCGACCACCCCTTCAGCCCGGATGGTATCCTTATCTCTTGCCACTCAACCCTCCCACGGGGACGCCGGACAACAGCCTGGGCCCCTTTCTCGTAACCGCCACAGTGTTCTCGTAGTGCGCAGCTAAATTGCCCTGGCCGCTGGTTGCGGTCCAGCCGTCCCTCGATACTACAACAGGTGAAGGGAAAAGCGTAACCATTGGCTCGAGCGCAAGCACCATACCATCACGCAGCCTTGGACCAGTCCCGGCCCGCCCATAGTTGGGTAGTTCGGGGTCTTCGTGCATTTCATAGCCGATCCCGTGGCCGATAAACTCACGAACCACCCATAAACCAGCCGCCTCTACATGAGCTTGCACCGCTGCGGAGACATCACCCAAGCGGGTACCGTCCTGCAATAACTCGAACCCCACCCAGAAGGCCTCCTCGGTAACGCGCAACAGCCGTTCCACCTCGGGGGTCACCTTGCCCACTGGATAGCTTCGGGCCATATCTGCAAAAAGCCCTCGGTGGCTGATCGAGGCATCCAACTTAACTAGATCTCCCTCGCGCAACGGAATCTGGTCAGGAATTCCGTGTACTACCACCTCGTTGCGCGAAATACAGCTAGCCGCAGGGTAGCCATGGTAACCAATCTGCTCAGCCACGGCCCCACGGCTCTCCACCGCGCGCTGGAAAACCCGGTCGATCCCCGCAGTACGTACGCCCGACCGAATACGAGCTTCGGCTTCAGCAAAAGCCTCGCCCAGAATACGACCAGTCTCGGCAATCCGGTCGAGCTCATCCTCGTTCTTAATACGAATCGCCACCCTACAAAACCTCCTGGATACGGGCAAATACTTCGTCCACATTGCCCAGGCCCGCGACAGGCCTAAGCAGGCCGCGGGTACGATAGTAATCAATCAGCGGACGGGTCTGCTCCTCATACACCTGCAAGCGGCGACGAATAGTGATCTCATTGTCGTCACTACGGCCCTCTTGTTTGGCCCGCTGGAGTAGCCGGTGAGCCAACTCACTGGGATTCACCTCAAGCAACAAAACCGCGTGCAGCGGTACCCCGAGCTCACTGAGCATAGCCCCGAATGCCTCAGCCTGAGCGGGTGTGCGCGGGAAGCCGTCAAAGACGGCTCTCTTTTCTTCCATAGCCGATAGCTCATGACGAATGATCTCTAAAATCAACGCGTCGGGCACCAGGTCACCACGCTCCATAATGGGCTGCACGCGCACGCCCATCTCGGTGCCCTGCGCTACGTGTACCCGCAAAATATCACCTGTCGATATCTTACGTAGGCCAGATACTTCGACCAAGCGGAGGGCTTGCGTACCCTTGCCCGCTCCGGGCGGCCCCAAGAGGATCAGCACCATCGGATCCGGCATCTAGAACCGCCCCCTGCGACCGATTCGTCCCTTGGATAAGAAGCCCTGGTAGTTACGCATCATCAGCTGCGACTCGAGCTGTCTCAGAGTGTCCAACGCGACACCGACTACGATCAACAAGCCGATACCCGAGAAAGCCAAGCTCTGAATACCCGTTAGTCCCATGATGATCTGCGGTAGAGCAGTCACCAAACCCAGGAATAAAGCGCCCCAGAGGGTCAGGTGAGTAACGATGTGCTCCAGGAAGCGAATAGTAGGCTCGCCAGGGCGCACGCCAGGTACGAACCCCCCGTATTCGCGGAGATTCTCTGCAATTCGCTTGGGATCGAATTGAATCGCTGTATATATATAGGTGAACGCCACCACCAATACCACTTCTAACGCTAGCCCAATAGCGTGCGTGGGGTTAAAGAAGTTGGCGATCATTTGCGCGGTAGCGTTGTCGCGGAAGGGCGCAGCCAGAAAGATAGGAATCTGCAGAATCGCGGCCGCGAAGATGATAGGGATGACGTTGGCCGCGTTCAGCTTGATGGGAATATAAGTGGCCTGCCCCCCGTACACCTTGCGCCCCACAACCTTCCTAGCGTATTGAACGGGAATACGACGTTCAGACTGCTGCACTGCCGCCATACCTGCAAAGGCCAGTACAATGAAGGCTAAAAAGAACAGTAGTGAGATGATACCAACCTCACCAGTGCGCACCAAACCACCGGTACGGATCAGCTGTGGTACCCAACCAGCAACAATGCCCGCAAAGATAATCAGGCTAACGCCGTTACCAATGCCATATTCGGTAATCCGCTCAGCCATCCACATCAGGATGGCAATACCTGCTACCTGCGTGACCACCACGACGAAACGAAACATCCAGCCGGGCGACCAGCCGGGCAGCAGAAAATGCCCCCCCTGGCCTTCTAAGAAAGCTACTGCCAAAAACAGACCCTGGAAAGCTCCCAGTACGATACCGCCGATACGAGTGTACTGGTTGATGACCCGGCTTCCCTCCTCGCCTTCCTTAGAGAGTTTCTCAAGGCTGGGCACCACCGTAACCAAAAGCTGCATAATGATCACAGCGGTAATGTAAGGCATAATACCCAAAGCGAAGATAGAGAACTGCGCAAAGTTACCGCCGGAAAACAGGTTGATAATGCCGAATACGCCCCCAGCCTGCGTGCCCAAGAACTGGCGGATATTGCTCAAGTTCACACCGGGCGTAGGAATAAAGGTCCCCAGCCGATAAACGGCCAGCACCAGCAGCGTGAAGAACATGCGCTGGCGCAGCTCAGGAATCATGAAGGCGTCCCGGAAGGCACGGAGCATCTCAGGCCTCCTGCTTGCCCAGCAAAACCACCATGCCGTTGGCAGCCTTGATCTTGCCCTCGGCCGTAGCAGAAACCGCATGCACCTTCAGGGTATAGCTTTCACTGACCTCGCCCCGGCCCAGTAGCTTGATAGGCTGGCTAGCCTTGCGGACCAGGCCAGCCTCAGCCAGCAACTTCGGGGTCAGTTCACCACCCTCGGGAAACCGCCTCATAAGTGCATCTAAGTTGACGATCTGATAATGAACGCGTGCGATCTCCCCGGGAACCTGCCCCCGCATTCCACGTTTGGGCAGACGCATGAGCAGAGTAGAGCGCCCGCCTTCGAAACGGGCCGGGTTCTTCAGGCCGCCGGAACGCGACTTCTGCCCCTTATGCCCCCGGGTCGCGGTCTTGCCGTGTCCAGAAGAGGTTCCACGCCCAACTCGTTTGCTATGGTGCGTGGCCCCCTCGTTCGGCTTGAGTTCGTTGAGTTTCATTCCTTCACCTCGCTGACCATGACCAGGTGGGCTACCTTACGAATCATGCCGCGAACCGCGAGATTATCAGGTAGAACCACCTCGCGGTTCACCTTGGTCAACTTAAGTACCCGTAGGGTGCTCTTCTGATCCCTGGGATACCTGATAGGGCTCTTGATCAGCTTTACACGCAGGCTGCTCATGCCTCGCCCACCTTGCGCAGCGCTTTGACCTCGTCCCAGGTTCGCAATTGCTTCAGGGCTTCGATAGTAGCATAAGCCACGTTGACCACGTTGCGGCTGCCCAGCACTTTGGTCAGAATATCGGTTACGCCGGCCAGCTCGAGTACTATACGCGCTGGCGCACCGGCTATGACACCCGTGCCAGGCGAAGCCGGCCGCAGAATAATCCGCGTGGAGCCGTAGGTGTAGTCGATCTCGTGCGGGATGGTGCCCCCCTCAATCGGCACCTCAATCAGATCGCGCTTGGCATAATTCTGCGCCTTCTGTGCAGCCAAGGGTACTTCCTTCGCCTTACCCAGGCCCACACCCACACGACCCTGACGATCACCCACCGCTACCAAGGCACCGAAGCGAAATCTCCGGCCACCCTGGTAGGTCTTCGCTGTACGGCGAATAGTAATCATCTTTTCTTCAAAATCCGTATCAGGCATACCTCTCCTTAAAAGCTCAGCCCCGCCTCGCGGGCAGCCTCGGCCAGGGCTTTCACTCGGCCATGGTACTTGAAGGCGCCCCGATCGAAGACCACTTGCGTAACCCCGTAGGCTAAAGCCTTCTGAGCAATATCAGCCCCCACTTGCTTAGCTACCTCGCTCTTACTGCCCTCGGCCTTCAAAGCCAAGCTCGAGCTAGCCGCCAACGTGGCTCCAACCCCATCATCAATAATCTGCGCGTAAATATGCCGCAGACTCCGATGGACCGTGAGCCGAGGACGTTCCGCACTCCGCAGCCTGTTGCGGGTGCGGAACCGACGACGTTCAGGTGCACTCAGTTTCGACATCCCGTTACCTCCTACTTCGTAGTGCCAGCCTTACCCGGCTTGAGACGGACTACCTCTCCGACGTACCGGACTCCCTTGCCATGATAGGCATCCGGGGGACGGGCCGCACGCAGGTTCGCTGCGGCCTGACCAACCAGCTGCTTGTCGATGCCGATCACGCGGAGCCTAGTCGGCTCGGGCACCTCGAAGCTCACGCCCTCAGGCGGCTCCATCATCACCGGATGGCTGAAGCCTATGCTCAGCTCGATCTTCCCCCCGGACAGCTTAGCTCGGTAGCCAATGCCACGAATCTCCAACTCGCGCACGTAGCCACGAGAAACACCTTCCACCGCGTTATTGAGCAGGGACCGTGTCAACCCATGCACGCTGCGATGCCGACGACCATTAGTGGGACGCAGAACACGCATCTCTCCCTCGACTATCTCCACTCGCAGGTCCAGATCGATAGGAACAAGCAACTGTCCCTTGGGTCCCTCAACATAGGCTTCGCCCGAGCGTACCTCGACCTGTACGCCCGGAGGCAGCTTGATGGGCATTCTTCCGATGCGCGACATCTCACCACACCTCACAGATTAATTCTCCACCTACTCCAAGCCTGCGCGCCTCACGATCGAGTAGCAACCCTTTAGAGGTAGAGACAATGGCAATGCCGAGGCCATGGCGCACCGACGACACCTGCTTAGCAGAGACATACACCCGTCGTCCAGGCCTGGAAATTCGCCGAATATGTTGAATCACTCTCTGGCGACGTGGTCCGTACTTCAAATTCACGCGAAAAGCGGGCTTCTCATCTTGTTCGAAGTGCTCGTACGACCGGATATATCCCTCTCGCGCCAGCAGTTTAAGGATCTCCTCCTTGAACTGCGACGCGGGTGCATTCACCGAATCCTTGTTGGCCATCAGGGCATTCCTGATCCGGGTCAACATATCCGCTATAGGATCACTGAGCATACTTTCAACTCTCCTTTTATATCGCTATCGAGACAAGGGGGTTTCGCAGGAATCCCCACGACCGACGCTCGTCTCACCAGCTGGCCTTCCGAACACCCGGAAGTTGACCCTTATGGCCCAACTCACGGATGCAAATACGACACAGTCCGAAGTAGAGGTACACGGAACGTGCCCGGCCACACCGGCTGCAGCGATGGTATTTGCGGACCATAAACTTAGGCTTACGTTTCGCTTTTTCTATCAAAGCCTTCTTTGCCATAATGCTCCTCTACTTGCGGAAGCGGAAGCCCAGGAGCTCGAGCAGGGCCTTAGCTTCTTCATCTGTCCGGGCAGTAGTCACCACGGCAATATCCATACCTCGTGTGGCATCTACCTGATCATAGGTGATCTCGGGGAAGATCAACTGCTCGCGAACTCCTAGATTGTAGTTACCCCGTCCATCGAAGCCACCCGGATTCACTCCGCGGAAGTCACGGATCCGCGGCAGGGTCACATTTAGAAGCTTCTCCAGAAAGACCCACATACGCGTACCACGCAGGGTCACCTTGAGACCATTGGGCATACCCTTGCGAAGTTTGAAGTTGGATACCGACTTCTTAGCGTAGGTGATAATCGGCTTCTGGCCAGTAATCAACGCAATTTCCTGCGCAGCCTTATCCATCACCCGGCTATCCTCACGCGCCTCACCTACACCCTGGTTGACGACGATCTTTTTCAAGCGCGGTGCCATCCAGATATTGTCCATATTCAAGAGACGCATTAACTCAGGCCTAAGCTCTGCATTGTATTTTCTCTGTAACACAACCTCTTGCACCATTCCCTCACCCCTGGTCCAGCGAAGCACCACACCGGTGACAGACCCGTACCTTACTTCCGTCTTCCAGCAGCTTCTTACGGATTCTCACCGGATGTCCACAACTTGGGCAGACCGTACGCAATTTAGCGGCGTGCACCGACGCCTCTACTTGATGGAATCCTCCCTGGGGGTTATTGGGCGTGGGGCGCGTGGCCCTCTTAACTATATTCACCCCTTCCACAACCGCTCGGCTGTGCTTGATATCCACCGAATGTACCTTGCCGGTCTTACCACGGTCCTTACCGGAGGTGACCAGGACCATATCCCCCTTCTTAACGTGTAGTTTAGCCACGGACATCAGAGCACCTCTGGAGCGAGCGAAACGATCTTCATGAACTTGCGCTCACGCAGCTCGCGCGCTACGGGACCAAAAACACGGGTACCCTGTGGCTCCATCTGGCCGTTCAAAATCACCGCGGCGTTGGAGTCGAAGCGGATCGTGCTTCCATCCACCCGCTTTATCTCCTTGTGCGTGCGCACCACTACAGCCTTCACCACATCCCCGGCCTTTACCTGTCCACGCGGGGTAGACTCCTTGACCGAGGCCACGATCACGTCGCCTACCGAAGCATAGCGGTGGCGTGAACCACCCAGCACACGGATGCACATGATCTTGCGCGCACCGCTGTTGTCGGCCACGTCCAAAATGGACTGTACTTGAATCATGCCCCACGCCCCTTGCGCAGTAAGTAACGCTCGAGCAGATCCGTACGCCCCTCTTCCAATCTCCGTGCTGCACGCCAGCGCTTACGCTTAGAAATAGGGCGGGCCTCGATGATCTCCACGATGTCACCGAGCTTGTATTCATTCCCCTCGTCGTGCGCCAGGTACTTCTTGGACTGTTGAATCACTTTGTTGTAGATCCGGTGCGCGTAATGACGCTCCACCAACACAGTCACGGTCTTATCCATGCGGTCCCTGACCACCAAGCCGGTAAGCACCTTCCTAGGCATCTCTTTTCACCCGTTCCTTCTCACCAAGAACCATCAGGAGCCGCGCAATCTCGTGCTTAGTCTCCCGGATCCGGTGGTTCTGCGAGAGCTGGCCGATAGAGGCCTGGAAGCGCAAATCCATAAACTCTCTCTTATGCCCCCTAATTTTGACCACCAGCTCAGCCTCGCTCAAACCACGCATCTCATTGAGCTTCATCATAGGCATCGCGTTTCACCGCCTTGGTCCTTATGGGCAGCTTATGGCCAGCCAGACGAAAGGCCTCTGTGGCCTGTTCCTCACTCACCCCAGCCACCTCAAACATGACCCGACCGGGCTTTACCACGGCCACCCACCCCTCAACAGCGCCCTTACCCTTACCCATACGCACTTCCAAGGGCTTCTTGGTGATGGGCTTGTCGGGAAAGATACGGATGAAGATCTTACCCCCTCTACGGAAGTGACGCACCATAGCCACACGAGCGGCCTCGATCTGTTGGGAGGTGATCCAGGTGGGCTCGAGCGCTACCATACCGTATTCACCAAAGGCTATATAATCTCCACCCTTAGTCGCTCCGCGCATGTGTCCACGGAACTGCTTACGATATTTGAGTCGCTTAGGCATCAACATTGCGTGTGCCCTCCTTAACCCGTCGACGCACCGTAGAAGGCCGACGCCGGCGCGGCCGCTCAGCCCCGGGCTTGCTCGCAGGCTTTAGGCTAATGGGTTTCTGGCCAATTACCTCACCTAAAAAGACGTAGGCTTTCACCCCGAGTACGCCATAAGTAGTCCTGGCCAAAGCAGTACCGTAGTCGATATTTGCACGCAGCGTGTGCAGGGGAACCCGGCCATCAGCATACCATTCTGTACGGGCCTGCTCGGCCCCGCCGATACGGCCCGAAACCACAATCTTGGCACCCTGCGAACCCGCCTCACGCACCCGCAACACGGCTTGCTTGATAGCCCGCCGCACCGCAAAGCGCCGCTCGATCTGCTCGGCCACCCGGCGAGCCACCAACGGTGCAGACAAGTTGGGGTTGGGTACCTCCTGTACGTTCAACGTGAGGGTGCGCTTAGCATAGCGCCTTTGCAGCACGTCGCGCAGGTACTTGATAGTCTCACCGCCACGCCCGATAACCACACCCGGCTTGGCTGCGTGTACAGTAATCGCAACGTTGTCGGCCGCCCGCTCAATATCTATCCTAGCTATGCCCGCGTGGGCGATGCGCCCCTCAATCAACTGGCGCACCTCACGGTCCTCGACCAAAAGTCCTGCGTACTTCTTACGGTCCGCATACCAGCGTGACTCCCACTCGCGGGTAATACCGAGTCTGAATCCGGTCGGATTGATCTTATTACCCATGCTTTTCCTCCACCACAACGGTAATATGGCTGGTTCGCTTATGGATAACGTCTGCACGCCCCCTAGCTCTGGGTAACACCCGCTTGAGGGTCGGACCTACATCCACGAACGCCTCTTTGACTACCAACGCATCCTCCAGCATGTTGTGATTGTTAGTAGCGTTGGCCACAGCACTCTTGAGCAGCTTGCGCACCGGTTGAGCAGCGCCGCGGTCCAGGAAACGCAAGATATCGTCAGCTTCGGCGGCATCTTTACCCCGAATCAGGTCAATCACCAGCCGTACCTTACGTGGCGAGATACGGATCATCTTAGCTTTCGCCCTAGCCTGCATCCTTCTCTCACTTCCTCTTAGTGGTCTTAGCGTCCCGGCCATGACCTCGGTAGTTACGGGTCGGCGAAAACTCTCCGAGCTTGTGGCCCACCATATTCTCGGTTACATAGACCGGCATATGCTGCTTACCGTTGTACACCGCGAGTGTGTGTCCCACCATTTCCGGCACAACAGTACTTCGCCGGCTCCAAGTCTTGATAACCCGCTTTTCTCCCCGCTGATTCAGTTCTTCAACCTTATCCAGCAGGTGGTCGTCCACAAAAACACCCTTCTTCAAACTACGTGGCATTCCTCACCTCTATTTCTTACGCCGACTAAGGATGAAACGGCTACTGGGATTCTTCTTGTGCCGAGTCTTCAGTCCCTTGGACTGCTGACCCCAGGGGCTGACCGGTGGGCGGCCACGTGGCGCACGGCCCTCACCGCCGCCGTGCGGGTGATCTACAGGATTCATAGCCGCTCCACGGACGTGGGGCTTACGACCGGCCCAGCGAGTACGACCCGCCTTGCCTATCACAATGTTCTTGTGATCCGAGTTACCCACTACACCCAAGGTGGCATAGCACTCGGCATGCAGGCGTCGAAGCTCGCCGGACGGTAGCCGCAGCACCACGTAGTCACCCTCGCGTCCCTGTACCTGAGCCGCAGTTCCAGCAGAACGCACTAGTTGAGCCCCCTTACCCGGCACGAGCTCCACGGAGTGGACCACGCTACCTACCGGCAAGAACCGTAGGGGCATAGCATTGCCCACCTGCACCGGAGCCTCGGGACCACTCTGCACCAACATACCGGGCACCAAACCCCCCGGCGCCACGATGTAGCGTTTCTCACCGTCCAGGTAATTTAGCAAGGCAATTCGCGCGGAGCGGTTAGGGTCGTATTCCACCGAAGCTACTTTGGCAGGTACGCCCTCTTTATCGCGCCGGCGAAAGTCAATGCGGCGGTATGTCCGCTTGTGCCCGCCCCCTCGGAAGCGGGAGGTGGTTCTACCCTGATTATTACGCCCACCCCTCTTATGCAGTGGCTCCAGCAGCGAACTTTCCGGGGCAACCTTAGTCACTTCGGAGAAATCACTACTAGTCAGGAACCTACGCGAGGGGGTATATGGGCGGTACTTCCTAGTTCCCATCATTCACCTCAGATCAAACCTTCCAGGGCCTCAATCCTCTGCCCAGGAGCTACGGTCACCACAGCCTTGCGCCGGTCGGCTCGCTTACCTTCGAAACGGCCCATACGACGCTTCTTACCGCGGACGTTCATCAGGTTTACATCAGCTACCTTCACCTTGAAGGCCTGCGCAATCGCTGAAGCTACCTCAGTCTTGGTCGTCCCGGTATGGACCCAGAAGGTATATTTCCCCACAGCAAATCCCCCGTAAGCCTTCTCCGAGAGGACCGGCGCCAAGATCACATCATAGGGCGTCCTCATACTCCGTCTCCTAGACGATCAGCATCGACAACCAGCCATTCGCAGCGCAGGATGTCGTACACATTCAGGCCCGCCGGCTCCAAGGTGGATACCCAGGGTAGATTACGGGCGGCACGACGCACCTGAGCATCTGCACTAGTCAGGAGAATTCGCTCGCTGCCGTCGAAACCGTGGCTCTTAGCCCAGGCTAGAAACGACTTGGTAGTGCCGTCAACACCTCCAAATACCTCGACCAGCATGAGTTTACCACCTTTGGCCCGGTCGGCCAGGGCCATAGAAAGCCCCTGCTTACGTACCTTCTTGGGCAGAGTATAGCTGTAATCCCGCGGCTGCGGACCAAAGGTAGTTGCACCTCCGACGTAGATCCCTGCGCCACGGCTACCATGACGGGCTCTCCCAGTACCCTTCTGCGGATAGAGCTTGCGAGTCGAATATTGCATCTTATCGCGGTTCTTGGTGGCCGCTGTGCCCCTACGACGTGAGGCCAATTGCCAACGCACCACTTCGAAGAGCAAGTGGGGTTTGATCTCCCCTGGGAGCTCGATCTCTCGCTCACCGGTACCACTCGCAGAGATCAATGGCAGAGTATAGGTCATATCGCCCCCCTCACGGTTCCTCTAACTACGACTAAGTTTCCAGAGGCACCGGGTACCGCACCCTTGATCAGCAGCAGGTTATCCTCAGGAATTACCTGAATCACCTCCAGGTTCTGTACAGTAGCACGGGCGTTGCCGTAGCGACCAGACATTTTCATACCCTTATACACACGTGCGGGTGTCTTACGCTGGCCGATCGACCCCGGGCGACGGCGAGTCTTATGGTGGCCGTGCGACGCAGACCCGCCAGCGAAACCCCAACGCTTCACTACACCCGCAGTACCGCGACCTTTACTGGTTCCGGTCACGTCCACGTATTCGCCAGCCCCGAAAATACCCACAGTCACCACATCCTGTTCGGGGTCAAAGTTCCGCAGTTCACGCAGGTAACGTGTCGGATCCACGCCCGCCCGCTTGAAGTGCCCTTTCCGTGGTCGATTGACGCGCTGGATCTTCTGTGGCAAGAAACCAAGTTGTACTGCTTCGTATCCATCCCGCTCTATAGAGCGGCGCTGCACCACCGGGCAAGGACCAGCCCGGACTACAGTTACCGGAATCACCTTATCATCGATCCAGATCTGGGTCATACCCACCTTGGTACCCAGAATTCCCTTCACCTCCCACCTCCCAAGGTTTTAATCTCGATCTCCACACCCGTAGGCAGGTCCAAAGCCATAAGGCTCTCAATCGTCTTACGATTCGGGTTCTGAATATCCACCAGCCGATTATGGGTCCTAAGCTCGAAGTGCTCGCGAGAGTCCTTGTGCTTAAACGGCCCTCTAAGCACCGTGAACCGTCGTATTCGAGTCGGCAAGGGCACTGGCCCTGCAACCGTCGCACCAGAGCGGCGGGCGACCTCTACAATCTTCAAAGCCGATGCGTCCAGACTTTTGTGGTCAAAACCTCTAAGCTTAATTCGGATCTTCGGCATCTGTCACCTCACTCCAGAATCTTGGTCACGACCCCAGCACCCACGGTACGGCCACCCTCGCGTAC
>CAYODT010000022.1:28702-37134 GCA_964402875.1 uncultured bacterium | reverse complement strand
GTAACAAGGTAGCTGTACCGGAAGGTGCGGCTGGATCACCTCCTTTCTAAGGAGCTATGCTTGCCTTTCCTTTACAAGATTCTGGATGCGCCGAAAGGCGCATCCTTTTTTAGTTCATGGATTGAATCTGGTGGGGCGTTCGGGTCGGTCATGCTGCGAGCGACGCTACGAGTGACGCTTTTAGAATGTACCGTTGATATTGAGCCTTTGCTTTCCTCATACAAGGCGATTCGAGAATATAGTGGAGAAGCATATGAATCGATGGCTTATTCTGGCTGGATATGCGCTACTCGTAGCTTCAACGCAGCTCTTGTGGATCAGCTACGCGCCGATTACTACCGCATCCGCCGCGGCGCTGCACACCAGCGTGGCAAATATCGGCTATCTTTCCGCGGTGTTCCAGCTTATTTATATCTTGATCGCCCTGCCTACTGGGCGTTGGTTGGACCGTAACTTCACCTATGCCTTAGGCGCAGGAGCCCTGGCTACGGGGATCGGTGGGTTGCTACGTGGACTTTTCCAGGACAGCTTCGGTTGGCAGCTTGCTATGCAGCTGCTGATCGCAATTGGTCAGCCGCTGGCCCTGAACGCGTTGACGCAGGTTGCAGCGCTCTATTTCCCTAAGGAAGAGCGGGCAATGGCTATTAGTGTGGGCAGCGCGGCAATCTTTTTGGGTATCCTTGCCGCGATGCTTGCCGGCCCGCCGCTTTATGCGGCGGGGGGCCTTGGGCTAGTACTCTGGGTTGAGGCAATACCTGCCGTTGTCGCGATGCTCTGGATGTTTCTTGCACTGCGCACCCGTCCGACTCAGGAGACCTACATACCCGAGAGTGGCGGCCTGGGTTGGCTTCGCGGGGACCGGATGATGTGGGCCTTGGGCTGGCTGCTATTTTTTGGGTTCGGGCTGTTTATTGCGCTTAGTACCTGGTTGCAGGCTATCCTAGCCTTTTTTCATATCAGCGATGCCCAATCCGGCGACCTGTTGGCGCTGATGACGCTGGCGGGCATTGTGGGTTCGGCATTACTACCTCCGTGGGTAGCGTCCAGGAATCGGCGTCGGGCCATGATAGCCGCTTCGCTCTTAATCAGTGGTGCAGCCTTTTTGGCGATTGCCCTGTACCACGGCACCTTGTGGTTGGGGGTATGGCTTGTGTTGACGGGGTTCTTTCTACTGGCCAATCTTCCCGTGGTACTCGACTGGGCGGGGCGCCACGCGGGGCCGGGGCGCCAGGGTGCAGCCACAGGCTTTTTAATGATGGCCGGTATGACCGGAGGCCTGGTGCTGGTCTTGGCGGTTCAGGCGGTGGTGGGCAGCCCATATCACTCGCTCACGATCCTTGTGATTGGAGTGGTCTTGGCGATCACCTCGTTGGCTTGGCTGCCGGCACGAGAAGCTGAAACGGAAGCCGTGCAGGAATAGCTCTTAGCCATAGTGGTGAGAAAAGGCACGAGATACATCCGATCCGCTAAAGTAGCTCCAGTACGGACGCGAGACTTTGAGCCGCGGTTTGGTGGGTGTTAGGTAGGCACCGGGTCGTAGGCTAGGTTGGCGGCCAGCCACCGTTCAACCTCCTGTAGCGCCATGCCCTTGCGGTTAGCGTAGTCTTGGGCCTGGTCGAAAAGGACTTTTCCAATGCCAAAATAGCGGCTTTGTGGATGCGAGAAATATAGGCCGCTTACGCTGCTCGGCGGCGTTACAGCGTAGTTTTCCGTAAGCTGCAAGCCCACGGCTTCCCAGGCACCCAGGAGCGTAAAGAGCCCTTTCTTTTCGGTGTGATCGGGAGAGGCTGGGTAGCCGGGTGCAGGACGGATACCCACGTAGCGTTCGCGAATCAGCTCGTAGCTGGTGAGATTCTCGCTTTTGGCATACCCCCAAAACTCCTTGCGTACGCGCTCATGGATGCGCTCAGCGAAAGCTTCGGCGAGGCGGTCGGCCAGCGCTTTGACCATGATGGCATGGTAATCATCGTGCTGTCTTTCGTAGCCCCGCGCCAGCGCTACGGCGCCGTGGATGGTTACGGCAAAGCCGCCGAGATAATCCTTGAAGCCGCTCTTCTTGGGTGCTAGATAATCGGCCAGGCTGAGGTTGGGGTGCTTCTTGCCTGATCCTTCAGGGCCCCCACCATGCTGTTGGCGCAAGGTATGCAGCACAACTTGGACGCGATCGGGGTCGTTCTCGTCGTAGACCTCAATATCGTCCCCAACGGCGTTAGCCGGATATAGTCCGATAACCCCCCGGGCCACCAGTAGCTTCTCATCTACGATGTGCCGCAAGATAATCTGTGCATCCTCGAATAGCTTTCTGGCCTCAGAGCCAACTAACGAGTCTTCAAAGATCTCTGGGTAGCGCCCCCTTAACTCCCAAGTGAGGAAGAAGGGTGTCCAGTCGATGCAGCCGATCAACTCTTGCAGGGAGTAGGCGTTAAAAACCTGTCGGCCGAGCCGGCGTGGTACGGTAATCTCCTCTTCCCTCCAAGAATAGTTGGGCTTGTTGGCTCTAGCTTCGTTTAGGCTGACGAGTCTTTGCTCGAGCTGACGATTGGTGTGCTGCTCGCGCAGCCGCTGGTAGGTCTGCTCGGTTTCTTCACTAAGTGCTCCGCGTAGGGCGCGGCTAAAAAGGCGGGATGCCACACCCACGCTGCGGCTGGCGTCGGACACATGCACGACGAGATGGCTGTATTCGGGAGCAATCTTGACCGCGGTGTGCATACGGCTGGTAGTGGCACCGCCGATAAGTAGTGGCAGGCTCATGCCGCGTCGCTCCATCTCGTGGGCTACGTGAGCCATCTCATCCAAGCTGGGGGTGATGAGGCCGGATAGGCCGATTACATCGACCTGCTCACTTTCCGCCGTGTCTAGGATCTGCGAGGCTGGAACCATCACCCCCAGATCGATGACTTGATATCCGCTGCTGGCTAGAACCACACTGACAATGCTCTTGCCGATGTCATGCACATCCCCCTTGACGGTAGCCAGCAAGATCTTCCTACTCTTTCTGCCGGGTCCAGCACTTTTCTCGGCTTCTAGGTAAGGATTCAGATAGGCCACCGCTTTTTTTACCACCCGGGCACTCTTGACTACTTGCGGCAAGAACATCTTCCCGCTACCGAATAGGTCCCCTACAACATTCATGCCGGCCATTAGGGGGCCCTCTATGATGGCCAGGGCGCTTGGCAGGGTTTGCCGGGCTTCCTCAACATCCTCCTCAATATATGTGCTGATACCCATAACTAAAGCGTGCTCGAGCCGCTTGTCGACACTTTCCTCTCGCCATGGATCGCTGTCTTTGGGTGTATCTCCATGTCTGTTCTGGATAGTTTCCGCATAGGCGAGTAGGCGCTCGGTGGCGTCACTGTGCCGGTTGAAGAGCACGTCTTCCACCAGTACCAGAAGATCTTTCGGTATCGCTTCGTATACCTGCAGCTGGGCGGGGTTGACAATGCCCATATCCATACCCGCTTGCCTAGCGTGGTACAGGAAAGCAGCATGCATCGCCTCGCGCATCGCCTGGTGGCCCCGAAAGGAAAAGCTTAGGTTGCTGACACCCCCCGAAACCAGCGCACCGGGCAGGTTTCCCTTGATCCACCGGGTGGCGCGAATGAAGTCCAGGGCGTAACCGGCATGCGTCTCGATACCCGTGGCGACCGGGAAGATATTAGGATCGAAGATGATATCTTGTGGGGGGAAGGCTAGTTTATCGACCAGGATCTGGTATGCACGTTGACAGATGGCGATACGCCGAGCATAGGTATCGGCTTGACCCTGCTCGTCGAAGGCCATTACTACTACTGCGGCACCGTAGCGCCGAATCAACCGTGCCCTTTCTATAAAGGCCCTCTCGCCCTCCTTGAGACTGATTGAGTTGACTACGCTTTTGCCCTGAGTTCGCTTTAGACCGGCTTCAATTACGTCAAAGCGTGAGGAGTCAATCATGATCGGTACCCTGGCGATATCCGGCTCCGAGGCAATAAGATTCAGAAAATGCACCATGGCTTCCTCGGCATCGAGCATAGCCTCATCCATGTTGACGTCAAGCATCTGGGCACCGCCTTGAACCTGTGCTCTGGCAATCTCCAGGGCTTGCTCGTAGTTCCCGGCCTTGATCAAGCGCAGGAACTTACGCGAGCCGGTTACGTTGGTGCGCTCGCCGATATTGACGAAATTGGTGTCTTCACGGATCACCAGGGGCTCGAGCCCGGAGAACTGTGGATAGGCTGGTGGTTCGGACGGTACGCGCGGCGGGTATTTAGCGGCAGCCTGCGCAAAATACGCGATATGCTCGGGGGTGGTCCCGCAGCAGCCGCCGAGGATGTTCACCCAGCCTTCGCGCATCCAGGGTTCTATTACCGCGGCCATGCTGGATGGCGTTTCGTCGTAGCCCCCAAAGGCGTTGGGGAGCCCCGCGTTGGGGTAGGCATGGGTAAAGGTGGGTGCCCGTTTAGAAACTTCCTCCACGTAGGCGTGCAGCTCACCGGGGCCCAGCGCGCAGTTCAGCCCAACGCTTAACAGATCGGCGTGCTCGATGCTGATCAGGAATGCCGCCAGTGTTTGCCCGGAAAGCGTACGACCACTAGCGTCGGTAATGGTGCCGGAGACCATAAGGGGAAGCCGGCGACCTTGTTTGGAGAAAGCCGTTTCAGCTGCGAAGATGGCCGCCTTGGCGTTGAGGGTGTCAAAAACCGTTTCGATGAGTAAGAGGTCTACACCGCCTTCCACGAGGCCCTGAATCTGCTCGTCATAGGCGGAAGTGAGCTCGTCGAAGGTAATAGCGCGGTACCCGGGGCGCTCGACGTCGGGGCTTAAGCTGGCGGTGCGGTTGGTGGGCCCCAGACTTCCGGCTACGAAACGAGGTCTCTCGGGTGTGCTGAGGGCCTGGGCGGCGTGTTTGGCCAGTCTAGCCGCCGATACATTAATATTGTGGATAAACGGGTTTAGCGCATATTCGAAGAGCCCTATACGGGTTGCGTTGAAGGTATTGGTGGTGATGATATCTGCACCCGCCTCGAGGTAGGTGCGATGAATGCTTTCGATTAATTCGGGACGCGTCAGACACAGGACGTCATTGGCCCCCTTTAGAGACTTGGGGTGGTCGGCAAACAGACTTCCGCGGAAATCCTCCTCGGAGAGCACCTCGCGCTGGATCATGGTGCCCATAGCACCATCCAGGACGAGGATACGCTGCTTGATGTGGTCGTGGATGTCTACGCTTGGCATCGTGTTCTTGATTCTACCCGCGCTGGTTATATCAGACTCGTGCCACACCACAACGAGGCTTGGTATCAGGGGCTTGTAGGGCCTAGCACCCCTTGAAGATAATTGACTATCCGTGTCCGAATAGGCATGAAGTAGATCCGTCCACCATGTTCCTTGGCGAAGTCCAGCGCCTGTTGCGCCATTTTGCGACTCCAGGCCAAACTGGGCGTGAAGCCACTGGGGAAAATGGCCTTGTTGCGGTTTTGCCAATAAGCTAAGGATCGCTCATTGGTTACAGAGGTGGCTCCCCAGAAGATTTCGACACCGCCTAACAGGTCGGCGTAGATAGACATGAGCCTTAGGTCAAAGAAGGGCTGGGTGAACAGCCCGCTAGCGCCCGCATCAAGCTTGGCCAGTGCGTAGTCCCGTTCGAGAGCAAGGCTCTGCCGATAGGGATCTAGGGTCGCGTAGACTTTGACCTCGGGCAGCTCCCGGCGGATCTTGCGGATGAGCTGCAAGCTACTGGTGCTGTAAACGGTGTGACTCATGTTATCAGGGGTTTCACCGGCGACTACTAGCACTTCGCGGATACCCGCCCGCTCAAGCTCGGCGGCCATGGGTAAGGGTCTCGTAGCGTCAATGTCGATAGCCCGTAGGTGAGGAATGATAGATTCGAGATAGCGCTTAGCGTAAGCTGAAGCTGTCCAACTTCGTATAGGGAAACTGGGCAGGTCGGGGATATTGATACTGTTTACTGCGGGGAGCAGCTCCTTAATGGAAGACAATTCTTGTTCCAGCGCCTCGGCGCTGCGGGGTACGAGTTCGACAGAAATTCTCACGATAAGAGTGCATTGTCGCCCAAACGGGGAAGATCAGTCAAGTACATCACTACCCCCATTCGATTGGATTGCATTGACTGGCCCTACTTCGTAATTGTTGTTGTGGTCCTGTCGGGCTTTGGCCAGGCCGTACTTTGCACGTCCCTGGGAAACCGCGTGAGTTGTGGACGTGCCGGATAGTTCCTCGGCATGATGAGTGCATCCAGGGAGGATCTTACGCGTGACCCAGTGTGGAGCTTACGAGTGGATAAGTTGCAGTAGCCCAAGTGGGCGCCTGACGCTTGTGTATACCGGAACCTAGGCCAAAAAGCGTACTCAACCACAGCTATAACGAGGCCATTTGCTTCTTACCACCCCGAGGCATCAGGGGATTTGGTAAAATTAGGTCCCCCAGGGGAAAGGCGGGCATCAATATAGCGGTTTTCCTGAGGCCCGTAGTCCATAATCGCCGATCCTTGACTTGCCGGAACCCGCCGAGAAGCTTACCCAGCCCGATAGTGACACACGCCTGAGCTCGAGCTACCGGACGCTCTTAGCACTCCCGAAGGCGGACTGAGTGTTACGTGACGAACAATAGGTCGGAGTATGCGCCTTTGCTGAGACCACCTTCGGGGGCTTGGCACCCAAAGCCACCCCGTACGAGGCAACAAGGCTGTGGTATAGTTAAAAAACCGTGTATAAAACCCCCGCCCTTCTCATGTACCTTGTTTGCAGGGGGATTTGCGGTCTTTTGGAGGAAGCGCTGAATGGAGATTGAAGCAGGGAGCATCGTAGAGGGTCGAGTGACACGGATCATGGAATTCGGGGCGTTCGTGGAGCTGCCGTCGGGGGAGTCCGGCCTAGTACACATATCGCAGATCGCGCACGAGTTCGTCAGGAATGTCCACGACCACCTTACTGAAGGAGAGATCGTTCAGGTGATGGTCTTGGGTCGTGACGAAAAGGGCCGTCTCGATTTGTCCATCAAAGAGTTGGTCGAGAAACCGATCGAACCGCCCAAGCCCCGGCGCCTGCCCAGGCAAGCTCCCGAGTTTGAGAACAAGCTGAAGAGCTTCCTACGCGGCTCAAACGGCGGCGGGAAAAAGCGGGTGGGGCGGGGTAGGAAGAAGCATTAAGGCTAGCTTAGACCACGGCCCGATTAGGGCCGTTTCTGCTGTACTCGCCATTCAAGGCGATGTGAGACAAGGGTGAGGCACAAAGGGGCTTGAATGAGGCGACTAATGCTTCCCCTGAATGTGGTCGTGGTACCGGGAAGCTTACAATTTCCGGCCGCCGCCAGTATTAACGATTCGGGTCTGCTGGATTGCCTGACGCCCGGCCTCATTCGGGAGATCGGCATCAGGATGGGGTAGATGGTGGTGGATACCGGCCGGGTCCCGGCCCTTGCGCGGTGATGCATATTCCGTCTTGGTACACACCCTGGGAGGCGCGGATCCCCGAAGGATAGAGAACGGTGCAGGTTATACCTGCTCAGCCTCTCGTTTCTCATGCAGACAACTTGGGTACCAGCGTCAAGGGGCTAGGTAGATGGAGGGCTGTCGGCCTGAACCTTGCCGGCGGCTCCCTGCCGGGAGGCGGTATGAGCGCCGTCCTGGCCATAGCTGCTGAGGAAAGCTCCGTACCTTGGCGGACATTGGGTACCTACTTCTTGCTCGGGAGCAAGCTGCGCCTGGCTGCGCCATGTAACAAGCCGGACCTGACCACGGTCAACCAGTGCAGGTTTATGGCGGTGAGCTTGAAGAAATTCCCCTAGGCAAAGTATCGAGTAAGCCATAGAACTTTTGCACGCCTTATGCAGCTTGGTATCCAGGCTCAGATCGGCAAATACAAAGAGGCCAAATATGGCCTGAATATACGTGACTTCAGCGGGTGGGGTTTGAAGCCGAGAAACGCCAGCTGGCGGCGTGCCCTTCGGGCGGCGGGAGAGTGCCAGTCGGCGCTAACGTGAGGCTTGGTACTGGGGACGGACTTACTTCTTCTAGACGGCCTTACCGGAGCGAACAGCCGGGGTACGATGCAGGCTGTGGCTACCTAATGACCTACTAGGTGCCTATGTACGTGTTTGAGGGAGGCTTCGCGGCCATGTACCAGAACATGGTCAACACCAAGGTTCCAAGGCCCAGCACAGGATACATAGCTCGGTTAAACACAACGCCGCCGAGTCCCGCGCCCTGGGCTTGGCCCAGGTCGCTTGCGCCCATAAAACCTCCCAGTGTCTGGCCACGTAGCCCGGGTAGTGCCATCAACTGCAACAACGTAATGCCGCTGACCTCGATCAAACCTAACCCAAGGCCTACCAGGGTACCGCCATCCAAAGGGACACTGTAGCTGGTCAAACCAACAGTGAGGTGCAGCCTAGTGCCACCAGCAGGTTACCTAAGCCCAGGCTGCTGTAAAGGC
>CAYODT010000022.1:0-28602 GCA_964402875.1 uncultured bacterium | reverse complement strand
CACCAGCAGGTTACCTAAGCCCAGGCTGCTGTAAAGGCTCAGCCTGGGCCCTGCAAGGTAGAGGGCGGACATGCCCGCGAGAGCGCCGCCGGCTAGTAGACTTTCGAACAAGCCGTATCCAGCAGCGCCCTGGCCCAGCGCCGACATATCCAGGGGTATACGCACATTGAGGAAGTTCAGCTCCAGGTTCGGCAAGATGCCCATGAGAATCAGAAGTCGCAGGTGGTTTTGGGACACGAGCAACCTAAGGCCAACGAATGAGCTGGCCAAGGGGTTTGTAGATGACTCGGCCGGGCTGGGTATGGGGAAGTGTGGCCCCAGTAGGAACGTGGTCGATAGCAATAACGGCACCGGAAGTATCAGTAGGACTTCGGCGGGGCCTATGCGCGCAATTAGCGCGCCACCCAACCCCATACTGATTAGCGGGCTGCCCATGGGGGCTGCAGCCATCAGGCTGTTTGCGCGCTGCAGATCCTTAGCGGCAACCCAGCTCGGCAGGCAGATGCTCGGAGCCGAGACAGTAAACAGCGCCAGTAGATTGTTCACAAAGGTAACCAGGTAGACGAGGTCGATATTGACCCCGTCTGTAATAGTGAAAAACCCCAAGGAAAAAGGCAGTGCCACCCGGACCAGTTGGGTAAGAATCAATGGGTATTTGAGTGGGGCCCGGTCCGCCATCCTGCCGGTCCATGGTGCCAGAAAGTGCGGCAGTGTGCCCATTAGGATGGTTACCGCTAAATCACTGCTGGAATAGCCGGACTCGAGCACTAAGAAGGGGAGTGCTACGTAGGTCACGGTGTTGGCGAGCACGGATATGGCGGCTCCAGCCCAGAACAAGCCAAAGTCCCGGTTCCACTGGAGCGGCTTCATAGGCATAGCCTGGAGGATAGGCTAGTGAAAATGAAACAAGAGGATTTTAGTAGAGACGACGGGTTACAGGTGGTGTGCTGCTCTGGCCAGGCAGCCTACTTGGCGGATCCCGACCGGCTGCGCTTCCTCGAGCCCTTCATCGGACGGGAGTGCACCGCCGGTGAGGCAGCCGGGGAGCTTGGCGTCAGCGTGCAGCGAATACGTTACCATATCGGGCGTCAGCTTGAGCTGCAGTTGGTGCGGCAGGTATATGAGCGAAAGAGGGCGGGGCGGGCCATGAAGGCTTTACGCCGCACCGGCCGGTTTTCTTGTTCCGTATGCACTGACACCCTTTGCCTCTATCGAGGAGTGGCTGGTACCTATACCCGGATTGCGCGTAGGCGCGTAGATAGCTCGGCTAAGCTGCTCGGTAAACTGGAGCGGCCCGGGAGGCGTATCTACCGTAAGCCGGACGGAGAGATCTGGAACGAAGCGGATCTAGCGAATGTGCGGATCTATGAACTACTGCCGCTGGCCGGGTACGACATAGCTGCAGATATCCGCCTGCATCGCAAGGATGCCTAGGAAATGGCTGCGCGCATGCAGGCGCTCTTTGCCGAGTACAAGAAACGCCAGCTCCGGGATAGTGGTGAGACCTACCTGGTACAGCTCAGCCAGATCTCGCGAGCGGACGTTGCCTAATTCGACAGGCCGAGCGTTTCAAGCAGCTTGGCCTTACTCAGTTTGCCTGCGCTGGTGAGCGGGATCTTGTCTACAAAGACATAGCGGTCGGGCAGCCAGAATCTGGCCAGGCGCCCTTCTTGGACCGCGTTCTCCAGGTGTACGACGAGCTCTTCCTGGGTGAGTGGGCCCTCAGCCTGGATCACGGCCAGCGGGCGTTCGCCCCAGCGCTCATCGGGGCTTGCCAGCACCGCCGCGGCCACTACCTGAGGATGCTCGGAGATTACACTTTCCAGCACTCCACTGGGAATCCACTCCCCGCCGGATTTGATGGCGTCCTTCTCCCGATCGACCACGTAGAACGAGCCATCAGGGAAGCGGACCGCGAGATCGCCCGAGATAAACCATCCCTCCCTGAAGGCCTCGGCACTTCTGTGTGGATTCTGATAATAGCCCGCCGGCAACCAGGGGCTTTTGACCCAGACTTCACCGATGGTCCTGCCGTCGGCGGGAACTTGCTTTCCTGTTTTATCCTGCACCTGTAGATCCACCATCATGAGCGGACGGGTACGAGTCCTAAGACGCTCCGCCGCCTCGGGGCTTTCGGGCTCTGTATCCTCAGGGACCACTGAAATGGATGTGCCCAGCTGGTCTGAGCCGCCATAGATCAGGCTGAAGCGTATACCGAGCGAGGTGGCTTTTTCAGCCAAGCCACGCGGCAATGAGCTACCCCCGGTTAACACCTTCAGTCCAGTCAGGGGGGATTCAGCTTTCGACAGCAGCATGTGAAGCTGGGTAGGCACCATGTTGGACCAACTCACACCCTCACGCTTAATCAGCTCGAGCTGCTCGGCCGGCTCGGCTTGTTCCGGCAGCACTAGCTTGGCCCCCAGATAGGGTACAAAGAAGGCCGCGCCCCAGGCATGAATGTGGAAGAAGGGGATCAGGGGCATGAAGACATCACGTGTCGAGATACGCGCTCCGCCCTTGTGTAAGGCCAAGTGGTGGGCGATCTGTAGTGAGGCTAGAAGCAGATCGCGGTGGCGATATTGTATACCCTTCGGCTTCCCGGTGGTGCCGGTGGTGTAAAGGAGGGTATAGGGGTCATCCTCATGCACCGTTGAAGCGTCGGGGTCTTCTACCTCGCGGCCTGTACGAACCAAACCTTCATAGTTTCCAGAATCTTCAGGGTCCTCCTCCAGCCAAATAAAGCGCTTGCTGTGTTTCTGCAGGTGAACTGCGGCTTCACCGAATCCTCGCCATACAAACAGCCAGTCGTCCCCGGCCTGCTGGATGGTATACAGCAAATCGTCGGGCGGCAAGCGGAAATTGAGCGGATGAATGGTCGCTCCACGCATGGACAGGGCGTATTGCAGCTCCAAGTAGCGATGTGAGTTGATATCCATCACACCGACCACACTGCCCTTTTTGATACCCAGGCTGCGCAGACTATCGGCCAGGCGGAGTACGCGCAGATAGAAGGCTTGGTAGCTGAGCCGCTTGGGACCGCTTACCACCAGGGTCTCAGGGCGGGTGGCCAGGGTTTGCTCGAGCAGCTGATGAACGACCAACTCACGCATCGGTTACCTCCGTATCCCAGTCCCAGATCGAATGATCATTCATGGCCCAGGCCGGATAAGGCGCATTCTGAATGAACCTGATTGCGTAGAGCGTAGCCAGCTTGGCGTACCGTTCGCCCGAGGTCTTAGCCAGATCGTAGAGCAAGGCCACCTGGGCTACGTCGGCGAGCCGGGCCAAGAGGTCCTTGCCGTACCATTCGACCTGGTCCGGTTTCATATCTGCTAGGGGCTCGAGCGCCGAGTGCAGCGCTCCCAGCGTCGCATCGGCTTCGGGAGTACCGGCCTGCTGCAGGAGTCTGGACATTTCCTCGATAAAGGGAACATGCGCCTGTTTCTTATGCATGGCCTCCAGCATGTCCAGCGCCTGAATGTTGCTGGTACCTTCCCAGATGGGCGTAATCAAGGCCTCTCGGTGTAGCCGTGCTACTGCGTACTCTTCCAAGAAGCCCAGCCCACCGAACAGTTCCATGGCCAAGCGGGTGGATTCGGCAGCGTGGTCGGCGGTACGGTTCTTGGCCAAGTGGGAAAGAAAACGGGCGTAGTGGTAGGCGGGAGAGTACGGTGGACGTGCGCTCCACGCGCGGTCGAAGGCCTCGACCGCGCGGAAGGCCAGGCTCAAGCCGCCCGCCTGGCGTACTGCCAGGTCGGTGAGGTCACGGCGAACTAAGGGGTGTTCCCGTAATTCACGCCCAAAGCTCCTTCGGCGCCTGACTCGCTCGGCTACCTCCATGATAGCCTTCCTGGCGATGCCCATGCTTACGATAGTGTTTGCCAGGCGGGAGACGGTGAGGGTTTCCAGGGTGTAGTAAATGCCCTCCTCGGCGCGGCCGATCAGGTAGGCTTCGCTGCCTTCCAGTTCCACCTCGCCCGAGGGCACCGCACGGGTAGCGCTTTTGTCCTTGAGCCGGCGTACCTTAAAATTGAGTTCTCCGGTGCGGTTGGTGCGGGGCAGCAGGAAGAGCGCCAACCCCTTGGGTCCCTCCGGCGCGCCCTCGGGCCGCGCGGTAACAATGGCTACATCAGCGAGCCCGGCACCGCTGGCAAAGTACTTATCGCCGCCGAAAAGCCGCCAGACCCCGTCTTCGTAGCGGGCGGCGGTGGTGTTGGCGCCCAGGTCGCTTCCACCTTGATTCTCGGTCATCCAGGTGGCTCCGAAGGCTTCCAGTGAAAGCAAGGGCTCCTCCCAGCCGGCGTGTTCAGGCGCGTACTTGTGAATGGCATAGACGGTTTGTTGCGTGATGGTGAGGATGCAGTACAGGCCGGGATCGGCCAATAGGTATCCCAGCGCAAAGTGGTGATGCCAGCTTCCGCCCTGATAAGGGGGACGCATCATCGGAGCCAGCTTGTGAAGCAGCTCAAGCTGCGCCGGGGAGAGCCTCACTCGGTCCACGCGGTTCCCGTCCAGGTCGTGGCTGATCAGCACCGGCGGGGCCTCGTGGTCCACGTGGTAGGCTACCTCGTAGGCCTCCTTACCCACCAGCTCGCCAAAAGCCGCCAGCTCTTTTTCTTGCGTCGTGTACCCGGGCCAGTAGTGTTTTAGCAACGCCCGCAGGTCCGGGTCGTGCAGCCAGTGGTTTGAACCATACGTATATGACTGGAATTGCATCGCTCTACCCCCTATCGGCGGACTCCCGGGCCTTGAGTTCATTGGAGAGAATCTTGTGCAGCTCGGCTAGTTCCGTCCTCACCGCCCCGAGCTCATGGATCTGCGCATCGACTACGCGAATCCGCTCTTCGCCGCGCAGAAGGGCCTCGCGTAGTTGTGTACGCTCGCTTCTATCTACATCGTACAGGTCTAGCATTCCCTGAATTTCTGAAAGTGAGAATCCTAACCGTCTGCCCCTAAGGATCAGCTTGAGCCGAACCCGGTCGCGGTCGCTGTAGACTCTCCGCCCGCCCCTGCGCGCCGGGTTCAGCAACCCGCGCTCTTCGTAGTAGCGCAGGGTTCGGGCTGTGGCGCCTGCGTCCTTGGCTAGCTCGGAAACCGTGTACCCGCCGTATGTTGCCATACATATCTCCAGTGAACTGCTCGAGACTATTATACACGCACGTTTACGTTAACGTCAATATGATTCCTTAGTCGGTGCCTAAGGCCCCCGGAACCTGGCCGATGGCGGCCTGCACGTAGAACTCGTATCCTAAAGCACTTTGGAGCTCTGTATGAGCTGTTTCCGCAGCCCGGCCCGACTGGGCGTAAAATAGCTCTCGATGTCTGAATGGGCTATCGAGACCCACCACCTCTCGCGCAGCTTCGGCGCACAAGAGGTGGTGTCAGCTTTGGACCTTAAGGTACCAAGAGGCGTGGTCTATGGGTTTTTGGGGCCGAACGGCGCGGGTAAGACCACCACCATCAAGATGCTGCTGGGCTTACTGAAACCTTCCCGGGGAGATATCCGGGTACTTGGACGGACGATTCCCCTGGAAGTTCGTGAAGTACGCAAGAAGACCGGCGTACTGCTGGAGGCCAGCGGAACCTACGACCAACTCTCGGTGCTTGACAACCTTCGTTTTTTTGCAGAGGTTTACGGCCTTCCCCGGGAAGAGGTGCGCGGGCGAGCCGACCATCTACTCGCTCAGCTCGAGCTGAGCGAGCTGAGCAACCGGCGGGTGGGCGGACTTTCGACCGGTGAGCGCCGTAAGCTTGGTATTGCCCGGGCCCTTCTCCATAAGCCCGAGCTGATTTTCCTCGATGAACCCACCGCCGGCCTCGATGCTCCCAGTACTGCGGCTTTACGAGAGAATCTCCGGTCCCTGGTACGCCAGGACGGGCTGACGGTCTTCCTCACTACCCACCATCTGGAGGATGCTGAAAGGCTCTGTGACCAGGTGGCCATCATCCGCGAGGGGCGGATGATGGCGGAAGGCAGCCCCAGCGTGCTGGCCTCACGGGCCAGGCAACCGCTGGTCACCATACGGGGTAGGGAGTTGGAAGGGGCCCTTGAGGTGGCCGCGGGATTCCCGGGCGTGAAAGGGGTGCGGATGGTAGAGGGTGAGTTACTGATTAGTTATCAGGGCGAACTGGACTTGGCCGAACTCAACCGGCGGTTGGTGTTGGCCGGTATCGGAGTTGAGGAAGTTGTGCGGGATCAAGGTGAGTTCGAACGTGCGTTCCTCGAGCTGGTCGGAGAGGGTTGAATGTTTGCAGTCTTCAAGAAGGACCTACGTGAATGGCTCTCGGCGGCTGGTTTGGGCGGCGCCCGAAGGCGTGGTAAAGGCGGTGGCTTACGGTACGCCGGCCTCTTCAGCCTGCTGATCGGCGGTGTATTTCTGCCCCTTAGTTTTGCGCAGGATGGAGGACCGGGAGCTGGGTATGCGGCCCTGGGATTCGCGGCGTTTTTTGCCGCCTTCTCGCTCAATTCAGCCATTGCCGATGCCTTTGCCGGGGAGCGTGAGCGCGGCACCCTGGAGACCCTGTTCATTTCCCCTTTATCCGACTGGGCGTTGGTATTCGGCAAATGGAGTGCGGGCATGGCTTACGCCCTCTTGCAGGCCGCGGCCATGATGCTGTTGGCTAGTGTAGTTGTCGGCCTGATCGCTCCACCCCTGCCGCCGGTATGGGCTTACCTGGCCGCACTTTTAGCCACCGTCCTGCTGGGTGGGATGTTCGCGGGTGTGGAAGCCTGGATTGCCATCGGCGCCGAAACCATGCGCCAGGCGCTCACCGTCGTAACCCTTCCGTTTACGGTGATAGCCCTGGCCTTTGGGTTTGGACTACCCGAATTGATGCGTGCCCTGAGCCCTGGGCAAAAGGCCGCGCTGGTCCGTTTCCTCATGCACGTCTATAATGCCCTGCCCCCGACCGGCTGGATCGTGGCAGGGGTTGCTCTTCTCCTGGTATTGGACTTGGCGCTGCTGCTTCTTGCCGCCCGCAGGCTCTCGCGCATCCGTATGCAAGCCTGAAGTGAGCTGAGCTTTGGATAAGGTGGCACCCGAGTCTTAAGTTGGCTGGTCTATAGTGTGTAGCGCCATCGCTTCCACGCAGCAAGCTGGCCCCGCGCATAGCTACGGAATCGCTGTGCACGCCTGGTACCGAGTGAGGATGCACGCCCACCGCGGCCAGCGGTGCCGAGGTCCCGGCCCACAGCCATCCCGACCTGCGTGGCCGGCGTTCGTGATGTCAATCCAACGCCCGGTGGTGATGCCGCAACGGTTGAGGATCAGCCTCGCCGCCCCCTGTGGTATTCGAACGGCTCGCAACGACTCCTTATCCAAGCGCTTAGTGCTTGTGCGAGAGCAGCCCAAGGTTAGCTACTACGAACGGTGTCAGGTAGTTCAGGGCGATTTTCGCGGCGGTTAAAACCGTTAGGCCGTGGTGCAGAATAATGTCGCCTAGGTTGTAGAAGACCAGCCAGCTCCCGACGATTAGGGCAATAGTCAGGGTACTGCGCAAGTGTGCGGGGGGTAGAAGACCGCCCGTACCAAGGAGGCGTACTGCTCTCGTATGCTGCCACAGGGCATTACCGGTGCGCTCTCCTCACCCCGGAATCCGGAGGTCGGTCAGTCCCCATGATCCCGAATTTCCCGATGTATGGGTATCCTAATACTGAGCTGTACCCCATTGCAGAACAGTCGGAGAGGGTCTTCAAACTGTACGCTCCCTCCCCTTCTTCCGAAAGCTGAGCCACCAGATATTGGCTTACGCCTTCCAATGCGCCGCGAACACGGCGCCACTCAGATTTTGGTTTTCCGCTGGGATCGGGGATGCTTATGTGCAGCCGCCTGGTACGAGCCGGGTAAGCCGGACAGTGTTCGTTGGCATCGTCGCAAACAGTGAGCACGATGTCAAACTCAAAAGGACTCGGAAGATCCAAGAGCGCCTTGGAGGTATGGTGACTGATGTCGATCCCCACTTCCTGCATCACTTGAACAGCCCCGGGCTTCACCTGGGTGCTCTCGGTTCCGGCGGACCAGACCTCAAGAAGGTCCGTTTTGACCAGAGCCCGATGGCCAAGCCTAGTCCCCCCAAACTTGCGGCCCAGACCCAAGCGGAGGCGGCCTGCCGGACCTGACCACCGAGGATATAGCCCAGGTTATAACCCACCAGGTAGACCCCTGCGGCGATGAGCAACAGTGCGCCCAGCGTTTCCATATATGCACCAAGCCGGCGCACGCGACGCAGAAGAGCCTCCTTACCTGCGCCGGCCGCCGTGGCCGCTAGGGTGAGTACCCCACCCATGCCCAGGCCGTAGGCCATGAGGACGGCAAAGCTGGTCACCGCGCCGCGCGAGAATGCTAAACCGGCAACGGAGAGAAAGATCGGCAGCGTGCAACCTAAGGAAGCCAAGCCGTAGACCAGGCCGAATAGGTAGTAGGTTTTTCCGCCCCCTGCTTCGGCTTGCGCGGCTGGGCGGATCGTGAAGCCGAAGCCCAGAGAGCGTCCGCCCAGAGTGAGCACACCAAGCCCTAGCAGAACGGTACCCAGCCCCAGGTTGATGTAGAGCAGAATCTGTTCCAGCGTGCCCGCCAAGAGCACGCCTAAAAGGGCCACCACAGCGCCTATGACCGTGAAGACTGAAAGTACCCCCAAGGAGAGGACCGCTCCCACTACCAGCCCACGGCGTGCCCCGGCGCTGCCTTCGGCGACGAATCGTCCTAGAACCGCAGGCAATACTGCAAAGCCGCAAGGATTCAAGGTGGCGAAGGCGCCGGCTATGAAGGCCAAGCCCACCAGTTCGTTCACAGTAATTTCCGTATGATCTGCGCGAGTTGAGCCTGGCTGAGTGCGCCATTCACCCGCCGGTACAGATGCCCTTGGCGGTCGTAGATGATGGTAGTGGGAAGGTCTCGGAGGTGGTATCGGTCCAGTGCCACCCGGCCGGAGGTGTCGATAAACACCGGGTAGCTGATCTCGAGCTTTCTCGCCATCTCGCCGGTGGCCTTTTCGGTCGACTGCACCGCGATACCCACGATCTCGAGACCGTCGGCCCGATAAGCACGGTAGAGCGTAACAAATCCGGGTATTTCTCCCCAGCATGAGCTACACCAAGCGGCCATGAAGTTGACTACCAGGACTTTGCCCGTATACTTCGCCGGCGAAAATGAAGAGGCTTGCGCAAAGACTGCGCTGGTACGAGCTTGGGGAGCTTGTGCTACATTGCGCGGCTCGGCGGATGCCGAGCCGCGCAAGAGCAGGTAGCCGGCCCCTCCGACCACTACCAATAGCACTATCGAAGCAAGTAGCAGTACCCTACGTAGCCTTGGCACTATTTCTCCTTAAGCGCAGCAAGAAAGGCTTGACACGTCGGTGTCAACCGACTGTGCGGCTAGCCTCAACCCCTCGGCAAGAGTCAAGTAGGGATGGAACACCTCGACCAGGTCGCGGTAACCGAGTGAGAACTTCACCGCTAAGACGGCTTCCTCAATGGCGTCGCCGGCCTCGTGGGCCAAGATGTGTGCACCCACCACGGTATCTTCGGGGTCTATAACCAATTTGATGAGCCCGCGGGTATCCCGCGCGGCGAGTGCCTTAGGCAGCTCGGTGAGTGGAAACAAGCCGGTCCGTACCCCATCTTTGTAGCGGCCTTTGGCTTCAGCCTCGGTTAGACCCACGGAGGCTACGGCGGGGTCGGTGAAGGTTACGCGAGGGATAGCGGTTTGGTCGAGCGTGGTTGTAGCGCCGAGCGCCGAGCGGGCCGCGATACGTCCGGACTGGGCGGCTACATACACGAACTGCGGAAGCCCGGCGCAGTCGCCTGCTGCGTAGATCCTGGGGTTACTGCTCATTTGCGAGGCGTTGCTCTGGATGGAGCCGTCCGCTAGGATCTCTACCCCGGCCGCAGAAAGGTTCAGTGCATCAGTTTTGGGCCGGCGGCCGGTAGCCACCAACACTTGATCGGCCGTGATCTCCTCTTCGCTGCCGTTCTCCTCCACTTGTATGCGCACGCTAGTCCCGCTGCGAGTGACTTCCCTTACCGAAACGCCGGTTCTCAGTCCCATGCCCTCCTCGCTAAGATAGCCGAACAGGGCTTCGCTTACCGCCGTGTCTTCGGTAGGGAGGATATGAGGAAGGAGCTCGAGCACCGTTACTCGGCTTCCAAACCTGATAAATCCTTGTGCCAGCTCCAGACCGATAGGGCCACCACCGATGACCACCAGATGTTTGGGAAGCTCTGTTGCGGCTAGCGCTTCCACGTAGGTCCACGGTTTGGCCTCGGCCAATCCTTTAATCGGCGGAAGCGTGGGCAGGGCTCCTGTAGCCACTACGAAACCTGGAGCAACAAACTTTTCCTCGTTGACTTCCAGGGTGGATTCGTTGAGGAAGTGTGCCGAGCCGTCTAATAGATCTACGCCGGCGCGCGCGAGGACATCGCCATACTTAGCTTTGCGAAGTGCAGCTATCAGCGTGCTGCGTTCCTCGCTTACCGCGGCATAGTCAGCCGGCCTCGCGTAAGTGTGGACTCCACGGAAGGGGTTCTGCTGCGCTCTGGCCTGCTGCTCGGCGGCGCGCAGGAAAGCCTTGGAGGGGACGCACCCCACATTCACACAGGTACCGCCCAGGATGCCCGATTCTACTACCAGCGTCCGGGCCCCTTGGGCCCTCGCTTCGAGCGCTGCGGCCACGCCGGCTGAGCCGCTGCCGATCACGATTAGGTCGTAGCGCTCGTTCACTCGACTCATTTATGGCTCTCCTTTTGCCTAAGCTCGTACCCGGCTTTCTTGACAGCCTCGGCAAGCTGCGGAAAACCCACCTCGCCTCTAACCGCCGCCTCCTTTTTGAGATAGTTGATCCGTACGGCTTCTACGCCTGGAAGTTTGTCGATAGCCTTCTGTACTTTTACCGAGCAATCACTACAGTGCATGCCCAAAACGCTGTAAACGGCCGTGTCGGTATTGACTGTTGACATTGCATACCTCCTTGGCAATAGAGGATAATCCTTTGGCTATACTGCAAGGTCAAGGGGGTGCGTATGTTACGGGTCGGCGAGCTAGCTGAGCGGGCAGGCATGAATGTGTGGACGGTGCGTTTCTACGAAAGACGAGGGCTCCTGACAGCTTCTCGGAGCGCTTCGGGGTACCGGATCTTTAGTGACGATGCGGTGGAAACAATCGCGTTTATCCGGGAAGCTCAGAAACTCGGCTTGACTCTGGCCGAGGTAGGCGAGATCATTGCGATCCGCCGGGGTGGGCGTAAGCCATGCAAGCATGTTCGACGCCTGCTCGAGCAGCGTATTGACCAAGTTACTCGTGAGGTCGAAGCGCTGAACCGACTAAAAACAACCCTGGAGGATAGGCTCGCTTGGGTGCAGGCCCACCCAGACCCAGCATGTGACGAAGAAGTGGGCTGCGTCTACGTGAGCCCTAAGCCCTACACTGGGGCGCGTAGCTGAGTCCGAGCTGACACTATACGTACGGTCTCCCCAATCCAGCAGACCTTCAAAGCCCGCTGGCCTCGTGCAGGCCCGCTTCGGTGGGTGGTTTCTCTTCCGAAAGCTGAGCCACCAGATATTGGCTTACGCCTTCCAATGCGCCGCGAACACGGCGCCACTCAGATTTTGGTTTTCCGCTGGGATCGGGGATGCTTATGTGCAGCCGCCTGGTACGAGCCGGGTAAGCCGGACAGTGTTCGTTGGCATCGTCGCAAACAGTGAGCACGATGTCAAACTCAAAAGGACTCGGAAGATCCAAGAGCGCCTTGGAGGTATGGTGACTGATGTCGATCCCCACTTCCTGCATCACTTGAACAGCCCCGGGCTTCACCTGGGTGCTCTCGGTTCCGGCGGACCAGACCTCAAGCGGTAGTCCCGTCTGCATGGCGTGGTGGCGCAGCCAGCCTTCGGCTATCTGGCTGCGCGCGCTGTTATGTGTGCATAGCACCAAAAGCCGCATCATCCTAAATATCCTAGTCGGAGTTATGTCATGTGGCGGTCACGGGGGTTCTCCGATGCGAGCCGGATGCCGATGAGCGATAGAATGAATGTGGCGATGGAGTCCGCCGTACCCACCCTTATGGGCTGATGACTCCTAACTGAGGGGAGTAGACCCTTAGAAAGGAGGTTCGATGTGGCTTGAGCCGGATATTCCACAAGCCAGAAGAGGGAAAGGTGGCATTCCTGAAGATCCGCCTGCGTTCGGTTCTTTTGGAACTGGATAGACAGGAGTGTTTGGTGTGCCAAGCGGTGCGGGGCTTGCTTTTGAATATGAGCTCCTATGTATGGCTGGTGCTCTATCTGGGGCACCGGTACTGGGTGAGGTCGTTTAACAGTATAGATGCTACTGACGCAACCCCAAAGACTAGACAGGTTTACAGGGCTGGAGTGAAATACAGCTTCCATATATCAGAGGTTGTAGCTTCAGATTTGGCCGAAGATCTACGCGGTAGCTTTGCGGATAGCTGGGCTAAGCGAGGTATATCTTGCTTACCGCATTTCGGACAACTGCGTGTCTTCTTGGATGCCGAGAGGTACATGTGCGCCTGGGCTTGGCGGGGAGAGCGTCTCTCGGTGCCGGAGAAACACCCAGGTATGTTCATTAGGCTTCGCGAGAATAGTCGCCGAGGTATCTCTCTCTTAGGGGGCCTGGCGATGCTGCTCCTTAATGAGCCCCGTGCCTTGTTTAGAGCGTGTGACAACTTGGGCTGTAACCACCGGCGCCAGTTGGTGAAACGGGTGGGGTTTTGCTACGCCTACCTAACATCTATCAGGAGGAGGCGGGTATCCCGCCACCGTGGGGCTTGGCTGTACCGCGACCTGCTGAGGGTGAGGGCTTGGCTTAAGGCTTCACCCGCCCGACTGTCCTTTGTGCGAAGCTCAGCAACGTGAGCTAAGGAAAGGAATACCCATGAAGATTCTGATCGTATCGGACATCCACGCAAACCCCTGGGCGCTGGCGGAAATAGAGCAGGCCGTTTTTCCAGTGGACCAGGTATTGTTCCTAGGGGACGCGGTAAACTACGGCCCGCGCCCCGTTGAGGTGGTCGACTGGTTGTTGGACCACCAAGCTATTGGCGTCCGCGGTAACCACGACCACGCGGTAGGCTTTTCCCAGGACCCCGGCGCCAGTCCCAGCAAGGCGCCCTTGGCGTTGGCTATGCGCGCCTGGACCGAAGCCAGGCTTTCTACGAAGCAGCTCGGCTACCTACAAGGGCTTCCCCTCAGCTTGGTCTGGGAGATCTTAGGCGTGCGCTTTGCGCTCATTCACGCTACCCCCGACGATCCGCTTTATGACTACCGGCTTAGCCCGACCGCCTCTGAAGATCTTCTTGCATCCTGGAACCAGTGCCTTACGGCCGAGGTGGTACTTTTTGGCCACACTCACCTAGCGTTTTCGCGGACCTACGCTGGGCGCGTATGGGCCAACCCGGGTTCGGTCGGCCAGCCGCTCGACGGTGACCCGCGCGCGGGTTACGCAGTCTGGCAGGATGGCACACTGACACTCGGCCGGGTGGATTACGATCGCGCCCCCTTGCTGGCCGCGCTGGAGCAGGTCCCGCTCGAGCCGCCCATGCTGTCCGAATTGAAGTCGATCTACCATAGGGCCGGCCTTGGCTAGAGAAGGGGCACGGTTCTTCCGTTTATGGCCGCAGCGCGGTGATGCGCGTAAACACACCGAAGTTTTGGCATGTTTGGCACACCAAGGCTGTGCGCTTTGTGCCGAGGAGGAAGAGGCCCAGAACCGCTATCTCAACTGGTTTGCCATTGAGAGCCATGGCCAAGTGGAAACTATCCGTGCACTACAGCGCGCCAAGGGATTCTGTCACAGACATGCTGTTTTATTCCAACGAACTGCGCCCGACTGGCTTTTGGTTCGCTACTATCGGATCCTTGTCACGCATGCCCTTGACACCTTATCCGATAATGCGGAAGTGTCGACTGACCCCTGCCCGGTCTGCAACGCACAAGTCCAGGCTAAACGGCGGTTTGTGGCGCGTCTGGATTTAGCACTGGAAAGCCCGGAAGTGTACCAGCACTTTCAGCAGAGTAAAGGATTTTGTTTACGACATCTGGGCGAGGCCTCGGAAATCCTGAGTCTAAAGGCCCTGGACCGGGCTGTTAGGGTCTTGGCGGACGGTCTATCAAGCGCCCAAGTGGACCAGGCGGCTTTGTTGCTGTGGGGTACAGGCGCGCCTGCTTTGGCACCCGTATCTTGCCTTCAGGCCGAGCCGGAGGCGCCTGGGAGCGGCTGCTCCCAGGCGCTTTCTACGCTCCAGCAGGAAGTACTGCGGGGATATTGCCCGGCCTGTTCGGCTGCGGCTACGACCCAGTGGTCTTATCTAACCCGCCTGGTGATCGAAGTGCCGGAGGCCGAACCGTACCAGTGGCGGGCGTCGCTCGAGCTATGCCGGGAGCACGCTATGGATTTTTCGGCGCTGGCCCCGCCGCCGGTCTGGTCGGCCTTCGTGGAGCGGGCGCGCGAGGCGGGGTTGGGATATCTGGCTGGTTTTGCAAAGGCGTACTCGGAGAGCCCGCCTGCGCGGCTCCCGTGGCCGCGGCGCAAGCGGCCACGGTTGGAAGCGGCCATAAAACGGCTTTCCAGGCGGTGGTGCCAAGTCTGCCATGAGCAGGCCGCAGCCTCCGCCAGAAGCACTACCTTTCTTCCGCAGGCTCTCACGGACGAGCAGACCCGCCAGATTTACGGGAAAACGCTGGGCACTTGCTTTGCCCACTTCATCACCGCACCTGCCGAGGCGCATAAGGAAGATTCCTGGAAGCTGGTGCGGGCGGCGATGCGTTCACGCCTGCTGGTCGTGGCCTTCGAGCTGGGTGAGGTGGAACGGCAGAGCGCCTGGTCGGCCCGCTACGAAAACAAACTGTCCGTCCGTGCGGCTTGGCAGCGCGCGGCGCGGGTATACGACGGCTTCACGCTGGGTAGCGCCTAGGTCGGGCCCGTATCCGAAGGAACCGGGATAGCGCAAGGGCCGCTGACTAGGTGTTTGATCGAGGAGCTTAGCCGTCCGGCAATAAGAGAAGTACCGCCACGATCAGCGGAGCTTCACATTGCAGCTGTGTGTTACTCGTATCGCAGGGCTTCGATGGGATCGAGTTGCGAGGCTCGATAGGCGGGCCAGTACCCGAAGATCAGGCCCACAGCCACGGCGAAGCTGAGGGCCAGCACCAATGGGCCCAGGCTGACCGGCGTCGGCATGCCGGTGAAGTGTTGCACTAGATAGGCTACCCCGATGCCCACCAGCGCACCGGTAAGCCCACCGACCAGGGAGAGCACCACCGCCTCGATCAGAAACTGCGTACGGATATCCCCCGGGGTGGCGCCTACCGCCATGCGTACGCCGATCTCGCGGGTCCGCTCGGTTACCGAAACCAGCATGATGTTCATGATGCCGATACCGCCTACCAGTAGGCTGATAGCGGCGACACTAGCCAGAAGTATGGTGAAGCTTCGGACCACCGAGCTCAGCGTGGAGAGTAATGAGGCCTGACTGGTGACGCTGAAGTCGGCGTCGGCTTTGGCCGAACCGGTGATTCGGTGGGTGCGCAGTAGGGTGGTCTCAATGGCTTGCTGTGCTGCGCTCGAAGCCTGGGCGCTCTTAGCCTGCACTAGGATGTTCTGTAGATAGTAGCCGTGCGCGCCGCGGTTGCCGCCTAGGAAAGCTTGAAGCGTGTCGATGGGAATGTAGATATGTGCGTCTTCCAGGCCGAATCCTCCAGTTGCCTGAGCCACCCCGATCACTTTGAAGGGCAGTCCGCTGATCATCACCGTTTGCCCCACCGCAGCGTAGGGCTTGGGGAAGAGGTTGCTTTTGGCGTCTGAGCCGAGCACCGCTACCAGGGCGGTGCTGCGATTGTCGGCGGTGGTAAGGAAGCGACCTTCGGCGATCTCGACATTTCGGGTCGTGGCGTACTCTGAGGTGGTGCCGACAATTGAGGTGTTCATGTTGTTAGAGCCCGCGACAACCTGCGACCTTGTGGAGGAGACCGGTACCACCGCAGTGACCAAAGACGGCGGTAACTGCTGCAAGGCTGTATAGTCCGCCTCGGTTAGCGTGGCCTGGCTGCCGAAGCCGACTCTGACCAGCCCTCTCGCCCCGCGCACGTTACCCGAGGAGACGCTGAGCAGGTTGGTACCTAGGCTAGAGAGGCGCGCGGTCACCTCGCTGCTGGCGCCGTTGCCAACAGCAATGAGGGCGATTACCGCAGCCACGCCGATGATCACGCCCAGCATGGTCAGGCTGCTGCGCAGGCGGTTGGCCAGAATGGCCTTGAGTGCCATAGAGAGGGCTTCCAATACGCGAGAGAGGCTCACGGCGCCTCCTCCAGCAGCCGTCCGTCGCGGATATGCAAGATCCGCCGGCAGTGCGCGGCCACCTCGGGGTCGTGGGTCACCACCAGTACGGTGAGCCCCTCTGTGTTCAGCTCCTCGAAAAGCCCCATGATCTCTTCTCCGGTCTTAGTGTCCAGCGCTCCGGTGGGTTCGTCGGCCAGCAGCAGACTGGGCCGGGTCACCAGAGCTCGGGCGATGGCTACGCGTTGCCGCTGCCCGCCGGAAAGCTCGACCGGGCGATGGCTAGCCCGGTCGGCTAGCCCAACCCGCTCGAGCATCTCACGGGCCCGCGCATAGCGTTTCTTGCGGCCCGCGTTGGCATAGACCAGCGGCAGGGCCACGTTTTCCAGTGCGCTGTCGTGAGGCAGCAGATTGAAGTTTTGGAACACGAAACCAATGTGGTGGTTCCTGAGCCCCGCCAGCCGATGCTTGTTCAACTGCCGCACCTCCTGGCCGGCTAAAAAGTAACGTCCCCGGCTTGGCGGGTCCATGGCCCCAATGATGTTCATCAACGTGGTCTTGCCCGAACCGGAGGGCCCCATGATCGCCACCATCCCGCCCTCGGCTACTTCGAAACTCACATCGTCCAAGACCTGCAGCACATCGTTCCCCATACGGTAGGTCTTACAGAGCCCCTGGACCTTGATTGTGGGCGGAATTTGCAACATATTCATGTTGGCCTTCCTCAGAAGGGCGGGCGAAATCCACCGCGATTACGGTTGTTGAAGCTGCCGTTCGCCGTGGCCTTGCCACCTGCAACCACTTCGCTATTCGCGCTCAGCCCATCCAGAATCTGCACGTCCTTGCTGGAAGTTGCGCCGATCCTTACTGGTGCCATCTCTTCCTTGTCGTCCCTCAGCACCCGCACCACTCCACGGTTCCCTTGAATGCGTGTAAAGGCCGACACGGGGAGTAATAGGGCGTTATCCACCTTCTGCACAGTTATTTCAGCGGTCGCGCTCATGCCTGGCTTGAGGTCGGCCCTGTGGCTGTCCAGCCGGATGGTGATCGGCAGATAGGCTACGTTGTTCTGCACCAAAGTTTCTGGATAAACGGAGACCACCTTGCCGCTGAAGGCCTGGTTGGGGAATCCGGTGAGCGTCAAGGTGGCTAGCTGTCCGATTTTTACTTGGGCAGCGTTGGTCTCGGCCACTTGAGCAGACATCTGAATTCGGTTCAGATCGGAGACCACC
Source organism: uncultured bacterium (assembly GCA_964402875.1). Lineage (GTDB taxonomy): Bacteria > Deinococcota > Deinococci > Deinococcales > Marinithermaceae > CAYODT01. Next base: position 11,084 of record CAYODT010000022.1, on the reverse strand, counting down.
AAGAGGCTTGCGCCAGTGCCTACATAGTCGCCAACGGCCTTGGACACGCTGATGACGGTTCCAGAAATGGGGGACCTGAGCACCGACCGTGCCAGGGCCTGTTGGGCGGTGTTCAGCTGCAGCTTGGCCTTTTCGATCGAAAGAATGTCCAAGCGCAGGGCATCACTTTGCTGCCGCTTCAGGGAAGTCAGCTGCCCTTGTGCTGCGGCGACGGCAGACTGCGCCTGCGTGTAGGCGGATTCAGCCTGGACCAGGCCATTTTTGTCGGAGTCGGCCTGCTGGTGGGTGACGGCATCGGAGGTCAACAGGCTTTCGTCGGCGTCCACCCGGCTCTTGGCTAGGTTGTAGACCGATTTGGCCGAGGCCAGTGACTGGTGCTGGGCGGCCAGGGCGGACGCCTGGTTTGCGATCTGCAGGGCGGTGCTGGTCTGGCCCTTAGCTTGCTGAGCCTGGGCCACGGCTCGGGTGTTTTCCGCCTGCAAGAGCGAGGTCTTCAAGTCGGTCTGGTTGAAGCGCGCTACTACCCCGCCCGCCTTGACCGAATTACCCGCAGAGGCGATGTAGGTGAGCATGCCGGGCTGCAGCGCGGCGACATTAGCGGTGGCCGCGCTGTTGGTCTGCAAGTTGCCCGGGGCGGTAATAGTCACTAACAGATTGCCCCGACGTGGCGTGATGGTGTGCGTCGCGGTCGTGGCGGCTGCATTGGAGCTCGAGCGTGGCCGGGAGAAGACAAAAAAGATACCTGCAGTCACGATCAATATGAATATAATCCAGATCCAGCGCCTCACGGCTGTTTCCCCGGAAGAATATCCGCGACATCCCCACTCACAGCGACGTTTAAAGAGGTCAGCGCAGTGAGTCGGCTGGCTTGCGCGTTATTTAGGGCTGCTTCGGCCTGTATGACTGTGAGCTGCGCGGCTTCCACCTGTATGGGCGTGACCACGCCAGCCTGCAACTGAGCCTGCACGGTCTTGAGCTGCTGCTTTGCCGTCTGCGCGTTGTTCTTGGCTGTCTGGATGCTAGCGGTTGCATCGGCCCAGCCTTGGTAGGCCTGGGCTACCGAGAGTGAAGCGGAACGTCCGGCCGCCACCAGGTTGGCCTTCGCGGTCAGCAGGGTGGTCTGAGCGTTTTGTTGTGCAGAGGCAGTGGAGTAATCGTTCTGCGCCAGCTTGAGCTGGAGTTCAGCCAACCTCACCGTGTCGCGCGCCTTGATGACGCTAAGCGCATGCTCGGCGGCCAGCTTCTGGAGATTGACCAGTTCGAGCTGTGGCGAAGGGGCGACTGCGGGCTTGATGGAGGCCGGGGATCGGTCCTGCCCCAAGGCCGCAGCCAACTGTAGCTTGGCCTGCTGGAGGTCTTGTTTGGCCTGCGCCGAGGCGAGCTGATCCCGCTGGACGGTGTTTTGATCCTGCGCCACGGTAAGAGCGGTGGCGTAGCCCACGCTCAGGCGGGCCTGATCTGCCTTTAACTTCGACCGGTCCAACATCAGCTGTGCCTGGGTAATCTTGAGCTTATCAGTGGTAGAGGTCCATCCCGCCCAGGCCTGGGCGAGTCCATTCGCGGCTACGAGCTGGGCTTGTGTAAGGCTTGCCTGAGCCTCACTCGCGGACTGCTGAGCCTGCGTAAGGGCTAGCACCAGCGAAGCTGGGTTGGCTTGGGCTTCGGTCAGGGTGGCCTGAGCTTGGGCGAGCTGGGCTCGGGCTACGGTAATGGAAGGGAGCTGCTTCAATGACAGCTGCAGGGCATCCTGGAAACTGAGCGCTGAAACGCTCTGGGCAAAGCCGGGACTCGCAAGAGCTGCAAGCAAAACTAGTAGTTTATACACTGTAGGCATTTTCATGACTCTCCTCCTTGTATGGGGTAACCTGCAGCCTGCCGTAGCTGCAAATAAGCTACGTAGGCGTTCACGCTCGCTTGATGAAGGGCGAGGTCCGCAGCCCGTACCTGAATCAATTGCTGCTCTACATCGAGCATGGTCTTCAAACCGGCGGCCTGCTGCGCCTGGATGAGCCCAAGCTGCTTCTGGGCTAGAATCCGTGCGTTTCTGGCGGCCTGTAGATTCGAAAGCCCTTGCTCGTAAGCTAGATAGGCTGAACGTACGCTCTGTTCAGCGTTCTGTTTGGCTTGTGCTAGGGCTTCCTGGGCCTGGGCCACGCCGGCTTGGGCCTGAGCCGCCGCGGCGGAGCTGCTTCCGCTGTCCCAAAGGGGAATTACCGCCCCTAGTGTAGCCTGCAATACGGTACCGTGGGGTTGGGTAGATGTGGCGCCCGTCAAGGCTTCGTTTGATCTATACGTGGCGGACAGCTTGGCGTCGGCGGTCTGGCTGTTCAGGCTGAGTTCTATCCCCATAGATCCATGACTGGCGGAGAGCCCTAGGCTGATCGGGGGGAAACTCTGTGCTTGGGTCAGGGACTGCTTGGCCTCGGCCAGTACAAGGGCCTCGCTTGCGGAAAGTACCGAGGTCAGGGTGGTCTGGGTGTGGGCTAGATAGGCGTTTAGGTCTACGCTGGTCGGCGGAGCAGGCCAGCTGGGATTTTCGAGCGTCGCGGGTGGCGAAGAGAGGCCCACTGCCTGCGCCAGATTGATCTGGTCCAACTGCAAGGTGGTCTCGGCCAGGGGGACGGAGGCTTCCTCCACGGCAACCTGGTTTTGCTGCGCCAGCATGCTGAGCGCGTCGGTGGCGCCCTGGGCCAGCTGTTGTTTCAGCGTATCCAATGTTCTTTGGGCCAGCTCGAGCTTTGATTGCTGCAACTTTAGGTTCTCCTTATCCAGGATGACGAAAAAAAACGCCTTGACGACCGCGATCCTCTGGAGATTTTCAACCTCCTTGAGACTCCATACAGCCACTCTTACTTGCTGCTCGGCCTGCAAGAGGCTAATCCCTAGCGGGTTAGTAGGCAAGGGCAGAGCCTGTGAGAGTGAGATGGAGGTGCTAAAACCCACGCTTGGCGAGCTGGTGCCGGTGTTGGTCGCGCTGACGCCTGGTGTGAGCGATAGCTGCAGGCCGTTCTGGCTTTGGAGCTGGCGTAGGTTGGCCTTCGCGGCCTCAAGCTGGGCAGTGGCTGCAGTCACCGTGGGGGTTTTTGTGGCCTGCGTCAGCAGTTGCGGCAAGTCGGTGGCGGACTGAGCATAGCTCCAGGTGAGCCCCAGGACAATGGCGCAGGCCAGCACGGCGTACCAGGGGCCGGCCTGCTTGCGTGAGCTAATTAGGGTGGGTTTGGCAAGTATCCTCATCGCTAGTGGTATTGTAGTAGGAGGATATGCAGGCTGGATGGTCTATTCGTGCAGATCACGTGCATGTTGCCGTAACGCCGTAAGTTCTTCTGCACCATTACTGCACGAAATTACTGCACGAACGCGACACGATCTCTCGATGCTTGGGCCTTAACTTAGAGGTATGAACTTGATGTCAGCTGTGCACTCGCTGGCCGGACGCGTCGTATTGGTGGTTGAAGATGAGCCTGAGATCGCCGAGACTCTTGAAGCCTACCTAAAGCGCGAAGGCTTCAAGAGCGAGCGGGCTTTGGACGGCGAGGTCGCCCTGCGATTGTTCCGGCAAGTTCGGCCTGACCTGGTGCTGCTGGATGTACTGCTGCCTAAGGTGGACGGGCTCGAGGTGCTCAGAACCATTCGCAGCGAATCCTCGGTGCCGGTGATTTTGCTGACCGCCAAGGCAGAAGAGATCGATCGGGTCCTTGGTCTCGGCTTGGGTGCTGACGACTACGTAGTCAAACCCTATAGCTTCCGCGAGGTGGTTGCGCGGGTGCGTGCAGTACTTCGCAGGGCCAGCGGCGCCTTCCTCGAGCCCGAAACGGTGCTAGCCACCGGATCCCTGCGGGTAGCGCTCGCGGAGCACCGGGCTACCGTACGCAGCGAGCTGCTTGCGCTCACGCCCACGGAGTTCTGCCTATTGGCGCTCTTGGCTGAGCACCCGGGACGGGTGTACAGCCGCGAAGCCTTATTAGAAGCGGCCCTGCCCGAGGGAGACGCACTTTTGCGCACCATCGATTCCCACATGCGCAATCTGCGCGCGAAGCTCAAGTCCCTGGACGCCGCTGAACTGCTGGAGACGGTTCGTGGTGTAGGCTACCGCCTGCGGAGTGAGGCTTGAACCGGCTCTCGGTGCGCCTTAGCCTGACCATCGTCTTTGTCATCGTGCTTACGGTATCAATCAATACCATGGTGCAGGTGTACAGCATCAACCGGGTCCGGGCGCTGCTACCGCCGGAGTTACGCCGCGAGGCTCTCATCCAGCCTTTGCCACAAGCCCTGGGGCTGCCTGCCCCCCTGACCGAGTCTAAAATCCGCACTTTAGGTGTCGATAACGCTTTTGTGCGGCGCTTCGTCTATCGCCGCATGGAGGAGCTGGGCTTTGCGGTGGGGCTTTCCCTGCTGCTGGGCATTCCCTTGGCCCGACTGTTGGCGCGGCGCATCGCCGCGCCTATTGAGCGGGTTTCAGCCGCCGCCGCCCGCGTCGCCAGTGGCGATTTGAGCACAAGGGTGGAGGCCGAGACGGGCGTTAACCCCGTGGATGAAATCGCCCACCTTGCGGCCAGCTTCAACCACATGGCTGGTCAGCTCGAACAGCTCGAGCAGGAGCGTAAAGCCTTGATCGCCGATATCGCCCACGAGCTACGTACTCCCCTGACCGCTATGCGCGGCCGCTTGGAGGCCATGGAGGATGGAATCGCCGTTTTGGGTCTGGGCGAGGTTCATCGTCTGCACGCGCAGGTACTTCTACTCAGTCGGCTGGTCGAGGACCTGCGCACACTCACCTTGGCCGATGCGGGGCGGCTTTCCTTGTACCGGCGTGATATAGACCTTGCGGAAATCGCCAGGCAAGTGGTACAAATCTTTACGCCCCAGGCCGCGAAGCGTGGATTGGAACTGCATTTAAGCGCCAGAGGACCGGTTTTGGCCAGGTTGGATGCCGACCGGAGTGCGCAGGTGTTGACCAATTTGCTGGAAAATGCGCTGCGTTACACTCCACAAGGCGGCTCGGTCGAAGTGCACCTGGAGGATCGAGACAACACTGCCCTGCTACAGGTGGCCGATACCGGGCCAGGTATTCCCGAGGATGCGTTGTCTCACGTGTTTGACCGCTTCTACCGCCCCGGTGAGGCCCGGGACCGAGGGAGCGGTGGCAGCGGTCTGGGACTGGCCATTGTTCATTCGTTAGTGGAGCTGCAGGGGGGTACAGTGCGCGCGTACAACCAGCCGGAGGGTGGCGCGGTCATTGAGGTGCGTTTTCCTGGGGGTAGTGGTTAAACGCTGCCCGCTCTCAGCGGGCCAACACAGTCGTTGTCCATATCAGATTGCAACAGCTAACACTGGGGCTACTGGAAACCGAGTATACCCATGTCGCAGATATGGTCCTGCGACTGCTATGAAATAAGCCCCGTACAAACCGTCACTGCTTGCTCCAGCGGCACTGCGTAGCCCGGAGCAGGTGAAGCCTACCTTTGGTAGAGAGTATTTGGACTGAGTGAGCAACAACGTACGAGATTCTAGGACTTAGTATAGGGACATATATCCCTTACATACTACATTCTCTCATGCATACCATGTTGTTGTTGGGATAAAGGACTGTTCAAGCCAAGGAGGTTATTTATGCGGAAGTGGTGGATGTTCAGGCAGAAGCGGGCGCTTTTAGTTGGTGTGGGCCTATTGACCTTAGTCGGTATTGGCCTTGCTGCCCAGCATGTACGCGATATCTACAAAGGTAGCCTTGAAGAGCGAGTAAGTGACTTAGCCTCGATTCAGCCGGGATTGGGCACGGTGATGATGGAATACGGCGGCCGCTTCACCAATGCCTACTTCGCAGCTAAGGGCGGGAACTGGGGGCTTGCCCGGTATCAATTGAAAGAGGCTACCGAAATTCAGGAGGTGGGTGAGATTACCCGCCCGGCAAAAGCTCCTCTGCTTAAGAATTTCGAGCAGACCTTCCTTGTGCCCCTACAAGAGTCGGTGAAGGCGCAGGACTGGAGTCTTTACCGTCAGCGCTTTGAGACTGCTGTTGCTGGTTGTAATGGCTGCCACGTGGCTACCGGCCACGCCTACATTCAATACACGCTGCCTACGCAGCCGGCCGAGACTTATCTCAACTTCGACTTAAAGACTAAGCCTCGCTAGGGAGAGCAAGGGACGTCGCCGGTAAGGCGTCTTTCTATAGTCTGAGAGGGCACCGGGCGGTGCCCTCTCAGACTATACGCTCCACCTGGAGCTACCATTACTAAGCGCGCGAACGGTTCGGGCGGCCTGACGAGGAAGACAACTTCGGACTAGAAGGTGGGCATGCGTAAATGATACGAATGCAGCGGATGGGGGTTGGGGGAACGGAGTGTGTGCGAGCGACTTAGTTGGTGTTAGGCTTCAATGACGTTTCTTGAGCGCCTGGAGCTGGGAGAAGTCTTCTTTGGCCAAGTCATCGCGACCGGCTAATGATTCTACGTGATGCCTGAGTTCGTGCAATAGAGTTATCCAGACCTCATACTCCCAGTCAAAACGAGGCTGATGGCGGGCTAATTCCACGAAGGAGCCATAATATAGGGCGATATGTCGGCCAAGTCCCCCAAATCCACCGAAGACCGAGGGCGGTCCGGGGTCCAGGTATTCCCCCATACGCCAAACACCCTGCACACCGAGGCCGGGATCGGGCTTGGCCTCGGGGAACACGTGTACGCCTTGTAGATCCCGGGTGAAGTTGCTGGGGATGTCATTCCATAATACCTCGACCAACGCCCTAAAATCTTCGTAACAGATCAAACTCATAGCCCGAGATAAGTATACCGGACTGGCCCCATGCGGATTATCCTTCGGGACGATCCTTAGATCTCGAGGTGATCCTCGGCGAGCATGTAGATGTAATTTGGATAGAGCAAGGCCGAGGTGTACACCTCGTTCTGCCAGAAGGATGGTGAAGCTATATACCCGATTGATCTGCGAAGTGATACCGTGACCCGTCCCTCACCAGCCATGCGCAAGGCTATGGCCGAGGCGGAGGTAGGCGACGACGTATATGGTGAAGACCCGACTATCAACCGGTTGGAAGCGGTGGTAGCCGAGCTTTTGGGATTTGAGCGGGCCTTGTTTGTGCCCAGTGGCACCATGGCCAACCAGATCGCTGTTTTGCTGCAAGCTCGGCGAGGTAGCGAGGTGATCCTAACCGAAGGTGCGCACCTCTATGAGTTCGAGCCGGGTGCGCTGGCGGTGCTAGCCGGGGTTCTACCTCGTTTGATACCTGCACTTTACGGAGCCCCGGTGGCCGGGGCCGTGACCACGGCCGTGCACCAAAACCCCCACCAAGCGCCTAGTACGTTGGTCGCACTGGAGAACACCCATAATACCGCTGGGGGTACGGTACTTCCTCTATCGATCCAAGCCCAGGTGCAGGCCGAAGCTCGTCAGGCTCACCTGCCGGTTCACCTCGATGGTGCGCGGTTATGGAATGCAGCTGTGGCTTTAGGGGTGGAACCAAAGGAGGTGGCGCATGGTTTTGATACCGTCTCGGTCTGTCTTTCAAAAGGGTTGGGTGCGCCGGTGGGCAGCCTATTAGCCATGCCAAAGGTGCTTCTTCCAGAAGCCCGGCGGTACCGCAAACTGCTTGGTGGGGGTATGCGGCAGGCAGGTGTACTGGCTGCCGCCGGTCTGGTAGCGCTCGCCGAGGGGTATCCGCTGCTTTTGGGCACACACCAGATGGCTAGGTCGCTGGCCTTGGGCCTGGTAAATATGGGGCTGGAGATTGATCTGGATGCTGTACAGACCAATATGGTCTACCTGCATATTCCCGGTGCAGCGGGTCTTACTGGACGCCTGGCCCGGGTTGGTGTGTTGGCCGGCGCGATCGGTGCGGATAAGCTGCGCTTCGTGACTCACCGGGACCTGGAGGATGGGGCGGTAGACGAAGCTCTCGTGCGGATGGTACCGATTCTTTCCCCGTGAGGGCCGGAGAAGCATAGCTCAGGTTTTGTCCGCTGGGTCTTGTGGTGGCACCGACAGACTCCGCACTTCCTCAACGAAGCGTTCTACGGAGTCGAAATCCCGATATACCGAGGCGAAGCGGATATAGGCTACCTCATCTAGGCTCCGCAGGAAAGTCATAGTCCTGAGGCCGATCTCCTCGGATGACATGGCGTGTGTTTCCACGGCATCCTCTAAACTGAACGCAAAGCGCCGGAGCCTTTCCGAATCGACGGGGCGCTTCTCGCAAGCCAGCTGCATCCCATGCAGTAGCTTTTCGGGATTAAAAGCTTCACTGCGTCCTGAGCGCTTGACCACCGTTAAGGGCTCGAGCTGTGGCCGCTCGTAGGTGGTGAAGCGTCGTTCGCAGCTTTCGCACTCCCGTCGGCGCCGAATCGCGCCGCCTTCATCGGACGGGCGGCTGTCCACCACACGAGTATCCGGCTCGTTGCAGTATGGACACTTCATGGTAGCTGCCTGAGTAGGTCCTCGAACTTGGTGGGCCGCGGCGCCTCGGGTAGGCCGATAGAGAGAATACTTCCGTGGATTCCCTCTGAGACCGAGGAACCCAGCCCCAGTACTGCACGGACCAGGTTTGCGTCTTGATCTCCACCCACGGACTCGCGGCTGGGGATTACTCCATTGACCCGCAGGGTATCGGGAAATACGGTACTAGCACCCTCTACCAACCCCTTTAATGCTCCGCGGATCGCTGCTACATGCGGTTCAATCTGGCCAGCTGGAGGCAAGACTACCACAAAGAAGCCGCCGCCGCTCAGGTAGCGGAGGCCATAGCGCAAGGCATACAGGCTGGATTTTACGTTGCTGTTAAGCAGGTCGTACCACTCACTCTCCAGCATTTCCACGAAAGGAGTGTGGCTCTCGCCGCTGGTTACATGCACGATGCCATAAAGCATCCCCAGCAACTCCTCGACTTTGTCGAAGGTGCTGACTACATCAAGGGCGACACGAAAGTCACCCCGGATGGGTATAGCCGTGACTCCCAGCGCCTCGGCTTCGGAGGCGATCTGGGCGGCTTTTTCTACGTTCGGATCGACAGTTACCAGGGTGGCACCGTTTTCCGCGTAAGCCAAAGCTATTTGGCGACCATACCCCTTTCCGGCGCCTGTAACCATAACTACCCGTCCTTCAAGACCCAAAAGATCCGATGACATATGCCCCATTCTACGCAAGGTCCCGGTCCACGAAGTGATGTCCTGGATATAAGTGAAGTACTAGCCCTGCTCCTTTGGCTTAGTCAGAATACGTACACTGATAATTTTATCCCACTGGCTCTTGGGCACACCATTGGTGGGTGAGAGCTCCCTGACTGTGTCCATACCCTCGATCACCTTGCCGAAGACGGTGTACTGGCCATCCAGATGCGGCGCGGGGTCCAGGGTGATGAAGAACTGGCTGCCATTGGAGTTGGGATCGGCGGTACGGGCCATACCCAATATGCCGGCCTTGTCGAAGTTAAGGCTCGGATTAATCTCTAGGCCGAAGGTATAGCCCGGGCCACCGGTACTAGTACCGGTGGGATCACCGGTCTGGGCCATGAAGCCGGGTATGACCCGGTGCCAGAGGATGTCCTTAAAATAATGATGAAGGGTCAGGAAGACGAAGGAGTTAACCGTGTTGGGGGCCTTATCGGGGAAGAGTTGTACTAAGAGCTTTCCCTTTGTGGTGTCAATCTCAGCATAGTAGTTGAGACCGGCTTTCAGCACGGGTTCGGGAGCTTTGAAGCTACGAACCGGGGTTTCGGAAAGATACGGTGCCATGGTCATGCCTCGTTCCTGAAGAGAGGTACTTGTTGGTTGGGGCCGCGCGAATATTATGTAGGCCACGCCAGCCACTACCAACACAAAAAGCGCCAGATAAGCCAGATACCTAAGTCGTGTGCTCACGTACTCAGTTTATACGCCCTACCCTAAAGTCGTGGCAGAGTTACGCCGGTTTGGCCTTGATACTTCCCGGCACGTTCGGCGTAGGTGATTTCGGGCCGCTCGCCCTGGAAGAACAGTAACTGCACGATCCCTTCACCCGCGTAGACTTTAGCCGGCAAGGGGGTAGTATTGCTGATCTCCAAGGTTACGTGCCCTTCCCAGCCAGGCTCGAGCGGTGTGACGTTAGCCACAATGCCACAGCGGGCATAGGTAGATTTACCCAAGGCTACAGCGATCGTATCGATTGGTATGCGCAGGTACTCGATCGAGCGAGTCAGCACAAACGAGTTGGGTGGAATGACCACCTCGTGACCCTGGTATTCCACAAAACTCTTGGGATCGAAGTGTTTGGGGTCGACTATTGTGGAGAAGATATTGGTGAAGATGCGCCATTCCGGGGCGGCTCGTATATCGTAGCCGAAGCTCGAAAGTCCGTAGCTGATTACGCCTTCGCGGACCAGTCGCCCCTCAAAGGGCTCAATCATACCGTTTAGGGCTTGCTCACGGATCCAGCGATCTGGACGGATGCTCATGAGCCATACTCTACCAGGGGCACCGGCAGGGGGTACCGGAGCTAGACTTCGTAGCATGTCCAACACCAACGTAAGCATCGAGACCCAGCTCGAGCAAGCCATGGAGCAACTCCTGGCCGGCAAGCCCCAAACCATAGCCTTCCCCATCAAGAAGGTTCTCGAGGCCCTGGACCTTGACGACAAGCGTGGAGCCATCGCCCGTGAGTACGAGTGCCAGTCCCGCAAACGCCTGGGTAGAGGAAGGAACAACATCGCGGTCGCCGGCCGGACCCAGATCCCGGTGATCGTCCACGCCGCCCTGCAGATCCACAACGGCTTCGCGCTGAAAGCCTCGGTTCACGAAGCCCTGGTCTACCGCCGCGCCAAGACCGAACGGGACACCGCTCTCAAGCAGGTCGCCGAAACCGTCCAAACCGCGGCCTTCGCCGGAGACGAGGTACACGGCCTGCTCGAGCGGACCGCCCGCAGCCTGGAGCAGATCTCGGCGCAGCTCGCGGCAATCCATGACCAGATGGTCACCAACTCCGTACAGCCCGCCGAACGCTCTGAAGCCTAAGCGCCGGCAAAGGCAGCCTGGGTTCCAAACCCCGGGACTCGAGCTCTTGAGCTCAAGCAGTGCCCCCGAGTGCCCCCGAGTGCCCCCGAG
>CAYODT010000021.1:0-38336 GCA_964402875.1 uncultured bacterium | reverse complement strand
GGGAGGATGTTGTCTATGCGCTTATAGGTGGCGGGGTCAGTACTGCCGGCACATCGGTTCAGTCTGGAATACAAGCAGGTGATCATTTATGGCTGATTGGTAAGATTGAAGAGCAAGTTAAAGATAACGCTGAAGTATATATCCGGATAATCATGGAGCAGGGGCTTTCACCTGGAGAGCCACCTCACTTCAGATTACTTGTCAGGAAAGAGGGTCTCTTTGTAATAGAAATTCGCTCAGGCTTTGTTCTTGGTCCATTCATATAACCAAATGATTCAATGAGCCGAAATAGGAGGAAGCGAATGACTGAGGCAATAACACAAGACAAGCCAACTACCGAGGGTACGGCCAAGATGGTGTATATCCTGTATCTCGCTGAGATTATCCTCGGCGTCACCGGGATAATAGGAGTGGTAACGGCTTATATTCATATAGGCGATGCCCCTGATTGGCTAAAGAGTCACTATCAATTCCAGATCAGAACATTTTGGATTGGCGCTTTATATATACTGGTTGGTCTAATTCTCTTCTTGATCGTTATCGGGTATTTTATATGGCTGTTTTGGCTTATCTGGCTGATTATCCGCTGTGTCAAGGGAATGAAGCTGCTCGATCAAAAGAAGGCTCATCCAAGCCCGAATGATTGGATGTTCTAAATGGCGCCTAACAAGCACGCTAATCTTGGACTACTCCGAAATCGTGTCGTTTCGCTATGCGGCTTTAGGCAATCAGCCGCGCGGGTAATTATGTTCGAAACAACCCTTGATACCTCGTACGTATAGCCGCACGCTTAATCCAGGAGGTGTTTATCATGCCTATCTTGAACGCCACCGAAACCCGCTCCAGGCCCTACAGCCTTATCGACCAGGCCGCGGATACTCATCAGCCCATCGTAGGAACGCCGTTCCGGTCTCGGAAGAGAGCTGGGACGCTATTGCTGCAACCCTTCACTTGCTGCCAGTTCCCGGAATGAGGGAGTCCATCAAAGAGGGCTCAAAAAGACGCTGAGAAACTCGCGGCGGCAGGGTTAAAAAAGCAGGCCGAAGAGTTGTTGGAGTTAATGAAAGAGAATCCTTACCGGGACCCGCCTCCTTACGAGAAGTCGGTAGATGACTTATTCGGCGCTTATTTACGCCGAATCAATATCCAACACTAGGTTGGTCTATCAGGTTTATAAACAAGAGCGGGTCATTAAAGTCATGCGGCTGTGGACGCACTACGAATAAGAATTGAACATAGCCAGGTGCTCTGACCCGGACGGTGCTCGGCTTGTGCGGCAAGACACCGGGTTTTGCTCCTACTTACTTCCTGGGTATCCACTGTGAAAATCACCCGAACCCTTTGAAGCCATTTTAAGGATAGAAGGATAAAAGAAAAACCCGTCACCCCGAAGGAGGCAGGTTTTCTTCTCCAAAAAGTGGTGGAGGCGGCGGGAATCGAACCCGCGTCCGAAAGTCCCTCCAGCGGGCATCTACGAGCGTAGTTCGCGTTTTGATCTTGACTCCTTCCGACCCCGCGAACAGGGAGATGGAGCGCAGTCTCGCTTTAATTTCACCTTTGGTCGCCGAGACGACTACCGCGGGTTAGTCGGCTTCAGGTCGTTCGCCAAGCGAGCCACCGACCGGGCTTCTTGGGAACGTGGCGGACTTAAGCCGCCAAAGCGTAGTTCTGGTTGCCAGTTAAGGCTTTTTCCGGTGTTTTAAGAGGCCTCCGGACACCTCTGCTCGCCACCTCGCTTTTGACGACCCCCGTCGAACCCAGGGACGCCCCCAAGCAACTTGAGTATAGCACACTCAGATTAGGGGTTCCAAACCCCCGAGTATGCTGTGCTCATGGATGAAGTTGCGCCGGGCGTATTCCGAATTCCGGTACCCGTTCCCTACCCGCTGGAATTCGTTAACTGCTACTTACTGAAGGGCAAGGGCTACGCATTGATCGACACCGCGCTGGATACCAACGAGGCCAAGGCTACCCTCACTGGTGCGTTGGCGGAGATGGGCCTGCGACTATCGGACCTGGATGAGGTGGTGATCACGCATCATCATCCTGATCATTACGGCCTTTCGGGCCTGATCGAGGCTTTAGGTGTTGCGGTACGGATGCTGGACGTGGAGTATGAGAAGGGGCACTGGTACTGGACGCATTTCGAGGCCTGGAGACAAGCTTCTCTGTCCATGTTCGAGTCCCACGGCATGGACGCCGAAGCCAGGGTTGACCTGGTAGGGGAGATGGCGGCTACCCGGGCGCTTGTTCATCCCCCGGCTCATCCAACCACTTTTGCTGACCGCGACCGTATCGAGATCGCGGGTATGGCCTTCAGCGTGCTTTGGACGCCCGGACACGCCGATGGCCACGCGGTCTTCCTGCGCGAAGCGGACGGGGTGTTGATCGCTGGGGATCAGCTGCTTGAGCGAATCACGCCGAACATCGGTTTATGGGCCATGGGACGCAACAACCCCTTGCAGGATTTCATAGAATCTCTGAAAAAGGTGGAGGCGCTGGGGGCGCGCTTAGCCCTGGTGGGGCACTATGGCCCGCTGATTCGTGATGTAAGCGGCCGGGTGCGTGAGCTCCTGGTCCACCATCAACAGCGGCTCGAGCGGGTTATTAGGATCCTTAGACCCGGCCCCTTAAACGCTTGGGAAGTGTCGTGGCTGCTATTTCCCAGCTCCAAGCTCTCGCTATCACAGCGCCGTTTTGCTTGGGCGGAGACGCTGGCCCACCTGGAGTACCTGCGTCATGCCGGCACGGTGATCCGCGTTGCAGGTGAGCCGATCCGCTACACCCTTTAACTCGGGTGGAGGACCCTCGGCAGCATAGCTGCCGAGGGTCCTGATGGGCGTCTCTTATCCACAACGGCTGTACCCGCAGGCGGTGCAACTGAGGCAACCTTCTTCAACCCGCAAGGGCGCGCCGCACTTGGGGCAGTGCGGGCCGGCTTGCCCCTTGGGCCCTGCTGTGGGTACCGGGTCGGCCGCGGCGGCCTCGCTGTAGTCGGCCAGGCGCGCGGGTGGATTATCCCGGTCGTTTGATTCCTGCGTTGCAGACTCCAGGGCTACGGCGATTAGATCGGACTTGCTAGCCACGAAGTGCTTGTTGTACGAGCCGTAGAGACCGCCGTTGATACCCCGTAGGGTCTTCACCAGCGCCTTGGGAGGCACGCCGTACTGAAGGGCGATCGAGATGACCCGCCCCAGGGATTCGCTGTCGGCGTTCACCTCGTCGCCGGCCCGGCCGGAGGTGAGAATTACCTCGACTGGATGCTTACCCTGCAGGTTGACGGTGACTAAGAAGCTGCGCTGCGTACCGTCGGCAGCGTTTAGCTTGACCATATCGGTGAACCCGTACAACCGCCCGGTGCGCTCGAAGAGTGACCGCCCGGATTGTGCCGGTTCTTCCGCTGCCGGTGCTTTGGGAGCCGCCTCGACCTTGCTGGAGGAGAGTACCTGGAAGTCACGGCTGCCATCCCGGTATACGGTGATGCCCTTGCAGCCGGTTCTGTGCGCCTCGGCGTAGGCTGACTCGACATCCGACACACTGGCGTGGTTAGGCAGGTTGATAGTCTTGGAAAGCGAGTTGCCGGCCAGGTCCTCGGCGTCGAAGGCCCGTTGGACAGTGCCCTGCATGCGTACATGATCTAGCGGGGGTACGTCGTGAGCGTACTTGAAGACCTTCTGAATATCTTTGGGGACGGCCTCTAGTCCTTGAACCGAGCCATGTGTGGTTTGCAGTAAGGTGCTGAGCTTGTCCCAATCCCAGCCACCTCCCGCGGTCCGGTAGTCGGCATGTGGACTGAGCTGCTCCATGAGTTCCACGAAGAGCGGGTGTAGCAAAGCTTTGTGCTCACCGCCGATGCGCCGCCAGACAAAAGGGGAGAATACTGGCTCGATGCCCGAACTTGCACCCATGAGCATCGAGGTAGTGCCGGTGGGCGCCACGGTGAGCACCGCAACGTTACGCCGGGGACGTAGGCCCAGGGCCTCGAAGGCTTCCTGCTCCTCTTGGTATAAGGGAAAAGCCCCGCGCTCCTGTGCCAGCGCTTCGGAGGCCTTGACTGCTTCCTCACGCAACACGCTCATGATGCCGAATACCGCGTCGCGCGCGTCCTTTGTGTCGTAGGAGAGGCCCATCTTGATTAGGGCATCCGCTAGGCCCATAACCCCAAGGCCTAAGCGGCGCAGCTTATGGCTGGCTTCGCGGTTGTCTTCCAGGGCGAAGACATTGACTTCGAGCACATTATCCAGGAAGCGTACTGCCGTGGGTATATCTTCACGGAAGGCCTCGAAGTCGAACGAACCCTCCTGAATATAAGCAGCTAGGTTCAGCGCGCCCAGGTCGCAGGGCTCACCCACGGTCAGGGGAATCTCGCCGCAGGGGTTGGTGCTCCGGATTTGATAGCGCGGGCCCAGGGTTTTCAGGGCACTTTGATCGTTGACCCGGTCTATAAAGATCAACCCGGGTTCGCCGGTAGCCCAGGCGTTCCAGGCGACTTCGTGCCACAGCCACTTAGCTGGCGCCTTGCCCTCGAATAGTGGAATAGCGCGTGCGCCGTCCACTTCGCGATCGGGCAGGTCAGGTAATTCGCCGTGATAGGCGGATTCAAGGTCGACCGGGTAGTACTTGCCGGGTATCTCCGGCATCCGTACCGGCCACAAGTCGTCGGCCTGTAGCGTCTCCCAGAAGGCCTCGCTGACCAAAAGGCTGATATTGAAGGTGCTAATATCGCCCTCGGCAGCTTCGCGGTCTAGATTCTTGGCGGTAAGTAGATCTAGCAGGTCGGGGTGGTCAAGGCTAAGCGTGGCCATACCCGCTCCGCGCCGGGTGCCACCCTGGCGCACTACCCGTAGCACCGGTGCATATACATAGCGCAACGTGGCCACAGGCCCGGCGGCGGTACCCCCTAAATTGGCCCATTCCAGTAAGTTGTCGAAGATCTCCAGCAAGAAGGAGACCGGCCCGCTAGAGCTGCCCCCGGAGCCTTGGATCGGCGCGCCCTCAGCCCGCAGTACGCTGAAATCCACGCGGGGTTCCTCGCCCCGTATGCCGGCTTCCGCTGCTACGGCGGCGCTGTCTATGATACCGGCCATACTATCGGCCACCAGCAGCGCGCTGGCCGGCCGCTCCCGCACGGTTAGCACGCCGTTCCTACGCGCTAGGGCGGCCAGTTCGGGTGAGATCATACCGTACACCACCCGGGTCCAGTTGCGGACGGTAATGGGGATCTTCTCACCGTCGGGGGTGGTGGGCGGACGCATCATCCCCAGGATGAAATCCTCCACATCGGGATGAGTGCTGTTTAAGTAAGCCCAGCCACGCACCGTGCCCAAGCTGCTGGTATCGGCCTTGGGGGGGCAGGAGTCGAGGTTCACGCCGTTGCCCCCGCCCACCTTGGTGACCAGGGCCAGTTTCTTGGCTACCTCCATCACGCCGAGGAAGCTCGAGCTTTCATGCTCGGTAGCGCCTTGGACAAAGCAATTCAACACATTGCCATGCGCGGTTCCGGCCCCGGCTAGTACGCGCCCGCCGGGGCAGAAGCGCTTTTCAGCCATTGACTGATAGAACTTCTGCTCCCATGCTTCGCGGGTGGCGGGGGTCTCGCAAGAGGCTACCCAGCCGGCCACCCGTCGAAACATATCGAAGACGTCCTTATCGTCGGGTCGCAGGTATTGACGGCGGGCAATGGAAACAGCGTGTGGATCGAATGCGGCTTGTTTCATAGGCTCCTCTATGTTCCAGAAAGGGTCGGATCCTTGGTCGACTAGGGGGGATTGATCATTTCTCCAAACCTATCCCTCCTATGCTAATCACAACCACATATTGTGCTTAGCGACTCCGATGCTACTACTCCTGGGGTTCGGAGTGCAAGTGGCGGCAGATAATCGTGGGAACGCGGGTGTAGGGATGCTCCCCCAAACGCCGGCTACCCTGTCCGTATCCCGGCAGGCCGCTGCGGTGAAGCGACCTTGGGTACGGCGGCTGCGCCGGTGTCCGTTTTTTGCGTTGCGTCCTACTCCTATGCCGGAGAAATTACTGCTGAATTCATGCGGATGCGCAGAAGCAGAAGCTGTAAGCTGCTCCGTTAAGCGGCGGGTCCCGGCCCCAGTCGGCGATGACTGCATATCCGGCGGCTGCCGGATACCTATCTGAGTACACTGATTGCCCCCTAGGATTCCTTTACTAGCCGGACTTGGGGCCCCAAATGGCTAAGCTGTAAGGAAGTTGGGCGGTCCCGGCCTCGAAGCGATGCTCGGTACAGCTTCCGGAAAGTCCCTGGAGGTGTTCCACCAGCTTGTGGCCCGGTGCTAGGCAGCCGGGTGCATCGAACACCGGCCTCCAGGTCTGGTCGTTATGATTCACGGTCACCAGAACCGCCGGCCGGTTTTCCAGGCGCCTGGCAAAGGCCAGTCGGCCGTCCTGGGCATACAGCCGCTGATACCGCCCCTCACGCAGTTCTGGATACCGCTCACGCAGACTGCTCAACTTCTGCACCGTTTCGCGCAACTCCACTTGCCACACGCCCCGGTCCCAGGGGAAAGAACGGCGGTTATCGGGGTCGGTGCGGCCCAGCATCCCGATTTCGTCTCCATAGTAGACCGTGGGTGCGCCGGGAAGGGTAAACAGCAACTTCAGGGCCAGCGCGGCTCGTTCAACATTGCCTCCCAGCATTTCCAAAAGCCGCGGCGTGTCGTGGCTGCCGAGCAGATTCATCTGACTGATGACAATTGACCAGTCGTAGCGCGAGAACAGGTCCTCCAGGCGGTGGGAGAAGGCCAAGGCCTGCAACTGCTCGATCTGACCCAGACCCGACTGCGCCGCCAGCCCGCGGTCGAGCGAACCATCTCCTGCAAAGGCCAGCACCGCCCGCGCCAGCTGGTAGTTCATGACCGCGTCGAACTGATCACCCCGCAACCAGCGGCCGGCCTCGCCCCAGATCTCGCCCACGATGTAGGCTTCCGGGTTAGCCTCCTTGACCCTGGAGCGGAAACTCTGCCAGAAGCCGTCGTCGTCGATCTCATTGGGCACGTCCAGGCGCCATCCGTCCGCGCCGAAGTGGATCCAGTACTCGCCCACTGAGAATAGATATTCACGTACCTCCGGGGTAGCGATGTTGAACTTGGGCAGCTCGGGGTTGTTCCACCAGCAGGCGTAGTTTGCTCTTCCGCCGAAAGCATTGAGTGGGAATCTATATACATGGTACCAGTCCCGGTAGGGGCTACGCTCGCCGTTCTCGAGCAGGCTGTTGAAAGCGTAGAAGCCGCGGCCCGAATGGTTGAACACCCCGTCGAGGATCAAGTGCATGCCGTGGTCGTGTACCGCGTCGATGAGCCGCCGCATGGCCTGGTTACCTCCCAACAGGGGGTCGATGTTCAAATAGTCGGTGGTGTGATAGCGATGATTGGCGCTTGAGGCGAATGTGGGTGTCAGGTAGAGAGCGTTGAAGCCGGTTTCCTGTATGTAGCCGAGGCCCTCGATAATGCCGTCCAGGGTGCCGCCTTTGAAGCCGCGCGTGGTGGGGCTCGCATCCCAGGGCTCAAGCAGCCCCTCGGTAACAGCCGGCAAGCTCCGAACCGGGGTACGGCGGAAGCGGTCGGGGAAGATCTGGTAGAAACGCGCGTCTTTAACCCAGCTCGGCGTCGTAGCCATGACCAGAGTCTAGCAGTTTCCCTTTTATACGCCTCCGGATCCCACCGGGAGCTTATGAGGGGCTCTCTGCATGTGGAGAACGCGGTTGCCGAGGACCCGCCTCAGCTGTTAATATGCATTAGCTTGGCTGGGGTTTACACTTTTTATGGATAAGGGAAGTTTGTTCGTTCTTACGGGCGCATCCGGCGTCGGGAAAGGCACCGTCCGCAAACGCCTGATGGAGCGGGTCTCTATTCGTTACTCGATCTCAATGACCACCCGGCCGCCTCGCCGGGGGGAACAACATGGGGTGGACTACTGGTTCGTGGAACCGGAGGATTTTGAGACGATGGCCTCATCGGGCGGGTTCCTGGAGTGGGCCCAGTACGTGGACGATCGTTACGGAACTCCTGCAGCGCCGGTGGAAAAGGCCTTGGCGCGTGGTGAGGATGTTATGCTGGAGATCGATGTGCAGGGAGCGTTGCAAGTAGTGGAGCGCGTGCCCGAGGCGGTCTTGATATTTTTGTTGCCGCCCAGTCTTAGCGAGCTTCGGCGGCGGTTGCTGTTTCGTGATACGGATTCGCCGGGCAAGATACGTAAACGGCTCGAGTGGGCCGAGCAGGAACTCAGGCTGTCCGATCGTTTCGACTATCTGGTAGTGAACGATGTACTGGAGCGAGCTGTGGAGGATCTATTTGACATTGTGCGGGCCGAACGGCTGCGGCCGGGACGAATGCGGTATGCGGTGCGCGCAGCCGGCGAGCGCGACGGGCTTTTGGAAATGGAGCTTAACGATATCGAGAACAAACTAGGAGGTGAAGATGTCGGAGCCGGGGATTGACGAACTGCTGGCGCAACAGGATTCCAAGTATCGGTTGACCGTGTCGGTGGCCAAACGTGCGCAACAACTGCTCAGGTATCGGTTCAAGAATACGGTACTCACAGCCGATGAGATTCCCCGTATGCATACTATTGAAGGTGACCGTCCCGATCCCAACGCGGTTACCTGGGCCATACGCGAGATGCGCACCGGCCGGCTGGTGGTGGGCGAAGATCTGGTACCGGATGACAAGCTGGCACGGCTTTTGGACCAGCAATACCCCAGCGATTTCCTGGGGGAATAGAGCTTGAGCCGCGTGCTGGTGGCGGTCGGTGGCGGGGCGGCGGCAATCAAGGCGCCCGCCTTGTTGCGTCGCCTACGAGAGGCCGGTCATGAGGTCCGGGCCTTGGCCAGCCAGCGAGCTTCAGCTTTTGTTGGTGAGCTTTCTCTGTCCTTAGCCGCCGGCCGGCCGGTGGCCACCGACGCTGGCTGGTTCGCCGCTTCCGGCGGAGCGCAACATATTGAACTAGCCCGCTGGGCGGAATTGATTTTAGTAGCGCCGGCTACTGCGGATGCTATGGCCCGAGCGGCTTCCGGGCAGGCTGGTGACTTGCTATCGGCGGTGTTACTGGCCGGATCCGGTAAGGTGATTTGGGTTCCGGCAATGAACCCTGCTATGTGGGCACACCCGGCCACCCAGGCCAACCGGTTACGGCTGGTGCAGTTCGGCCAGGTGGTTTTCGAACCTGCTTTCGGACGTATGGCTACGATCGGCGAAGAACAGGGTGTAGGCAGGATGCTCGAGCCGCTGGAGATCGTCGGACGTCTGGACCAGGTGTTGCTCGAGCAGGATCTCGCTGGCCTTACCGTCTTGGTAACCGCGGGCCCCACGCGGGAGTTTATTGACCCGGTACGTTTTATCTCCAATCCATCTTCTGGGTGCATGGGTTACGCCCTGGCTACCGCAGCACGTGATCGTGGGGCCAAGGTGACCTTGGTGAGCGGTCCGGTCGGGCTGCCGGAGCCTACGGGGATGGAGGTGAAGAGGGTGACCTCGGCGCTGGAGATGCACGACGCGGCGATGTCGGCGTTCGGGGAGGCTAAGGTAGTGATCGCCGCTGCTGCGGTAGCTGACTACCGAGTGGCACAACCCGCCCCGGAGAAAGAGGCTAAGTCATCGTCTGGATACCGGTTGGACTTGGTGCCCAACCCCGATATCCTCGCGGAAATGGGCCGCCTGAAGGGAGAACGGGTGCTGGTGGGGTTTGCCATGGAGACCTCTGCCGGTGTAGAGCGGGCACAGGATAAAGCTCTGAGCAAGAATCTAGACTTCATCTGCCTGAACTACCCTACGCGTGCCCGGAGCGCATTCGGCGGCCAGGATAACGAGGTCACTCTGGTCTTTCCAGACGGCCGGAGCGAGTCCTTACAACGTATGCCCAAGCCGATGTTGGCCCACCGTGTCCTCGACTATATATACCCGCTTATTAAGGGCAGTGTATAAGACACTCCGTAGAATTCATTTTGCCTGTCAAGGAGGTGCACCATGCCCAGTAGGGAACTTCGTCATCGCAAGATTCAAGAACTCGTAGGCCGGCACGAAATCTCCACCCAGGCCGAGCTGGTGGAGCAGCTGCGTTTAGAGGGGTTCCGGGTGACCCAGGCTACTGTAAGCCGCGATATCAATGAACTGAGATTGGTTCGCGCGCCGCTGGGGCACGGTAAGCATAAGTATGCCCTCGCGCCCATGCAGTTTCAAGAAGACGTATTGGCCGAGCTCAAGCGCCGTTTCGAGGATAACTTTATCCGCGATGTCGATCGTGGCGAAAATATCCTGGTGCTGAATACTGCGGAGGGATATGCTTCGGGCATTGCCTTACTTATCGATAAGTGGGGTCCAGACCAAATTGTCGGGACCCTGGCCGGTGAGGATACTATCCTGGTGGTGGCTAGAACCACCAAGGAAGCGGTCGAACTCCAGGATGCCTTTGAGGGTTACATAGTGTGATCGGTGTGATTGCACTGGCGGCCAGGACCTCCTTAAACGCTGTTGAACGTAAATCTAGTGGGGACGAGTACTGTGCTCACTGTGTTTTCGGAGGCCGAATCGTCCATCGGGGGTGTCGAGCATGCCGACGAGTGCTGGATGTAGCCGGGGTGGCACTACCTCCTTGGAACCGGCAGGATGCGTCTACTCAAGTATTTGGGGGTAACTCTCGGCATTTTTTCAAATCACCGGGCGGCATTGAGATGTTTGCCCGATGGAAGCGTGAAACCTAACAGCTGGGGGCAATAGGTCGGTATATAGATGGATACCAGCAGACTCCTATACTCAAGGGGAGCCTGCTGGTTGTGGACTCAGGCTATACGACTCTCCAGGTATTCTCGGTCACCCTCGATGATTGCACAGGCCAAGGCCGGGTCCTTGGGTAATTCCTTACCCCGGTTGATCAGATGGGTTTCGTAGCGGCCGATCTCGAAGGTCTTGACTAGGTAGTCTACAGCCTTCTGTAGATCGAACTCCTTACAGGAGAAGATATCCACGCTTACGAAACGTCTTTGTGGGAATGCATGGATAGCGATATGCGATTCGGCGATGATCACCACGCCGGTTACACCGGAATCCTCTGCAGTAGTGCCGTTGTAGTGGAAGACGAGAGGCGGCAGGACCTTAGTCATTACCAACGCCTCGGGCATCACCGCCAACACGCGCTTTATCAGTTCCGTGTCCGCTAAGCGGGCTGCGTTTGCCTGATATCCGTCAATCATCAGATGAGGTCCAAATCCGAAGAGTTCCAACGCCGTCTCACCTCCGCTCCTGCTGGCCATGTCCTGGCCAGCCGACCCCCCATTATCTTCGGCCGAACCATGCTTGTCAAGAATCGTACACGCCATGGTCAGAATTGGCGGGAAATCGTGGATGCAAAATCGTAAATATCACGATGGCCAGCGCTAATTGCGCTGTTCGAGCAGTGTATGCGGAATCGTCTATGACCTGGTCGAAATTACCTATATTGCTAGGTCACCCTGCATTTGCTGAGAGTTCTCTCTGGGGTACTTACCCCTGTACGCGGAAAGTGAGCACGGTGTAGACTGCTACCTGAAAAAAGGGGGCTATTGTGTACCGAGCCAGAGAAGGGCAATGGGCGTTTTTCCTGCACCGCATAGCGGGGGTCGCGATCTTACTGTTTTTGCTGCTGCATGTCTTGGATATATCAGTGGTTATGTGGGGACCGAAAGCCTTTAACTCGTTGTTAGGTTTCTACCACCAGACCTTATTCCGGCTGGGCCTACTGGTGATCATCCTGCTGGGCTTGTACCACGCTTTCAACGGGCTTAGGATCATTCTTATGGATTTTACCAGCTGGGGGGTTCACTTTCAGCGGGAGCTTTGGTACATGGTATGGGTATTACTCCTAGGCTTTTACATACCGGCCTTGATCAAGATTCTGCCTGAGATCTTCGGGGGTCACTGATGGCGATACGTACGCGGCGTTACAGCGAAGCTAGGGTCCAGGCCGGCAACAACCTGGAACTCGCTTGGTGGGTATTCATGCGCCTTTCCGGCCTGCTGCTGGTATTCTTGCTGATTGGCCATTTCTACTTACAAAATATCGTCATAAACGTGGATAAGGTGGACTACGGCTATGTTGCTAAGCAGCTGAGTCAGACTACCTGGAAGGTATACGACTGGCTGCTGCTTTCCTTGGCGCTGCTACACGGGACTAACGGTACCCGATATGTTATTAATGACTACATAAAGAACGAGGTTACACGTTTTTGGTTAAAGGCGTTGTTATATGCCGCGATCTTTATCTTGTTCCTACTCGGCAGCTTGGTGCTGTTCAACTATAACTTCCAGCAGCCCGTCTAGCTGCGCTCGAAAAATATTCTAGGAGAGCTTATGGCACATCAACATGACGTGATCGTTATTGGCGCGGGAGGCTCGGGGTTGACGGCTGCGTTGAACGCTGCACAACAAGGCGCGGACGTGGCGGTGGTGAGCAAGTTATATCCCACCCGAAGCCATACCGGCGCCGCTCAGGGCGGTATCGGTGCGGCCCTGGGCAACGTAGAGGAAGACCACTGGGAATGGCATATGTTCGACACGGTGAAGGGGGGTGACTACCTCACCGACCAAGACACCGCGGAGATTTTCACCAGAGAGGTTATCGATGCAGTGGTGGAGCTCGAGCACATGGGCCTGCCCTTCGACCGACTGCCGAGCGGTAAGATTTCGCAGCGTAAGTTTGGCGGGCACACCAAGGAGTACGGCAAGTCTGCGGTGCACCGGGCGGCTCATGCCGCCGACCATACCGGTCATATGATTCTACAGACCCTCTACCAGCAGTCGATAAAACACGGTATTACTTTTTACAATGAGTATTACGTGCTGGACCTTATCATCGAAGACGGCGCGGCGCGCGGCCTGATTGCGTATGAGCTAGCTACCGGTGAGCTGCACACTTTCCAGGCCAAGGCCATCATCATTGCCAGCGGAGGCTACGGGCAGATCTTCAAGGTCACTTCCAACGCTTTCACGGTGACCGGTGACTTGCAGGCTATTGTCTATCGTAAGGGACTGCCGTTGGAAGATATGGAGTTCTACCAGTTCCACCCCACCGGCCTGTATCGGCTCGGTATCTTAGTGACCGAGGGCGCGCGCGGTGAGGGCGGGACTCTGCGCAATGCCGAAGGCGAGCGCTTCATGGAGCGGTACGCGCCGAGTATTAAGGACCTGGCCCCCCGTGATATGGTTTCACGCGCCATGTACCTGGAGGTGCGTGATGGGCGCGGCGCGGGTCCCGATAAGGAGTACATCCTGCTCGACGTGACCAACCTGGATCCCGAGGTCATCATGCAAAAGCTGCCGGAGGTCGCCGACTTCAGTCGTACCTACCTGGGGGTGGATCCCCTGAAGGAGCCGGTCCCGGTGCTGCCCACGGCGCACTACGCCATGGGAGGCATCCCTACCACGAACTGGGGCGAGGTGATCAAAGACGGTCAAAGCACCATAGTACCCGGTCTGTATACCGCCGGGGAGGCTGCCTGCGTAAGTTTGCACGGTGCCAACCGGCTGGGTACCAACAGCTTAGGTGACCTGATGGTGTTCGGGCGGCGGGCTGGGGTGCATGCCGCGAAATACGCCCAGCGAGAGGACTTTATTGATCTTTCCCCGGGGGTGGCTGAAACGGCCGAGGCCATGCTGGGCCGGATGCGTGACGCGAAGGGCAGCGAGAGAATGGCCGATTTGCGCGCTGAGTTGCGGGACACTATGATGGCCAACGTATCGGTGTTCCGCACCCAGGAGCTGATGGCCAAGCAGGTAGAGGTGCTCAGGGGGTTGAATGAGCGCTATAAGAATATCCAGGTCCAGGACCATAGCACGGCTTATAACACCGAAATTCTCGAGGCGTTCGAGCTGGGGTTCATGCTGGATGTTGCCGAGGCGGTTGCACACTCGGCCTTAAATCGTACCGAGTCGCGTGGTGCGCATGCCCGGGAGGACTACGGCGAGCGGGATGACGCCAACTGGCTCAAGCACACCCTGGTGTATCGCAATACACCCGGAGAGGTAATCTTCACCTATAAGCCTGTGACGCTTGGCAGATTCGAGCCCAAGCCGCGTACCTACTGAGGAGGCTCCATGCGCGTCAACCTTAAGATCAAGCGCTATCAACCGGAACAGGATCAGGCTCCGCACTGGGAGACCTATCAATTGGACGCCGGTCCCATGGACCGGGTACTCGACCTACTGCACCGGGTGAAATGGGAACAAGATGGGAGCCTGTCTTTTCGTCGGAGCTGTGGACACGCCGTCTGCGGCTCGGACGCCATGTTGATCAACGGTACCAACCGCTTGGCCTGCCGGGTCCTGGTTAGAGATCTAGGCCCGCAGATCTCCGTGGAGCCGATCCGCGGACTCCCGGTGGAGAAGGACCTGATCGTCGACATGGAGCCCTTCTTTGATGCTCACCGCTCGGTAAAGCCGTACTTCATCAATGACGATCCACCACCAGCGCGGGAGCGGTTGCAATCACCCGAGGATCGGGCACGTTTCAACGACACTACCAAGTGTATTTTGTGTGCTGCCTGCACTACCAGTTGCCCGATATTCTGGGTCAACGGAACCTACTTGGGCCCTGCGGCTATCGTGCAGGCTCACCGGTTCATTTTCGATTCCCGTGATAAGGGGCCACAGGAGCGCTTCAAGGCTTTGGGAGCTTCCACCGGGGCCTGGCTCTGCCGTAGCTCCTACAACTGTACCGAGGCCTGCCCTAAGGATATCCCGGTTACCCAGGCTATCCAGGAAGTTAAACGGGCTCTTACCTTCAATCAGTTCTAGGGCTGTTGTCCTTGGACGCCGCCGGCACTGGTGCCGGCGGTGTCCATATGGGTGCATAGGAAGCGGGGTTGTCATGGATGCTTGAGGGGATTCGGGTAGAAACCAGGTTGTGGGGGTGATTCAGGAGTCTATTCCCGGCCGGCGTGCCGGGCTGGATTCAGTTCTTGGAACCACGGCCCAGTAGCCGGTGCAGCAGGGGGGTCTTACGGGTTGGTTCGGCTCTGGGTGGTAACGGTTGTTCGGGCGTGTCGAAATCCGCGAGGATCTACTGGAAATCCTTGAGGGAAAGACGTTCCCGCGGTTCCTTGACCAAACAGCCCGCGTACGGCTTGCTCGAGCCGTGGACTGATCTCGCGGATAAGCGCGGCGGGAGTGAGATGAGGTGGTCGGCAAGGAGGCCCTCGTAGCTGTCGGCGTTGAACGGCCTGCGTCCGGCCAGCGGCTCGAAGGCCAGGATACCCAGGGAATAAGCGTCGGAGGCGGTGCTGGCCTAAGTTGCCCCGGTAGAGCTCCGGGGCCATGTAGTAAGGGCTGCCGGCACGCTCGAGGGGGCTTGGTTTATCGCGGGAATGGGCCATGTCCAAATCACCCAGCTTGGTATGGCCCTCCTTGAGGTAGACGTTGGATGGCTTGATGTCCTGGTGGACAATGCCACGTTGATGTAGATACGCGAGCGCCGCGGTGATTTGCGATACATAATACAGGGCCTGGTCTTTGGGCAGAGATCCTTGGTGCAGCCGTGCTTCCAGAGTACCTTCGGGGAAGTACTCAAGAGCCAGGAATGTTTCCTCACCGTATGGCTGCCCGCCATACCCGCAAACCAGGTGGGGATGATCGAGCCCCAACGAAAGCATGACCTCTTGGGCGAAGCGCTCGCGCATACGGAGCTCATTCAGGACCTCCTTACGGACCAGTTTGAGAGCTACCTGCCCGCCTTCGGGCGAGACGACTAAGTAGACCTGGGCCGATCGGCCCAGGTCAAGCAGCATCTCCAAGCGTGCTGACTATCGCCTGGAGATGCTGCTCACAAGCTCAGCTCTTCACCCGGTTCCAGCGCCACACCCCGTACGCCTATCAGGCTGGCTTGTTCGGCGAAGGCCTGGCCGTCTTGCCGGATCGGCGGGAAGGTGTTGTAGTGCACAGGCACCACAATCTTCGGATTAAGTAGCTCGAGCGCGCCGAGTGCGTCTTCGGGACCCATGGTGAAGTGATCGCCGATGGGCAGTATGGCTAAATCCAAGCCCATGTCACCGATCAGGGTCATGTCCGAAAACAGGGCCGTATCCCCGGAGTGGTAGATGCGCTTGTTTGCCAGCTCGAGCACTACCCCCATGGGCATGCCGCCATAGCTGCCGTCCGGGAAAGAGGAGGAGTGCCAGGCTGGCGTCCATTTGAGCCAGCCGCCCGGTAGGCCCAAGCGTCCGCCGATATTCATACCGATCACCTTGGCTGCGCCCTGGGCCTTGGCATAGCCGGCGATTTCGAAGGTCGAGACCACCGTGGCGCCCTGCTTGGCTAGGCTGAGCGTGTCCCCCCAATGATCCCCGTGGGCGTGTGTGACCAGGACGAAATCAGCCTGGAGATCGGCTACGGACTGCTTAGCTAGAGGATTACCAGTAATAAAGGGATCAATTACCAGCTTGACTTCCGGAGTGGAAATAAGAAAACCCGACTGGCCCAGGAAACGTAATGTGACCATGCTGCCACCTCCCTATTTACTGTCCTATTATGTACCGGCGAAGAACCCTGGCACTAGTTTAGCAGAGGCCGCCCGGGTCCCTGGGCGGATATCGGCTATGGACCTTTTCTAAGGCGTGTTCCAGGCCTCGTGAGAAGGCCGCCTCGGCCATGCGGGCCAGCGCCCGCCCGCCCCATTTTTCTCCCAGCGGCAGCTCGACATGTACGGCCAGCTGGATGGTGTATGCAAGTCCTCCCTGCACGGCCTGGGCTTCGCCGGCTAATTCGGCCCATCGCTCGCCGCTCAGCGGTTCGGAGATCAGGCGGGCGCTGGTGCCCCCGGCGGATAACCCCAGCCGGCTGGAAAAAGGAAAAACCAGCCTGCCGAACAGGCCGAACTCCGCGCTCAGGCTCCCGCTGAGCCGCTGATCTTGCTGTCCGAGGTTGGTAAAAGCCTCTAACTCGGAAAGGACCTCTTCGGGGTGGGCCAGGTAATGGCCGACCTCTTCCGCTCGGATGGGTAAGAGGAAGTTAAACGCGCGTTGTAACACCATCAGGAAACCCACTCAATCTTGACCCGGTCCTCCTTCACCATGGTCTCAATATCCCCGTCACTAACGTTTCTGAGCTTGGGATACTGCGCAAAGCGGGACGTAGTTGAGGCCAGACCCACCCGCACGATAAGCAGGTCGTCTTTCTCGCCCACCCCGATACGCCAGACCAAGTGCTGGCTGAGTTCTTCGAGCAGTTCCGTTCGCGAATCCATTATGCTCTCATCTTAACCGCCCGGAGTACACCGGAGTACACCTTAGTACTGCGCCGGTAACCTAGGACCTGGTATCTGGACTACACTTTGAGGCAGGCTTGTTCTGGAGGAGATGGCCATTATGACCCCGGGTTTTTATCCAAGACATATGGTGTGCCGCGATGGCGGCGTCTCTGCACGCTGTTGCGCATACTGATCGGCTGCTGTTCTCCAGGGGTCCGGGGCCTACCGGGGTTCAAAGGTTTTTCCATACCTGCAGGTGGCGCTTATTTCAGGGAAACGATGAGCCGAGGTACCTAAGCCTAAATTGTATCTGGTTCAAGGGCGCAGGAGGATGTATGAATCTAAATCCGCAACCCTTTAACTTCAGCGAGCGCCATTATTGGGTCTTGGCCGACCTGCTGGCTGCGGCTCACCCCGAGGCACTCAAGACTGTGGAGGAGCTTCGCCACCACGATCGGCCGGGGGGTGTTCTGGACCGCCGCCTATTTTTGCAGGACGGGGCCTATGTCGGCTGGGTGGAGTATGCCAGCCCGCAAAACGATCCCACGCCGGGTAGGCTCGAGCTGTCTTTTGGGCTGCGGCCCGGTCTTTGGGCGCTCGCACCGACATTGTGGGTCTTTCTTATGGAGCGAATGGCCAGCCGGAAACCGGTCCTCCTCAAGATCCAGACGCGGGAGGACTGGCTCGAAACACCGTTCCTACTGGGGAAGGGTTTTGTGGAAGAGGACCGTATGTGGGTCAGTACTTTGGATCTGTCCAGCTTCGACCCGTCTCCATTACGGGAGAAAGCCCAGGGTGCCCTGGGACGCGGTCTGGTGATTCGCAGCTTGGCGGAGCTTCCATACCGAGAAGAGAGGTTCTTGCGCCGGTACTATGCGCTGATGGTCCGGATTATGAGAGACGTGCCCGCCGCCGAGCCCGTGAAACCCTGGTCTTTCGAGCGGTGGCGGGAGCGCAATCTGGACCGCCCGGGTTTCCTGCCCCAGGCAGAGTTCATTGCTTTCCACGGTCGGCGGATGGTGGCCATTACCCAACTCAGCGAAGGCAGCCTTCCCCGGACGATGTATACCGGCCTGACCGGTGTGCTGCCCGAGTACCGCCGTTACGGTCTGGCGCTGGTGCTGAAGCTCCGTGCCGCCGCCTTCGCTGAGGCTCGCGGGGCGCGGTATCTGCGGGCCTGCAATCATGCCGTGAACCGGCCCATGCTCTCCATCAACGAGTCCATGGGTTTCGTGAGAGAACCCACCTGGCTCTTTCTGCGCAGGGAGCTACACTCATGAGAGTTGATGTACGGTCGTTTGCCGGGACCCGTCTTGGTTCGGTGAAGGCCTTCCAAACGGTAGTGGTTGGTGGAGGCCACGGCCCGGAAGTCGCTTATCTGGGCGACTGCGTACCCATATACCGGCTCTCTGGCCCTACCCGGTGGGGGCGGATTGTTACACCTCATACTTATCGAGCGGAATCTTCTTCGACCGGCTTGATCGTCCCCGTACAGCCTGGGCGCAGCTTTGAAAAAGGGGAGATTCGGTGAGCTCCCCCTACCCGGGAATCAAAAGCGATACCTATCAGCCGGGCTTCGCGCGGGGGAGGCGGCTGCGGGAGCGGATCACCCACAACCTGGAGATCTATCTCAAGCGTTCCTAAGGTCGAGGGTGGATTGGGCATTGCCGCCGGAGACGGTCTGAGCTGCCTGCTGAGAGTGCCGAGGGGAGTCTTTGGATGGGGCAGGAATGGGATTGGCTCCCGGAGATACAAGGAGCTGTGTTGCACCTCCGGGAACTTGGTGGCAGCGAGCCGCTCTACTTTACCGAAGCCGGAATTTTGAGCGGAAAGATAGGCCTCAATGCGCGGGGAGTGGGTTTGTGTATTAACGAAATGGTTTCCGCGCACGACGATTGGGCCTGGTTAGGCGAACCCTTTCATCTGCGTACCTTTAACGCCTTATATTCCTCCTTTACCCTGGGAAAGACGCTCCAGGCGGTTACGCGAAGGCCACGTAGCGGCTCAGCTAATTTTCTGCCGGCGGGAGTCCACATGCGTGGGCAGGGGCCGGGTCGTGGACGTGGAGACGACTCCCCGGGGCGCGATGTTCTGGGAGAGCGGAGGCCGACTGGTGTACGCCAACCACTTTCTCAAGCCCCAGCTATTTAGGTACCGGATCGGAACCGGTAGAGCAGTTGGGCCACTCCGTCCGCCGTTACAAACGCCTTTCGGGGCTACTGGCGGCCGCGGTGAGACCGGGTTTGGATGCCTTCAAACGTTACCTGAGCCGACGGAGAGGGTACCCCGTATGCTATCTATACGTAGACCCGGCCCCGAGGAGACAGTCATGGAAGAACCCTATCAAACCGTGGCTTCGGTGATCATAAGCCCTTTCAGCCGCGAGCTCTGGGTGGCCGCCGGGCCGCCGGACGCCAATCCTTACGAACATTATGCCCTCGACGCCGGTTGACGCTGCGCTCGGCAAGCGCCTGGAGACTGCTGATATCCAGACTGCGGCCGATTACTTGTATACCCTGAAGCGGCTCGAGCCCGGCACGGATGCACGTACTCTGGCGATTGGAGAGGGGGCCGCCGTGTTGATGGGCAAGCGCTTTCCCATCAACCGGGCCGGCGGCTTCGAGTTCTCCGGCTTCGAAGGGACCGACCTGGCGCGCCTGGAAGCAGCTTTCTCATCGCTGGGCCTGCGGCCACGGCTAAGCTTCTGCCCCTTGGGAGACTCGGCGCTGCTTGCAGGCCTAGTGAAGCGCGGGTATGGAGTCCGGGCGTTCTCGAACCTCTATCTGCGATCCCTTGAAGGGATGTTGGCATATACGCCGCCGCCGGTTTTAACCATTGCCGTGGCCGAGCGGGAGGTGGACTGGGTGCAGGCCTCTATGGTAGCCTGGAGGCTCAAAGGGCGTCCCGAACAGCTACTTTTTGCTCGTGTGGCTCGCTTGCGACCCGCGGCTACCAGCTTGATTGCTTACTCGAGGGGGCGGCCGGTGGCGGTGGCGGCCATGCGTATCCGGCAAGACCTGGCCCTCCTGAACGGCGGGGCTACCGCGCCCGCGTGGCGGGGGCGAGGCGTGCAGAGTGCGCTCATAGCGCATAGGCTTGGGCTTGCGCGGGAAATGGGTTGTACTTCGGCCATGGTTACGACTACACCGGGCGGCACTTCGGCGCGGAACCTGGAACGTCTGGGATTTGAGTTGGCTTACACCCGTGTGGTGCTCGAGCGCCAGGATACAGCAGCACCATAGGGGTAGCGCGGAAGCGAATAAATATCGGCGACAGCCGGCTGGGTCTAGCCGGTAACTGAACGGGGCCTAGCGGCTGACTGGAGGACCGTCATGGGCGGCCTGGGCTTTCTCTGGGGACCGACAACCTCATCTGTTACTCTCGTAGCTCCACTCTTTGGGGTGAGCGAGTCCTGTGTCTCTTAACCATGCCGTATATGCGTCGTTGACACTGCGAGTAAGCAAAGTGTATGATGCCCATCGGCTGTACCTAAGATGTTCTAAATCATGTACGTTCTTTGTTGGTGGTGACCCGAGCGTGTAGCTTGTGCACGACGAGAAAGGAGGCTCAATGCAGGGCTTGGGACTCGTGAAAAGCCTGGCTGAACGCGAACGAGAGCTGGCGAAGAAGCTGGAGGTGGCCCAGCGTGCTGCTGAGGCCAAACTTAAAGAGGCGCAAGTACGCGCGGCGCGGATCCACGAGGAATCCCGCAGCCGCCTGCTTCAAACCTCGGAGGAAGCCGAGCGGCGTACTGCCGAGGAAGAGGCTAGGGTACTCGGGGCTGCGGTTGCTGAAGGGGAAGTGCAGGTGCGGAAGATCCGTGAAGAGGCGGAGGGCAATCTGGATAAGGCCGTAGCTTACGTGCTGAGCAAGGTTGTACCATGATCGCACCGATGGAGAAACTGGTGGTGGCTGGGCCCAAGCGTGTGGCCCAAGACATCTTGCGCGAGCTTCAGCGGGTCGCCGTGGTCCATCTGGATCCCTTGGCCGACGAAGAATTGATGCAATACCGACTAAGTCGGGCCGAGGAGGACCAGTTAAGGCGCTGGGATCATCTGTCCGCCTCGGCCGAGTTCACGTTGCATCAGTTAGGGCTGGGACACGATCGTTTCGTCAAATCTTTTGATGGTCCGCTGGAGGAGGCCGAGACTAGGCTCGGGCCCTGGATGCATCGCGCTGACGTATTGGATGGTGAGCGGGAAGCACTCCGGCAGGAACTGGCGGTTATCGACCAATATCTGAATATTTCCACGGCGTTTGCCGGGATGACGTATGGGCTGGACGGGAGCCGCTGGTTGATGGTACTGCCCTTCGTATCTGAAGAGGCCGAGGTACTGGGGCTGCTGAGAGAGACCCTGGAGCAGGAATTGGGCGACCGCTTTGTCCTAGCGACCAAGGCTGTGGACAAACGGACCGCGGTGGTGGTGGTGGTACGGCGTAAAGAGGCCGACCAGGCCCGTGGGCTGCTTGCCCGGCACGGGCTGGCCGAACTGCCCAAGCCGGCCGCCTATGAAGGGCTCGACCTGAAGGAGACGGCCGAGACTATGGCCAGGCGTATACGTTTGGCCCCGGAGGAGTTGACTGGCGTCGAGGAAGGTCTGAATCGCCTGCGGGAAGAGGCTTCATCGGGCCTGGTGAGTATCTGGATACGGGCTAAGGATGAGGCTGCTCGTCTTACAGCCATGCGCGATATGGCCGCAGGCCGATACGGATTCGCGCTTTTCGGCTGGGTTCCGGTGAAACTTAAGGGTAGGGTGGAAGAAGGGCTGGCGCGTTTTCGCGATGAAGTCGTTTACACCTTCGAGCCTGCGGATGAACACCACGAGGCCGTCAAGGTCCCGGTAACCTTAGACAACCCTAGTTGGGCTCGGCCCTTCGAGTTGCTCATTAGTTTCCTGAATACCCCACGCTACGGTAGCTACGATCCTACTTGGGTGATCGCCAGTTTCTTTCCTTTCTGGTTTGGGATGGTGGTTGGCGATATGGGTTATGGACTGCTATTCGTGATGTTGGCTCGGTTTCTGGCCGGTTTCGTACGCCGGGGGGAGCCCCTGGTGGTGGACTTCTTCGGTATGCGCCTGGCACCCGAAACGGTGGAGCAAGTGGTACGTATCCTCAACCCCATGATCTTCTGGACCTTCGTGTTCGGTTTCTTATACGGGGAATTCTTCGGAAATTTATTGGAGCACCTGGGCCTTTTCGGCGGGGTCGGATACTCTGGATTTATACCCATACTTATCCCCAGGACCGATACCGCTACTACAGCTAACAGCCTGATCCTAGTGACTATTGTATTTGGGATTCTCCAGGTCTTGCACGGGTTTTACATAAAGGCCGCGCAGGCGGTCAAGCATGGAGACCGCACTCACTTCTGGGAAGCCGCGGGCTATCTTGGGGGGGTGTCGGCCCTGGTGTTGTTCGCCTACGCTTTCATGACCGGCGGGTACCCCGTCTGGCTGTTGGTGCCTATCTTGATGGGCGCGGTGCTCTTTGTGCTCGGCGCGGTTCTGGCCAAGATGCCCCTCATGGTCGCGGAGCTGCCCACGCAGGGAGGGCATATCCTGAGCTACATCCGTATCTACGCTGTGGGGCTGGCCTCGGCGATCCTAGCTAACCTAGCTACCGACCTGGGGTTTTCCTTGGGGAGACATCTGGGCCTTCTGGGCTTGGCTGTGGGCCTTTTGGTCGGCTTGCTGGTGCACGGTCTGCTGGTGATTTTGTTGACGCTCGGACACGTGCTCCAGCCCATCCGTTTGATTTGGGTGGAGTTCTTTACTAAGTTCGATTTCTACACCATTAGCGGCCGGCGGTATCGGCCCTTCAAGTCGGTGCGGGGATAGGCTCCGTCTGGGTTCTTTAATGTGCCATGAACACGGATACGTTGGGAGGAAAAGTGATGAAAGGCAAGCTTCTCTTGGTGTTGAATTTCGTATTGCTGGGTGCACTGGCGGTCGCGCAGGGAGCTACGGCGCCGTCGAGCAGTGGTATCGGCCAGGGCCTCATTGCCGTGGGTATGGGTTTGGCCGTGGGTCTGGGCGCCTTGGGTACCGGTGTGGCTCAGGGGCGCATCGGCGCCGCGGGCTTGGGCGCCGCGGTCGAGAAGCCTGAGTCGCTGGGCTTAGCGCTGATTTTCTTCCTGCTTCCAGAGACTTTGGTAATCTTCGGCTTGGTGATCGCCTTCATTCTACTTGGACGGTTGTAATGTCGAAGCTTGAGAACATCCTACAAGAGGAGGTTCTCGCGGAGATCAATGCGATTCTGTCGGAGGCGGAGACGGGAGTAGTGGCGATAGTTCGTGAGGCCGAGGAAGAGGTTGCACGGCACGAGGCCGCGCGCAAGAAAACCTTGGAGCTGGAGCGTCAAGTGATACTCAAACGGGCCGCCAGCACCGCCGAGTTGACCCTGGCCACCGCCCGTATGAAGGCTAGGGGTGAGATGATCGACGAGGTGCATGTTAAGGTGCAGCAGCAGCTCGATAAGGTTCACCGGCGAAAAAGTTATAACAATATCCTGACTAGCCTGGCCGAGGAAGCACTGGGCGCAGTCGGGCAGGCTGAGGTCGTGGTGGTAAGTCCTGCTGATCGGAATAAGCTTCTTAGTTGGGCCGAAGAAAAGAGGCTTCTTCTGCATACCGATCCCGACCTGAGACTGGGTGTACGCATGGTGGCCACGGGCGGAAAAAGCCAAGTGGAGAACACCTTGTTCGGCCGGCTTGAGCGCGCCTGGGACGATCTCTCCGCCGAGGCCTCGCGCCTCCTATGGAGTTAGAGAGGGGACCGAGTGGCTGACGACTTTGGTTACCTGAACGCGCGGGTTCGTTCCCGGCGGAGCCAACTTCTGCCGGAACCCTTCTTTATAGCCGGGCTCGAGCTGGGGTTTCCGGAGTTTGTCCTGGCCCTGACCGATACGCCTTACGGAGCCGACCTGAAGGGCGAAAGCCTTGCCGACCTGGATGCCGCCGTCAGTGCGCAACTCACGCGCAGTCTGGGCGACCTGCCCCGTCTGGTCTCCGGTGAGGCACGCACCGCGGTGCAACTGCTGTTGATGCGCGCCGACCTGTCTAACTTCAAAATGATCCTCAGGGCCAAGGCCGCCGGTCTGTCCGCAGAGGAGATCGCCGGGAAGCTTATGCCGGGCACTCTGCCTGAGGCCATATATCCCATTCTGGTTGAATCTCCGGATACTGCGGGCATGGCGCAGGTGCTGGTCCTATCCCAGCACCCTTTAGCCTCAGCCTTGCGCGAAGCGATGAGTGAGGCTCGTACCCCGCTCGAGCTGGAAATTGCGCTGGATCGTAACTTTCAGCACCGTTTGCTGAGGCAGTCGCGTCGCCTTGATCAACCCTTTTTGTCCGGCTTCCTAGCTTTTGAGGTGGACGCGTTGAATCTGGGTACGGCCATGCGGCTGGCTTGGTTGAGGGTGGCCGGTTCGCGCGAGCCTTACTTTGTCGCGGGGGGGCTCAAGGTGAACTTCGAGCTCTTCTCTCGACTGGCCGAAAAAGAGGAGTCGGCCCTCGAGGAGCTGGCCGGCGGTCCTTTTGCTGCTCTTATCAGTGCGGGTGATCTTCGCGCCATGGAGCGCCGGCTCCGTTGCATCCTGCTCAAGAGGGCTCACCAGGGTGTGTTGGACGTGCTGGGTATCGGCCTGGTGATTGATTATGTGTGGCGTAAGAACTGGGAGGCCGCACGGCTGCGTCTTTTGGCCCGTCGTGCACGTTTTGCGGCCGTGGTCGCGGAGCGGGAGGTGATCTGCACGTGAGAATAGCGGTGTTGACCGACTCGGAGACCGCTGCCGGGTATCGCTTGGCGGGCCTGGACGTGCGAGTTGCACAGCCGGGGGGCGCTGCCCGGGAAGCTCTAGCCTCGCTTTTGGAGGGAGAGTATGCGCTGATTGTGGTGGATGAGGCCTTAATGCCCGATCCCTACCACGTCATGGAGCGTGAGATGCGCGGCCGTGAACTCCCGTTGCTATTACCTGCGCCGTCCCTTGCGGCGGTAGTCTCTTCGCAGGGCGAAGATGTAGAAGGATACATGCGCCAGCTGGTCAAGGAGACCATGGGCTATGAAATTAAGCTCTAGCCTGTAGTTGATATCGGAAGGTAGCGTGGAGGCAGAATGATCATAGGAGCCATCAAGAAGATTGCGGGTCCGGCCGTCATCGCCAAGGGGATGCTGGGTGCCCGGATGTACGACATCGTGAAGGTTGGCGAGGATGGACTGGTGGGCGAGATTATCCGCTTGGACGGCGGGTCCGCCTTTGTACAGGTGTATGAGGACACCTCGGGCCTCTTGGTGGGCCAACAGGTGGAATCTACAGGTGCGCCCCTATCTGTTGAACTGGGTCCGGGCATGCTCAGTTCTATCTATGACGGTATTCAGCGCCCCTTGGACAAGATTCGGGAAAAGAGCGGTGCTTTTATCTCGCGTGGCGTTGCCACCGTGGCGCTCGACCGTGAACGGAATTGGGCTTGGACGCCGGTGGTTTCGGCGGGTGATTCGGTGAGTGGCGGACAGACCTTGGGCACCGTGCCGGAGTTCCAGTTCACCCACAAGATCATAGCCCCCCCGGGGGTCTCCGGGACGGTCCGGGAGGTCCGGCCGGCCGGCGAGTATACCGTGGAAGAGCCGGTGGTGGTGTTGGAGGATGGTACTGAGCTCAAGATGTACCATAGTTGGCCGGTGCGTAAAGCTCGGCCGGTACTGGAGAAGCTGGCCCCCAATAAGCCGTTCTTGACCGGTATGCGTATTCTTGATGTGCTGTTCCCGATAGCTATGGGCGGGGCTGCGGCGATTCCTGGGCCCTTCGGTTCGGGTAAGACCGTCACTCAACAGTCTTTGGCCAAGTGGTCCAACGCGGATATCGTGGTTTATGTGGGTTGCGGGGAACGTGGCAACGAGATGACCGATGTACTGGTGGAGTTTCCGGAGTTGGAAGATCCCAAGACCGGCGGTCCCTTGATGCACCGTACAGTGCTGATTGCCAATACTTCCAATATGCCGGTGGCGGCTCGGGAGGCCAGTGTATACGTGGGTATCACCTTGGCTGAGTATTTCCGTGATCAGGGCTATGCCGTAGCCTTGATGGCCGACTCCACCAGCCGCTGGGCGGAAGCCCTGCGCGAGATTTCTTCGCGGCTCGAGGAGATGCCCGCCGAGGAGGGTTACCCACCCTATTTGGCGGCCAGGTTGGCGGCTTTCTACGAGCGTTCCGGATATGTCACCACCCTGTCGGGTGAGCGCGGCGCGGTGAGTATGGTTGGGGCGGTTTCACCGGCCGGCGGCGATATGTCTGAGCCGGTCACCCAGTCCACCCTGCGTATTACCGGAGCCTTCTGGCGTCTGGATGCCGGACTGGCCTACCGGCGTCACTTCCCGGCTATCAATTGGAACGGCTCATACTCACTGTTTATTGGTATTCTCGACCGGTGGTACCGGGAGAACGTGGCGCAGGACTACCCGGAGCTGCGCAACGCTATCAGCGAATTATTGCAACGCGAGGCTAGCCTGCAAGAGGTGGTGCAGCTGGTGGGCCCGGATGCTTTGCAGGATAATGAGCGCTTAGTGATTGAGGTGGGGCGCATCATACGCGAGGACTTCCTGCAGCAGAACGCCTTTGACGAGGTAGACGCTTACTCCTCGCTGGCCAAGTCGTACGGGATCATGCAGATGATTCTCGAACTCCATCAGCGTGCCGAAGAGGCTATCAAAATAGATATCACCGTCGACGAGATTATTCAGCACCCGGTAATCGAGAAGGTCGCCCGGGCGCGTTACGTGACCGAAGAGCAGTTCCCGGCCTACCTGGATGAAGTGCGAGGCGAGATCGCCGTTGCCTTTAAACAGACAGTGGTCTGAGAGGGGGGTGGAATATGGATCTCTTGAAGAAGGAATATACCTCGCTGACCTACATATCAGGCCCGTTGCTGTTCGTAGAGAACGCGCAGGACCTGGCCTACAACGCTATCGTTGATATCAAGGATGCTGAGGGCCGGATCCGCGGCGGGCAGGTGATCGAGGTTTCCGAGGCCTACGCGGTAATTCAGGTATTTGAGGAGACCACCGGGTTGGACCTGGCCAGTAGTTCGGTCAGCCTGGTGGAAGATGTGGCGCGGTTGGGTGTAGCCAGGGAGATGCTCGGCCGGCAGTTCAGCGGAATCGGTAAGCCTATCGATGGCTTGCCGCCGGTGATTGCCGATAAGCGGGTTACCATCGGCGGTAAGCCCATCAACCCGGTGGCGCGGCGCAAGCCTGAGGAGTTTATTCAGACCGGTATCTCTACCATCGATGCTATGAATACCCTGGTGCGTGGCCAGAAGCTGCCGATATTCTCCGGCTCGGGCCTACCGGCCAATGAGCTGGCTGCGCAGATCGCTAGGCAGGCCACTGTTCCCGGCGAGGAGGGGCAGTTTGCGGTGGTCTTTGCCGCGATGGGGATAACCCAGCGAGAGTTGGCTTACTTCACCGAGGAGTTCGAACGTACCGGTGCCCTGGCGCGCTCGGTGTTGTTCTTAAACCGGGCCGATGATCCTACCATCGAACGTATCCTCACACCACGCATGGCCCTGACCGTAGCCGAGTACTTGGCTTTCGAGCTTGATTACCATGTACTGATCATCCTGACGGATATGACCAATTACTGCGAGGCGCTGCGCGAGGTGGGCGCGGCGCGCGAGGAGATCCCTGGACGGCGTGGATACCCGGGCTACATGTATACCGACCTATCTACGATCTACGAGCGGGCCGGGGTTATTGAGGGGCGCAAGGGGTCGATAACGCAGATCCCCATCCTCTCGATGCCGGATGACGACCGGACTCACCCTATTCCTGACCTGACCGGCTATATCACCGAAGGGCAGATCCAACTTTCCCGTGAGCTGCACCGCAAAGGTATATTTCCACCCATCGACCCGTTGCCCTCTTTGTCGCGCCTGGCGAATAACGGAATCGGCAAAGGCAAAACGCGCGTGGATCATAAGCAGGTCTCCGACCAACTCTTCGCTGCTTATGCTAATGGTGTGGATATCCGCAAGCTGGTGGCCATCATCGGTGAGGATGCTTTGACCGAGAATGACCGGCGCTACCTGCATTTTGCGGATGCCTTCGAGAAGAACTTTATCCACCAGGGCCAGCAGAATCGCGAGTTGGAAGAATCGCTCAACCTGGCCTGGGCGCTTCTATCGATGCTTCCACAGTCGGAGCTCAAGCGAATCTCCACCGATCACATCGGTAAATACTACGGAGCCAAGCTCGAAGATCTGTGGGGCAACCCCGGCGATCTCTAGGAGGGGAAGATGAGCGAAACCAGCCCCACCCGGATGAACCTCCTGGCTCGCCGTAACCAGCTCAAGCTGGCGGCTAAGGGTGTGGACCTGCTGAAGAAGAAGCGGGACGCGCTGGTAAGCGAGTTCTTCGCCCTGGTGCACCAGGGCGTAGCAGCACGTAAGAACCTGAACCGGGTTGCGGAGGAAGCCTATACCGACTTGTTCTTGGCCAAGGCCTTCGATGGTCCCGGGGAGATGGAGGCCCTGGCGGTGGGGGTGCCGAGGTTATCGAATGTGCAAGCTGAAGTGGAGAACGTCTGGGGCACTAAGGTCCCGCACCTGCAGGCGAAGTGGCCCGAGGGCTGCTCGCTGAGCCCCATCGCCAGCGGCGGCCAGAGCCTGGCCGCGCAACAGAGCTTCCGTGCGCTCACCAAGGCATTGCTGGCCGTGGCCAACACCGAGGCCCGCCTGCGACGCATTGGTGAAGAGATCAAGAAGACTACCCGGCGGGTTAACGCGCTCGAGCAGGTGGTGATCCCCGGTATCCGCGGACAGATTCGCTTTATTCAGCAGGTGCTCGAGCAGCGCGAGCGGGAGGATATTTTCCGCCTCAAGCGAATCAAGGGTAAGTTGGAAAGCCGGGAAGCGGGTCGCAGGGCCGGCTGACTTATAAAAGATATCGGCTGAAAGCCCCTCGCGAGGGGCTTTCAGCCTTCTCCGGGCCGCTAAGCGCCGGCGAATGAGAGCCCTGCCACCTCGACTAAGGGACTGGCGACCGCGAAGCCCAGGTAGTCCCATTTCAACTCATTGCCTACTGCGCGGATTCCCCTCAAGAGTTCCAGGAAGTTGCCCGAGACCACGAAATCCTCGACGCCGTACTGCGGGGTGCCCTCTTCCATCCAAAGCCCCAGGGCCTGGAGCGAGAAATCACCCGAGATGGGATTGGCGCCGGCGTGCACCCCCATGACCTCGCGTATCACCACTCCCCGGTCCGGCTTCAGTCCTGCGCCGGGCGCCAGGTACAGGTTGGACGGGCCCACCTCCACCGCGCCCTTATAGGAGCGCATAGCGTGCCCGTTGGGCGGTTGGCTCAAGGCCCGGGCGGTCCTGGTGTTGTGCAGGAAGGCTTTCAGCACCCCTCTCTCGATCAGGGTAGTACGCCGGGTAGGTTGGCCTTCCACGTCAAAAGCCTGGTTCAGCAGGCCGCCCGCGACCTCTGGGTCGTCGATCAGGTTGACCACCTCGCTGGCTACACTTTCACCGATCCGCCCGGCCAGCCGGCTCTTACCTTCCATTACCGACTTCCCGGACCACAGCCAAGAGAATACCGCGAGCAGGTCGCGGAAAGCCTTGGACTCGAAATACGCAGTATAGCGGCCGGTGGCTAGCCTCCTGGCGTTCAGCAATTGGCCGGTTTGTTCGAGTTGAAGCTGGGCGGTGCGGCCCGGTTCGAGCGCGTGGAACTCGGGTGACCACTGGGTGCCGAAGGATTGTTTGAGGATCTTGCCTTCGCCCATAACCACTCCCCCGCCGACCAGGGCTAAACCCTGCCGTATCCGCCCGGAAGCACCTTCGGTGGAAGTTACCTGGCGGTTGAGCTCCCGTTCCGCGTACACGGACAAGAACGCCCGGCGGGTGCGCGGATCGGCTTGCAGGGTGCGCCCGTAGGTCAGGGCGGTTTCCAGTTTCTCCTCGACAGTGGCCGAAAGTCCCTCACCCAAGGTATCGTGGTCGCCTAGAGCCTGGCTGCTGGGGATGAAGCCATCGGTGTCCTGCTGTAGCCCGGCGTTTTCGACTGCCTCGTCCAGCGCCCAGTCCAGGGCTTTCCGAGCGAGATCCTCGGTGTAGGCATAGCCGGTTTTCCCATCCTTGACCACGCGTAGCCCGATACCTCCCTGGCGGGCCTGCTTTACTTCTTCCAGCCGCTCGCCCTGTGCTTTGACGGTGAACTCACGGTCGTCTTGAGCTAACAGCTCAAGAGCGGAATCCAGGGTTCTGGCCCGGTCGATCAGGTAAGCGGAGGCCTCTTCCCGGTTCATGCTTCCCCTCCCACTATGATCTCGCTGACCAGCAGGTGCGGCTGTCCTACCTCCACCGGAACCATGCCGGAGATACTGCCGCACATCCCCGGGGCGTTTTCCAGGTCGCCGGCGACCGCGACAATCTTTTTAATACTCTCGGGGCCCTTGCCAACCAGCATGGCGCCGCGCACCGGTTCGGTGACGCGCCCATGTTCAATTAGATACCCCTCCCGCACCGAGAAGTTGTATTCCCCGGAGCCGGGCAGCACCTGCCCTCCACCCATAGACCTGGCGTACAGGCCGTGGTCGATACCCTCGAACAGCGCCTCCTTGGAGGCGGCGCCGGCGGCGATGAAGGTATTGCGCATGCGACTGGCGGGTGCATAAGTATAGTCCTGGCGGCGGCCTGATCCGGTAGCCTGGTAGCCGGTTTGCAGGCTCCCCAAGCGGTCCACCAGGTAGCTTTTCAAAACGCCGTTCTCGATCAGTACGGTGCGCTCGCTGGGCGTGCCTTCGTCATCGAACTCGCTGGAGCCCCAGCCATGAGGCAGAGTGCCGTCGTCTATATAAGTAACCGCCGGGCTGGCTACGGTTTCACCCAGTTTGTCCGTAAGTACCGACACCTTTTTGGCTACGCTGGTGGTTTCGAGCAGGTGCCCCAAGGCTTCGTGGAAGATGACCCCGCCGAAAGCGTTGCCGATCACCACCGGCATGGTGCCCGCGGGCGCGGGACGGCCGCGCAGGTTGGCCAGGGCTTGCTCTGCGGCTTCGCGGCCCACCCTGTCCGGGGGAAAGTGATCGAAGAGCTCGA
Organism: uncultured bacterium; assembly: GCA_964402875.1. GTDB lineage: Bacteria > Deinococcota > Deinococci > Deinococcales > Marinithermaceae > CAYODT01. The sequence goes on along the minus strand of CAYODT010000021.1, from coordinate 7,009 downwards.
GCCCTACCGAAAGCCCCGGAGCGCTGGTTCCGGTCTGTGTGCCGCGCTGGTCCTGGGCGATAACCTGGACCATAAGGCGAGTACGTACCCGGTCATCTTCGACCCAGAGGCCCTCGCTGTTGGCCACCAGAACCGCTTGCGTCAGTTCCACCAGCTGGGTTTCCACAGTGCGCACGGCCGGATCGAACCGTGTCGCCGCCTCGGCCTCCAACAAGCGCTCAACCCGGAAGCGTTTGTCCTGCGAAGTAAGGGGCCGGACGGGGGCGTGGAGACCCCTGGCGGTATGTTTACGGAAGTCCAGCCCTCCGCGGCCCTGGCTGTCTACATGACCGCCGCTACCCTTGAGCCTCACCAGGGTCTCGACCAACTCCTCCAGCGACGCCGGGCTCAGGTCGTTGGTGTAGGAGTAGACCACGTCGAGGCCGAAGAACAGCCTCAGGCCGGCACCCAGTTCGATACCGCTGGTGGCCTCCTCGACTTTGCCGTTTAGGAGCCGCAGGTTGTGTTTCCGCCGGCGTTCGGCGTATATCTCCGCGAAATCTGCGCCGCCGGCCCGGGCCTGATTCAGGATTTGTTCGACTAATTGCACTGACAGCATGCTCTAGTCTATATCCTGGGCTGGTCGCGGCCGCTGTAATTCCTGGATGTGGACTATATTTCGCTGAGCTCGAAGAGCAACCGTTCCAGGGTTCTGAGTGGATGTCCACCGGTCTTGGCCCGCTTCTCGGCGCGCATGAGTACCGCTAGGGCTTGCTCGATCTGGTCCTCCCGCAGGCTCGCCGCGAGCGCCAGGGCTTTTTTGGCAGGATAGGGGTGAACGCCGAGCAGTGAGGCAGCTTCTTTATCGCCGAGGCGGGGGTTGTCATGCTGCAGCGCCCAGGCCCTGGCTAAGAGCGTATAACGCGAGGTGATTGTGGCCAGGATGCGCAACGGCTCCCCGCCTTCAGCCAAAAGCAGCTGCAGGGCGAGAAGCGCCTCGCGGTAGCGGTGCTCGGTCAGACGATCCACCAGGGCGAAGATGTTGGCCGGCGGTCTTAGGGCCACCACCGCCTTCAAGGTCTCTAAGCCGATCGGCGGCGTGAGCAGCTCGAGCTTGTCCAACTCCTTGGACAGGGCCTCCAGGCCCGCGTCCAGCTCGGCCAGATAACGTACCCCGGCCGCGGAGAGCCGGGTATCGCGGGCCTTCAGCTCGGCGTTGATCCACTGCGCCAAACCGGCGTACCGTGGGGTAGGGCTGGCGTGGACCTCGGCACGCGACTTGTACCAGCGACTGCGTCCGGCGCTCGGTTTGGGGTCTAGCAACAGCAGCGGGACCTCAGCGGGGGGTTGCTCGAGCAATGGCTTCAGGGCCTTCCAGTTACTTTCGTCCGCCTCGCGCAGATCAACTACACAACCGGCTACGGCAAATAAACCGCCCGCCAGCTGCTGTGCTACACGCTCGGCGACCGGCGGGGTAAAAACAGCCTCCAACCCCAGCCTCTTAGCCTCGGCCAAGGCGGCCCGCCGCGCCAGGTAGCTGTCTCCACTATAAACGGCAATCACGCGGATCAGGCCAGGGCGTTTTCGCCGGTAAGCTCGTGGCCCACGATCAGAGTGTGGATATCGTGGGTGCCTTCGTAGGTGTCTACGGTTTCCAGGTTCAGCATGTGCCGGATAGTGTGGTAATCAAGGGTGATGCCGCTGCCGCCCAGGATCTCGCGCGCGTCCCTAGCCGCGCGTAGCGCTACGCGCACATTATTGCGCTTGGCCAGGGAGACCTGGTGGAATTTGAGACGGCCCTGGCTCTTAAGCTGCGAAAGCCTCCAGGCCAGCAGAAGCCCTTTGCTGTGTTCGCTGACCATGTTTACCAGCTTCTCCTGGACCAGCTGCCGCCCGGCGATGGGCCGGCCGAAGGTGATGCGGCTCTGCGCGAAAGCCAGCGCTTCCTGGTACACCGCCTCGAGCGCCCCCAGCGCTCCCCAGGCGATGCCGTAACGCGCCTGGGTAAGGCAGCTCAGCGGAGCGCGCAGGTCCTTGGCTTTTGGAAGCAGCTGATCCTTGTGGACCCGCACCTCATCGAGCACCAGCTCGCTGGTGACCGAGGCCCTGAGACTCATTTTGTGTTTGACCTCATTGGCGCTGAAACCCGCCGCATCGGTGGGCACGATGAAGCCACGCACTTCACCGGCCTCATCCTTGGCCCAGACGATGGCGATATCCGCGATGTTACCGTTGGTAATCCACATCTTGCTGCCGGAAATCAGGTAGTCGTCTCCGTCCCGGCGGGCGTGGGTCTGCATGTTAGCGTCGGGATCGGAGCCGCCTCCGGGCTCGGTGAGACCAAAGCAGCCCACCATGCGCCCTGCGGCCAGCTCGGGCAGGTAGTGCTCTTTCTGCGCCTCGGAGCCGTAGGTCAGGATAGGGTACATAACCAAGGCCCCTTGGACGCTGGCGAAGCTGCGGAAGCCTGAGTCAGCCCGCTCGAGCTCGTACATGATGAGACCATAGGCGGTGTCGTCCACGCCCGAGGCGCCATAGGCTTGTGGAAGACTGGCGCCTAGGAAGCCCATCTCGCCCATCCGGGGCACCAGCTCTACCGGAAAGCGGCCCTCTTCCCACCATTTGCCGATTCCCGGCAGGATCTCGCTCTCCACAAACTTTCTGGCCGCGATCTGCACCTGTCGGGCCTCATCGCTGAACAGCTCGGATACTTGTACCTGATCGAGCATCTGGCTACCTCCCAGACCAGCATACCAGCTTGTTTTCGGTGCTGTGGCCGGTTGCCTTGCGCGCCGTAGATTCAGGGGGTCCGCAGGGCGGCTCATAGCGAAAGGGTCGGCGGCAAAATGCTCAGCCCTGAGAACGCTTCAAATTTTGCGATACCTCCACCTGTGAGAGTATCGCTTCCACCACCTCGGTCAGGTCCAGGTTGGTGGTGTCCAGCATTATTGCATCGGTCGCCGGGGGACTTTGGCCGGTATCGGCGCGGTCGCGGGTTCTCAACGCTGCTTCAACCTCGGACAGGCTGGCTCCCCGCTGGTGCGCCCGCCGCCTGGCCCGTACCTGGGTGGGCGCGAATAAGTAGAACTTGTGCGTCGCCCGCTTGAAAACTGCGGTGCCCATATCGCGCCCTTCGGCAACGAAAGGTGCCGGTAATGCGCGCAAGGACGCGTTTACGTAGGTGCGTATGCCTGGGTGGCGGGCCACTACGGAAACCACCGCGTCCACTTCGGCGGTGTGTAGGCTCTCAGTGATGTCTAAGGGCCCGACCAGCACCCGGTTGCCGGCTGTTCCGGTCCCGGGGATCAGGCGGGGGGGTTCTTTCTTCAGCAGCTCGAGCAGGCGATGTGCGTCGTGCGGTGATATACCGTGCCGCAGGGCCTGGTAGGCCACCCCACGGTAGAGCAGACCGCTGGATACGTAGGGGATTCCGAGCGTAGCCGCTACCCGGCCAGCTACGCTCGACTTCCCCGAGGCCGAGAGGCCGTCGATGGTGACGATCAGCTCCGACACACCAGCCCTTTCAGATCGTTGAAGAAGCCCGGGTAGGAGATGTCGGCCCAGTGGGCCTCGTGCACCAAGACGCCTACCGGGAGCCCGGCCACCGCAAAGGCCATGGCGATTCTATGGTCACCTGCGGGCTCAACTATTCCCGGACGCAGCCCGCCGCCTTGGATGGCCAGCCAGTCATCCCCTTCCTGGACCGAAGCGCCGAGGTTTCGCAGGTTCTCGGCGATGGCATGAACGCGGTCGGACTCCTTAAGCCGCAGCTCGCCCAACCCATTTAAGCGGCTGGGGCCTTGGGCCCAGGCCGCGGCGGCGGCCAGTACCGGGATCTCATCAACCATTAGGGGAACCAGTTTGGGATCTAGGTCGATGCCCTGCAGCTCTGAGCTTCTCGCACGGACCCAGCCCAGTGGCTCCCCGTCCTGACCTTCAGTGACTTGCCATTCCAACAGGGCACCCATCTGCGTCAGAGCGGTCAGCAGTCCGGTACGGCTGGGATTCAACCCCACACCCTCGACGGTTAGATCGGCTTCAGGGGAGATCAAAGCGGCCACAATGAAAAATGCAGCCGAGGAGAAATCACCGGGTACGGTGAGGTCGCGGGCCGGGAAGGGATCGGCCCGCCGAGTAATGACCCGGTCCCGGCGGCGCTCCAGAGGCAGGCCGAAGTGGCGGAACATACGTTCGGTGTGGTCGCGGGTAGGGGAGGTTTCGATAACCCCGGTCTCTCCCTCTGCGAATAGGCCGGCCAGCAATAAAGCGCTTTTTACCTGAGCACTGGGCACCGGCAGCTCATAGTGAATTCCAAGCAGCCGGCCGCCGCGAATGGCCAAGGGGGCGAACCGCCCCTGTTCGCGCCCGTCGATCCGGGCGCCCATCTGCAGCAAGGGCGTGGTTACGCGTTCCATGGGCCGTGCCGACAGGGAATTATCTCCGCCGAGGACCGAGAAGAACGCCTGGCCGGCGAGTAAGCCGCTGACCAGGCGCATTAGGGTGCCGGCGTTGCCGCAGTCCAGGATGTTAAGGGGCTCTTTCAGTCCCGCCAGGCCCACACCGTTTACCAGGAATTCGTCTCCATCCAGGACGATCTCCACGCCCAGGCGGCGCAGCAGCCCGGCTGTGGAGCGGGGATCGGCGGCCAGTAGGGGTTTCTTGATTCGCGTCTGTCCATCGGCCAGCGCGGAGAGCAGCAGCGCGCGATGGGTAATGGACTTGTCTCCCGGTACCTGGAGGCGGCCCGATAGGCATGTAGTAGGGGGTAGGGTAAGTTCCATCCGTCCTGGATTATAGCCGCAGCCGGGGTGTCTTGTTAGACTTGTGGGGTTATGGAGATGGTCGATAATACCCCTGAGCCCATGTACTGGGAGAAGATACGCTTGGTCGCCGACATCTTGACCTCGTTCACGGGACCGTTGGTCATCCTGGCCCACGAGGATCCCGATGGAGACGCGGTGGGCAGTACCCTCGGGTTGGCCAGAGCCCTAAGGGCTCTTGGCAAGGAGGTACACTGGATCGTCGAACCACCGCATTTTCTGCAATTCTTAATACGTGAGGGTGAGGTCGGAGAGCCTCTGTCGCAGCTTCCCGAGGATAGTCTGGTTATGGCTCTGGACGCGGGGGATCGCCATCGGCTGGCCGGCGCGCCGGCGGAGGGGCTGGTCATTAATATTGATCACCACGGTTCGAACAGCCGTTTCGGCCATGTTCATATCGTCGACCCCTCCAAAGCCGCCGTCGCTTTGATGATCAAGGATCTCATCGACCAACTTGGTTTGGAATGGACGGTGGATATCGCCACGCCGGTGCTGACCGGCCTGATCACCGACACCGGCAATTTCCGCTTCGCCAACACCACCTCCGAGGCGCTGATCGCCGCCGCTGAACTGGTGAGCCATGGAGTAGCCCTTAGTGAGCTTACCGATCGCTTGCAGTTGAGGCCGCCTTATTACTTCAAGCTGCTCGGTAAAGTGCTTTCCACCGTTGAGCTTCACTACCATGACCTGTTGGTAACGGCGCACTTCGAACCCTCCATGCTGGCCGGGCTGGGAAGCGGGGAAGAGGACACCGACGATTTTGTGGGAGCAATCCGCTACGTCGAAGGCAGCCAGATCGCGGTGTTCTTTAAGGACCTCGGCGACCGGGTGAAGCTTTCCATCCGTAGTCGCGGCGGGGTATCCGCGCAGGCTATCGCCGTGGTGCTGGGGGGCGGGGGACACCTGCCCGCGGCCGGCGCCACACTGATGGGCGAAACTTTGAAGACTGCCCGCCCCAAGGTGCTCGCCGCGGTGGAGCTCGAACTTAAGCGGGCCGGTTACCGTTAGCCCGGCTCGACGAAGATGGCGCGGTAGTCGTTAAGGTTGTTCTGGGTGGGGCCTACGCGTACCAGGTCGCCCAGCGTGTCGAAGAAGGCTTGGCTGTGATGCTGTTTAAGAGCCCCAGCCGGGTCCAGCCCTAAGGCCTTGGCTCTATCCAGGCTGTCCGGCGTGATCAGCGCTCCTGCTGCGTCGCTGTTGCCGTCTATCCCGTCAGTGTCACAGGCCAGGCCCCACAGCCCCGGCGAGCCCGCCGAGCGCGCCAGCCATAGGGCAAACTCCTGGTTCCTGCCGCCTTTTCCGTCTTGCTGCAGCTTTACCACAGCCTCCCCGCCCGAGAGCAATACCACGGGTGGGGTGAATGGGTTGTGGTGTCGCCGGATAGAGCCGGCCAGCGCGGCGTGAAAGCGGGCCAGCTGGCCCGCTTCACCTTGAAAAAGGTCGGAGAGGATCACAGTCTGTAGCCCGGCCTGCTCGAGCCAGGCCCGTGCGGCAGTCAGAAAATCCTGGTTGCAGCCGATTAGCCAGCTCTCGGCCCGCTCGAAGCAGGGTGCTTCGGCCGAGGGGCTCTCCTTCAGTTCGCCGCGTAGGCCGGCCGCAAAATGACGGCGAGCGGCGGGTGCGGTGATCTGGTAGCGATCCAAAACCGCCAGCGCCTGGGCGAAGCTACTTTCATCGGGCATCGTGGGACCGGAGGCTACCACCGATAGATCATCACCCGGCACATCGGACAGCACCAGGCTGACTACCCGGGCCGGGTGGGCGGCCTGCGCCAGACGGCCACCCTTGATGAGCGAGAGGTGCTTGCGTACCGCGTTCATCTCGGCGATGTCGGCGCCACTGGCCAAGAGTTGTCTGGTAAGCTCCTGCTTCTGCGCGGGATCGATACCCCAGGGCGCCGAGAGTAAGGCGGAGCCCCCACCGGAGATCAACACCACCAGTAGGTCCTCGGGACCCAGCGAAGCGGCCAGCGCCAGCGCCCTGTTTGCGGCCGCTCGGCTGCGGTCGTCGGGCAGTGGGTGCCCGGCTTCCAGCAGCGGTAGGAAGCGGGTGGAACCACCGTGTCCATAGCGGGTTACCCCGAAGCCCTGGGCACGCTCCCCGTAGACTTCCTCGGCGGCCAGGAGCATAGGGAGTGCGGCTTTACCTACCGCCAGAACCACTAGCCGCCCCTTGCCCCGGGGCTGTGGCAGATACGCCTTACTCAGCCG
>CAYODT010000020.1:29908-39180 GCA_964402875.1 uncultured bacterium | reverse complement strand
GACCCCTGGAACTACAAGTTGCTCGTGGGCGCGGGTTCAGTCGGTGAAACCAAACCTGTAAACGTGGACCTCGTCGAGACCTTCAACTGGCTCTTGGGCCTGAAGGTAAAGCATATCGACAGGATCAGCCTGCCTGACGCGCAAGCTGAAGGAACGGCGCAGGCGAGCAGCTTCCTGGTGGTCGAGGGCCAGAACCCAAAGGGTGAAGAGGTGCTCGTGATTTGGCGCAAGATTCGGGACCTGGACGACCCGTCTACCGAAGCCTTGGCGCAGGCAGGAACCAACCACGAGAAGATCACTGTCGCCCGGGAGAAAGCCAACTGTGACCTGGAGGTATTCTTCAGGAAGCAGCAATACAATACGCTCGACTCCGAGTTCGACATAATCTACGTCAACGGCGACAATAACCTGATGAATGTGCCGCTCTATCCAGAAAAAGAAGGCGTGGAGCCGCGCTACAAGGTGCGGCTAATTGAAGAGGAGTTCAAACGGCTCATGTTTGATGTGGCGGACGTGTAGGGAGAAAATTATGAACAAACTTGAGTCAATAAGTCTTAAGGGCTATAAATCTTTTCGAGATGCCGAAGTGGAATTCGGCGATATTACAGTTTTGCTTGGATCCAATGGCGCGGGTAAGAGCAACCTGGTGTCGTTTTTCAGAATGCTGAACTTCCTAAGCATGGGTGCCCTGCAAGACTACATCGGCCGAAGCGGAGGCTCGGATTCCCTCTTGTATTACGGCCGACAGACCACAGCTAAGATGCAGGCGGAAGTGCAGTTTAAAGGTAGTGGTTCCACTACGCGCTACATCACTAGTCTCGCAGATGCGGCTCCGGATACGTTGATATTTACAGAGGAGCGTGTCGTCTTCCAGCAAGAGGACCATCCTCAGCCACAGGATATTCTGCTCGGTGTAGGCCATAAGGAAAGCAGGCTAAACGAGGCCCAATCCACTGACAAAACCTGCCAGGTACTATTCGGCATGTTGTCGCGTTGTCGAAGCTATCAGTTTCACGATACTTCCTTGACCGCCAACATCCGCAAGAGCGGGTACATTGAAGATGCCGCCTACCTGCGCAGCGATGCAGGCAATTTGGCGGCATACCTACACGCGATGCAGGCAACTCATCCGGGCAACTATCAACGGATCGTGTCCACAATCCGTCTTGTATTCCCATCCTTCAGCAATTTTGTCCTGGAACCGTCGCCAAGAAGCGAAAAATATATTCTCCTCAATTGGCGGGAGAGAGGCCACACTGATTACTTATTAGGCCCGCATCAACTGTCGGATGGTACTCTGCGCTTCATGGCGTTGGCAACACTATTTCTCCAGCCGACTGAGAAGATGCCCAGCGTGATTATCCTGGATGAGCCGGAGCTTGGGCTTCATCCTTACGCAATCAGCGTTTTTGCAGGTATGGCCAAGTCTGTAGCCACTAAAACACAGGTCATCCTAGCAACACAATCGACGCGCTTAGTGGACGAATTCGAGCCGAGCCAGATCGCGGTACTTGAACTTGAGGAGGAATCGGGGACACAGTGCAAGCGCCTGGATCCGGAGAAGCTCTCCGAATGGCTGGAAGAATACTCTTTGAGCGAGCTGTGGGAAAAGAACATCTTTGGCGGGCGGCCATGACGAGCCGAGTGCTTGCACTCGTTGAAGGCCAGACAGAGGAGAAATTCATAAAGGGAATTGTTGCCCCTGCACTCATCGCCCGGAATGTCTCCATCATAGCTACGACGCCCGGCAGAAAGCGCTCTCAAGGCGGGGTGCGACTTTGGGGCGGCATCCGTGTAGAATTGTTACGATACCTCAAGGAAGACACGAATAGATATGCAACCACAATGTTCGACTATTATGGAATGCCCATTGACTGGCCGGGCAGAGACTTGGCCCGTCATCAGGCACACCGCCAAAAAGCCACGACAGTTGAGAGCGCAATGCTGGAGGATATTTCGGAAGCTATGGGGAGCACCTTCAACCGGAAACGCTTCATCCCCTATATCCAAATGCATGAGTTTGAAGCCTTGTTATTCAGCGCTCCCAGCATTCTTGGAAAGGTTATCTCTGAACAAGATATAGCATGCGACCTACAGGGCATAGCCGATAGTTTCCAAACCCCGGAAGAAATCGACGATGGCTCTCGTTCAGCACCGTCAAAGCGAATTCTTCAGCTTTCGCAGCAATACCAGAAAGTTCTACATGGTAGTATCGCAGCTTGGCAGATCGGGCTGCCCTTCATGCGGCAAAAATGCCCGCACTTTGGTGAGTGGCTGGAGAAGTTGGAATTATCCGGGCAAGAGAGTTGAGATATGACAGCAAAGCTCAAGCAGAAACGAAGCGCAAAGGCGGCGAAGACCAAAATTAAGTTCGAGCACCGCTTGGTGCTGGCCAACTGGATGCTCGAGCTGTTTGGTGTGGCCACCTTTGAGGATCTGGGCAAGCATATGCGTGATCCCGATTCCGAGGGCTTCAATGAGGACAATATATCCCGTTTCCACCAATGCCTGAAGCTTATCCTTCACCGGCCTGAACTGCCGGACGATATCCTTCTGGCCTACGACGGAAACATCGTCCGGCATTGGAAGGGAATTACTTCGAAGCGAAACGTCGATGGGCAGAGTCTGTACCCTAAGTATTTCCAGTACCTCGGTTTACTCTTCACGGAAATTTACTTGGACCGTTATTTCAGCGATCCCGAGAAGCTTCTTGCTAATCTCAACGCTTATATAAGGCGTTTTAACGAAGGTGATACGCCCCAGCAGAATGCGCTAGGTCAGCTATTCACCACGGGTCTGCCAAATGATGCTCGGATCAAGCCATACGAACCGGAGGACTTGAAGAAGCTTGCCTTCTGGAGCGCCACCGGCTCGGGCAAAACGCTTCTTATGCACATCAACATCCTGCAGTACCGGCACTACCAGAAGTTGCACGGCCGGGAAAGCGACATTAACCGGACTATTCTGCTTACGCCGAATGAGAGCTTAAGCCTTCAGCACCTGGGTGAATTCCGACTCTCCGATATGGATGCCGTTCTTTTCAACAAGGACGCTGGGGAACTGTTCACAAGGAACAGCATCGAGATTATAGACATCCACAAGCTGAGCGAGACCACCGGAGAGAAAACCGTGGCCATCGACGCCTTCGAAGGCAACAACCTTGTCTTGGTAGACGAAGGGCACCGGGGCACAAGTGGTGCGGAAGTCGGTCACTGGATGCAGATGCGCAACCAGCTATGCGAAAAGGGCTTTTCCTTCGAGTACTCCGCCACTTTCGGCCAGGCTATGAAAGCAAGCAGCAACAAGGAACTGGCCCGTGAGTATGCCAAGTGCATCCTCTTTGACTACTCCTACAAGTACTTTTATAGAGATGGCTACGGCAAGGAGTACCGCATCCTCAACCTGGAGGACGACTCGAGCGAAGAACACCACCGCCAGTATCTGACGGCCTGCCTCTTGGTGTTCTACCAACAGCAGAAGTTGTTTCAGGACAAGCAAGAGGGGCTAAAACCTTTCCTGATCGAGAAGCCTCTCTGGATATTCGTGGGCGGAAGCGTCACTGCAAAGCCAAGTAATAAGGATGTTTCGGACGTAGTAGACATCCTCCTGTTCCTTGCTCGCTTTGTGAAAAATCGCGAGATGAGCATCCGCTATCTCGATATGCTGCTCAGCGGCAGTTCGGGCCTTCATGATTCCAAGGACCGCGAGCTTTTTTCCGGGGCCTTTACCTACCTCGGACAACTCGGGCTTTCGGGGGAACAGGCGTTTCGGGACATCCTGGCGGTGCTCTTCAACGCACCGGTGTCCAGCGCGCTGCACGTGCGGCGGCTCAAGGCAGGCGGTGAAGGTGAAGTTGCCCTGCATATCGGCGAGGACAACGAGCCTTTCGGGCTCATCAACGTCGGCGATCCATCGGGTCTGTGCAAGCTCTGCGAGGAACACCCGGAGGACTTGGCTGTCACAGACAGCGAGTTCTCGGACTCGCTTTTCCGGCACGTCAATTCGCAATATTCAACACTGAACATGCTGATAGGATCAAAGAAATTTTCCGAGGGATGGTCGAGTTGGCGTGTGAGCACGATGGGGCTCATGAACATCGGCAAGAAGGAAGGCTCGCAGATTATCCAGCTTTTCGGGCGCGGTGTCCGCCTGAAGGGACTGGATTTCTGTCTAAAGAGAAGCCACCGAATCGTCGGTTTCAATGCTCCGAAAGATATCGAGCGGTTGGAGACGCTGAATGTATTCGGGATTCACGCCGATTATATGCGGCAATTCAAAGAGTATCTGGAGGACGAGGGGCTTCCGACCAACGAGGATCGCATAGAATTTATCCTGCCGGTAGTCAAGAATCTCGGCAAGAAACCGCTGAAGACCATCCGTCTCCGGGAAGGCGTCGATTTCAAGAAGCAGGGCCCGAAACCCGCGCTTGGCACGCCGGATGAACACTTCAAGAAAAGCCGCCTTGTTGTGAATTGGTATCCAAAGATTCAGGCTCTCGCCAGTGCGCGGGGCCAAGCGGCACTCAATACGGCTGCGCCTAACGAAGCCTGGTTCACCCCCGACCATCTGGCGTTCCTTGATGTCGAGGAGCTGTATTTCGATCTCCAAATGTTTAAGAGCGAGCGAGCCTGGTACAACCTGAACCTGAGTATGGACAGGATATCGGGACTCCTTACTGACAATAGCTGGTATGTACTCCACATCCCGCGGGAAGAGATGGAAGCACGGTCATTCGAGCAGACACGCCGGTGGCAGGAGATCGCATCCACGCTGCTTCGCAAATACTGCGACCGTTTCTACAAGGTCCGTAAGGCCGAATTCGAGAAGGATCATCTCGAATACAGGACGCTCACCGAAGACGACACTGACTTCATCGATGACTATTTGTTCCTCATCGACCAGTCGCGCCAGGATATCGTAACCAAACTGGAAGAGATCAAGGGCATCATTGAGAAAGGCGAACTGCGCAACGTCAAATTCCAGGGGCTTACCGCCGTCATGTTCGGCCGGCATCTCTACCAGCCGTTGGTCTATGCGAGCCGCGGCGTCATAGAGGTGAAGCCCGTGTCCTTGAACGAGGGCGAGCGGGACTTCGTTCTGGATCTCCAACAGTATTGCTCGCAGAACAAGGGCTTCTTTGCCGGCAAAGAGCTCTACCTGCTGCGGAACATGTCTCGGGGACGAGGGATCGGTTTCTTCGAGGCCGGGAATTTCTACCCGGACTTCATCCTTTGGCTTCTTGTTGCCGAGAAACAGTACATCAACTTCATCGACCCCAAAGGCCTGCGCAACCTGAAAGGCCCTGATGATCCAAAGATCATGTTTTACAAGACTATTAAATCTATAGAAGATGACCTTCGATCGCAGGACTCAATGGTCACGCTGAACTCCTTCATCGTTTCCAATACCCGTTTGCCCGAAGTCGGATGGTGGAACAGCGGTATGACGAAAGAACAGTTCGAGGAGAGGCATGTTCTCTTCCAGCAGGAAGACAAGGGCACCTACATCAAGAAGATGTTGGGGATGACGTTATGTATAGAGCTAAAGGAGGGCTTGAAATAGCACAATTATTCAATGACACCCAGGCGCTCGCCCAGATGTAACCCTGGCTGACATTGAACAGCTCGCGGGTACATCCGGGGCCAGGGAGTGAAGACATGAAGAAGTTCGTGTTCAGTATCGCCGAAACGAGCCGGGTGGTCCCGCCAGCCGCCTGCGGGATACCAGTACTCACCCCGCCCAAGCCATATCCAAGGCCGCTGGCACGCGACCCGCTCAATCCCACTTGTAATTCCCGCGTAGCAGGCCGAGGCGGGCGACCCCGCCCAGCACCATAAAAGGCCCGGCTCACCACGCAGACGTAAAATAGCCCCGGGCCAAGCCCGGGGCGCGTGCAGGTAGCTAGAGCAAGGAAGGTTCGCTAGCGCCGACCTCCGCCACCAAACAGCTGCAAAAGAAACAAGAACAGGTTGATGAAGTCCAAATACAGTGCCAAGGCACCGAAGATGGCCAGCTTTTCTCCAACCTCGCCGGTCGAGCCTCCATAAGGTTGCCAAGCTGCGGCCGGTGAGCTGGGTGAACCAGCCGAGCCGGTACCTCCGCCGCCGCCGCCCATCAGAATAGAGCCGCCCCGGCGGGTAGCGATAGCCTGAGGACCGTACAGAGCCAACTTACGAAGACGCTGGGTATCGTAGGCTATCAGAGCTGTAAAGATCAGAACCCCCGCCATACTGATCAGCGTGTACAGCATGGAGTTCTTCAGGAACATGTTCACTATGATGGCCAGAAAAATACCAATGACCGCCATAAACAAGAGGCTGCCAAAACGTGTTAGGTCGATCTTAGTAGTATAGCCGACTACGCTCATCACCAAAAAAGTCCCTGCGGTGGTGAAGAAGGCCGAATAGATAGCCGCAGGCGCGAAAGCCAGGAAGACACCCGACAGCACCAACCCGTTCAGTGCCGCGTAGCCTGCAAATACCAGGCCAGCGGTGGTAGCCTTCATCCGACCGATAGCGAAACTGAGATAGAAGACCAGTCCCAGCTCAGCCAGGAAAAGGATGAGGAACGTACTGCTCACGAAGCTGAGCAGCGCCGGGTTGGAGATGGTGAACCAAGCAGTCAGTGCAGTTAGAATCAGCCCTGCGGTCATCCAAGTATAAGTGCGGGTGAAGAACGCGCGCACCGTAAGATCTTGACTTTGTGTAAGGGTCTTGTACATTTCTTTCTCTCCCTCTCGTCAATCCAAGCTGTATTGTAGCTCAGTTTCGTGAGAAATACCTCGGTCGCATTAGTTGCCCCGCTTCGGCGTAGCCGCAAGCCAAACGCCCGCTTCGGCGCTAAAACAACTACCCGCACCTACCAACAAGGTTGGGAAGACTTCCGCAGCATCCAACCGGGTGAAGACGGCAAAGCTGTCGTCCGGTGCCCGAAGTGTATCCCGATTATCGAGTACCAACCGCCGGAGCGAAAACCAAGACGAATCCACCAGCGCGCCCGAGTCCGTTGCCGCCGGCAGGTGCCGGGGCTGCAGGTGGGCTACCTCGAGCCCCTTTTCGAGGTGTAGCGGCCGGCCGCGGCCAAAGTCATAGAGACGGTAGGTGAGGTCCGAGCGCTGTTGCACCTCGTAGAGCAACAAACCCGGCCCCAAGGCATGCACCGTGCCGGCGGGCACATATATGGTCTGGCCCGCGCGTACCGGCACACGGCGCAGGACCGAAAAGGCCTGTCCGGTCCGTAGGGTTTCACTCAGCGCCTCCTTGGAAAGCGGGCGCGATAGGCCGTACACAATCTCGGCCCCTGGGCCGGCCTCCAGGATGTACCAAGCTTCGTTCTTACCGTGGTAGCCGGTATGTGCTTCCATGGTATGGGCGTAGGCATCGTCAGGGTGCACTTGTACGGAAAGCCATTCAGCGGTATCGATGATCTTAATCAGCAGGGGCAGCTCGAGCCCATAACGCCGGTAAGCAGTTTCACCCAAAAAAGCGGGGCCCAGCTCGGCCAGCGCCCCGGCTACCGTCCTCCCGGCCAGGGGGCCCGATTGCACCCGGTTATCCTGGTAGGCCAGCCAAACCTCACCAGTCGGACCATTCTGGGTGGGTGGGAACCGCCCCCCACCCCACACTCGCGATCGGTAAAGCGGCTCGAGCGGCAGGATCCAGGTCTCAGTGCAGCTGCGTCCCATTGGTCAAGGCTAACCCACATTCAGGCGCGGCGCTGGTACCAACTCTGCTGGTACTGCTGGAAGTCCGCCGCTGCTTTGATCCGCCGCCACCAATCCTGATTCTCCCGGTACCATTCCACGGTATTCTCTAGGCCCTCAGCGAAACCGCGCTGCAGCCGCCACCCTAACGTGTGTACTTTCGCGGGATCAACTGCATAACGGTAGTCGTGTCCAGGACGGTCCGGCACGTAGCGAAGCAGCTCTAGGGGTTTATCCAAGGCCGCCAGCACCCGTTTGGCCACTTCCAGGCCCGATACCTGCTGGTGCGCGCCCAGATTGTAGGCCTGCCCAGGCTGCCCCCGGTGTAGCACTAAATCGATCCCCCGAACATGGTCTTCTACGTGGAGATAATCACGTACCGCGCTCCCATCGCCATAGAGCGGCAACGAGTGGCCTTCCAAAGCGTTGGTAACGAACAGGGGAATGATCTTCTCGGGATACTGGTAGGGCCCGTAGGTATTGCTGCCACGCGTAACCAAAACCCCTAAACCAAAGCTGATGCCGTAGCTGAAGACCAAATGTTCCGCCCCGGCCTTGGTAGCTGCGTAGGGGCTACGCGGCACCGGCGCATCCGCTTCCAGTGAAAGCCGCGTAGTACCGGAGACATCACCATAGATTTCATCGGTGGAAACCTGCAAAAACCGCTTTACTCCTGCCCCCCTGGCAGCCTCGAGCAGCACCAGCACCCCCTTGATGTTGGTGCGTACGAAGGGCTCGGGGTCCAGAAGGCTTTTATCCACGTGGCTCTCTGCGGCAAAGTTCAGCACGGCGTCCGCGCCCCGCATAACCCTCTCGCATATAGCCGGGTCAGCGATATCGCCTTGCACGAATTCAAGACTTTTGGACAGCCCCCTCAGGTTTTCCAGGCTACCCGCATAAGTGAGTTTATCGAGCACCACCACTTTCCATTCGGGGTGGATCGTGAGAACATGCCGCACATAATTAGTCCCGATAAAACCCGCACCGCCGGTTACCACCACCCGCTTGAACTCACCCACGGTCTTCCTCCCACAGTGCCGCGCCGAAGAAGTCCCAGGATAAGCGGCCCTCATTGGGGTCCAAGGGGTCGAACTGCGCGTTCATGGCATACAACAACAAAGCACCCCGGGCCGAGGCGCGATACCCATGCGCTACGCCGCTGGGAATGTGCAGTAGCGCCGGCGCTTCGCCCGAAAGCAGGTATGAACGCTTTTGCCCCGAGGTGCCGGCGTGTTTGCGAAGATCCACCAGCCAGACGAGAAGCTCGCCCTCAAGCACGCACCACAGCTCGTCCTGCAGTCGCTTGGGGTGAATGTGAAAAGCGTTGGTACGGCCCGGCGCAGCCCAGGAAGTCGAGATCTGCTGTACCTCGAAGGGCTCAACCAACCCATCGAGGTACAACCGCCCTTCATCCAGACGCAGTACCTCCATGAATGCACCCTCCAACGCACGGTGCTTGATCAACGGCCGGTATACAACTCCGTTAATTTCCGGCCGTGCACCGTAGCTCTGAAATCCGAGTCCGCGCCGGGCTTCGGGCACCAGCTCGATGGCCCCATCTTCACTCATT
>CAYODT010000020.1:0-29808 GCA_964402875.1 uncultured bacterium | reverse complement strand
CGCCTCAACACACGTACAGTATTCTCCGCGGCCAGCTTGGAAAGCGCGTAATAGTTGCGCACCGGACCGGGAGGATCATCCTCGACGTAGCCCCCGCTGTCTCCATAGAAGACGTAGTCCGTGGATAAATACACCAAGGGTGTATCCAGCCTGCCCAGCACTCTCACCAAATGAGCCGTGCCCAGCGCGTTGACATGCCAACACAGTCCGCGGTTTCGCTCCGCCCCGGCCACGTCGGTATAGGCCGCCGCGTGCACTACCAGACGGGGCGCAAACCGCTCCAGGGTTTCCTCAATCGAAGCCGGCCGGGTCAGCTCGAGCGCCGCGCGGCCAGGCACCATAAGCCCGGGTATCAACGCCTGCAGCGCCTTACCCAAACGCCCCGAACCACCGGTCAGTAAAATGCCGCTGCTCACAAGCGCACCCGGCTTCGGTCCCCCAGTACCAGTTGCAGGGTGTGCTTGCGCAGACCATCGCCAATCCCATCCACCTGCACACCCTGCCCGATCACGCTGGCATCAAGCCGGTAGGGAAGCGTTAGTAGAGCGGCTTCGTCCATGACGATCGAGTATTCCACTTCCGAGTGCACCACCCGCACCCCACGGCCCAAGGAGGTGTAAGGACCCACGTAGCTCTCCTCAACCACCGCGTTCGCCCCGATAAAGGCCGGCCCGCGCACCAGGCTGTTCCGGATGACCGCACCAGCCTCCACCACCACCTCGCCCTCCAGCCGACTGTCCTCGATACGCCCCTCCAGCCGCCTTTCCAGCTGGGCCAACACCAGCCGGTTGGCCTCCAGCAAGTCCTCGGGCCGACCGGTATCTTTGAACCACCCCCGGACCTTCTGAGCGCGCACCTCACCGCCTTGGCGCACCAGATTCTGGATGGCCTCAGTAATCTCATACTCGCCGCGCCAGGACGGTGAGAGCCCTTCGATCATTTGGTGAATGCGCGGTCCGAACAGGTATACCCCAACTAGAGCCAGGTTAGACGGTGGATCCTTAGGCTTCTCAACAAGGCTCTGTACCCGGCCCGCGCTGTCCAGAACCACCACCCCGAATGCGCGTGGGTCATCCACCTCGCTCAGCAGCAACAGGCCGTCGGCCGGATGCGCCGCATACGCTTCAACCAAGTGCTTGATTCCACCAGAAAGCAGGTTATCCCCCAAATACATAACGAAGGGTTGGTCGGCCAGAAAGGGTCTCGCTATCCGCACGGCGTGTGCCAGGCCCAAGGGATCGGTCTGCTCAATGAAGGTGAAACGGACACCGAAGGCGCTGCCGTCGCCGAGGGCCGCTCGTACCTCTTCCCCGGTCTGGGGGCTGATCACCACGCCAATCTCACGGATACCCGCCTCAACCAGGTCATCCACCACGTAGAAAAGGCTGGGACGGCCGGCAATGGGGATAAGCTGCTTGGCGCGGGTGAAGGTCAGCGGACGCAGCCGCGTGCCCTTGCCGCCGGAGAGGATCAAGCCTTTCACGCCTCATAGCCTAAACCATCGGGCCGGGCCGGAGCGTCGAAAAGCGTAGGCGGCCCTCCGGTAGACTGTTTGGGTGCGTGCTCTTCTATCAGTTTCGGACAAAAGCGGGTTAGTGGCTTTCGCCCATGGCCTGGTAGACCTGGGTGTAGAACTTATCTCCACGGGAGGCACCCACCAGGTGTTGCGCGCGGCCGGCCTAGCCGTGCGGCCGGTGAGCGAGATCACCGGCTTCCCCGAGGTTCTTTCCGGCCGGGTTAAGACCCTCCATCCCATGGTGCACGCCGGGTTGCTGGCCGCACCCACCCCGGACCATCGGGCCGAGCTGGAATCCATGGGTATTGGCCGCATCGATCTCCTAGCCGTGAATTTCTACCCCTTCCAGGAGACCGTAGCCCGGGGAGCAGCGTTTGCGGAAAGCATCGAACAGATCGATATCGGCGGTGTAACCATGCTGCGCGCCGCAGCCAAGAATCACCAGGCGGTGCTCGCAGTGTGCGACCCGGACGACTACCCCCGGGTGCTCGCAGCCCTGCGCGAAAGGGATCAGCAGGCCTTGCGGCTCGAGCTGGCTAGAAAGGCTTTTGCCTACACCGCCGCGTACGACGCCGCTATTGCCGCTTGGCTCGATCCGGAACCCTTTCCGAAGCGCAAAATATATGTGCTTGAGAAGCACGCCGAACTCCGCTACGGGGAAAACCCGCACCAGTCGGCGGCACTCTACCGGCTCGAGGGCGAGCGCGGTCCTTTGTTCGAAGCCCAGGTACACGGCGGGCTGGCTATGAGCTACAACAACTACGGCGACGCAGAAGCCGCTTGGAAGCTGGTCAACGCCTTCAAACAACCAGCCTGTGTGGCCGTTAAGCACCAGAACCCATGCGGCGTAGGCCTCGCGGAAGCCGCCCTTCCGGCGTACCGAAAGGCCTACGATGCCGACCCGGTAAGTATCTTCGGGGGAGTCGTGGCCTTCAACCGTACGGTAGACCGGGCCACCGCCGCAGCCATCAAACCCCTTTTCCTGGAGGTATTACTGGCCCCCTCCTACGAGGCCGAAGCACTTTCACTGCTGGCCGGAAAAAAGAATCTAAGGATCCTGGAAGTACCCAGCAAACCGGCCGCCGACCTGCTCGACGCTAAGCGGCTGCAAGGGGGCTTCTTACTGCAAACCGCCGACAACCCAGCGGATAAAGAGCTGCAGACGGTTGTAGGCGATGAGCCCAGCGCACAGGCCTTACAGGACCTCCGCTTTGCCTGGACGGTAGTCAAACACACTCGCTCCAACGCCATCGTGGTAGCCACAGACGGCCAAACCCTAGGCATTGGTATGGGTCAGACCTCGCGTATCGCTGCGGCACGCCAAGCGCTTATGCAGGCCGCAGATCAAGCCAAGGGCGCAGTGCTGGCTTCCGACGCCTTCTTCCCTTTTCCCGATGTAGTGCAGCTGGCCGCCGAGCACGGTATCCGCGCCATCATTCAGCCGGGCGGCTCAAAACGCGACGGAGAATCCATAGCCGAAGCCCGCCGGGCCGGCATGGCCATGGTGTTCACAGGAACTCGTCATTTCCGGCACTAACCGGCACCCCTAAATATCCGGCGCGTGCCCGAGTCGACGGTCTCGCACCGAAGCCTACGGTTTACGAACAAACCCCGGGAGGTCCGGCGCGCCACAGCAAAAAAATATGCTAAGACCCGCCTTTCCGCCACAGATATTAGAGGACCCGGGAGCCCCAAGGCACTGGCAAGACCCGGATCTCGGCGTGGTCCGTCACACTGCTTTCAAAGCTCAATTCTAGTGCCAAGAATCTTGAGGAACTCAGCGAGCCAGCGTTGGTGAGCCGGCCAAGCCTGAGCTGTAACCAGGTTAGCGTCCACAAACGCCTCTTCCACCGAGATCGATTGCCAGTTAGCCCCCGCAGCCGTGCATTCGGGGCCCACCGCCGGATAGCTGGTGCACGAACGGCCCTTGAGCACATTGGCTGCCGCTAGAATCTGCAGGCCGTGGCAAATGGCTGCAACCGGCTTACCGTGCTCGGTAAAATGCCGGGACAGCTCGAGCACACGCTCATTCAGGCGCAAGTACTCGGGGGCGCGGCCGCCTGGGAGAACCAAGGCATCGTAGTCTTCGGGGCGCACTTGATCGAAGTCGTAGTTCAAGGAAAAGTTATGACCGCGCTTTTCGCTATAGGTCTGGTCGCCCTCGAAGTCGTGAATGGCGGTCTTGATACTATCGCCCGCCTTCTTGCCCGGACAGACGGCATGAACGATATGCCCCACCATCTGCAGGGCCTGGAACGGCACCATAATCTCGTAGTCCTCGCCGTAGTCACCGACAATCATCAACAGCTTTTTTACAGCCATGAGTACCTCCTGGACACTCGAATTCTACACCTTGCCCCCATCCAAGATGCAGAGCTGACACCGTTGCAGCCGTACCGCCCGGGAAAGCCCCTTCGACAAGCACCGCTTCGATCCTGGGATGGCCCACACTGTATCTGCAGCTTCACTCCTTCAACCCCTCTTCCCCACTGGGGGATGTTGCGGAAGCTGCTCTATAAATTTCCGAACTCGCCAGCGTCTGCTTGCTACTGCGCGGAGGCTTTCGGGGTGCGGGAGCGGATCGAGCCCGGTGGGTTCCAACTCCTGAGCGAGTATGACCAGCATCCCAGCCTGCGGAGGTTCATCGTTCAGGACTACCGGTTGTTGGTTTTTTAGCCTGGGGTTAATCCCTGTGTATACGGCGCCAGTAAACCAAAACTACAGCCACCACCGAAAGAGCCGCTAGCGTCACCACCCACCAAGGCGCACTCGTCCCGAGCAAAAGGGACAGCAACACCAGTACGTTAGCCAGGGCCAGCAGGATCAGCCTCAAAACAGAGATTCCTGCGATATAGTCCGTACTCCAGTTTCTTCCTTAGGCCCCAACTCGTCCAACACCCGTTTTACCTCACGGATATCCTGCCAAGTAAGCGCCTTGGGGCCGCCAGGAGCGCGAGAAGGGTTCCGTAGGAGGTAGGCGGGGTGGAACATGGGCAGCAACCGAATATTGTTCCAGCTGGTCCATTGTCCGCGGGCACGTGTGATGGACAGTTTGCTATCCAGAAAAAACTGCGTGGCCACCGAGCCCAAAGTGACCATAACCTGCGGAGCAATCAATTCGATCTGTAGGTTCAACCATAAACGGGTGCAGGTAGCGGCCTCTTCCGGCTGAGGGTTACGGTTTCCGGGCGGACGGCATTTGACCATATTGGTGATATAGATGTTTGCCCGCAGAATGCCAGCTGCCGACAGAATACGGTCCAACAGCTGACCAGCCTTACCGACAAATGGCCGGCCGCTAGTATCTTCATCGGCCCCGGGACCTTCGCCTACAATCATGAGTCGTGCCTGGGAGTGGCCCTCACCAAACACTACCTGCGTACGTCCTATATGCAGCCCGCAACTCATGCAAAACTCAGCTTTAGCCTTCAACGCTTCCAGATTCATACTACGGGCCTCCGCTGGAGACCGAAACCGATCTGTCCGTACAACCCGCTGCTACTCAACCGGCCTGCGCATCTTACGGGTTTCCCGGCGTATCTTAGGATCAAGCCCGATCATTAAAAAGAAGTTCTCCAGTGCATTCTCCTTGCCCTTGATCTTAGGGTACTGGTCCTCGGCGGTCCCGGTCACGAAGGGAAGGGTTTTATACAGCTCAAGTGCAAAGTTGATCAACTCATCAGGTCCGCGAGCCTCCGCTACGTCGGAAAGCTCAGCGTAGACGTGTCTACGCGCTCCGGCATGGTCTCTGAACACCTCAGGGTTTGGGGTTTCCGCAGCACGCAGCATATCCTGCTTAGCTATACGGCGGTAATGTTTAAGCCCTCGAATGATCTCCTCGGTGGACAGCGTGATCTTGTGTTGCATTCCTATTTATCTCCTTCCCTCACAAGAAAGCGCCCCCTTGGGCGGTAATCACATTGTAGTAGGGTGCTCGAGCTTCATACCTACGCGATTATAGCCAGCCGTCAAAAGGGGTGTCAACGCTGCCATGGCCTTACACATAACCCTTGAGGCTTTATTGGACTCCTATAATCAGGTTGTGGAAGTTCTGGGGTCTTATCTGATCGAGCAGACCATCCGCAAGGAGGGTGTCCTGCAGGTGCTGGAGGCGCGCCATGTGTTGACTGGTACTCGTGCGCACATATACCGGCCCCTTTCCGGGATCGCACCACAAATCGCTATCACCGGGGCACTACCGTTTACCGAGACCATCAGCGACGCTTGGGTGATCGAGCTTCCCCTGGGTTCGATTTCCGCCATAGCGCTTCGCGGGAGGGTGGATCTGGAACGGATCTCGTCCTGGGCTAGGACATTGTGCGCTGTGCTATTGGAGGCGGAGGCCGTCGAATGGACGCTGAGCCGGCTGGACCCGGAGCATCTCTGGGTCAGAGGCCAGCATATCTGGATCGAGGGCTTGGGCCTGCCAAGCGATAATACGGCTTTACCCGGGACGAATCTGAGCAAAACCTTGCGCATCCTGGCTGGCGGTGCCTGGCCCGCTTGGTCGTATCGAACAGCTTTGGAGGCTTTTGAAGCAGGCGATATAAACCTGCGTGAACTCGGCAATAGTTTGAGTGACCCGCGTTCGCTCTCTGAAATGCCCAGCCTACCCACACATCAAGCCGTGCAAGAAGCGAAGGTCGAAACCAAGTCGTCTTCTTATATTCGAGTCCACAAGGGCTCTACATCGGATGAAACGGGTTCTCCACCGGTGAACGTGGAGCTATTCAGTAGGGCAGCCAACAAGCCCACTGAAGATCACCATAGTCAACCTGAACCGCAGCCGGCCAAGCCTGGGCTCTCGGATGACCCCCACGAAGGTGCATCCAGTCCACCTTCGGTCGGCCCCAACCGGCCTAAGGTTATTCGCATCGAGGAACTCCAGAATCCCACCTTCGAGGTGCTCGAGCCACCTCCCAAGAGTCGTTACTCTAGACTGTCCTGGGGTTTGGCGGCTTTGCTGGTGATCCTTCTCGGTGTCGGTGCCTACGCCTGGTTTGGCCGGCCCGCCGCCACAGTACCAACCCAAGGCTACGTGGTGAATTTTAGTCTGGTCCCCTCGGGTAACCAAGCCACGGTAGTATTGCTAAGCGCGCCCAAGGGTTCCAATCTCAGGGCGAACAGCGTGTTGGCCACAGTGCCGGGTGGGGTGTACTTCGACCTGCCCGGTGATTACACCTTGAAGGTAGAATCACCCAGCTATCAGTCTGAAGACGTAACCATTCATGTACCCTCTCCGGGTATTACTATTCGACTGCGCTAAACAGATTATGGGCTGTTCTTAAATAGATAGACCATACTCGTATCTACCCCGGATGAAGGGACTTTTGCACATGCTAAACTTGACCAGATGAGCATCGTTGTTCTCGATTTCGGCTCACAGTATACGCGGTTGATTACCCGCAGGCTGCGTGAGCTCTCGGTCTACTCGGTGATTCTGCCCAGCAGCGCGCCACTCCAAGAAATCCTGGCCCAAAAGCCCCAGGCGATCGTACTCTCGGGTGGGCCACGCTCGGTCTTCGACCCGGACGCTCCCCGCTCCGATCCCGGTTTGCTGGGGCTGGACTTGCCCATCCTAGGCATTTGCTACGGGATGCATCTCTTGGCCCACCAGCTAGGTGGCGAGATTCAGCGCACCGGCCACCGCGAATACGGCAAAGCCATCCTGACCACCACTAGTGGACGGCTGTTCGAGGGGTTGGAAGCAAAGCCCTCGGTCTGGATGAGTCATTCGGACGCGATCGTTGCCCTGCCCCGGGGCTGGCGAGTGACCGCCGCCACCAAGGACAATCCCATCGCGGCCATCGAGGCCGAGGAAGGCTTGCGTTTTGGCGTGCAGTTTCACCCCGAGGTAGCACATACCCCCATGGGCATACATATGCTGGACAGATTCCTCGCTGCCGCAGGCATACCGCGCGACTGGACCCCGCAGCGCACCCTGGATATTCTGCTCGCACAGCTCAAAGAGCAGGTGGGGAAGCGCCGGGTACTGATAGCGGTCTCGGGTGGCGTCGATTCCAGCACCCTGGCCTTACTGCTGGCCAAGGCCGGTATTGCGCATACGGCGGTCTTTGTGGATCACGGGCTGCTGAGGGAGGAAGAGCGGGCCCAAGTGAAGCAGGCGCTTGGCGCTTTGGGTGTGCACCTGGTAACCGTGGACGCCTCCACGCGTTTCCTAAGCGCGCTTTCAGGCGTATCCGACCCCGAGAAAAAACGTAAGATCATCGGCCGCTCGTTTATCGAGGTGTTCGATCAGCAGGCCCGTGAACTGGGCCCCTTCGAGTTCCTGGCGCAAGGTACCCTATACCCGGACGTGATCGAATCGGCAGGCGTCCAGGGTGCAGCTAACATCAAGAGCCACCACAACGTAGGTGGACTACCCAAGGAACTGGGCTTTGAACTGGTCGAACCGTTCCGATTCCTCTTCAAGGACGAGGTACGCAAACTCGCCTCGTTGCTGGGCCTCCCGGACGGGCTGCGTCTGCGGCACCCCTTCCCCGGTCCCGGCCTGGCCATCCGCATTATAGGTGAGGTCACACCCAAACGATTGCGCATCTTACGCGAGGCCGATGATATTTTTATCCGTGCGCTTATCGCCGAGGACCTGTACAGCCAAACCTGGCAAGCTCTCGCGGTGCTCACCCCGGTTCACAGCGTAGGCGTGGTTGGTGACGAACGGAGTTACGGGCACGTGCTTGCGCTGCGAGCCGTAACCAGTTCGGATGGGATGACCGCCGACTGGGCACGGTTACCGTACGACTTCCTTGATAGGGTCGCCGCAGCCATAACTCGGCAAATACCGGAAATCGGCCGGGTAGTCTACGATATCTCCAGTAAACCACCAGCTACCATCGAATGGGAGTAGCCCCATGCGGCGATCGCCGGTATGCTGTGTGCAGTGCGGAAGCTTCCCTGGAAACCAGAGGACTACCCGAAGGTATTCCCGGCCATCGGTTTTTTGTCTCTCATGGAGCTGGTCCATAGGGGCCTTTACATCGGCTTCCTTCCGCTTTTTGCACCCCTACATCTGGGCATCTCACTGACCGACGTAGGCATCGCCACCTCACTGGTGGGCATCGGTTCCATCCTGGGGCGTGGACCCCTGAGTTACCTGAGCGAACGTGTGGGCGTGGGCCGAGTCTGGGTGGTATCGGCCGCAGTGGGCTTGACGGTTGCCCTGCCTATCGTGCATACACGTAATACGGCGCTTTTATACCTTCTTGCCTTTGCTCACGGCTTGGCCTTGGCCCCGATCTGGCCAGGGGTCATGACCTTTCAGAACCAGCATACCCGCCCAGGATTCGAAGCCCGCGGTGTCAGCCTTACGCAGATCGCCGTGCTGCCCGCGACCGGGCTGGGAGGACTGAGTCTGAGTCTGTTGGCTAAATTCCTTCCAGCTGTGGGACTGCTGGCCGCCGCCGGTGGGCAAATACTCGCTGTAATCCTGAGCAGTGGCATTGGTGCGTGTACGTGTAGCATTCCCTAGGGAGGGGCAAGCCCGTTTGGATGGCACGCTGTGGCGCCGGCTGATGATTCTATTACCGGGAGCCTTTATACAGACCCTTCCCGCCGGCATCATGATGCCGATCGTGTTCCCCTCCCTTCTCGACCTCACGGTTCCCGCCTACTGGTGGGGCGGTGCCCTGGCGGTCACTGCACTGGTCGGCTGGGCAACCTTCAGAAGCGCGGGTCGTATCGCCGAATATAATCCGGTCCAAGTGCTGGCGCTAGGGCTGGCCATGGCCGGACTCGCGCTGGGTGTTGTCGCCCTACGGCCGCCAGCGTGGGTGTTCCCCTTGCTCGGTATCCCTGGTGGGCTGAGTTATGCCTTGATACTGCCCGGCTGGGGAGGTCTGGTGACCAGGATCCTCCCTCAAGCACATCGCGTCACCTTGTGGGGAGGGCTGATGAGCTTCGAGGGTTTAGGCTTGATCGTCGGCCCGGCACTAGGGGGGCCTCACCTGGGACCGGTGGGGGCACTACCGGTCCCTTTGTCCTGGGAGGGATGATTTATGGTGCCGTAGCCATCTTTTACTTGCTGTACGGCGCTCGCATCCCGCTACCTCCAAGTCGGGTGCCGGATTGATCCTCCGTTCGTTGAAGCAAGCGCAAATTCTCCAAAGTCTGCTCGAGCATTCCGGCCTGGTAAGCCAGAAGGTCATCGACCTGCGGAAAATGTGGGTTCTTGCCGTACCTCGCTCGGATCCATCCATCTCCATGACGCACGAGCCACCCTTGGCGAACCAGGCCGCGGAACGCCGCGCGCAGCATGCCCACAGGATTCTTGTCAAGCCGCGGATCCGGAAAAATATCTGCCGGCATGGCAAAGAGCAAGCCAAGCGCCTCTCGTTCAAGCGCCTGCAGACTGCGTAGACTACCTTCAGCCCGCAAGACTGCTTGGGCCGCCACCTGGCTGGCGGTTACCGGCCTGGCCGCCAACAGCAGTAAACGGGCGTCGCGGTCTCCACGCGGCAGCACCCTGAACAACACCGAAAGTCTGTGACCCACAAACGGATCGTAGCTGATTGGCGCAAGCCAGACCTCGGCCAGGGGAACCAGGCTGAAGTACGCGGCCCTGAAACGTCCCAAGCGTCCGTCCTGCGTGTAACGGCCCTCCGGCGCCAAGTAGACCGTGGCGCCTCGCCGGAGCAATGCCTGCTGTCGGGCTAGGTCACCACGGACCTCCTTCCGAAGCCTACTCATTTCCTGCTGCTTAAACGGAGGCTGTAACACCCGGAAGGAAGCAAGAAATTGAGCACGCCTCAGGTAGCGCCAACGCCAGATGAGCTTGAGGGGAGCATCCGGTGCAAGACCGATGCGGCCCAGTACCCACGGCTCGAACAGCTCGCCAGCCTTACGCCCCGGCTGTTGCCAAGCATAGGCATAGCTGGCCACAGGCCGCGTCAACAGCTGACTCTCCAAGGGAAACACGCCCAGCACGGCGCGCAAAAACCCGCCCAGGTTGTACCGGCTGGCCAAGGCGGCGATCCAGGGAGTGCGCGTGGACAGAAAGCCGGGTTCGAACAACCGCCGCGAGGCAACCGAGAAAACAGGATGACGCAAAGGACCCTGGAGATAGACCCGCATCAGCAAAGCCATAGTGTCCAAGTCGTGCTGATGGTTCGAGATCAGCAATGTAGCGCCACGCCTCCGTGGCAGACGCCCGTAGCCCCGCACACGATAGGCTATATTTATATGGGGGGCAAGGAATAAGACTACCAAGCCACGCACGGGCACAGCCCACAGCAAGCTCAGGGGACTCTCGGTACCCACGAAGGCCGCGAACACGCCACCCGACACAAAGCTGGCCGCCGCCCGCCCAGAACAGCACCCGGTACCCCATTAACGGCTCTGTGAACGAGGCCAGGATAACACCCGCCCGCCAGCGGTGCTAAAAAACCCGGTGTACCCGCCGCCATGCCCATCAGACCAAGGTCACGGGCCACGTTACGCATCCGCGGCAAGGTGTCCAAGGCCAACGCCCAGTCCGTGGAACGAAAGGCGCCCAAGCCCACCCCGAACAGCAGGCCAAAGCCTAAAATCGCGTGTTGAACCGGGAAGAAGCCGAACCCCAGTGCGGCAAAAAGCCATAAATGCCGTGGCGGCGATCACGGTTAGCTTGCGAGACACTCGGTCCGAGTACATGCCCACCCACAGGCTGGAGAGGATAGCCCCCGCTATGGCCAACATAGCTACCTTCAATACATCCTTAAAGAAAAACAATATAAAGACCGTCAGCAGGGTCATGCCGAACATAACGCAAAAGCGGCTGGCGAAAGTGAACCCAAAGTCGCGCCAGTTGACGATATGCGCCGACTCCTCGCGTCTTGTTTCCGTAGGGTTATCCGGCTCCCGTAAGGACACCAGGCTGAATAGACCCAAGGTCATAAGCAAGAGGGAAGCCAAAAAGGTCTGCCAGGGATCAAAGGTGCTGGCGATCATCAAACCCAGCATGGTCCCAATCAGCATCGCCATTCCACAGTAGCCCGCCGCCGTACCCCAGGCCTCCTTGACCACCAGTTCAGGAATGAGGGCCTGGTAGGCCGCGCTGCTCATTGCCATGCCGGCCGTCGCAAGCAGGGTACCCCAGGCCCAGCTCGAGCGGGGTGTCGGCCCGCATCATGGCGAGCAGGCCAAACGCATCAACCACCGCCCCCACCACGATCACTCCGCGGCGTTTTCCATGGGCCGCTCGAAGGCGATCCGAGTACGCACCCGCCAGAGGTGGCACAAGGATGGACACCAAGGCTATCAGGCTGGCCAGCCGCGCGAACGCCTGCGCCGCGTCGCTACCGGACATGTCCCCAAAGGTTGCAGGTACCGCGATAGTACCGAGCGCCGTAGCCTGAAGGCTGATTGGCACCCAGTAGATGTTCAGCAATGTCTGCGCCCTAGGTTCCCGGTAAAGCACACGGTCCCCCTCTATGGAAAAACTAAATATTCACACACACAAGAGCTCATCGGTACCAATCTCAGGATTTCAGCTTACCTGCGAAGCTACGCCTAAGCTTAGCTATCTTGGGTGCGATGATCGCCCGGCAGTAAGGCTCGAGCGGATTATGTTCAAAATATCGTTGATGATACGCTTCCGCCGGATAGAACGCGCTGAACGGTGTGACTTCCGTAACAATGTGCCCGGGCCAGATCTCTTGGGCCTCAAAACCCCTGATCACTCGCTCAGTCTCAGCTTTTTGCTGAGGACCATGGTAAAAGACCGCCGAGCGATACTGGCCGCCTACATCGTTACCTTGGCGGTTCAAGGTAGTGGGGTCGTGTAGTGTAAAGAACACCTCCAGGATTTCTGAGAACCGGATTAATGCTGGGTCAAACACGATTTGTACCGCTTCGGCATGCCCGGTCGTGCCATCACACACCGCCTGGTATCCGGGGTGAGAAACATGCCCACCGGAATACCCGGAGGTGGTCCGCAAAACCCCCTCCAATCGCGCAAATACCGTTTCCAGACACCAAAAACACCCACCAGCCAAAGTAGCTGTCTCGTTTACGGCTTTGTACATAGTTGATAGTGTTCGCCGGGCCGGCTACAAAACGCAGTAATCCACACCACCATGAAGACAAGTACCGTATCCAGTGCTACGTACCCCGCCTACGAAGCCAGGGCCAGCCGCTCAGCCAGCACCACCGACAGCGCCAACGATAAGAACTTGACCTCCTCGGGATCGGCGCGACTGGTTAGCACAAGCGGCGCACGCGCACCCATGATAATTCCGGCAGCCCGCACCTGTCCGAAGTAGATCAGAGACTTGTAGAAGACGTTGCCTACGTCGATATTGTCTACAATCAGCACATCCGCCTTGCCGGCGACAGCGCTGTTGAGTTCCTTAATATGTGTGGCCTCTTCGCTAACTGCGTTATCCAGCGCCAACGGCCCATCGATAGTCGCACCCTTGATCTGCCCCCGGTCGGCCATCTTGGCAATAATGGCATTCTCAATGGCAGTACTCATATCGGGATTAACCACCTCTACCGCAGCCAAGAGTGCCACCTTGGGTACCTTGATGCCCAAAGCATGAGCTATAGTCACCGAGTTTTCCACGATCTGGATCTTGTTTTTCAGATCGGGGTTGATATTCATCGCCCCATCAGACATTAGAAAAAGGCGATCGTACCCCCTGGCTTCATAAACCAGCACATGGGACAACAATCTTCTAGTACGCAATCCCCACTCCTTATTCAAAACCGCCCGCAGAAAGTCAGTAGACTGCACCAAGCCTTTCATCAGGATATCAGCCTCACCGGAAGACACTGCCCGCGTGGCCAGTTCTGCAGCCTCGACGGGGTTATTGGCCGCACGGATCTCCAACCCTGCGTGGTTCACGCCAAGCTCCGTGGCTATACGGCGAATGCGTTCGGGGTTGCCAAACAGGATAGGCTGTACCAAACCCTCCATCCGTCCTTCGTTAGCCGCCTCGATCACGTGACCCTCGTCCGCGGCAGCTACGGCCACCCGCTTTGGCCCTTTGATCTGAGCAATCAGGCGCGCCATCTCCAGCAAACCGTCCATATTACGAATCTGCTCGATCTCGCCGAACTCAACCTTTTCCATGCACTCTCCCAAACCCCTTCAGGGTCTCCATACCCATTTCAACCCGCCACACACCCTCGGCTAGAGCTTCCATCTCGAACTCGCCCGGCCATACCATCACCGGTGCCATCCAGGAAAGTCGTCTCTCGATTTCCTCCATCGCCAATGTAAATCTGGCCACTCCCCCGGTGAGGAAAAAAGCATCAGGCCTTGTCTGTGCAGCCATACCAGCCATGTGCCTGGCCACGGACAGTGCATAAGCAATTACGGTGTGCTTTACTTGGGGTTCATCCATACGGGCTTCCACCTCGCGCAGGTCCTGCGTACCCACCAATCCCAAAAACCCCGACCCGCGCGAGAGTAACCGTCTTGTTTGGGCGCTGCCGAGACGCTCGAGCAACTCCATAACCGCCCACACCGGCAGCGACCCTGCCCGGTTGGCTCCAAAGGGACCCTCACCCAGAAGGGCGTCTGTGGCATCACGAATCGCTCCTTGGACAAAGAGGGCTACACTACTCCCACCCCCCAAATGCGCACCGATCAAACAACTTCGTGCAAGCGATCCGCCCAACCGTTCGGCCGTACGACGAGCCACATATCGGAGGTTGAGCGCGTGCACCCTGCTCCTCCGCTCGATACCCCGCACGCCGCTGACACGGCTACGGGGCCAAAGCTCATCAACAGTAGGAGGGTCCACCAGGTAGGCCTCCACACCCCACAAATGTGCCACCTCAGCACCCAGCGGCGCACCCAGATTCGCGGGATGATAGCCTTCGGTCGCCGCCATCGAAGCCTCGACCATGGTCTCATCCACTAGATAAACGCCCGATTCCAACGGCCCCAGCAAACCACCCCGAGCCGCCACAGCATCGGGTCTGGGCCACCGCTTAACCTGTTTCAGGACCAATGCCCGCTTAGCCTGTAGGTCTTGTGTAGGAGTATCTAAAGTACCGGTCGGCAATTCGTAATACGCCTCTCGCCCCAACTGTGGGAGCTCACCCGATCCAGATGCCCGCACATCGATCAGGGCCAGCTTAGTGCTGGTCGAGCCGGGATTAATCACCAACACCCGCACGAATATAGCATACACGTACCACTTCGGGACATTCAGCAGGTAGGCCCATCCCGCTTACAGTTTTGGTACATAAAAAGATTAAGGGCGCGGCCGCCCCGATCCCCTGAGATTAAGCTCGAAAATCTCCCGGGAACATCGCTCTCCAGTCTCTATAGCTCCTTCCTCATCATTACCAAATGCCGATCAGGAGTACGTTTTCACTCATGTGAGCCTAACCACAGACTCCTAAACTAACGCTGGAGGTACCAAGGATGAGATTCAAGAAAACGTTCGTTTGGTTCTCGATACTCGCAATCTTGGCTGCCGGTACGGCCATATTCGGCATCAGCATCGCGCAGGGCAGCTTGGACTCAAGCCCGAAAACCATACAGCCCACCTCGCCCGTCCTGGGTGTACCGCTCCAGCAGGCAGGATATCTGCAAGACGAAGCTAATACCATTGCCATCGTGAGAGCCTATGGCGATTCGGTCGTCTACGTAACCAGTAAAACCAATGCCAAGGTGGTGCAGAACCCCACACCTCAGGGTGTCCCGCCGCAGTTCGCGCCCTTCTTTGGCTTTGGTCCCCAACAGATTCCCAGCCAGGAGGATATCGGCTCGGGTTTCGTAATCAGCACTAAGGGCTACGTGGTCACCAACTATCACGTAGTACGGGGTGCAAACGAAATTACGGTCAAGTTTCAGAACGATCCGACCAACTACAAAGCGCGAGTACTGGGGGCAGTTGAGCCGTTGGATCTGGCCTTGCTCAAGGTTGATGTGCCCGCCGGCAAGCTTAGACCGATCCCCCTGGGTGATTCCTCGCAGATCCTGGTGGGCGAAAAAGTCTTGGCTATCGGCAATCCGTTCGGCCTCGAATCCACAGTAACTCAGGGCATCGTCTCAGCAGTCCGCCTGAATACTGGCGCCGAGAGTGCCCTGATCCCCCGCGTGATCCAGACCGACGCGGCCATCAACCCCGGCAACTCCGGCGGTCCCCTGATCAACTCTCACGGGCAGGTAATCGGGGTGAACTCGTCAATATTCTCCCCCTCTGGAAGCCTGGGCCGTCAAGCCGCCCAGTTCGCGGGGGTGGGCTTCGCTATTCCCATCAATTTGGTCAAGACGTATCTCACACAGATGGAGGCCGGTAAGAAGGTCACAACTCAGGAGATTCTGACCCGTCCCCCCTACCTAGGAGTGGCCGTCAGTGAGCTGACCGCCTACCCCAAAGCTATCCGCGCCCGTTTCCATCTTCCGGACTACGGTCTGATGGTTGAGCATGTCTACAAGGGCAGTCTAGCCGCCAAAGCCGGCTTACGGGCCGCCACGGCAAGCAAGTCCGTCTATTTACAGGACAGCCGGGGTAACGTGACTACCCTCGGTGTAAATGGTGACATCCTATTGGAAGCGAACGGTGTGAAGCTCACCACCGTGAACGACCTCCGTACAGCCCTGTTCAGCGCCAAAAAGAGCCAAAAGATAATCTTGAAGGTCAAGCGGGACGGCAGAATACGTAAGGTAACTATCGTTTCTAACCCTTAAGTCTCGGACAACTCGCACAAAAGCCTGGAACTTTCCTAAAGGAAAGTTCCAGGCTTTTCATCTGTACGGAGAGCTGCGAATCGACCGGCCTACACATCCCAAGTGCGCGGCAAGTGCGGACCACCCGTGGCTTTGGCGAAAGCCGCAAATCCCAATCCGTCGGGGTACTCAAAGTGATAGCGAAAGTTCCACAAGTAGTGTTGCATAAGCACCTCGTCGATCCCCAAGCGCTCAGCCTGGCGTTTTGCGACCCTCCCGAGACTCCCTAACCCTATCCGGCGTGCCTCACGAAGCCTGGAGAGCACCTCACGGGAAGGGGGTTGGCTGTCCTGGGTCGCCCAAAGAGCGAACACAAAAGGCAGACGAGTGTGCTCAAACCAACGCATGGAAAGATCACTGACCTCCAGTCCCTCAAAACGCGTGGGTAAAACCTGCGCTGAGACAGGAAAGCGGGTAAGTAAACCGGCGTAGGCTTGGATGGCACGGTCACCAATCAGCAGCACACCATCAAAATCCGCTTGCGCCAGTAGCTCGAGCCCCCCCTCCACGCGCTCAAAAGTGGGTGAGACACCGTCCAGCTCGAGCAGATATTGGAGCAGTCGCACCGAAGTCGCCGATTCGCCGGTCAGGGCCACACGGCTCAGCGCCGTCCAGGGCGTGCGGTGGAAGAGGTTTACCGAGTAGACCCTGCCCAACACCGCCACCGAGAAATCCGGCAGGACCCGTAGCTCTTCAGCATGCTGTAGGTAGAAGTAAGCCGAAACTAGGGAGAGATCAACCGAGCCTTCCAGCAGCCAGGCATTTAGCTCGGTGGGTACTCCATAACGAAAGCGAAGGTACTCGTCTTCATGCAGGAAGTGATACAGCGGCGAGGTATTAGCATAGTTAGGAACGCCAAGTACGTACGGCTTCATATGCCTCAAGCCACAGCAGGATCATAGATCCTGATCTCGTTATATAAGGCATCCCGCTCCACCGGCAGGCGTCCTGCACGCCGCACTATCTCAGCCAACTCTTCCTCGGTCATGCTCACTGCGGTCGGCGCACCGGCGGCGTGGACAATACGTTCCTCGATCAAGGTTCCGTCTAGGTCATCCACACCCCAGGACAGCGAGGCCTGCGCAATCTCTGGAGTCAGCGTAGCCCAGTACCCCTTGACATGCGGAAAGTTGTCCAAGTAGACGCGCGCAACCGCCAGATTCCTGAGGTCATCAAGGGCGGTGGTGAACTCATGCTTACCAATCTCCTGCGCCAATCGATTATCCGCAGGCTGGAAAGCTAGGGGAATGAAGGAGAAAAATCCGCCCGTTTCATCCTGTAGGCGACGCAGCCGCTCCATGTGATCTAGACGATCATCCAGTGACTCTATATGCCCGTACAACATAGTGGCGTTGGTGGGCAGACCTAACTCGTGCGCGGTGCGGTGCACACTCAGCCAGCCCTCAGCGTTGACCTTGTTCCGCGCGATGCGCCTACGTACCGGCTCGGCAAAAATCTCTGCACCGCCGCCCGGCATAGCCACCAAGCCGGCAGCCTTGAGTTCACTCAACACCGTCCGATAATCGGTCTTGGCAATCCTGGTCAAGTGGTGGATCTCCGCGGCAGTAAAAGCCTTAACCTGCACACCCTCAAAGGCCTCGCTGAGCGCTTGCACCAGTTCAGGGTAGTAATCGAAGGGCCGCTTGGGATGATGACCCGAAGAGATATGAATCTCAGTCAGGCCGGGCTGATAGTGATCGCGTAGGAAGGCTACCGCCTCGTCTACCTCCCAGTCCCAGGCACCATCCTCACCAAAACGCCGCTGAAAAGCGCAGAAGCTGCATCCCACGTAGCAGATATTGGTCTGCGAAAGCCGCAGCGAGTGTACGAAGTAGGTCTTGTCACCATGCTTTTGCTCGCGAACGTGGTTAGCCAGCCGCATGAGCGAGTTTAGATCAGGGGTACGGAATAATACCCGCCCCTCCTCAAAGCTGATCCGCTCACCGACCAGTACCTTGTCAACGATAGGTATCAAAGCAGAGTCGCGTATCCCGTCCATGTGTTTCATGCTAGCATCACAAGCCCCTGGGATTTCTCACCACCGGATAGTATGGTGATGACATGCTAACGGTTCAGCAGGGGGGCTGGATTCTTGTACTTCTACTTGTACTCACGCTCTACGCGGGGTACGTATTCTTCGAGCGATACCTGACGCTCAAGCGGGAACAGGTCAGCGGGGAGCGTCTGATGCGCGAGGTCGAGCGGGCTCTCAGGCGCAAACAGTCTGATTCAGCGCTGGAAACTGCGCGTATGCATGGCGGCGTGCTGGGACGCTTCTTGCTAACCGGCTTGCAGCGAGTGCCCTCCGGCAGTAAGGCGGTGGACGCCGCACTCAAGGCCGCTCTTATCGAGGAAGACGCGCAGCTTTCCAAGGGCCTCACAGTGCTCAGCGTCTCCGCGCAGATTGCCCCTTTATTGGGACTCTTGGGTACGGTCGTCGGCATGATCCGGGCCTTCAACGTGCTTTCAACCCAGGGGCAAACCACTATCAGGTTGCTAGCTGGGGGTATCGGAGAAGCACTCTACACTACTGCCGGCGGGTTAGTGGTGGCGATTCCCATCTTGATGGCCTACTACTATCTATCCGGGCGGGTGGATGCCATTTTAGGAGAGCTCGAGCAGCGCCGCGAGGAGCTTCTGGGCGTTTTATCCGAGGTCGACGGTGCGTAGCAGGCGCTTCTCACGTTCCGGGCGCGAGCCCAGCTTAAACCTAGCGCCTTTGGTGGATGTGGTGTTGCTGTTAGTGTTGTTCTTCATGGTCTCCACCACCTTTATCACCCCGGAAAGTGCTCTCCCGGTGCAGTTGCCCACTGCGATAACCAGCAAGGCCACCTCGCAAGGTCTGCCCAGTGTGGCTGTGAACGCAAAAGGTCAGGCCTTCTGGCAGGGGCGGGTAGTGGATAACGCCGCCCTGAAGAAGGGTCTCGAGCGCGCTCTGGCCAAAGACTCGAGCGGTGTCGTGGTGCTTCGCGCCGATAAAGATTCGCTGCATGGGCGCGTCACCGAAATCATGGACCTTATCCGGCAAGCTGGCGCGAAGTCGATCGTCATAGCCGTTATTCGATGAGATGAAGTATCGTCGCCGCGCATTTCTGCTATCGATGCTCTCGGCAGCCCTCCTAACGCTGGTCTTCTTGCTGTTGGTAGCCACACCCCACCTCTCGCCGCCCAAAGCCGGCGGATACCTGGTGCTCGAGCTAGGCAAGGGCGCAGCCATCAAAACCCAAAAGGCTGTGCCTAAGCCCAAAACGACTTCGGGACGGATCAGGGTCTCCGCCCGAAAAACGCGGCCGGCACAAAAACCAGTCCGGCACGTCCAGACCCCCAAGCCCAAGATACCGGCGAAACCAAGCCTTAAAATCAGCCCGCCGGTAAAGGCCGCCAAGCTGCCGGTTGCCTTGCCCAGGCGGCTCGAGCCGCCTGTGGCCCCAAGTCTCCATCCGCCGAAGGAGAACCGGTCTCCAACCATCCCCAAGGCTGTGGCAAAGATTCCACCAAAAGCCGCGCCGCGGAAACCGCCAACACCTAAAAAGGAGTTGTTCAAGCTACCGGCAGCCCCGGTATTGCCGCAGCCAAAGGCCCCGGTGCTAAGCCCACAGACTCCCCCAGCCGCAGCCTCACCCTCAACCACGCGAGCTGTTACCAAGACACCCAGCCCTCCGCCTCCAGCTAATAGGGCACTCCCTGCGTTATCGGCATTACCTATTCCAAGCCCTGCGGCACCGACTTCGGCGATACCATCCCTACCCCCTGCACCATTGAGTACCACCGTTCTGCCGCTGCCCAAAGTCCCCAGCTCGTCCTTCGGTGGTGGCAGCCCACAACGGGGGCCCAGCAGTGGGGCCACCACAGGGCCTGGACAAAAAGCTTATTCGCTGAAGCGGCTTCGTCCACTGATGGTAGTGGTGGGCAATGGCCCCGGCGCCTACCCTCAGTCGGGGCTCGAGCAGGCCATGAAAGTGTACGAGGTACCGGTGGAAGGTGGCATCACCCGCCTACTTCCGGTATTCGAGGGAAACGGGAAGGGACCCATCGGACCAGTACGCAGTGCCCGCTCTTACATCGTTGATCTGGCCGAGTCGCAAAGCGCAGTGCTGGTACATGTGGGCGGCAGCCCCTTGGCCCTGGCCATGCTAAGCTCCAAAGGTGCTCCGGTAGACCTGGACGGCCTCTACAATAATCGCCTGTTCAAGCGCGACCCGGCCCGCCAAGCACCCCATAACGACTACGTAAACGGTCTCCAGTTGCGCCGGGAGTTGGACCGTCTACGGCTCGAACAAAGCCGCACCCTAAGAGGGGATTTCTACCATCCACCACAGGATGCAGTCCCTGGGTTTTCGGTCAGCATCCGCTACGCACAAGGCTATGACAGCAGCTTCCGCTACCAAAACGGCGACTACCTCTGGTATCGAAACGGCCAAGTCGCCCACACTGCGAACGGGGGGACCGTCGAGGTAAGCGTAGTAGTGGTGGTGCACGTGAAGGCGCAAGTAGTGGATACCGAAGGAAGGTTGGGCCTCTCGCTCACTAAGGGTCACGGTGCGGTCTATATCGAGGGGCGCAAGGTCCCGGTAGTATGGCGCTACACCAGCTCGAGCGGCTTATTGCTGGCCACCCCGAAGGGTGATCCGGTTAATCTCAGCCCCTACCGGCGTTGGATCATGTTGGTGCCCCAGTGGGCTGAAGTGCACTAGTAAACGTCCTCCCGCTCATCAAAGCGAGCCGTGGAGACGGAACGGCACCTCTAACCTTGCTAAGACCGCTGTAGCTCTCTACGGCAGAACCGTATCTATAACCACACGTGGGCCGAAGTTACCCCAGTCGGACGCTCCAGCGGCAATGTATCTCGCTCGGGCTTCAAGGACTCGTCTCAAAGCTGCCGGAGACATTGTGCAGCACCAGCAGGTCTCCGCTATCCAACTCGTAACGAATCACGGTACCTTGAATGGCACCACTCTTACCTAAGCTTTTCACCGGCTGGCCGTACAAGAAGGCCACGCCAGCCTTGTCGTCCACAATGGCGCTGTCAGCGGTGGTCACCCGCCCCTGCTGCCGCAACTCCACCGCACCCAAGAGTGTAAGTTCGCCGGTATCCAAGCTATAGTCGAGGGTCTTAGAAGAACCGCTGAGCGGCTTGCCGCCTGCCCGCGCAAAACTCACCGGCCCTTGCAATACCGCCAAGCCGGTCTGGTTATTGTAGTCGAGCCGACTCCCGAACGCCGTAGTATGCTCTTGTCGGATCTCCACGCTGCTTGGAGTGTCTTTGGCTTTTACCACTACCCGGCCGGTCTGCCGGTCCTGCCGGGCGCTGCCGTCAGTGAGAGAAATCCGGCCAACCTTTCCACTCTGCTCCACCACGGCGAGGTGTGCCAAGGCGGTGGTGTCCTTGCCGAACTTCACATCTACGAGGTACTTACCGGGGTCGTAGAAGACAAAACGGTTCAGCTTCTTTCCATTCTTGGTGATCTGGTCGATCTGCGCCAGTCCCATGCTATCCGGACTGGTCTTGGTAGCCACCACCTCTTTACCCTTACGGTCAAGAATCGCCGTAGGCTGGTAACTCTGCTGCGCCCAGGCCCACAGGACCAGGATGCCCAACAGCACCACGTAACGCGGTATGACCTGCAGCCGAGAGCTGGACAGTTCATCCTCCCTTGACGGCGAAGCTCTGTGTGGGTAAGATGAACAGCCTACCGTACAGCCGTACAGTGTGCAGATTGACATTTTGCTCGAGCGTCCCGGAACGCAGGGTCAAGCCCTCCTTCTTGTTCACGCTCTGGGCTGGCTGTCCGACTACGATGGCGATACCGGTAGCGTCATCGTAGTACAGCGCCGTCCCGGTAGTAGTAATATCCCCATCTTTCAAAGTCACTCCACCGGTGGCAAGGAGTTTCTTAGACCGGGTCAGGCTACGTATCTCGGGCGCGGTGATAACCAAACTCCTCCCACCCTTACGCGTGCGTATCAGGGTCACCTTACCCCCGTCAGGCATGGAGAAAACCGCTAATCCACGTCTTTCCTGGTAGTAAACCTTTTGGGCCCGGCCGGTCTGATCCCCGCTAACAAGCCGCACCTCCCCGGTACTGGTGGACACATCGGTCTCCACATTGAAAGCCATCTGCCGGGCGTCGACTTTAACCGGGTTCCCCCCTTTGCCATCAGGAGTTTGTATCATAATCACGGGCCCCTCTAACACACCCAACCCGGTCGACTCGCTGTAGACAAGCTTGGGGCCGGTTGCCGTAACCCGCCCGCGCCTGACTGTCACACCATCCTCAAAGCTGGCGGTTCTATGGCCTTCGGCAGCCTGTAAGCTTTCACCAGCAGGTCCCGAGAGCACCGCCCTGCCGCTGGTAATCTTCAGGTCACCAACCTTACCGACAATCCCGTCTTTGATATTGCTCCGGTAAACCCAAGGACCATAGCGTAGATTACCGCTGCGGCTGCCGTTTTCGTAGCTGATAGTCAGAATTCGTACATTTCCCGCTGCTAACACCAACATGGCCAGCAGCAGCGCACCTGGTAGCAAGTATTTTATTCGGTTCTTCATAGCTTGCATTCCTCCGTCCGGCCACCGATCACCGTAGTGTCACGGCCATTCTTGATCAGGGTATGCTTGAGCGAGAAGTCCGCTTCGAAGGTCTCGCCCACCATGGAAATCCCCGGCCCTTCCAGCTTCACGCTCGGCGCACTGAAGCCACTACGTTGATTGATGAAGACCGGCGTTTTCCCGGGTCCACCCAGCTCGAGCGTCCAGCAAATCCCAGGCATGTAGATGGTGGCGTAGGGCACCTGCAGATTATCGTTGGCGTCCACGGTCACCTCTGGAGCGCTCAGGGTCATGTCCAGCTTGTGAGCTACATAGCGTGCACCGTTATGGATTCCGGTGATCACCACCGTGGACTGCTGCGGCTTCTGCTCTACCTTGGCTGCCGAGAATACCCAGTACGCCCCCGGGTCAGCCTTGGGATAAAGGGTCAAGCGAACCCCCATGAGGCTGGTGCCTTGGGCCTGGACAGCCGGCCGTGTCACGGGCAGGTGACTGAAATAGTACGAGGATCCAATCACTAGAAGCAATATCGCTACCGCAGCACGGATCACAGCATCAGCCTACAAGGCTCCAATATGAAACGCATGAAGCCGGATTCAAGGCAATTCAGAGATTATCGTTCAGATGCGATCTAAATCTTCCAAAGCTTACTCAGGCCGTTCCTTGACGAACAAACCAACTACAGCGATCAGTCCCGCCAGCCCCACCGCCCAGTTCCCAAAACGCACATACGGCGTGACCTCCCGCCGGAGTGCGTAGGGTGCATAGAGGTAACCGGCCATTGAGCTATCCAGGCGACTCACCACCCGCCCGTAGGGGTCTACGGAAGCGGTAACGCCGCTGTTTCCCACCCGTAGTAGCCAGCGCCCGGTCTCCACCGCACGCAAAATACCCATATCGAAGTGTTGCGCCATACCCATACTGTCACCGAACCAAGCATCGTTAGAGACGGTGATAAGCAGTTCAGCCCCCTTCCGCACCTGGCCAAGGAATACACTGGGAAACACCGTTTCATAACAGATCGCACTCGCATACGTCCCTAAGGTGCGGTTCTCTTGACCGGGTGTGGTGTCTGCCAGGTTCGGCAGACCGAAGGTATGGAAGAAGAATCGATACACCCCGCCTAAAACGTTTCGCCAGGGGAAAAACTCACCGAAGGGCACCAGCTTGGTTTTGTCGTGGTAGGCTACCACCCGGCCATCCTCCACCAGTTCAGCACGATTAAAATACCGGTTCTCGGGACTCCAGTACGATATGCCGGTGACAAAGCGACGATTCCCAACAATTGAGTCGGTTGCCGCAGTCAGGTGTGATATAGCCGTTTCAGGCCAGATCACCAGATCAGCTTTCGGAAATACCTCCAGCCCTACACCGGTGAGTCCCAGGTAGCGCTGCCCAGCATCCTCCCCTTGAACCTTGGACAGAGGGTTGATATTACCCTGTACCAGCAGCGCATAGCGGTTAGGATAATTCGCTGGCAGCGGCAGCAGCCACAATAATGCCCACAACGCGATCACCCACCAACGCCTACGGTACAGGCCATACGCCACCATAAGCACCACCAGCGAGAGCAACCAAACTCCTCCGGCCGCAGCCAGGATCCGCCCCGGTGCAAAGGTCAGGGCATAGCCCAGGTCGCCCCAAGGAAAAGCCATCACACCAAAGGTATGCAGATACTCAAGTACAACCCACAAACCCACCAACACCAACCGCGAGGTATTACGAGTAAGGTGGGCTAAAAACGCCCACAGCAGGACCTCGAAGAGAATCAGGGGTACGAACGGTAGCCAACCCCACGGGCCGAACATGCGCACAAAGCTCTGTGGAAGCCAGATCAGGTGTACTATCCAGAAACCCAAGCCAGCCATCATCCCCCGCTTAAAAGCACCCCGGCCACGAAACTGGCCCAATAACAGCGCCAAGGGCACGATGGACAGCGGCCCCAGGTGGAAGGGGAGGAGCGTAGCTGCCAATGACACGCCCAACAGAAGAGGAAGCATCCTAGCAGGCTAGCACGGCCTCGGATGAGAATTACAAACCCCAGGGAGCATCTCCATGTCAGAACGGAACAAATACGCATCGGGATAGATCCCGATATCTACGGGAACCTACCCGCGTTTGAAGCAGCTTTAGAAG
This sequence comes from uncultured bacterium, assembly GCA_964402875.1. Taxonomy (GTDB): domain Bacteria; phylum Deinococcota; class Deinococci; order Deinococcales; family Marinithermaceae; genus CAYODT01. Next base: position 4,920 of record CAYODT010000020.1, on the reverse strand, counting down.
CCCGGGATAAACAGGCGCTGGATCAAGCAATTTGCGCGAGCGGCTTAGTGAGCTATGAATTCCATCCCCAGCAGAGGGAGAGGCTACTGCCCGTGGAAACGAATTTCCTGAAGCGACTACCAACAAACTATAGGTCCCAGACCCCTTTTGGACGGTTCAAGATCTTCCACGGCAATCTGCAAGATCCAGCAGGGCAGCTCGACCTCAATGGGCCGCTTGCACAGCTGCCGGCAATCATAGAATGCTCGAACGGCCGCCTATTAGCGGCGGGCGGCGGGCATGTGCCCTTCTACCGGAGAGTTGGACGGACGGCTGCTGATCGACCCAGACTCAGTAGGTCCGACCTGGGTAGCAAACCCGGTGAGGATGCCGCAACCATCGATATTCAACCTACGGGCTTCAAGGTCCGGGCCATGAAGATCCCTTATGATATCGGGCGACCCGGTTCGACCTGGAGACATAGGGCTTTCCAAAGAGTGATGAGCGAGGTGATCTACAGGGGTGCAGGGATCACATGGTCTTAGCCAGCGCCTCAGCAGCAGCTTGGCTCACCTGGGCCACGGTATCGGCTAATAAAGGTTCGAGGTTATCCCGGTCCCCCAATAAGGCTAGAGCGTACGCAGCGGTGGCGCGCACCAGCGGACTAATATCGTGCGCACCCATATGCACCAACCAAAGCCCCGCCGGATCTTGCCGGTTTGCCAACACGATCAGGGCGTTACGAGCCATACGCGTGCGGCCGGCTCGCAGAAAAGCGCTGCCAGCGTACCTGCGGGCGAAACCCCGGCTGCTGAGTGTGAAGAAGTTGCGCAAATCGGGGTGTGCCAGTTCACCTTCCGGCGTAAATCCCTGCCAGGCCGAGCCGGGCTTATGGTTCCAAGGGCAAACCGTCTGACATTCATCACAACCGAACAGCCACTCGCCTATCGCCGGCCAGAGCCGCGTAGGAATCAGACCGCGGTGTTCTATAGTCCAGTTACTGACACACAGGTTCGCATCGAGTATCCCACCACCCAGTAGGGCCCCGCTCGGACAGTGCGTTAAACATCGCTGGCAAATACCGCATCTCGGCGGATAGGGTTTTGAACCCTCGGCCTCGAAACTAGTGAGCAGAACCGCCAGGGTGAGCCGGCTTCCCTCCCCCTGCCTGATCAACATAGCGTTCTTGCCTATCCAGCCCAGCCCAGCGAGAGAAGCGTGGCTCCGTTCACTCAGCGGACCATAATCCACATAGCCCCTGGCACGACCGCCAAGGCGTGCCGCCAGACCTTCAAGTGCCTCCAAGTGGGGCTCGATCGATTGGTGGTAGTCGCGCACCCAAGCATAGCGGGCCACTCGTCCCACCCGGAACCCATCCTCGGGCAGCACTGGCTCCATATAGGCGTGCGGTACAGAAAGTACCAGTACACTCTTGGCCCAATCAAAACGCCGTCTGGGCTGAAGCCGCGCTTCTACGTTCTTGTTCAACCAGGCCATACCCGCGTTACGGCCGGCTTCGAGCCAACCCCGGTAACGCTCCCGGACAAACAAAGGTAGATCTACGGATGCATAGACGGCCGTAAAACCACGGGCCTGAGCCTCTGCTTGCAACGCCACATCAGGCTCCATGCCCCTATATCTCCCATCTAGGACGGGTTGGAAGGCAGGGCTTCCATTGTCCCCTTCCACACACGAGCCACCGGGCGGTTATCTTCCCACAAGGTGAGGTCGGCCCGCACGCCAACATCGATATACCCATAATTATCCCACCCGGCAGCCAAGGCCGCGCCCCGGGTATGGGCGAATAAAGCTTGCGTTTCGCTCAGAGTCTGTTCGATATTCACCGGATTCAGCACCGCGGCTCGCAACGTCTCCCGAGGATCGGGTACGACCACCGGTGCATCGGAGCCCAAGGCCAGTGGAAGCCCACTAGCCCATAGGTCGTGGAAACGATAAGCCTCGCGCCGCCTGCCCGGCAGAAAACGGCAGATCAGATGCGCGTCGTCGTAGCTGTGTCGGGGCTGCACGGAAAGAGCCACCGGCAAGCCCTCCAGGGCGGTGAGTGCGCCGTTTGGAAAGTGTTGTACGTGCTCGAGCCTTAACGGTCTCCTAGCCAGAGGCGCCAGTTGGCGGAAGACCTGTGCCACACCCGTCACTGCCCGGCTGCCAATGGCGTGTACCGCCAAGCCAAACCCTGCCAATAGTGCTTCACGGCCTTCTTCCAGGATATGTTCCAGTGCATCTATAGGCGTTCCGTACGACCCATCCGCATACGGCTCGAGCATCCAAGCGGTACGGCTGCCCAGCGCCCCGTCGGCGAAGAACTTCACCGCGGCTACCTCCAAGTCCTCACCCCTCCAACCAGGCAGGTACTCCCGCCACTGGTCCCTGGGTAGAGCCCACCAAAGCCGAAGGGGAAGTTCGCCGGAGGCCGCAAGCGCCTCGGCCCAGGTGAGTACCTCTGCACGCTCATAGGCCATAACATGAACCGAGGTATGTCCCCGTGCAGCTAAGTCAAGAAGGCCGCGCCGTAACTCCGCCGGACCCGGTCTAGGCGTAACCGCACGCATCCGCTCCACGGCATGCTCGAGCAGATATCCGTTAGGTGTCCCGTCGGTGCCGCGCAAGATCTGTGGGTCTTCAAAAGAAGCCGCTTCGCTCCACAGACCCGCTAGCTCTAAAGCGCGGCGGTTCACCCAGGCCGAGTGCAAGTCACGGCAGGTCAGAAATACCGGGTGCTGTGGCGCGGCCTGCTCGAGAAGGATTCGGTCAGGCCGGGATTCGAACAAGTAGCCGTGGCCGATCACCCAGTGGTCGGGCGGCAAGCCGGCCGCTGCCAGGTGCACGCGCCCGGCGGCAATCAGCGGATCATCCACCCCATGCAAGTCAAGTTGCCCCAGTGACGCACCCCAGTACAAGGGGTGTACGTGAGCATCCGCCAGTCCAGGAGTGATGCGTTGCACGCGAACACGGTGAGCGACGGGGTAACGCGCCCGCAACGTAGCCTCATCACCCAAGTCACGCACCTTCTCACCTTCCAGGTACACCGCCCCGAGCAAGCCCCGATCGGTCATACTATATGCTTCACCAAGCAGCAGCATTCTCCAAATTATACAGCCTCGATGTCTATACTGAATGCCGTGGAGAAGCGACGTTATCTGTATCGTGGCAGAATCCTGAACCTGGCCTTGGAGAGTGAGCACTTCGAGATTGTCGAACATAAAGATGCCGTGGCCGTACTGGCTGCCAAGGAGGGCAAGGTACTTTTTGTACGCCAATATCGTCCTGCCGTGGGTACTGAAACCCTGGAGATTCCCGCAGGGCTGATCGAGGAAGGCGAGCGTCCCGAGGAGGCCGCGGTGCGCGAGTTAGCCGAGGAAGCCGGTCTGGGTGGCCGGTTCGTCCAGCTGTCGCAGTTCTACCTAAGTCCCGGGTTCAGCGACGAGAAGCTGCATCTGTTTCAGGTCGACAAACTGCACCAAGCTTTCGGTGTGCCTGATAACGACGAGGATCTGCAGCTGGAGTGGCTCGAGCCAGGAAACGTTCTGCACCTTGCAGGCCAGGATCGGCTGCAGACCAGCGCACCTACTGTGGCGGCGCTGTTTCACCTACTCGGGGTTTCTTCATGATTCTGGTCAATGATCCAACCGATGCACCACGTGGCCCCAAGGTACTAGCCATCGGCAGTTTTGACGGGTTACACCTTGGGCACCACCACTTACTGCAACATGCCCGGCATGCCGCCAGGACAGCAGGACAAGCTTTGCTGATCTACACCTTCGATCCGCCCAGCAAGGTCTTCGTGCGTGGCGCAGGTATGCTATCCACACTAAGTGAGAAGATCAGTCAGTTAGAGGACTTGGGCATTGATATTGCCTTGATCGTGCCCTTCAACGCCCAGTTCGCCGCTCGCGGCAAAAACGCCTTCTTGGACGATCTGCGTACTCTGCAGGCTAAACGGATTTTTGTGGGCACGGACTTCCGCTTTGGTAAAGGACGTGAAGGCGCTCCGGAAGATCTCCTTAAAGTCGCTCCGGTGGAGATTGTACCCTTGCTCTCGCTGCAGGGCCAGGCGGTCAAGAGCTCCCAGGTACGTGTGCTGATCGAGCAAGGTAAGGTGGAAGAAGCCCGTCATCTACTGGGTCGCCCCTACAGCGTAGGGGGAGTGGTAGTGGAAGGTGATCGCCGTGGGCGCCTACTCGGTTTCCCCACCGCCAACCTGGAAGTCTCGCCCGCCAAGGTACTGCCCCCAGGTGTATTCGCGGTCATGGCCGATGTGCTGAAACGCAACTACCATGGTATGGCCAACGTGGGTACCCGGCCTACGGTAGGTGGTGGTGGGCGACGGATCGAGGCTCACCTATTTGGATTCTCTAGGCAGCTATACGGGCAAGCCATGAGGCTCACGTTTCATAAGTATCTTCGTTCCGAGCAGCACTTCGAAGATCTTGAGGCTCTGAAAGCCCAGCTGACACGCGACGCTGTAGCCGCCCGCAGCTATTTCAATATTTAAACCACACCGTCGGGTTAGATATACCCCGCAAGCCTAGAGAGATGCCGTGAAGTTCGGGGAGCGTGCAAAGTAGGTAGGCGGCGTCCATCAAGAACGAGACCAGGCCAACACGACTGTTCGAGAATCCGGGGCAGGAAGACCGTTTTACAGGTGCCATAAACTCTTGGGGCCATGCGCTGGGGGTAGGACTCACTCCTCTTAGGTAGAATGGGATTCCACCAAGAAGCCCGGAGCTCGGGTTGAGGTGTCGAGCAGGAAACGTTATTCAGAAACCGCCCTCTTGCGCCGGATTCACGGTCAAGCACCGTCTCTGGTACCGAACAGTTCCATCCTCATTTACACCGGGACTCGAACCACTGGCCCAAGTGCCGGGTACGCTTGATGAAGCCCACCTTGGACTCGGACTGCCTTAGGCTTTTGATATCCTC
>CAYODT010000019.1:1543-39836 GCA_964402875.1 uncultured bacterium | reverse complement strand
ACTGAGGATAATCAAGATGAGTGAGAGCGGGAAACGCAAGGTCCACTAGCCCTGAGTTCAAGGTGAAGGTTGGACTGGAAGCCCTGGAGGATGTGAAGGCGATCAGCGAGATTGGTCAGAAGCATGGGATGAGATCACCCAGCATAGGTCGGTCAGTAGGAGTGGGAGAAAGTGATTCGGGAGTAGACTAAGATCCTGTTCGAGGGCAATTGTGGCCCGAAACCGGTGGTTGAGCATCAGGAGTCGGAGCGGCTATACAGCAAGATCGGCAAGAATTCGTAAAAATGACAGGTCGAACGACTAGCCGGTTACGCGTGAACTACCGGTGGTCTTAGGCAAAAAGGGCATTCATTCTTCTTGTACCATACTCATACTTCGTTTATTCTCCCTATACTCTGACTTTTAGCAGCGGTATCAGCAATCGGAATTTTCGGTTCTTTAGTTTTTCGCGATAATATACTCTTTCCCATTCCTCCTGGCCCTGTGCGAAAAGCCCGGTTTGATCTGATGGAATTGTGGTCCACTACTTTAGCCAACAATAGTACAATCCGTAAATGCATATTCTCCCGGTTTCAAGTTGTCGAAGTTAAGTCTACCGTCTTTGCTCGTTATGGCCCTAGCCATAATACCGCCTAGCATTTGCTTAAGGGGAACATCAACCCCCGGAATGGGGTTACCTGCTCATGTGTTTTGTACAGCAGAACGTAGGAAAACAGCCACAATAACCACTACAACAAATCAATCAAACCTACGCTTGTTACTTTTTATGATTCACCTCCTAACGCTCCCCACGATCGCCTTCGCTTCCTCCACCAATCTTCGGACTTCGCATCGAACGGCAAAGTTAGGGCACACAATTCGGTTGATCCGATTTCAGCACGACGATCCCTCCTCACCCTTGATGAAGGCGTTAAGGCGTTCAGCAAGGATGGCGTGATCGGGCGTTTGGCATTCCCAGACGACGAGCACCCGCCAACCTGTCCGGCGAAGAGCAGCAATGTTGCGCCGATCTCGAATCCGGGTCTTCTCCCTTTTTGTTCGCCAGAACTCCACGTTCGTTCTCGGAGTGCTCTTCCCACGTTTGCAGCAGTGCATGTGCCAGAAGCACCCATGTACAAAGATGACGCTCAGGTACCGAGTTAGGACGAGATCGGGCGTCCCGGGAAGCTGTCGGCGGTGTAGCCGGTATCGATAGCCCAGTGAATGGACAAGTCGACGCACGACCATTTCCGGCCGCGTATCGGTGCCCCCGATAGACGCCATGCAGGCTGAGCGTTGGGCACGGGTGAGATTATCGAATCTAACCGACTCATTCTTCATCATTTTGCGGGTCAGGTGGATTTACTGTCGCGTTATCAAGTCGCGTGACCAAGTACGAGACCAAACTCAGGATATTCAAGCAGTCGAGTTCTGAAAACAATGCGGGGACCGTCGAGTCCATTGGCTCATGTGAAATCGGATTACGAAAGCCGGTGATCACGCCGCGCGACAGATGCCCCTGCCCTTCCTGGATGTTCTTCTTGGAGTCCGTGGCGAGGTCGTTGAGCTGTAGACGAGGTAGGCTATCAAAAGGCTTACCACCGAATACGTGATCGACTAAGGCCCTCCCATCTTGAGTCAGGTCCGTGAGCTCGCGAATGATTTCGCAGTAGATCTGCACGCCTTCACTCGCCGCGTGCCCGAGTTGGTTGTTCTTGTAGTATGTTTTGACTCTATCGCGAACTTTTTCGTGGAGGTGTCGCCAATGCAACAGCGGATACTCGGGAACAAGGTCATGAAGCGCCTTGATAACGGGCGTGTATTTTTCAAGAGCGTCTTCGCCGCCAAGGCTCTCGATAATCTGACTGGTGCTGGCCTTCACATCGGCTGGCATAGTGTTCATCCACACCCCTGTATCGATGCCTGTCGTCCCCCTCAGCTCATCTTCTTTCTTGTTCTTTCGTTTCTTCCGCCAATCTATGTTCACCTGTGACACGATCCCTGCGAGAAAAAGCCGCAACCCCGCCATCTCGGGATGCTCCCAGTCGAGTGACTGGCGATTCGTGGAAATGACGTCGTCATCGAGATCGTCAATGAAATCAACACTAATCCACCCCGTCAGGTACTGATAAAAATGGCTCGACGTGCTTGAAGAGAAGAACTCTGGAGCATTGACGAGCTTGTGGCGCGAAAACAGCGTAACCCCTCGTAGGCCTGAGGCCGGCGCAATGGGCGTCTCGGCTGTCATCAACGTTCCCGTAAGTTTTCCGAAGTAGTCTGACTCTTGAGGTACGAATTGGGTGTCCGAACAATCCCATTCAAATTCGATATTGAAGGTTCGGTACCTGCGATTGTTGTCAATCGCCATTCGGTCACCGTTGGATGCCTCAATCATAAGAGCAAATGTGTCATCGACAATGAGCAGGCGCGATAGGCTGTCCGCAAGCCCCTCAGCGTCGACCGGCGACTTTCGCTTTAGGCCCGTCAGGGAAACAGTGGTGCCGTTCGGCTCATCCGTAGGCTGATTAACTTCTGTGGCCCTCGGCTTGTAGACGCCATCAGAGTTGTTTAAGTCGTTCCAGTCGAGAATGAATACATTGCGTTTTCCGTTGCGGCGGGTGGTGATCGTAATCGTCTTAGCCAACCCGAACAGTGCGAGTTTGCCAAGTCCCTTCTTGCCAATCCGCTTTCTACCGTATTTCGGCGACGGCTTATCGCCCTCATCGTCTCGTCGGTTTCGCCCGATCACTAGAAACTTCTCGTTGATTTCGTTCAGGGTTAAACCGTCGCCGTCATCGGTGACGGTGATCTCAGCAGGCTTACCGTTATCTTCGCGAAGCATGACCGTAACCTGTGACGCATCCGCGTCATACGCGTTTGCGATGATTTCTGCAATCGCAGGTGGCAACGTTGAGTACATTCGCACACCGAGGTGCTTGATCGTACGGGGATCAAATCGCATCTCGAATGGTGAATCACTCATGGCTTAGCCTTTGTCAGTGCTTGAGCGTGAAGGCGAATAAACGCAGGAGGTAGCGCATTCCCGATCATCTCGGCTAGCCTTACCTTGCCCAATCCGACGGGAAATTCGTACGATGGCGGAAAGGACTGCAAGAGCGCAGCTTCGCGAATTGTGACGGCGCGGTTCTCGTCTGGGTGCAGGAAGCGCCCTTTGGACGGGTTGAAGCATCCGGTGGTTATCGTGGGTGCAGGTTCGTCCCACGCCATTCGACCGTACACATCCTTGAACCCATCTGACTTCTTGTGGCACTCAAGCCTTAGGTGCCGAGGTAACGATTCACGTCCGCCGCCGTTCTTTGGGATTTGCCGAATTCTCTCGCGAACTACGGCGGATCGTTTTTCCGGCATGTCATGCAGTGGGTCGCCACTGTTGCCAGCAGGCCCCAGTGAGCCAATGGCTTGTCGCACAGTGCAGAGTGCTGCGCTCTTGCTCGCCAAACATGGTTCACCGACACGACTCGCGACCACGACAACGCGTCTGCGGCGTTGAGGCACACCGTAATGGGCGACGTTCAGTACTTCTGCCTTCAGTTTATATCCCGCATCTTCCAGCGCTTGGGTGAAGTTGCGGAAGCGTTGGTCCTTCATCAAACGCGGAACGTTCTCCAACATGACGTGTCTTGGCAGCAGATCGAGCACGAGTCGCTGAAACTCGTAGATAAGATCATTTCTTTTGTCACGGACACGGTGCTTTCCGTTCCTAGTTCGCATTGTGGAGAATCCTTGGCACGGCGGACAACCGCCGAGCAGGTCCAGTTCCCCTTTCCTCAGCTTTAGCGCTCTAAGAATAGACTGAGCCGAAACACTCTTGACATCATCCTGCCAGACGCGCACGCGAGGATGGTTCAGTCTATAGACCTTTACAGCGTACGGGTCGATCTCGATGGCCCCTACGACGCGGTACCCTGCTTGTCGAAAGCCTTCCGTCATTCCGCCGCACCCTGCGAAACAATCGAATGCCGTAGGTCGTACTGCACCTACAATCCCGGAGGTTTCGTTGCCAGTGTTGGTTTTGCTCTTCTTAGGCCTTGTGCTCACGCTCAATCGATTCCTCCCGTCGTATCCCTGAGGGCAGCTAATAGTGATTGGACTGATCCACATAAGATGAGGTTTCCCGGTTCCCCACCCCATATGGCGCGCTGTGGGATTTCTCACCGAAGGCGTGTTAGCCCCCTTGCATCCAATCGCTTGCTACCTGTCCAACATTTTATCACGGCGCCTCAATGTGGACTGGCATAAGAACCTTCCGTACCTGCCGGGAGGCCCATCGATGAGACTACGAACTCCCGTGGGACCTCGGTTTTGGCAGCCAAATCCCTTTGCTGTGTACTGACGCCGTCGGACCCTTATGGGGAAAATCCGCTTTCACTCCTACGGACACCTACTGATATAAAAACGGTCACTCACCGATAGGGCTTATGCTCTAGGTATGTCCGTACTGGTCGAGTTTGCCATGTTTCCCACCGACAAGGGCGAGAGCGTGAGCCCCTATGTAGCTCGGATATTAAAGGCTATCCGTACATCTAGCGTGTCCCACCAGCTTACCGCTATGGGAACGGTCTTCGAGACCGCCACGATGGCCGAGGCGCTCGCCGTCTTGGAACAGGCCTACGGTGTCCTCGAGCCCGACTGCGAGCGGGTCTACGCAGTAGCCACGTTCGATATCCGCAAGGGTCAAAGTGGGCGCCTTTTGGCTAAGGTGCACTCGGTGGAAGAAAAGCTTGAAGATCTTGAGGAGTAAAAATTACGGAATTGGTTTTAGGACTTTAACTTAGAAACATACGTCAATGGAGATCTAGCCTTCACCCTTGCAACCAGGTCCGGCAACCCAAAGGTACCGAATATCCAGCCGGTCAGACACCCCAACAAGCGCACCGGCTCCGGTAAGACTGCCCGGGGAGCGCTGGGATATTTACGCTAGAGATTCGAGGACTGTAGCCCGTAGGTAATTCTCAGTTGAACGCAGGTCGCAAAGCCCGGCTAGTATCCACTTCTGAGCTCGAGCTTCCAATTACCTCGCTTGGTCTCACCGAGGACCTTGATCAGCTTAAGCCAGCCGAGCCCTTCCGCAATCAGCTCGTCACCTTCGCGCACCTCGTCCCCCGGTCTCGCGACTCGGCCATGCAACCTTACCTTGGCCCCTTTGACCCCTTGCACGAAGTAGCTGCGAGATACACCAAAACCCTTGGCCCCTACCACGTCAACCCTGAGGGAAGGTACCACCACAATTCGCTGCTTTTCATGCACCGGCTGCAACATAGCTGCATCGACGGACTGCAAATTGAATCCAGCCCCCTCGAGCAGAGCAATCGCGCTCGGCAACACCGCCAGTAGGAGCCCGCCTGTAACGGGCCGCCACTCACCGAGTTCACCCGAAGATTGCATAGATCGCAGTTTTCGCTCCAGAGGGCCCACTGTATCACCTTCCAGCACCAGAAAGATCACCTGGGTTGGATCGGGGGCGCTTGGCGTTTGCGCATCAAACACCACCGCCGCTCTGCGGGCAGCTCCCACAAGCCCCGGAAAGAACTCGATCACAAGACCAGCCTGCCGTACCAACACAGATAACTCGTGCTGAGTCTCAATATCAAGGAAGGGGGTTTTGACAATCCTCCCACCCAGCGCCTGCCCCACCCACTTGCGCATGGCTTCCATGCCCTAGTATCCACGAAGCCAGCCAAGATTGCAGTGGTGCTCAGACGGAAACCGGCATTCGGCGCATAGCATCCTCGATCAGGGCCTCATCGGTAAGGTCAAGGCGTAGCGGCGTGAGCGAAATTAGCTCATGCTGCACCGCCCAGCGATCGGTCCCCTCGTTGGGTAGAGCCCCGGGGCGGGCAGCAAACCAGTAGTGCTTACGACCCATAGGATCCTCGCCAGGAATGATTCGACCCTCGTAGTGGCGCACGGACTGCCGCGTCCAGAGCAGGCCCTTGGGGTAGGTTGGGAGGTTTACATTGACCAGCCGCGCAGCGGAATCGTTGATGAGCAGTGCGAACACCCTACGCACCCAGGACAAAAGCTGAGCCAGCTCATCCTTATGGGCCTCGGTATGTGCCGAGAAAGCCACTGCAGCAATACCCAACAAACTGGCCTGCTTGGCCGCCGCCACCGTGCCCGAGTGCCAGATATCGTTGCCCAGGTTGTAGCCTATGTTGATACCCGATACAACCAGATCTACCGGGCCAAAATGGTAGATGCCTAGTGCCACGCAGTCGGCCGGAGTTCCGCTCACACGGTAGGCCTCGAAGTCGCCGATAGGAGTGGCGTGGATATGCAGCGGCTTTTGAATAGTGATAGCGTGGCCCATAGCTGACTGCTCCACATCCGGAGCCACGATCCGCACTTCGCCGAACTCAGCCGCCACCTCTGCCAGGCTCTTTAAGCCGGGGCTGAAGATACCGTCGTCGTTGGACACCAGAATTCTCATCAATTTAAGGTTGGTACACTAAGGTCTGGGTTTTGTCATACGCCGTGCTGTTCATCTATTTCTCCGGCCCGATTTGGGTCCGTATAGAGCCTTGCTGGAACTGGGCGAGGACAAATGGTTCCGGTGCTTAGCCACAATGCTCAGAATTGTCAAATATCCAGAGTATTCCCGCACCCGGAGGGGTACAAGGTGTTTCGGCGGCCGCCAAGGGGGCAGGCCTACTCGCAGCTCAGGGTGGAAATCAGCAGGATACAAAGGGGGCAAGTTGTTCAATCAGGCTCTGAGCCGCGAGTAGGCCGGGAAATGCCCCCATTCGGGATTATCCCAACAGACAGCGCCCACCCGTTGGCCCAGAGAGGACCTTCGTGGCTCTTGCAATTGGCCAATTGGCCTATCGCTCTCATAGCCCCAAGCAGTAGGCTTTATAAGCTATTAAGCCACCAAAGCTCTCATCCATAAATATCCACATCATCCCACACCAGCCGAGCCACCTGGTAAGATCCCCTCGCAGAACTGCTCTTACCCTGTAGTGAAAACATTTGCCATGGTGGGGCACCAGCCGACCCCTATCCGAACATTCCACCGGTCCGGCTGAGCACCGAATGACCAGACTTCCTCCAGCCGCAGCCTTCACCCTCTAAAAATCCACTGGCATGCAACTGCACGGTGTCCTCCGACCAGCTAGGTATATTGCCGGATCTACGCGAGCTGAACTGGCCCTTTGTGTCGCCCCAACTCAGGCTACGCGCTAAACCCACTAGCTAAGCGAGTATAGGCGCCTCCACGAGCCAATAACTCGTCGTGGGTACCTTGCTCGACAATGACGCCGCCTTCGAGCACCAAAATTCGGTCGGCGTGCCGTACGGTCGAAAGCCGATGCGCCACTACCAAGACGCTGCGCCCTTCGCGGGCCGTCTCGATGGCTCGCAGGATCTTGCCCTCTGCTAGGGGGTCTTGGGCACTGGTCATCTCGTCAAAAAACAACACCCGTGCGCCCCGCAGTAGAGCCGCCGCAATAGCCAGCCGTTGCCGCTGGCCCACTGAGAGCTTCCCCGGATAACTTTGTAATCCATCAGTGAGCTCCGGCCAGAGCCCCACGTGCGCAATCATCTCCTGCATCTCTTTCGCCCCCGCGCTTGGGGCCATAGCTGCCAGTACCTCCTCAAGCGGCCCGGCGAAGAAGGTGGGTTCCTGGGGAACCCAGGCTAACGCTGCCTGACGGACCTTATGCCGGTATTCCATCAGGTTACGCCCGTCCAGAAGTACCCGCCCACCAGTGGGCGGGTACAAACCCAACGCCAGCCGGAGTATGGTGCTCTTACCCGCGCCCGAAAGCCCGACCAAGGCCACCAACTCGCCGGGGTTGACGTCTAGGTTGAGGCCGCGCAGCACTTCATCACCGGCAGGATAGGTAAAACGCACCTGGTCGAAGCTCAGCTGGCCTCTTACTGGACCACCCAGGGAGCCCTCGGGCTGGGAGGATGGTAGTGAAAGAAGCTCGAGCAACCGTCCTGCAGCCCCCTCTCCCCGCGATAGGATCATCCACACCCGAGGAAGCATCTGGATGGGCGCGATAGCAATACCCATGAGCGTAAGGTAAGCCACCAGTGCGCCGGTACTCATGAACCCCTGTTCGACCTGGCGAACCCCGACAAAGAGTAGCACCCCAACGATCGCCGCCACCGCCAGCTGTGAGAGCGGCAGATTAGTCGCCGCTACCGCTGCACGGCGGAAGCCCAGCTTGAATAAACGCTCGCTGGTAGCAGCAAACCGCCGCACCGAGTACTCTGAAAGTCCTAATGCCCGTACCAGCTCCACGCGAGTGAGCCCCTCGGCCATCTCACCGGCCATCCCTTCAATGGCTGCTTGGGTACTGCGGCTGATACGCGCTACTATCCGGCCCAGCCAGGCAAAGATCAGCGCCATAATCGGTAGAGCCACCAGCAGAACCAGGCTAAGCCGCCAAGAGAAGACAAACAGCATAGCCACCAGAGCCAGCAGAGTGGTACCCTGCGACAGGAGAGTACCAAGCCCGTACAACACGAAGGATTCGATCTCGGCCAGATCAGCCACGACTCGGCCGGAAAGTGCAGCTGGCGAAGCTACAAGCGCCGATAGCTCGGCGGAGGTCAGCAGCCGAAGTTGAATACGCTCACGAAGCACCTTGGGCACCAGCGCAGATAAGTATCCCACCAGCACCTCCTGAGTGAGCAAGCCCACTGCCACCGTGACCAACAGCAAAAGGCCTCGGAGCAGCAGGCTTGTGAGCATGGAGAAATCGCCTTTACCGAGCACCTGGTCAAACAGAGGCTTCACCAGCCAAGGGCCCAGAAAAGCTTGTGCCAGCGCTGGCACCAACGAGACCAGCAGGATCAACAGGACCCAGGAGCCATAAGGACGAAATAGCTGCCTCAGACTCATGGGAACACTACCTTCATGAGCGCATCGGCACCCGGATCAGCCGGAAGCCTCGAGAGCGCCTCGCGCACCGCACGTACCCGGGAGGGCTCAAGCAATTCCAATACCGTGTCCGCGGCCTGCTCGGGCGTAAATAGGCCACGAAGTTCAGGAAAGACCATCTCCCCCAACCAGCTATTTGGCAGAGCCAGCAGCTTGATACGCGACTCAAAGGCCAGCACGATGTGGCGCTTCAACCAGGGACCCACCCCCGGCAGCAACCCTACCCAGTGCGCTGGCCCCTCCAATGGTAGTAACTCGGGCCGGTGCAATGGAAGTAAGACCGCGCTCGGCAAACCCGCGAGGGCCAACTCGAGCGTATTGGTTCCCGGAATGGTCAAGGCGGCTCTCGCCCCGAGCATCGCCCCGTAATGCTCGCCCTCGTCTAACACGCGCACCAAGAGGCCATTAGCCGTGTTCAGCTGGTCTCCACGAAGCGTGGCTCCCACGCCGCCGATTTGTTCGGTAAGAGTCCCCGAGAGTGCTTGCTGAACCACCGCCTCTGGCAGCAGCGAGCTCCTCAGCCAAGCTACCCGCAGCCTGGGACGCACTGCGATCACCCGCTCAGCCACCCGCAACATAAAACCTAGCATGTAGCGCGCTGCGAAAGGGCGGCTGCCGGGTAATAGTAATAGGTCCGCCCCGTCATGGCGCGGCTGGGCCTTACCCAGCGCGTCCACCACTAGGTTGCCCACCACGTGTACACGAGCTGGGTCTGCCCCGCGAGCCAGGGCCTCCTCACGCGCTGCTGCGCGGTCCACCAGCAAGCCGTCGAGCCCTTTGCGCCACCCTCGACCATGGAAATTATAGGCATAGGCCGGGAAACCGGTAGCGCGCTTCAGGAGCATCAAGTCACGCACGGCACCACCTAATTGGAGGATGCGCCCCTCACCAACTGAGCGTCCGGCTAGGAGCCGCCGTGTGAAGCCTGCGCGGCTACCCAGCCGGCGCACCCCATAATGCTGGGCTTTGATGCGCTCTGTCCCACTGGAGAATTGGTCGGTGAGAAGATAGAGTGTAGTCTCAGCAGCAGGGAAGCGGTCCTTGATACGGCTCAGAACCGGCGGTACCCAGGTGGACAATTCGCCCGGTCCGTTGGTGAGAATAATGACTTCCATCCGCGCTAACCGTGTACGAAACCTGAAAGCCCCCGCTCGCTTCGCCCAGCCAGAAAGGCTGCGAAAACGGCCAGCTCCGGGATCGGCTCCAGATCACTCAGTTCGGCCTCAAGCCCAAAGGCGCGAACCCGAAAAAACGCCTGAGAAAGAACCGCACGCCGCTCTCTATCCACGCCCTTGCGCCGCAGACCCACCACGTTCAAGTGGTAGTGCAACGCTGGGTGACCCTCGACTAGGGTATAGGGCAGCACGTCCTGTGCTACCTTGGATAAACCACCGACCATGGCTCCTGCGCCGATGCGCACGAACTGGTGCACTCCGCTGAAGCCGCCCATAATGGCTCCTGCACCTATCTCGACATGGCCCGAGAGACCTACGTTGTTGGTGAGAATAGCCCCAGGCCCCACCTGGCAGTCGTGTGCTACATGTGCGTAGGCCATCAGATAGGCACCGGCACCCACGCGCGTGGGACGATCCATCCGCGTAGCCCGGTGTACCGTGACCCCTTCCCGCAGCACACAGCCCTCACCGATCTCCGCCCAGGTTTCCTTGGGTTCGAAGCTCAGGTCTTGCGGGGCACCGCCCAGCACTGCGTGTGGCCCTACCTGCACGCGACTGGCCAGACGTAAGAAGCTGTGTAGCACCACGTGCGGTCCCAATACACTGCCGGAGCCCACTTCCACGTAATCTTCGATCACTGCGTAAGGACCTACGGTCACATCCTGACCCAGCTCGGCCTTGGGGGAAACCACTGCGGTAGGGTGGACCTTGATCACTGTTCTCCCCTCACTACAAAGGTCAACGTGGCGCTGGCGACCAGTTGACCCTCCACTTTAGTCTCTACACGCACCTTACCCAGTCCTCGGCGGTAGCTAATCAGCTCGCCCTCGTGCACCATAGTGTCCCCGGGACGTACTGGTCGCTTAAAGCGAGCCTCATCTACCGCCACCAGAAAAACCAGCCCACCTTCCCGAAACTCCGGGCGGTGGATCACCACGGCCACGGCTCCCTGGGCCATAGACTCCAGGATGAGTACCCCGGGCATTAGAGGATAGCCAGGGAAGTGCCCAGCAAACTGCGGTTCATTAATGGTAACATTCTTAATAGCCTTAAAGTGCTTGTCATCAGCCTCCAGCACCCGGTCCACCAGCAGGAAGGGGTAGCGGTGCGGAAGGATATTCATGATCTCAGTGATATCCACGAGCCACCTCCAGGAGCGCGTCCTGTAGCGTAAGGGCCAGCTCCAGTGCCTGAAGATCATCCTCCAGGGTCGCCAACGGGTCCAGGCCCTTCTGCACGCGATCGGCAAAATGCTTGATTTCCCGGTAAAGAGGATTCCCATTCTGGATGGAGGTCCGCTCGACCTGCATCTGGCTCTTGCCGTTGGTCTCGCCCACCGCACGGTGGATCGAGATCTCGGTGTAGGGATCCTTGGTGAAGTCCAGCCTGACCACCTCCCGTGGCTGAGTGATAGTGAGCGAGCGCTCGACCAGGGGAGAGATGCGGCTGGCGGTCAGCATGGCCTTAACATCCCCGGGGAAATTGAGCACTGCATGT
The DNA here is from genome assembly GCA_964402875.1 of uncultured bacterium. Taxonomy (GTDB): domain Bacteria; phylum Deinococcota; class Deinococci; order Deinococcales; family Marinithermaceae; genus CAYODT01. The sequence continues at coordinate 28,274 of CAYODT010000019.1, read as the reverse complement.
GCAAACTCCTCATGCTCACCGATGCGGTACCCCACTACATGCCAACTAGTAGGCCTAGACTTAAGCAGCAGCAGAAATAGGTCCAAGTCGTGAATCATGAGGTCCAGAATGACGCCTATATCCTGGATCCGCCGGGTACCGGACATACGGCGCGCCTCGAGAGTAATGGGCCTGTCGATCAGTCGCGGCAGTTCCTCTACTGCTTGGTAGAAACGCATGATATGGCCCACTTGCAAGATCAAACCGTGCTGCTCTGCGAGCGCAGCCAAGGCCTGAGCCTGGATCAGATCGCTGGCCATCGGTTTCTCCACCAGTACATGTACACCGCCGTTCAGGTAGGCCCGCACCAGCTCGAAATGCTTTGAAGTCGGCGCGGCAATGGTAACTACGTCCAACCCACCAACCATCGCTAGGGGGTCCGTGTGGGCTACAACCTCGAGCTCTTCACTGAGCGCCGTTCTTCGCTTGGCGCTCGGATCAGCCACGCCCACCAAGCGTACGCCCGGTAAACCCGCGTAGATTCGGGCGTGGTAGGTGCCCATCACACCGACCCCGACCACCCCCGCTTTCAATTCCGACATACCACCTCCATCCCGATCTTCTCGACCAGTTTCACGTGCAACCGGTGCGATCCGCGGTGCACCCGGAAGCGCCCCGTCATCGGTGCACCTAGAAGATAGAGGTCTCCGAGAAAATCAAGAGCCTTATGCCTTACGGGTTCGTCGAACCCCCGGGGCTCATTTAAGGGTGCCAATGCGCCATAGACAAGCGCATTCTCCATAGAGGCTCCTTGGATCAGCCCCGCAGCCCTGAGAGCTTCCGCCTCGCGGGCAAACCCGAAGGTGCGGGCGTCGGCCACCTTGGCCAGCCGTTCCGGGGGGGCCGCAAATGACTGGTAGCCGATCCGCGGATGCTCGAATATAACTGACACCGTCAAGCTGAAGGTGGAGGCGCGCTCGGCCATCAAGCGGCTGTGCTTCTCCTCCACGTGAACCGGGCGCGTGAACTCGCGTGTGGGTATCGGCGAAGGAGCCACCTCAGACAACAAGGCCAACCATTCGCGTGCGCTGCCATCCAGGATAGGGAGCTCGGGACCATCTACCTCGATCGTCCAACCCGTCCATACTTGCTTTAACCACAAAGCCGCCAGCAGGTGCTCCACGGTAGAAATACGCTGGCCCTCCCGGCCAAGTACGGTAGCGCGAGCAGTATCCACCACGAAGGGCGCCAGGGCAGGGATCTCTACACTCTTCCGTATAAAACGCACCGGCCCCTGCGATGGGAAGAAACGCACCGTGGCCGGTTGACCGGTGTGCAGCCCCACACCCGAGATCTTCACGCGTGCTCCTTTTTCCACCAAGCCGCAAATCGCCCCACGAGCGCCAGTCGCCGCAGGTATTCGCGTATCGGCCTGGCCGGGAACCCGAGCCAGGTCTCACCAGGAGGTACATCCTTGGTTACGGCGCTCTTAGCCCCTACCCGGGCGCGCGCGCCGATAGTCACATGATCGGCTACCCCTACCTGTCCGGCCAGCACTACGCCGTCACCCAGGACCACACTACCGGCCAGGCCGGTCTGGCTGACCAGGATTGCTCCTCGGCCAATACGGGCGTTGTGCCCCACGTAGACAGCCCCCCCGATCCGGCTCTGTGCACCGATCACCGCGTCACCCACCACCGCGCGCTCCACCACCGCCAGCGGACCGATTTCGACTCCCTCCTCAAGCACCACCCGGCCGGTATGCGCAAGTCGCCGGCCGTTACGAAAGCCAAAGCCCTCTGCACCGATCACCGCGCCGCTCATGATACGGCAACCAGCCCCCACCATACTGCCCAGATGCAGTACCACACGGGGTTCAAACACCGTTCCCCGCCCCACATGCACGCCCGGACCCAGGTATACGAAGGGGCCCACTACCACCTCAGCTTCGATCACCACCTCAGCACCGATCACCGCATAGGCCCCCACCGAGACCCCTTCGGCGAGATGGGCCGTCGGCGCCACCTGGGCGGTAGGGTGTACGCCGGGCGGCGGAGCTTCGGAGTGTTCAAAAAGCGCCAGTACCCGCGGCCAAGCCGCTTCAACCGAGGGTAGCAAAACCGCGGTAGTTCCCTCACGGACCGCTAACCCCTCATCGCACAGCAGCGACGCCCCCCTGTCCGAGGCCAGCTCAAGCAGATGGGGCGAACGAACCGCAGCCAGATCGTCCGATCCGGCCTGGTCCGGTGGCATCAAACGCTGTATCGCACGCTCGGGACCAACCAACCGGCCACCCAACACACGTGCGATCTCCGAAGCCCACACCTCAATGCCTCAGCACACTATCAGAACTGGTCAGGGTATACCTAAGAACCGGCAGCATCTCCAGTGCCCTGCCGGTTCCGACAGCCACGGCATCCAGTGCATTCTCCGCCACCACCACCGGCACGCCGGTTGCCTCCTGCAGCAAGCTATCAAAGTGCTTCAGCAGTGAGCCGCCGCCGGTCAACAGCACCCCCCGGTCGATGATATCCGAGACCAGTTCCGGCGGCGTGGACTCGAGCACCCGCAAGACCCCCAGAGTGATCTTCTCGAGCGGTTCGGACAAGGCCGACACCACATCCTCAGTGGTCACTTCCGCCGTACGCGGCAGGCCACTTATCAGGTCACGACCACGCACCTCGGCTACCAAGTGATCCTCTTCCTCATTACGGATCGTAGCTGCTCCAATACGAATCTTGATCTCCTCCGCAGTACGCTCACCAACCAACAGGTTATGTGTACGGCGGATGTAGCGGATAATCGAGTCGTCGAATTCGTTACCGGCAATACGCAAGGACTCCGAACCCACGATGCCCCCCAGAGAGATCACCGCGATATCGGTCGAACCACCACCCACATCAACCACCATGTTGCCGGTGGGTTCGGCGATCTGGATACCGGCACCGATAGCCGCAGCAAGCGGCTCCTCAATCAAAAAAGCTCGCTTGGCACCCGCTTCCACCAGGGCCTGCACCACCGCTCGACGCTCGACCTCGGTCACACCGGAAGGCACACCCACCATGACCTGCGGCTTGAAGAACCGTGCCACCGGCGAAAGCACCTTTTTTAGAAAGAGCGTGAGCATCCGCTCGGTCAGCGTATAATCGGCGATCACACCGTCTTTTATGGGACGAACCGCAACGATGTTGCCCGGTGTACGGCCCAGCATCCTGTACGCCTCGACGCCCACAGCCTTTACATCCTTACTGCCCTGAACCATCGCGATTACCGATGGTTCACGCAGCACAATGCCTCTTCGACGCACATAAATAAGCACGGAGGCCGTGCCCAGGTCCACCCCGATGTCTTCGCCTCTAAACATATCGCCTCATTCTAACGAAAACCCCGGGAATTCAGTGAATCCGTACCGAACCGCCAAGTTCCACGGGGCTTCCCCTACTTCGCGTACTCGACCGCACGGGTTTCGCGTATCACCGTAACTTCTACCTGTCCAGGATATTCTATATCGCGCTCAATACGCCCGGCAATCTCGTGGGCCATTAAAACCGCGCGTGCATCGCCGACCTTTTCCGGTTTGACGATGACCCGCACCTCACGACCAGCCTGTACTGCGAAGGCTTGGTCGACACCAGGAAAGCTGAGGGCTACTTGCTCGAGCTGCTCGAGCCGCTTGATGTACTCTTCCAAAGACTCCCTCCGCGCCCCGGGGCGGGCCGCACTGATGGCGTCGGCCGCCGAAACCAGCACCGAGTAGACCGTCTCACCATTCTCGGGATCATGGTGATGAGCGATAGCATCGATCGCTTCCCGGGCTTCCCCGAACCGTCTACCCAGAGCCACACCAATCTCCACGTGAGTGCCCTCGATCTCCCGGTCCACCGACTTGCCTACATCGTGCAGCAGGCCGGCCCGCCGTCCCATAGCCGGATCAAAACCCAGCTCCGCCGCCAGGATCCCACTCAGATGCGCCACCTGGATGGAGTGCTTGAGCACGTTCTGCCCATAGGAACTGCGGAAGTGCATGCGACCCATAATTTGTACCAGCCCCGGCTTCAGCCCGATTACGCCGGCCTCCAGCGAAGCCTCCTCGCCGCGCTCGTAGATGAAGTGTTTCATCTCGTCCTTGGCCTTCTCGACTACTTCCTCAATACGGCTGGGATGGATCCGTCCATCGGTTACCAATTGCTCTAAGGCCATCTTGGCAACCTCGCGCCGCAAGGGATTGAAGGATGAAAGGATCACCGCCTCAGGGGTATCGTCAATGATCAGATCCACACCGGTTAGGGATTCGAAGGTACGGATATTCCGGCCCTCACGGCCGATAATGCGCCCCTTCATGGCATCGGAGGGAATCGGCACCACGCTCACCGCAAGTTGGGCGGCGGTCTCACTAGCCTGCCGCTGTACAGCCTGCGCAATCAGCTGCTGGGCCTGCCGCTTGACCTCCGCCCTGGTCCGTTCCATCGCCACCTTGATACGAATAGCCTTTTCTTCCTCAAGTTCTCCGTCCAACTTCTCCAGGATCAGCGCCTTGGCCTGCTCACGCGAAAGTCCGGAGACCCGCTCGAGCCTGAGGCCCACCTCGCGTTCCTGTCCCGCAATAACCTGTTCCTGCTGGCGCAGCTCCCGCTCGTACAGGTCTAAGCGTTCCTCGGTCTCGTCGAGCCGCAGCGCCCGCGCGTCCAGCAGCTCGCCGCGGCGCACTATCCGCTCGTCTTGGCGCTTCATCTCCTCGCGCTCGGTGCGGATATTCTCCCACTCTCGCTCGAGCCGCTCACGGTCCCGCCCTAGTTCATCAAACAAGCGGGATCGTTCATCTTGTATACGCTTCTCAACCTGTGCCTCGCCCTCGCGGCGAATTCGCTCACCCTCGGTTTCAGCCCGCTCCCGAAGCGCGCGGGCCTCTTGCCGGGCAGCCTCTGTCTCCCGGCGGGCAATATCGAGTAATTCTTTAGCCTCCCGGCGTGCCGCTTCCAGCGTTCTTGAAGCCTCTTCCTGAGCCTTGACACCCAACTCACGTGTCTCTGACTCCGCCTTGGCACGGAGCCGCTCAACCTCACCGAGAAGCGCGGAGTTATCTGTGCCTCCGCGGTGCCACTGCATGACCAGCAACGCCACCAACAACACAGCCAGAACAATCAGCAATGCTTCTGTAAACATCGCCGTCTCCTAGGCTTCCCTTGGTGAACCGGTCTCTGGTGAACCGGCCTCTTTAGCACCAACAACACGCGATCCCGCCGCAGGGCGTTGTGAGGTCAACACCTTGGCGCGAATCTCAGACGCCATCTCGGGGCGCTCACGCAAGAAGTCAGCCGCCTTTTCCTTACCCTGACCCAAGCGGTTATCCTGGTACGATAGCCATGATCCGGATTTCTGAATGACCTCGGACGACACCGCCACAGTCACCAAGTCAACCATGGCATCAATGCCCCTTCCGTAGTACAGCTCAACCTCAGCTTCCCGGAAGGGAGGCGCCACCTTGTTCTTGGTAACCTTCACCCTTACCCGGTTGGCAATTGCGTCGTTGCCCTGCATGATGGGCTTACCTATTCTCCGCACGTCCAGGCGAACCGAAGCGTAGAATTTCAGTGCCCGCCCGCCGGGGGTAATCTCGGGGTTACCGTACATCACTCCCACCTTTTCACGGAGCTGATTGATGAACAGCGCTATGGTATTACTCTTGGCTAAGACTGCGGTAAGTTTGCGTAGTGCTTGGCTCATAAGCCGTGCCTGCAGCCCTACGTGCGCGTCACCCATCTCGCCCTCGATCTCAGCCCTGGGCACCAGGGCCGCGACTGAATCGATCACCACCACATCGATCGCGCCCGAGCGAACTAACAGCTCGACGATCTCCAAGGCCTGCTCGCCCATATCCGGCTGGGAAAGTAGCAGATCGTCTATATCGACACCCAGCGCCCTTGCATAGGTCGGATCAAGGGCGTGCTCTACGTCTACGAAAGCCGCCGTCCCGCCCATCTTCTGCACCTGAGCCACGATAGAAAGTGCCAGTGTGGTCTTCCCGCCCGACTCGGGACCGTAGATCTCTACAACTCGGCCCCTGGGCACGCCACCCACACCCAACGCCAAATCGAGCGCCAAGCTCCCGGTGGGGACGACGTCTACTTGCTGCCGAGGAGCTTCACCCAGTCGCATGATGGCACCCTTGCCAAACTGCTTTTCGATCTGCTTCATAGCACCGGCAATAGCTCTCTGCCGGTCCTGTCCATTTTGTAGGTCTTTTTCCACTAGATATCACTCTCCTCTAAGAGGGAAATATTCCAACGTTCTATGCACCGCCCCACCGGCCTCTAGGTGGGACTCGATCAAGCTAAATTCCCGTACTTCGAAGGGTTGATTGAACAGTAGGGGTCCGACACGGGGTGCCGGAGACTTACGGCGAGCCAGCGTAATATGCGCCTTAAATCTTTCACCCATATCGAAGCTGGGTAGCGATGTACGCAGGGACATAGCTAAGGGCTCAAAGCCCTCGCCCTCCGCCCGGGCAAACCACACCCTGGGCCGGCCTAGCGGCGGGAAATAACCGGTTCCCCCCAGCCTGGCCGTGAAGGACGGGACGGCCTTCACGGCTGCGCGGCCCGCCTCTCTCAACTCAGGTAGGGCACCGGCTGAGACCTCTCCCAAAAAGAGTAGGGTCACATGCATTTGTTCCGGTGGCATCAGTTTCCACCCCGTCTTCAGGCCCTCACATGCCACCTTCAGAATACTGGTGGCCTCAACAGGCAGAGGGGTGGCAAAAAAAAGTCTCAAGTGTGTCTCCAGTACAGACCCAACGCCGCGTAGGCCGACCTACGCTTTACTACCTCGCGCGACCCGGGCGCAAAGTGCCACCGTTTGACCAGAGGCCCTCCAGGCGTAGAGAGCGCCGTAAAAACCGTGCCGATCGGTTCACCATCCAGCTGGTCCGGCCCAGCTACGCCGGTGGTGGAAAGACCATAATCAGCTCCCAGTATCTCTCTAGCGATTTCAGCCATCGCTACTGCAGTTTCGACCGAAACCGCACCATACTGACTCAAACGCTCCATGTCCACGCCAAAACGGGACTTGGCGCCCAGGGTATACGATACCACTCCCCCCAGCACCGCCTTCGAAGCACCTGGTACATCGGTAAGAAGCGAGCATATCAACCCGCCGGTCAAGGACTCCATAGTCGCAATAGTATGCCCGCGTTCGCGCAGCCGGCGCACCACCACACCCGGCAGGGTATCTTGGGCCTCTCCCCATACCAACGGTGAAAGCGCCTCGGCCACGCGCTCGGCCAGCTCGGCAGCGGAAGCCGGGTCGGTGCCGCTCACCACTACCTCGACACCGTGGGGCTTAGCATACATACCCACCTCGGGATCGTCGCGCACAAACAGCGGCCCCAAGCGCTCTACAAGCTGGGATTCCCCTGTACCGAAGGTCTTAAATATTCGTTCGAAGCGAGAGAGGGGTTCCATACCCAGTTCGGGCAGCAGTTTAGTCCACATAGGACGCCACTCGTCGGGCGGTCCCGGCAACAACACTACACTCCGGCTACCTTGGTGTACCCACCAGCCCGGGGCAGTCCCACGAGGGTTGGGCAGCAGCTCTGCGGCAGGGATGCGCATAGCCTGTTTGCGATTGGCCTCGGGCATAGTCAGGCCCCGGGTTTCGAAAAAGGATTCAATAGTCGAGAGGGCTCCTTTGTCCAGCTCGAGCCGCGACGAAAACACTCGTGCCACCGCCTCGCGGGTGATATCGTCGGGAGTGGGACCTAGGCCCCCGGTCAGAACCACCAATTCGGCCCGCGCAAGGGCCTCCCGTACCGCCTGGGTCAATGCATCTAATTCATCGGCCACCCGGAGGCTCTGCACCACGCGAACCACGTAGCGCCGGAGACTTTGTGCAATCTCCGCTGTGTTGGTATCTAGGGTATAGCCCCAAAGTAACTCGCTACCCACGCCGATAATCTCCACACGATGCATACCTGTCACCCCACCCAGTCCCAGAGGTTAGTGAGCACACCCGGTACCGTCTTCTTGGTCTTATTTTACCTGGATTCAGCTATGATCCACATGGTCTGGCTCTAGTTCACGAAGGATAACACAATCAACCTATATCTGGACACTTTCATGCACCAACGTATCGCCTCGGTCTACTTCCGTACGGGCCGCACCCCCAGCGCGTAGACCTAAGTCGAGTAGCGCCCCCTAACCCTCACCACCCAGTCCCCGGATTACCCCGTTTCGATCGGTACAGAACCGGCTGGCTTATGGCGGGCCCATCTTCACCGGGAACGGCATAGCTAGCTTGCTCGAGCACTCTCCGGTGCCGGGACCCCCGATCCGCAGCCCCACTTGCTCATCCGGACCCGCTTTGACCCGATAGATGATGCGCCCAGGTGAGCAAGCTTGCAAGCCCTCGCAATCCCCACGAAACAACCACAACAAAACGCTCCTGAACAATACGAAGAGGCCTACAACAAATTCGATCTATCCGTGAGACGTTCATGGGGCTATAAATAGCAAATCACCAACCCTGAGCGACCTGTACCAGCACGAAGTACGCCTGGTCATGGAGGAAGTTGCAGTGGTCCGCGCCGGTGATCGAGAAGATAGGCTAAGCTACCTCGCCGGGGAGAACCCATATCCCTGCCAGGCACCACACACTCGGCCTCGATATCCTCATAGTTCGGGGGCGTCTGACACCCATAAATTTTGACAAAGCACACTTCCGCGTCGTCCGCCGGCTTTTCTAGGCCTTACACAATATGAGTCCACCGCACGGACCTGGAGAAGGTGAACGCGACCTAATCATCTCCCTATCTCAATCCAAGCCAGTACCGCCTCCGCCGCCGCCAGATTGGTAGCCAGCGGGACATTATGCACGTCACAGATGCGCATAAGCGCCGAAACATCGGGCTCATGGGGTTGAGCGGTCAACGGGTCGCGGAAAAAGATTACCGCCAAGATCCGGTCCTCAGCGATCCGCGCACCGATCTGTAGATCGCCCCCCAGCGGTCCAGACTGCAGCGCTTCCACCCTCAGGCCGACCTTCTCTTTGAGCAGACGGCCGGTAGTGCCCGTAGCCACCAGCGGGTAACGCGTCAGTGTCGCACGGTGGTCCTTTGCAAAGCTGATCAGGTCGATCTTCTTCTTATCGTGGGCAATCAACGCAAGCAACCTCATCGTCCCATTCTATCGGCGCGGCTCGGGTAGACTGGCCGGCAGACCAAAAGCAGCGCCCGCAGCCAAGTGGGGATGGATGCACGCCGCGACCTTCGAGGAAGTATTTAGAAAGAGATGGACCGTTGGACCAACGGGTTTGGAGAAGACTATCCCCCGCCGCTCCTGATACCGACCCGCACGAGCAAGGACCCGGGTACTTTCGCGCCATCACGGCAAGATACCCAAGCCTGATGAGGCCGAGGGAGGTCCGGCCATAGAGCTGGCTAAGCTGCTGTTTGTGCCATCTCAACGGCTAACGCCGAGGGCGTTGATCTCTAGTCGGCCGCGGAGCTGGTACTACCTAGAGCACCAGGCCTGCGACTATACCCAACTGGAGTCTACGCACCAATATCTCTATCTCCGATGATCAGTCTGTTAGGTAATCATTGACATTATATAATATATGGGTTTACACTCTACTAGCGAGGTGTAGTATGGCCCTACTCGAGGTGCACAACTTGTACAAGACCTTCAGGTCCCAGAAGAAAACAGCGCAGGCAGTCCAGGGCGTTTCGCTAGAACTGGAAGCCGGTGAGGTATTAGCCTTCTTAGGCCCGAATGGCGCCGGAAAAACTACTACCGTCAAGATGATTGCAGGGCTGATCCGCCCCGACTCAGGTAGCGTGCGCATCGAGGGGCTGGACCCGCACACTGATCCCGCGGCCCTGGCCGGACTCGGCGCAGTATTGGAGGGCAATCGCAATCTATACTGGCGGCTTTCAGCACTGGAGAACCTGGAATACTTCGCCGCACTCAAAGGCATGAGCCGTAGGGAGGCCCATAGGCGGGCGCACGAATTCCTGGAGCGCTTTGCACTTGCCGACCACGCTCATACGGTGGTAGGGAAGTTTTCCCGCGGCATGCAACAGAAACTGGCTATCGCCATGAGCCTGATACACGCCCCGCGGCTGTTGCTCCTGGACGAGCCCACCCTGGGTCTGGATGTGGAGGCCGCCAATGTAGTTAAAGTGCTGGTTCGCGAGATCGCCAGGGAGCAGCGAGCTGTGCTGCTCACTACCCACCAGCTTGACGTGGCTCAGGAATTATCTCACCGTGTAGCCATTATTCGCAACGGCGAGATTATCGCCCAAGACGATACCGACGCCCTATTGTCGCGCTTTTCGGGCGGGCAGTACCACATTGAACTAGCCGCCGAACCGCGTATCGAGCAGCTCCGGTCTATCCAGGCCTTGGGGGCCGAACAGCTGCCCGACGGCACGATCACCTTCATCGGAGAGCCCAAAGCGCTCTATACGCTACTCGGGCAGCTTGCACCCCTGCCCATCGTCCGCGTCGAGCAGGACCGTGCCGACCTGACCGATATCTTTCTAAAGCTGATCCGAGCACCTAAGGAGGTCGGTAGTGTTTGATTTATTTCTTGCCGAGCTTAAGCGCAGTTGGGTGATGTTCAAGCGCTATCCCAGCGAGGCAATCACTATGTTGATTACCTTCACGGTGATCTTTCTGCTGCTGTTTCTGGGCGCCAAGTACATGTCCGGCCCCACCGCGCAGTTTGGCGACCGCCTGGACGCTATTATCGTGGGTTACCTGCTATGGAGCCTCGCGCTCATAGGTTTGGCCAACATGGGCTGGGCCCTACAAGCCGAAGCACAGACCGGCACCCTCGAGCAGGTATTCCTGTCGTGTTATAGTGCCACGCGGGTCTTCTTTATACGGGTAGTAGCCGATCTCCTGCTGCAATTCGGATTGATCTTACTAGTTATGGTAGTTATCCTATGGATTACCGGAAGGCACCTGGACTTCAGCCTGGCAGTGCTGCCGCCGGTGCTCGCCGTTCTCTTGTCCACTTGGGGACTCGGGTTCGTACTCGGCGGACTTACCCTGCTGTTCAAGCGTATTCAGAACCTACTGCAGCTCTCGCAGTTTTTTCTAATCTTTTTGATTATGATCCCGGTGGAGAACTGGCATGGTGCGCTGGGCCTCCTGGGCGACTTCATACCGCTGGCGCCCGGCGCAGGTGTGCTGCGCAACCTGATGGCCCGCGGCATACCCGTGGGTCTGGAGCAGTTAGCCATCGCCCTGTTGAACGGACTAGCATACCTGGGTCTAGGCATACTCTTCTTCCAGCTGGCCGAGCGGCGCGCCAAGATCCGCGGCTCACTGGGCGGCTACTGACCTCCTGGGCCCACTTCGTGAAACGCTGCGCGACTGGTTTCGCTGTTACCTAAACCGCTCACCATCCAAGAACCTATCAACCTAGCCGACGCTACAGGAGACGGGGTCACTTGGGCCTTAGGCGGCGGAGTAGTATTAGGTATAAGCCTGTACCACAGCGCGGGTCTCATGTACGACGGATTTGGGCTGCCTGCACTTGGGAGGGCTCGAACCTACCCCGGCAGATAAGGCCTTCGGCAGAGGCACGCAACCGGTACACCGAGCAAGCCCAATACCGAGCCCAATATTCTGACCCAGTCAATAGAGTTCCTCTCGGGCGGATACCTAGGAACTTGCGATGTTATCAGTGCTCTCCCAAGCCGGGGACAGTGCAGGCTACCGAGTTGGATTACCCCAGTAGAGGCACTTTACCAAATCCCGATCCAGAGCAGTGGGGACCTTCCACCTAATAGGTTCCTAGCAAGCTAGTCGTGAAGGGTACTGAAATGGCCAGCGGTACTAAAATATGGTGGTTGCTTCTCGGTGTTGCCGTGCCAAGAGGTCACTAAAGGAGTCAGGATGACCGGGCCGATCTATTTAGACTACAATGCCACCACCCCTTTAGACCCGGGGGTGGCGGGGGCCATGGAGCCTTATCTACGCGAACACTTCGGTAATCCCTCGAGTAACCATGCTTATGGCCAGCGCGCTAGGGAGGCCGTCAAGACGGCCAGAGAGCAGTTAGCTGCCCTTCTGGGCGTCCTTCCAGAGGAGGTGAGGTTTACCGGTGGAGGCAGTGAGGCCAACAACTTGGCGATTAAGGGGGTCACTCACGCCCTGCGGGACCGCGGAGACCATGTAGTCACCTCGGCGATAGAGCACCCCTCGGTCAACGAGCCATTACGTTTCTTAAAGAAACAGGGTCTTCGCGTGACCATTCTGCCTACGGACGAGTACGGCCGGGTGGACCCGAGCCAAGTAGCGGAGGCAATCACGGACCGGACCATCCTGGTCAGCATCATGCTGGCCAACAACGAGGTGGGCACACTCCAACCCATTCAGGAAATTGCAGCGGTGGCTCATACTCGGGGAGTCTGGGTACATACCGACGCCGCACAAGCGGTGGGTAAGATACCGGTGAACGTGGAAGAGCTAGGGGTAGACCTATTAAGCGTGGCTGGGCATAAGTTCTATACACCTAAAGGGGTGGGGGCACTCATCGTCCACAAAGGAGTCCAGCTCGAGTCACTTATCCATGGGGCAGGGCAAGAAGGGGGGCTCCGCGCTGGTACGGAGAACGTTCCCTACCTAGTGGGCCTCGGGAAGGCCGCAGAACTCGCGGCCTCACGCCTCGGGACCTACCAGGAGCAGGTCCGTCGGCTAAGAGATCTGCTATACCGGCTTATCCGGGAGCGCCTGCCCCAAGTAATACTGAACGGTCATCCTAGTAAGCGCTTACCTAATACACTCAACCTGAGCTTTCCCGGAGTAGATGCCGCGGTGTTGCTAGCAAAGATCCAAGATCGCGTCGCCTGCTCCACCGGTTCAGCCTGTCACGCCAACCGCGCCGAACCCTCGGCGGTGCTCCTTGCTATGGGACGGGAACCCATCTTAGCCAGTGCCGCCCTCCGTCTCTCCTTAGGCCTAGGAATCACCGAGGAGGACATTCGGAAGGCGGCTGCAGTAATCGCTAAGGCGGTACCCGGGCTGACCCGCCCAAGCCGGTCCTAACGCGGGATTCTGAACAGGGTATAGACCACCTAAGCACATCGGGGCTTGGAGAAGCGAACCGCACCAAGTTCACTTAGCGGGATGGGCTCATAATTCAGCGCAGCATTCGCACTCTTTTACCTTGCACGGTTATGCAGCGTACGTGAGGACAACGGGTTGTCAGGTATTCATCCTCATGTCCGGCGGCTGCTAACAACTAACACGCAGGCTCGGTACAACTCCTGCTGAGCCCTCTCTGGAAGCCCTAAGAACAAAAGGGGTAATTATCGAAGCCTCCCTAGAATGCTGAGGTGGGCCTTGTGTTATACCGCTGTACACCATCTCCAGCGTCCTCCTCTGCCCTAATTGACGCTGTTCACAGGCTGTAGAGCTGGCTGTACTTGCGCCGTAGATAGCCGATCAGGTAGGCCGGGTTCAGCTCCTCACCAGTCACTACGCGCACCAACTCGCCAGGCTGGTAACGGCGGCCCTGAGCGTGGATATTTCGCCTTAGCCAGCCAAGTAGCGGGGCGAAGTCCCCGCTGGCGAACTGTGGCTCGAGCGCACCCAACTCTAACTCCGCCGCTTTGTATAACTGCGCGGCATAGAGGTTCCCTAGACTATAGGTAGGGAAGTATCCGAAGGCACCGCCGGCCCAGTGGATGTCCTGCATCACACCGTTGGCCACGCCGTCGGCTGAAACACCCAGGTAGTCCCGGTACTTCTCGTCCCAGGCGGCAGGCAGGTCATCCAACGAAAGCTCGCCCCGGAAGAGCGCCAGCTCGAGCTCGAAGCGCACCATGATATGCAAATTGTAGGTCACCTCGTCAGCCTCTACACGGATCAGGCTTGGCTTCACAGCGTTTACCGCAAATACGAACGCACTCGGATCACTGTCCGCAAACGCAGGAAAGAACTCATAGGCCCGGGGGTAGAAGTACTGCCAAAAACCGAGACTGCGTGCCACCATATTTTCCCACATGCGTGACTGTGATTCATGGATACCCAGGCTTGCTGATTCACCGGCCGGTGTGCCCCAGTACTTGGCGGGCAACCCCTGCTCGTACATGGCGTGCCCCGACTCATGAATTGTACCGAAAAACGCCGGGTTGAAGAAGCTTTCGTCGTAGCGGGTGGTGATCCGCACGTCCCCGGGACCAATACTGATCTCGAAAGGGTGGGCGGTGGAATCAAGACGGCCGCCCTCGAAGTCATAACCTAAACGGGCTATGACTTCCCTGATCATGGCCTCCTGCCTAACCTTCGGGAAGTCTCCGCGCAGCAGCTCGACCCTAGGCTTTCCGGGGGCCTCCTTGATGCGCCTAAGCAGGTCTACCAATGCGGCACGGAGTTCACTAAAGATTGGCTCGAGCAACGCCGTGGTCTGCTGGGGCTCGTAGTCTTCGAGCAAGGCGTCATAGGCCTCACCTTCGAATTCCTGCATCTGTGCATATTCTTTCCGAAGTGAGAGCAGGCGGGCTAAGTACGGCTTGAATGCTTTCCAGTCCCCCCGCGGCCGCGCCTCCGCCCAGGCCGGTTCACCCTCCGCAGCCGCCTCGGCCAGCCCTACCGCCAGCCGCTCAGGTATACGCGTGGCTCTTTCGTAAGCGCGGCGCCACTCCCTTGAATTAGCCACCTCTACCGAGTAGGGATCCGTGTCCAGAGGCGTGCCCTCCACTTGCGCTAGGCATTCACCGATCCGCGGATTGGTAGCACGCTGGTGTAGGAGCTTCGCCAGGGCGGCAAGCTGCTTTGCGCGGTGCGCGTGCCCGGCCCTGGGTATTTGAGTACGCTGGTCCCAGGCCAACAATGCCTCCGTGGAAGCGAGGTAAGCGGTCTCGGTATGGTGCGAAATTAACCAATTGTAGGCCTCCCTGGAAGTCATGCCTCATTCAACCGCGTAGCTAGTCTCAAGGTCAACCGCCAAACTGCCAAGAAGAACCACCAAAGGTTATTTGCTCGCCGGCACGAGCCTCTTTCCACTATCCCTTCTCACCAAGTGAGCTCAGCTGCACCGGAGGATAGATCAATGGTAAGTGTGTCGCCCTGATAGCTGTACGGCACGGTACTATGCCCGGGCTCAGTAATACCGTGCACAATCGCCGTCACCCGCTCTCTGGGACGGGCGGCATCGTCTTCAAAAGCGAGCCTTAGCCGCCGGCCGTCGTAGCCGCCGCGCAAATGACTGATGAAGCCAGGTGCGTAGCCCTCGCCATCGTCCTCGTAGACCCAACCGTGGATTTCGTCCCCAAGCGCCACCTGCCAGTCCAGCGAGGACCACCAAGCCTGGGTGGTGAACAAGGCGGGCTCGGTCAACGGCACCGCCGAACCGGCCTTCTGAAACAAGGGGATTCCGTCCAGCGGCGCGTAGGCCGGCAACCAGCGCATGCCTTCGTGGATCTCTCCGTTCCACCAATCCCGCCAGGCGCCATCCGGCAGTCTGACTAAACGATGGGTCTGGTGGGGGCGCAGCACAGGTGCGGCCAGTAGGGCATCGCCCAGCATAAATTGGTCGAATACCAGCGCCGCCTCAGCGTCCTCAGGGAACTCCAAAACCAGCGGGCGCATAGGCGGGAGCCCCTCTTGGCTAGCCTCGTAGGCCAGGGTGTACAGGTATGGGAGCAGCCGATAGCGGAACTCGAGCGCCTTCCTAACCTGTCCAAGAACCAATTCTCCAAAAGCCCAGGGTTCTTGCCGCCGGCTACCTTTTCCGGAATGGTTGCGCATGAAGGGATAAAGAGCACCCAGCCAGCTCCAGCGGGCCAGTAATTCGCCGTCAGTATCGGCCGAGAATCCTCCGATATCCGCCCCCGTGAATGGCACCCCGCTGAGACCCAGATTCAGTATCATCGGTACGGACATCTCCAGGTGCGACCATAGGCTGGAATTATCTCCGGTCCAGACCCAGGCGTAGCGCTGAATTCCGGCAAATCCGGCCCGAGTCAGTACGAAAGGTCTCCGCTCGGGGCGCAACGTATGAAGCCCCTCGAATGTGGCACGGCACATCTGCTGAGCGTAGACGTTATGGGCCTCGGCGTGCCAGAGTGCACCATGCTTAGCGCCCAGCGGCAGAGTCTTACCGATTTCGCGTGCCGCCCGGCCCTCCACACTAAATGCGGAAGGTTCGTTCATATCGTTCCATATGCCATCCACGCCCGCTTCAGTGTAGACGCGATGCCATTCACCCCACCAATCACGCACCTCTTTGCGGATAAAATCGGGCCAGACGGCTGGAGACGGCCAGACCTCACCCACCAAGTCCTCACCGCGGCGATTCTCGACGTACACGCCCCACTCCCGGCCTGACTCGTACACCGGATAACCGGCTTCCTTCTTGACCCCTGGGTCCACGATAACTACGGTCCTTATACCCTCCTCCTTCAGGTCACGGGTGAGCGCCTCAAACCTGGGAAAGCGGCCCCGGTCGTAGGTGAAGACTTTGTAGCCCTCCATATAGTCGATGTCCATCCATATGGCTTCCAGCGGCAGGCCCCGCGCCCGATACTCTCGGGCCACCGCACGTATCGCGGCCTGGTCTGGATAGCTCCAACGGCTCTGGTGGACGCCCAGCGCCCATAGTGGGGGCATGGGCGCAGTGCCCACCAGTCCACTGTAGTGCCTCAGAACTTCTTTCGGGGTTGGTCCAGTAATGAGGTAGAGATCCAGAGTAGGCCCATCAGTGTGCAGCACACTGCGACTGGACTCGGTCGCGCCAAGGTCGAAGACAGTGCGCCAAGTTTCATCCAGATAGAGCCCGAAGGCCCGCCCCTCTTGGTACCCCATCACGAAGGGATGGGATTGGTACAGTGGATCGGTTTGCTCGGTCTGCCTGGGGCTGTCAGTGTTCCAATTAGTCCAGATTCGGCCCTTCTTGTCAAGGAAACCGGTGCGCTCACCCAGGCCAAAGTACTGCCGGCCTTCGGGCTCGCGTAGCACCAAGTTCATGCCGGCACCTAGCGGCAGGCCGTCGTTAGTCTCACGGATTGCGTTGCCTTCGCCAGTGGCCAGCTCGAGCGTCGCCTCCGGTACACTCAGCGTATTCGACCGTTCCGGGAAAACCCCTTCGGCTGAGAGGTCACCGAAGCGAAACTCAAATGGCGAAAGTTGGAGCCAGAGCGGCAATACCTGACCGCCGTCAAGCAACAACCCTCCATCTTGCTGGCTGATATCGACAGTAAATGTATCCTGCGGCAGTACTGCCCAACTACCCTTTTTATCGTCCTCTAAGCGGTGCCAAAGCAAAACCCTCCAGGCACCCGCCAGCCGCTGAATCCTGCCTTGAAAATATGCGCCATAGAGCCGTACGCTCTGGTCTTCGATTTCAAACCGGTCAAAGTGAATTTCATGCATGAGGCCCTCCACGCATACCCCTGCCGCCCTCGGGCGCCTTGGGGGCGTGTTGCCCACTCTATCGCAAAGCAAAAAGCGGTAGGCGCTCCGCCCCCCTTCCCACCTGAAACCCCATCCGTACCACTAGAGCTCAGCGGCCCGGGGCGGATCCGCACCCGCACGCATGCAGGTAAAAGCCGAGACTCGCACCGCGTGAGCCATCGCCTGCCGGAGCACTTCCGTCCCCAACTCCGAAAGCCGCGGCCGGTACACGCCAAGCGCTCTGAGCATAGCTAACAACCCAGCCATGAAGGCATCTCCCGCACCGATCGTATCCACCACCGATACCCGTAGGCCGCTCACCCGTACCGGTACCCCAGAAACAAAGCCCACAGCACCATCCGTACCCATGGTGACCACCACCACCGGGCTCTCGCTCGTATCCGTCCAAGACGCCGCCACTCCCAGAGGGTCTTGAGTAGGATACAGCCAAGCCAGATCGGCACGGCTCACCTTGATCAAGTCCACAAATTCCAGGCCTCGCTCGAGCTGCGCCGTATAGGCCTCTCGATTTGCAATGAGATTTGGACGTACGTTTGGATCGAGACTTATCACTCGCTGGCCGTATTCGCGCCGCATCAGGGTCCACAGGGCCTCGCTGGCCGGCGGCCGTACCAGCGAAAGCGACCCAAAATGCAAACCCTCCACCCGCCCGTCGAGTTGAGGTAGATCACCCAGGCTCCAGGAGGCATCGGCAGTACGCTCCATATAAAATGCATACTCCGGTTCAGCATTATCCAAAAGCTGCACAAAAGCCATCGGCGTAGGCTCCGGCCTGGCAAGCGCATAGGTGAGATACACATTCGAGCTCTCCAGGTGGGCACGCAATTGATCACCGAAGAAGTCACCCGAGATACCCCCCAAGAACCCTACGGGCACCCCCAGGCGGCCGAGGCCAACGGCAACGTTTAGAAGCGATCCACCCGGTCTGGGTATGAACCCCGGCACCCCCCCACAGGAGGCCGGGGTCATGTCAATCAACGCCTCACCGCAGGAAAGGATCAAGGATCATCCCTTCACGGCGCCGGCAGTCAGCCCAGCAACGATACGCTGCTGGAATATGAGTACCAGGACCAACAGCGGCAGTGTAACCACCACTGAGGCAGCCATAATCTGCGCCCAGGGCAGCTCGAACTGACTAGCTCCTGAAAACAGAGCGATGGCTACCGGTACCGTGCGCGAAGTGTTGTCGACAGTAAAAGTAAGTGCGAAGAGGAATTCATTCCAGGCCTGGATGAAGGCCAGCAATCCTGCCGTAACCAGTCCGGGCGCCATGACCGGTAGCAGCACATGCCAAAGCGTCTGTAGTGGACCGGCACCATCTACCAGTGCTGCTTCCTCTAGCTCTCCGGGAATCTCTCGAACGAAGCTGGTAAGGATCCAGATCGTGAACGGCAGGGTGAAGACCATATAGGAAAGCATCAATCCCCACCAAGTATTGTAGATCCCCAATAAGCGAATCAGTACGAACATGCCACCTAAAATACTGATCTGTGGAAACATAGAGACAGCAAGAATCGTGTAATAAATCGGCCGCTTACCCATGAAACGAAACCGCCCCAGTGCGTAGGCCGCGAAGCTCCCAATAACTAGGGATAAAAGTGTGGTACCACCAGCCACAATAGCCGAGTTCAGCAGGTTACGCGCAAAGGGCTGCTGTGTGAAAACCTCCACGTAGTTATGCCAGCGCGGATGCGGCGGCCAGTAAACCACAGGTGTCTGGAACAATTGGTTCTGGCTTTTAAGCGACGTAGAGATCGCCCAGAAGAAAGGAAACAGCAGATACACCAGCACAACGACGATCAGCATCCAAAAGGCCGTCCGGAGCAGATAATGGCCGAGACCCTTGCGCATCTAGTCTACCTCCACTCGCAGGGCGACCATGTACGCCGCAGTAAATATACCGATAATCAAAAAGATCATTACCGATACGGCCGAGCCGTACCCCAGTGCACCAAAATCAACCAACTGCTGCCTAGCAAATACCGACATAGTTTCAGTAGCGGGCGTAGTCCCGGTCATCACATAGACCACATCAAAAACACGAAGCGCATCCAGGGTGCGGAAGATCAGGGCTACAAGCAGTGCCGGCCGGATCAAAGGCAGCGTGATCCGCCAGAACTGCTGCAGGGCATTGGCGCCGTCCACGCGTGCGGCTTCATACATCTCCCCAGGAATCGACTGCAACCCAGCCAAAAGCAAGAGCGCCATAAAGGGCGTGGTTTTCCATACGTCTACTGCTATGATAGCCGGCAAAGCCAAGCTGGGCTCCGCCAGCCAGGCAACCGGATGTTGGATAAGATGTACTTGCATCAATATACTGTTTAACACGCCGTATACGTCGTTGTACATCCAGCGCCACATCTGCGCCGAGACCACCGTAGGAATGGCCCACGGCACCAGCATGGCTACCCGCATAAGCCCCCGGCCGGCAAAGTTGGCGTTAACCAGTAAGGCAATCCCCAAACCCAACAGGGTCTCAATCCCCACCGAAAATACCGTGAAGACCACAGTATTACGTACCGAGTGCCACCAAGTTGGATCCTGCATCAAATAAACGTAGTTCCGCCAACCCACGTGGATCGACTGTAGGGGAAATTTTAAAATACTGGTCTGCGAGAATCCCAACTCTATAGTGCGAAACAAGGGATATCCAGCCACCAGCACCAAGACGACAATACTAGGCAACAGCAACATCCAGGCAGTATGCGCTCTTCGGGATTGAAGACTTGCGCCTTTCATACTCCCCCTTTTGCTTTAAAAAATAAAAGCCCACCCGGGCCCCCAGGTAAGGATAGAGAGATAGTCAAGGTCAAAAACAATAAATCTCCTCCCCGCATGTGGCGGGGAGGAGACCGATAAGGGCTACCAGCCGGTGCCTTTGATGCGCTTGAGTTGGAACGCCAAACTCTGAAGCGCTGCCGAAGCATTCTGCTGCCCGGTGAGCACGTTGTGGGTTGCAGTCCAGAAGGCGCTCGAGACCTGATTGTACTTATCCTTAGTCACGGTCGAGGGGCGCGCAACGGCGTTCTCGAAGACCGGCAATAGCTTAGCAATGAACGCATTCGGTGAGTTAACGAGTGCCGGATCCTTGTACACCGCAGGGCGAGTAGGCAGGAAGCTATAGGGTGGGGTAGCCCGCTCGAGCTGCACCTTGTAGCTGGTCAGGTACTGCACTAGCGAGGCAGCCTCCTTGGGGTTCTTGGAGAAGCGGGAAACCGCAAGCTGCCAGCCGCCCAGAGTGTCGGCGTGCTTCGCGCTCACGCCCAAGCCTGTAGGTAGGGGAGCCACGTCAAACTTGCCCTTAATAGGGCTGTTAGCGCTCTCACCCAGCTGGTAGGCGTAGGGCCAGTTGCGCATAAAGGCCGCATTACCAGCTTGCCACACACCACGCGAGTCCTCTTCCTGGTAACCGGTAACACCTTTAGGCGAGATAGTCCCCACCCAACTGGCGGCCATTTTCAATGCAGCCACCGCCTGGGGGTTATTGATGGTGATATCGCCATTGCTGTTGACGATGCCGCCGCCGCCGTAGGAGTTGACCCATTCCAGCGCGTCACAGGTCAAACCCTCGTAGGCATTACCCTGCCAGACGAATCCCCAGAAGCTGGAGTTACCGGCCTTGCGCTGGCCTGCTTGGATGGTCTTAGCCATCGCGGTGAGTTGCGTCCAGGTCTGCGGCGGCGCAGTGTAGCCGTACTTCTTCAAGAGGTCCGTGCGGTAGAACAACAGGCCCGCATCGGTAAACCAAGGCATGGCCACAAACTTGCCCCCCACAGTGTTGTTGGCAATGATGCGAGGGAAGAATTGCTGGATATCCGACTCGGGGATGTACTTCTTTAGGTTAATGAAGTAGTCCCCAAGAATACCCGGCCAGACCACGTCGATCTGGTAGACATCAATACTCGAGGACTGCGCCGCCAATTGCTGCTGGTAGAGCGCCAAGCGGTCGCTGCTCGAGTTGGGTGTGGAAACCACCACGACCGTATTCCCGGTCTGCTGGGCCCAGGCTTCACTCTCCTGCTTACAGGCGGTGAGCTCGTTGCCTACGGCACCACAGGAGATATGCAGGGTGACGCCCTGCGCCATCGCCGTACCCGCCAACCCGGCACCGGCAAACCCAGCACCGGCCAGCAACCCGGCCGATAGCAGTCCTCTAAACCAATTATCAACCTTCATTCAACTACCTCCATCCCTGATTCTCTACTTGGAGGGAGAAAACCCGCCCTCCGTACCTAAAAACCGCGATGAGCAATTCCGAATAAGCCTGCTGTCTTGATCACTGTCGAGGCTATCACCCCGCTTCCCCTACAAGAAACACTTAAGATGTGCCTAAGTATATCATCCAGGTATCACACAGCGTTCATCCGCATTTGAATTCGGCCGTCTTCGCCTGAATTCCAGCCTCTCAAACATAACCTCGCATGCAATCTCCTGACGTTCCGTAACATAGCCCAGCACAGCAGAAATACTGGTACGCGTGCTTATGGAAGCTATTCCAAATCCAATCTTAACACCTCTGTAAGCCAAGCTGTCAAGATGCGTATCAGGGGTGATGCGCGCTACAAGCCCGACCGGGTAGGGCTTTCGCATCAGACCGCTGGGCAGGAATCATGCGCGACCCGCGGCCTTTGGGAATATACTTAAGGGCATGTCCAGCCAGCCTCCCCCCGAGGCGGCCGAGGCGGCCGTTCTGACGCACGTGGGCCGTAAGCGCCGGATCAACGAAGACACAGTCGGTCAAAAAAACCTTGAAGCGGGCGGAGTATACATTATCGCTGACGGCATGGGCGGGCACCGGACCGGAGAAGTGGCCTCGATGCTGGCCGTGGAACAGACTCTGCAACACATCAGCACCTCAGATATCTCGCCAAGCAGCCTACTGGAGGCGCTCGAGCAGGCCAATCACGCAATCTACGAAGCTGGACAGCGGTCTGAGTCGCGCGGGATGGGCACCACTGCAACAGTTTTGATTCTCGACCTACCCTACGCACTCATCGGGCACGCCGGCGACTCGCGGGCTTACCTGCTGCGCGGAGGCAAATTATGTCAACTGACACAGGACCATTCCTGGGTAGCGGAGCGGATGCGCCAAGGACTCCTGACCAGGGAAGAAGCTCGTAATCACCGCTGGCGTAACGTCATTACAAATGCCTTGGGCTCACTCCCCGAGGCACGCGTAGACCTGATTGGGATGCGCGTAAAACCCGACGATATCTTCATGCTTTGCTCCGACGGGCTTTCCGGCGTGCTGGAAGACGAGGTACTGGAGGAGGTATTAAAACAAGCCACTCCCAAGGAAGCCACCGAGAGGCTGGTGAAGTTAGCCAACGAGTGGGGTGGTCCCGACAACATCAGCGTGGTGGTGGTGCACGTCCTGGAAGTACCCAAAAACCCCGAGTACAGGGCCTATGCGCAGCCGCTAGAGTCCGGTGATCCGGTCACATTGCGCGTGGGCAACGATGCAGAAGCGCTGACCACGCATATTTACAACCCACCAGCCAAACCCAGTTTCTGGCGAAGATATCTAGACTCGATCCTACTAATTATATTGATAATTATGGTTATCCTAGTACTATTGCAACGATAGTGAGGTGTTTAGAGTGGCAAAGATACACAAAGTAACCACCAATCAAGCCCCAGCCGCCATCGGACCTTACAGCCAAGCTATACGGGCAGGCGGTTTCGTCTTTGTCTCGGGGCAGCTCCCGCTGACACCGAGGGGTGAGGCGGTCGGGTCGGACATCAACACCCAGGCCAAACAGGCGCTCGAGAACCTGCGGGCGGTGCTGCGTGCAGCCGGGAGTGACCTCCCAGCTGCGGTCAAGGTCAACGTCTACTTGAAAGACTTGGACGATTTCCAGGCCTTCAATGAAGTTTATCAAACCTATCTTAATGAGCCATTCCCAGCCAGGGCGGCGGTGGAAGTAGCCCGGTTGCCCAAGGATATGCTAGTGGAGATCGAATGTATCGCCATAGAAGGTTCGGAGTGAGGATTCTGCACCCGACGGATTTCTCGGATGCCTCGGAGAAAGCGCTCTCGCTGGCACGAATCCTTGCAGAGCTGTTGGATGGGCGACTTGAGCTTCTGTACGCCTCCGAACCCACGCTGCGGACACTTTACTCGAGCAGGCTATTGGGTTCCACCACCGAGCGAGTCATTGAGCTTACCGATAAACCCGTGGCGGTGGTACGTGCCGAAGCCGAAGTGCGCCCATTCAAACGCCTCCTGGTCAGCACGGGCCTCGCTAGTTCATCAAAGCGGACCTTGGCCTTCGCACGGCGCCTAGCGGATAGGAGTGGAGCTGATATCACCTTGCTGCACGTAATTGAATCCGTCGCCACACCCCCGGTACCCATTCATGCACTTGAGCCTCAGTCATCGGAGCACGAGCAGACCTTTTTGCAAAGAACCACCCAAAGCTTGCATGCCCTCGCGGCCGAGGCGGGAGCTACGCCGGTGCTACTCCGAGGCCAGCCCACCAAGGTGGTTTGCGAACAGGCCCGAGCAATCGGCGCGGATGCCGTCTTCATCGGCAAAAGCCGTCGGAATCGTTTTATGGGTTCGGTAGCCCGTGAGGTGCTCGAGCGGGCTCTGGTGCCGGTCATTGTGCATCCCTGAACCCGCGGCAAGCAGGATAATACGGATTATGGACCTTTACGCGCGCTTCGTCAGCAAAGACCAAAGGGCCCTAGCCAGGGCCATCACTTGGCAGGAAACCGGGACCCCTGCCGCGCAGGAACTTAGGGAACGGCTACGCGGCAGGGGTCCCACCCGGGTGGTGGGCATCACCGGCAGCCCCGGCTCCGGCAAGAGCACCCTCACCGACCACTTAATCGAAACCCTGCGGGCCCGCGGCGAGACCGTGGCGGTGCTCGCAGTAGATCCTTCCAGCGCATTCACCGGCGGTGCCATCCTAGGCGACCGCATTCGTATGATGCGACACCACAAAGACCCCGGCGTCTTCATCCGCTCTATGGCTAGCCGTGGTGCGCTTGGTGGTCTGGCCGGGGCCACGGTAGGTGCCCTTGGACTGCTGGAGGCCTTCGGCTTCGAGTGGGTGCTAATCGAAACAGTGGGCGTAGGCCAGAGCGAAGTGGATATCACTCGTGTGGCCGATAGCACTATCCTGGTACTCACGCCTGCCGCGGGAGACTCGGTCCAGGCTTTCAAAGCCGGCGTTATGGAGATCGCCGATATTATCGTAATTAACAAGTTCGATCTCCCCGGAGGACCCCGGCTAGTGCGCGAACTAAGGAGCGCCCTGGAGTTTGCCCCGGCACATCCCGGCGATTGGCGCGTCCCCATCACTACGGCCGTCGCGTCCGAAGGCAAGGGTACGCCGGAGCTGCTCAAGGCCCTTCTGAGTCATCGGGAAATGCTCGAAAAGCACAGCCTGCTCAAAGATCAGCGTATGGCTAGGGCCCGTTTCGAGATCCAGAACATTATTCAGACCTGGAGCCGTGTGCATAGCCAAAACGGTAAACAAGAGGTTGAAGCAGTGGTTGCGGGCCGTCTATCCCCCAGAGAGGCAGCGACCGCACTACTTAAACGTGCGTTGGAGACTGAGCCTGAGTCCCGATAGCGCTTTGCTCAGCTGTACTGGATAAACAGGTGCAGCCTCTTCACGCACCTCGCCAAGTTCCGCGGGCAGCCTGAAGAGCCAGCTCCGCACCCTGTCGCGTATCCGTACTAAATTCACTGCGGCCGCCTGCCGCTGGCCTCCGTACATCACTCGTTCCAATAGCGGCTGGCCACCCAGAGTCTCACTGGTCAACCCAATGGTATCCACAATGCTACCTCGGTCCTCTGTGCGCCAGACCTGCTTAGTACCAGGCAAGGTCGTCTTGCCGGAACTTAACTTGAGCTTGGGGCCTTCGTGGTCTGCGCTCAATTTATACACGCCGCCCAGCGCCGGTACGTCCCAGGAGACCCCCAACCGCGTACCTACGCCATACCCCTGAATACATGCGCCACCCGCGCGAAGTGTTTGGATCCGATACTCATCCAGGTCACCGGAGGTGAAGATGCCCACCTCGGGAAACCCAGCTTCATCAAGTATGCCGCGCACCCGACAGGACAACCCGGCCAATTCGCCCGAGTCGAGGCGTACCCCAGCTAGGTCCCGGCCTTGGGCTCTAAGCTCCCGCGCCACACGAACAGCATGCTCGGCACCGCGTATTGTGTCGTAGGTATCGATCAACAAAACCGGCCTCGGGTGATCTCCGACGAAGGCGCGGAAGGCCACAAGTTCGTCGGAGAAACTCATCACGTAAGCGTGCGCCATCGTACCACTTAGGGGAATCCCGTAGCGCCGCCCAGCCTCAACGTTCGAGCTGCCGTGGAATCCAACCAGATAACTACTGCGCGCAGCATACATCGCTGCATCCACACCATGATCACGACGGGGACTGTAGTCCACTACCGAGGACATAGGACCCGCCGCCAATAGGATACGGGCTGCCTTAGAGGCCACCGCGGTCTGATAGTTTATCGCGTTGAGCACGAAGGTCTCAATTAGTTGAGCTTGAATCCGCGGTGCTGTCACTCTGAGTACTGGTTCATTGGGGAAAAAGAGTGTGCCCTCTGGCATAGCCCAAACTTCACCCTCAAAGCGTAACATACTGAGCAACTCCAGGAAATCCTCGGAGAAGAGCCCCTGTGTGCGCAAGAATCCAATATCTTCTTCCGTAAATTGTAGATTCTCCAGATAGTCAAGAACCGCCTCAAGACCTACAAATACTAGAAACCGCCGGTGTGGCACCGGGGTACGTACGAAAACATCGAAGGTGGCTCTGCCAGTCAGACCCTGGTGCAGATAGGAATTCCCCATGGTCAATTCATAAAGGTCGGTCAATAAAGCAATGCTCACATCATCCTCCAACCAACCCGCAGCTCAAGAACACCCGCCCTGCGAGGAGGCAACACTTTATTACGCCCCTCCACACATCGCCACGTCTACGGCGTCTTCTGGTGGGTACCGCTTAGAGTGGCCATGAAACCGCGTATCATCGTATTGAGCATACACGGAGCGCGTGGGTACCGCTCTATACACTAGCCTTCACAAAACCGCAGCCGTACTAACCGCCGAGACGGGTACGTTTAATATAGGGTACACCACCGTGGTTCGGGGCCTAGCAAGGGTTAAATCGGAGCGCAGGGAATCCGATCACAAGAAACTACGATCCGCTCACCACACCAATATGGTGCCGATATTAAGAACTGTCCGACCTGCCAACCAAGGCCGTGGTGGACGCCCCCGTATTGATAGACCAGGGAGATCATTGGTGGTCCCCACCTCCCAGCGGCCTCCTCGAGCCTTGGAGTA
>CAYODT010000019.1:0-1443 GCA_964402875.1 uncultured bacterium | reverse complement strand
CAGGGAGATCATTGGTGGTCCCCACCTCCCAGCGGCCTCCTCGAGCCTTGGAGTAGTAAAACCGGCTTGGCCATCTATGCACCTAGGACGCTTACGACTTATACGTGCCCCGGCTTTAGGCTCCAAGACCACGCGCCCCTCACTCAGGCACCGGGAATGCTGGGGTCGGGAATATGATTGAAGGCAATACGATGCTCCCCATCTGTAGCAGCCTCGTACATCCCAGCGAAGTAAACCGCCTTGGGACCATACCTAAGGTTGATCTGGTCCATGGCCTGGGCTAGCTCCAGCCGTGATCGCTCACCTGCAAAGAGTGGTGGTGACAAATCACGACCGGGAATAAGATTGCCGAGAACTACACTCACTTTCACCGGCGGACCGGTCGGGCGCTCGGCCCATAGGGGTAGTATGGCATGAATAAGAGTTTGCGTATCCTGACAGGGAGGTATACGCACATGAGTCTCCCAATTGGGAATCACCGCATGGGAAATATACAGGCCTATCCGCGTAGTCCAGTAGTTGGCGTGTCGTAAGCGTGCTGCTACCCTATGGAGCAAGCGGATCATAACCGTCTTAGCGCCAACCTCGTTGCGGTCCAACGGGGGAAGTACGTGGGAGTGACTGATAGAACCACGGTGCGCCTGTGGCTCAGGTATGTCATGCCCCCTGAGCTTATGCCACCAGGCCCGCCCCACCAGGCCGCTCCCCCAGATACGGCTTAGATCCGATACGGAAAGATCCGCCAGCTGCCTGACGGTATATATCCCATAACGACGAAGCCGGGCCTCCATCCGGCGTCCGACTCCCGGCAGTTCGACAAGCCGCAACGGAAAAAGCCGCCCGGGCAGGTCGGACGCCGGTAAAACCGTCAGGCCGTTAGGCTTCTGCATCTCGGCGGCTACCTTAGCCAGCATACGGTTGGGCGCTAAACCCACCGAGCAGTGCAGGTGCGGCCCGACATGCGCATATATTGCCTCTTTAACCTCACGTCCCAACCCCATAGCCCGCTCTGGCACCCGTTCGTTCTGCAGGAGCCGAAAAATCATCTCATCGATCGACAAAACCGCCTCGATAGGCAGCACCGTCTCGGCCGCCTGCAGAATTTGCCTATGTATCTGGACATACAACTCCGGGCGGGCCTGCACGACCCGCAAGCCCGGGCACATACGGCGGGCGTCACTCACCCGCGTACCCGTGCGTACACCAAAGGATTTGGCCTCATAGCTAGCTGAGATGCAGAAGGTTGTCTCCGCCATGACCGGAGCTACACATATCGGCATGCCCCTCAGCTCGGGACGCGCATTCTGCTCCACCGAAGCAAAGAAGGCGTTCATATCCAGGAAGAGATATTGTAGGGCCACAAGACCTCCAGTACGTAAATAACATAATACACTACCCCCCGCCCCCGAACCAACAAAAAACCCACCCAAGAGGGTGGGATAG
>CAYODT010000018.1:36585-43958 GCA_964402875.1 uncultured bacterium | reverse complement strand
CCACACTCAGGTGGATTCCTGGGTGCGCTTGGCCATGACTTTTCCCGCCTCGGTGGTGGGCATCTCGGCGTAGCGCGCGAATTCCATACTGAACGCGCCTTGTCCACCGGTGACGCTCCTTAGCGTCCGGCTGTACTCCAGCAGCTCGGCCAGGGGCGCTTCGGCCTGGATGATTTGTAAGGCGCCATCGGTATCCATACCCAGGATGCGTCCGCGCCGCCCTTGGAGATCGGCAAGAATGTCGCCCAGCTTGTCATGCGGAGCGAAGACCTTGATCCGATAAATCGGCTCCAGCAGATAGGGCCCGGCCTGCTGCATAGCACTCTTGAAGGCCATAGCCCCGGCGACCTGGAAGGCAATATCCGACGAGTCCACTTCGTGGTAACTGCCGTGGTAAACACTGACCCTGAAGCCCATCACTGGATACCCGGCGAGCACACCCTTCTTGGCTGCCTCAAGAACACCCTTTTCCACCGATTCCTTGTACTTAGTGGGAATCGTACCGCCGGTGATGGACCATTTGAACTCGTAGCCTTCTGCCGGTGAGAGCTTCAGACGTACGTCGCCGTACTGCCCGTGTCCACCAGTTTGCTTCTTATATTTACCCTGGGCATCCGCACTTTTGTGGATAGTCTCGCGATAGGGAATAGTGGGAGTGTGCGTAGTCACGTTGACCCCGTAGTCGACCAAGCGTTCCCTGGCTACTTCCAGATGCAGATCACCCATACCCCACAACAGCATCTCGCCGACTTCACTCTGGCGCTCGAGCTTCAGGCTGGGATCTTCCTCCAGCAGCTTCTTTAGGGCTTCACCTAGTTTGGCATCGTCATTACGGCTTCCTGGGGAGATGGCTACTACGCTGGTGGGTTCGGGCAGGCGGGTGCGCGGCACTTCCTCGGGCTCGCCCATCCATAATCCCATTCCGCGGTGCAGGTTGTCGGTCTTGGGTAGGGTCAGTATGAAGCCGGCTTCGGCGCTTTGTACCTCTACCAGCTCCTTACCCTTGGGGGTGTAAAGGTGAGTGAACTTTACCGTACCATCCTCCGTTTTAAGGATGTCGCCCGGCTTTAGGTTGCCGCGGAACAGACGTATGTAGGCCACTTGGCCCATATAGGGGTCTACCTGTACTTTGAACACCTTGGCCAGGGTAGGCCCCTCACCAAAGCGCTCCTCTGGGGAGGGCAGCGCCTCGATAAAGGTGTCCATAAGTGGTGCGAGCCCGATCATGCTGATGCCTGAGGCGATAGCGACCGGGTATAGCAGTCCACGCCGTACTGCCGTGTGGAAGGCGCCAGCCAGGGAAGCCTTGCTCAGTTCTTTATTGCCCAGGTAGCGCTCGAGCAGGCCTTCATCGGTTTCGACGATGCCCTCAATCACCTCCTGGCGGAACTTCTGTAACCGTTCGAATTCTTCCTTGGGTACCGGTGTGGTGACCTGACTGCCGCCGTCGTAGCGACAGGCGGTATTGTGCAACACGTCGATCAGGCCGACCCAGCGCCCATCTTCGATCCAGGGGAGCTGGATGGGCAGAATGGGGCCCAGCGTGGTACGCAGGTCGTCGAGGAGGGCGTAGAAATCGCCGCCCCGGTCTAGCTTGGTAACCACCAACATCCGAGGCAGCTCGAGCCGCTCGGCCACCGTCCATGCGCGCTCGGTACCGATCTGCACACCGTCCGGGGCCGAAACGACCACCACCGCGCTGTCCGCGGCGGTCAACGCGCCGCGAATCTCACCTACGAAGTCGGCAGAGCCGGGGGCATCCATCACAAATAGGTTGTGTTCCCGCCACTTCAGCGATAGGCTGCCGGTGCGGATCGAGATTCCGTGGGTCTGCTCCTCAGGGGTATAGTCGGTGGCCGCCGATCCCTCTTCGACCCTGCCAAGGCGCTCGGATCCTCCGGTTTGATATAAGAGAGCCTCAGCCAGTGTGGTTTTCCCGCTTCCACTATGTCCAACAAATGCCACCGTACGCGTCATTTGAGTCCTCCTTCGGTCCCGTAGCTCCAGATTGTGTTCTAGTATATTCCTCTGCTCCCGGGACAAACGCGGCGGCTATGGCGCTTGGTGGCCGCGGCGTAAGCTGAGGTGCATGTTGAGGATTAGGTATCCGGCTATGGAAGCGGTTTGGGTCCATGCCCGCGAGGCCGCACCCTGGGAGTGTGTGGGTCTTCTGGTGGGACGCGATGGGCGAGCTTGGTCGGCATTGCGTCTGCCCAATGCTAGCCGCACGCCCTGCAAGGCTTACGAGGCCGAGCCGGCCACCTTGGTGAGGGCCCTCTACCATATTGAGCAGGATGGGGACGAGGTGGTGGCCCTGTATCACTCCCATCCCACCGGTACGGCCAGACCTAGTGCTACCGACAAAGTCAGGGCCTATTGGCGGTTGCCTTACCTGATTGTGGGATTGGCCGACGGATACGCACGTGCTTTTATCTTGCCCCAAGGTGAGGAGATGTTGTTTGATGTGGAGCCGTGAAGAGCTGGACCGCTACGCTAGGCATATCTTGCTTCCTGAGGTTGGGGCAGACGGCCAACGCCGCTTGAAGCGAAGTTCGGTTTTGGTGATTGGTGCGGGTGGTCTTGGAGCTCCGGCTCTCATGTATCTAGCGGCGGTAGGGGTAGG
The DNA here is from genome assembly GCA_964402875.1 of uncultured bacterium. Classification (GTDB taxonomy): domain Bacteria; phylum Deinococcota; class Deinococci; order Deinococcales; family Marinithermaceae; genus CAYODT01. Next base: position 41,335 of record CAYODT010000018.1, on the reverse strand, counting down.
ACGGATCACCATCGTGGACAACGACCGAGTAGAACTTTCGAATCTGCAGCGGCAGGTTATCTTCACCACCCCGGACCTGGGGCGGCCCAAGGCGACCGCCGCTGCTGAGCGCCTCTCAGTGATGAATCCAGAGATCGAAGTGCAAGCGTACGACTTAGAACTATCGTCCGCAAATGCGCTCGAGCTGTTAGCTTCCCATAACTTAGTGGTAGACGCCAGCGATAACTTTCCCACGCGTTACCTGGTCAATGATGCCGCGGTATTGTTGGATAAGCCGCTGGTGCATGGGGCCATTCACCGCTTCGAAGGACAGCTCTCGGTTTTTCACCATCTGGGCGGTCCTTGCTACCGTTGTCTGTTTCCTAAGCCTCCTCGGCCCGAAAGCGTACGGAGTTGCGCCGAGGCCGGCGTGCTAGGGGTGTTGCCCGGCGTGATCGGAGGCCTCATGGCAGCCGAGGCCGTCAAGTTGCTGCTGGGTATCGGCAGGCTGCTATCAGGGCGTATGCTCGTCTACGACGCTCTCGACGCTTCCTTCAGAGAGTTTTCCTTTGCTCGCCGCGAGATTTGTCCGATTTGTAGTGATAGCCCTACCCAGGTAGGGTTAATCGACTACCAAACGTTCTGCAGGACGTCTGGTTGAGTGGTGGTAGGATACGTTTGAATTGTGGACCCGGTCAAACGGGATAACAAGGAGGATGATCATGAGTGATAATGGGATTGCCAGAGGTTTGGAAGGCGTGGTTTTTACCGAAACCAAGCTTTCCTATATAGATGGGCAGGCGGGTAAACTGTGGTACTTGGGATATCCTATAGAAGTACTAGCCGAGCATAGTAGCTTCGAGGAAGTCTCCTATTTACTGTTAAAGCAGCGCCTACCGAACCGCCGGGAGCTCGAAATCTTCAAGGCGCAGTTGGTGGAACAGCGAACCCTTCCTGAGGGCCTGCTGGATACCATGTCGCACTACTCTAAAGACACCCATCCCATGTCCGCATTGCGCACTGCAATCAGCCAGCTAGGCATGTTGGATGCCGAGGCCGAGGACGTAGGCGAAGAGGGTTTGTACGATAAGAGTATCAGTCTGATCGGAAAAACAGCTACCATAGTGGCGGCATTGATTCGCTACCGCCGGGGGGAGAAGCCTCTTGCTCCCCGCTCCAACTTATCCTTTGCAGCCAACCTCCTGTACATGCTGAGTGGTGAAGAGCCCAGTAAAGAGCAGGCTAAACTATTTGATGTAGCGCTGGTTCTCCATGCCGAACACGGTATGAACGCCTCGACCTTCACCGGGTTGGCGGCGGACTCCACCTCCTCCGACATCTACTCTTCGATTACCGCCGCCGTTGGAGCGCTGAAAGGCCCGCGTCACGGGGGTGCTAACGAAGCGGTGATGCACTTCGTGAAGGAGATTGGCAGTCCGGATAAGGCCGCTGGCTGGGCCGAAGAGAAGATGGCTAATAAAGAGCGGATCATGGGGATGGGCCACCGAGTGTATAAGGCCCTGGACCCCCGTGCGGTGATCCTCAAGAAGTATGCGGAGGTGGTTGTTAAGGCGCATGGCCGCTCCGAGGAGTATGAGATCCTTACCACTGTGGAGAGGGTCGCGGGTGAGAAGCTGATCCCACGAGGAATATACCCTAACGTGGACTTCTTCTCTGGTGTGGTTTACAGTGATCTCGGTATACCCACCGAGTTCTTCACGCCTATCTTTGCCGTGGCACGTATGTCCGGCTGGACTGCGCATATCCTCGAATACAATGCCACCGACAACCGGCTACTCAGGCCCAAGGCACGTTTTATTGGAGATCTTGATCTCCCTTATATGAATCTGGACGCTAGATAGGTCAATTATGTAAGTGGAACGCCGCTCCCGGCCGAGGTCGAGAGCGGCGATTTCGTTAATCTATCGGTCGGCGAAGCGATCCCGGTGGATTAGAAGGACCAGGCTTAACACGATGAAGGTCATAACCAAACTGGTGCCCCCGTAGCTGATCAAGGGCAGGGTGATCCCGGTGACCGGTGCAACACCGAGCGTAACTCCGACGTTGACCAGTACCTGGAAGGCCAACAGGGAAAGTACTCCACCGATCACCATCCGGTCTTCCATCTCCAAGCATTCCCGGGCCATAGCGGACAGCCGGTAGAAGAGGGCTGCGTATAGAAGCAGCAGGCCCACCGCGCCCACGAAGCCTAGCTCTTCGGCTAACACTGCGAAGATAAAATCGGTTGGCTGGAAGGGGATAAATCCTAGTTGTGACTGGGTACCGTGTCCGTACCCCTTACCTTCCAGTCCCCCGGAGCCGATGGCAATCGTCGACTGCATCACCTGGAACCCCGCACCCAGGGGATCGCGCGAAGGATTCAGCATGATCAGAACCCTCTCCTGCTGATAAGGCTTCAGATGGGGCCAGACCACCGTGGGCACCAGAATCACCACCAAACCCAGGCCCACCAGCATATGCCTGGTGGGCAGGCCGCGAATAAACAGGATGCCCAGTACTGCTACCGTCATAATCATGGCGCCGCCCAGATCGGGCTCGAGCATGGTGAGCACGATCGGTGGCGCGGCCAGCAGCAGCGGTGGAAAGTAGTCCCAGACCTGTAACAGCCTACGATCTTTCATCAGACGAGCCATGGCCAAGATCACCGCGATCTTGGCCAGCTCGGAGGGTTGGAAGTGCAAGGGTCCCAAAACGAACCAAGCCCTTGCACCGTTTACCTGATTGCCCAGTATCAGAACACCAACCAGCAAGACCAGCGAAATCCCATAGAGCGGGTAAGCCCAGCTTAGGGTGCGCCGGCGTGAAAAGAGATGCAGGGCGGTCGCCAAGGCCAGTGCGACGCCCAGCCAGACCAACTGAATCTTCCACAGACGAGGATCCGGGGCGGCACTGATCAGAATTACCAAACCGGCTGCGGCGATCACCAAGCCCAGCAGCGCCAAGCTCCAGTCATACTGTTGGGCCCACCGTAGTCTGATCATGAACGAACAGGGATATCGGCCACTAATACCACTCGTTCCCCGCGCTGCTCGAGCTGCACATTAGCCCCCTCGCTTTCGGCGGGAAAGTAGCGGGAGAGTACTTCGATAAGGTCCTCCTTTAACTGTTCGATTTTGCCGGGCGGTAGTTGTGCCCGGTCATAGGCGAGCACCAACTTGAGCCGCTCTTTCAGTTGATCTTTGGTCTTCTTCTTACGACGCCAGAACATCACGAACCCCCAAACCATCGCCGCAGAGAGGCCAGGAATCCACTTTTATCCTGAGAGTTTGCAAAGGCCACCTCCTCACCGTGAATACGGCGGGCGATGTGCACAAAGGCCCGCCCAGCGTTAGTCTGTTGCTTGAAGGCCACCGGCTCGCCTACGTTACTGGAGATCAGGATTTGCTCGTCTTCGGGTACGATGCCGATCAGCTTCAGACCGAGAATCTCAAGTATGTCGTCAACCGAGAGCATATTGCCTGCCTTGACCATAGCGGGCCTGAGGCGGTTGACAACCAAATAATTCTCGCGGATCTCCTTGGCTTCCAAAAGACCCACGATCCGATCGGCGTCACGCACCGAGGAGACTTCGGGGTTCACTACTATCAGAGCACCTTGTGCGGGGTTAGAGGCGGTTTGGAAACCACGTTCGATGCCTGCGGGCGAATCGATTAATACCCGGTCGAACCCTTCCTCCTCGATCAAGTATTGAACCAATATGGAAAACTTCTCACTGTCCAGTGATTCTTTGTCCCTGGTCTGTGACGCCGGTAGTAGATAGAGTGTTTCGATACGCTTGTCTCTAATCAGGGCCTGCCGGGGTTTGCAGCGCCCTTCCAGTACGTCGATCAGGTCGAAGACCACCCGCCCTTCCAGTCCCATGACTACGTCCATATTGCGCAGGCCTACGTCCACATCAATCACGGCGACCTTTTCTCCCATACGGGCCAGGCCAGCCCCTACGTTGGCCGTGGTGGTAGTTTTGCCGACCCCGCCCTTACCGGATGTCACTACAATAGCTTTTGCTTCCACGCATGCCCCCTGGTGTTCCAGTATAAATGTGAGACTTCCCTTGAAGTGAAACCTACCGTATTTGGGGGTGTTCAGTTCTTATGGGCGGCGTTAGAGTGAGTGTAGTTGCTATATAAGGAGACCCGAGATGAATACAGTTGTCAAGCCGGATATCCGAACCGAGCTGCCCGGCCCTAAGGCGCGGACCATCCTGCAGCGTGATGCTGCACGTATGTCGTCAACATACAGTCGCCCGTATGGATTTGTGGCCCAGACGGGCAAGGGAATGTTTGTGCAGGATGTGGACGGAAACACCTTCCTGGATTTCATGGCTGGTATCGCTGTGAACACCACCGGGCACGCCCACCCCAGGGTGGTGGAAGCCGTGAGCCGCCAAGCGGGTACCTTCTCGCATATGTGCTTCTCGGATTTTGCCCACGAATCTCCTATTGCCTTGGCTGAGCGCCTCAACGAGAAGCTTGGTGGCGGCTACCGTGCGTATTTCGGAAACTCCGGAACAGAGGGTGTAGAGGCTGCGTTCAAGATCGCACGCTACCATACACGTAGGCCTTACGTTATAGCGTTTACCGGCGCTTTCCACGGGCGATCCTTGGGATCCTTGTCCCTGACTGCATCTAATAGCCGTTACCGGCAGGGCTTCGCCCCCTTGGTTCCGGGTGTGGTACATATACCTTTTCCCTCACCGTTCCGGCCGCCTTTCAGTGCTCCGGCTGAGCGAGCTGGCCAGGTGGTGCTCGAG
>CAYODT010000018.1:21580-36485 GCA_964402875.1 uncultured bacterium | reverse complement strand
AGGGGTTTAATGATCGGCCTTGACTTTGTGGATGAGCCTGGAAGCCACCAAGGCGACCCTGCCCTGCGCGACCGGGTGGCTCAGTCGGCCTTTGAGCGCGGCCTGTTGACTCTGCCGGCGGGTCCCAGCGCTTTGCGTCTATCACCCCCGTTGATTGTCGGCCAGGCGGAGGTGGATACGGCGCTCGGGCTGCTTGATTCAGCCATTGCTGAAGCATTGACCTAAACACGTCCTAAGGATTCAGGGAACTCGGCGCTGCGGGGCAGCGCCGAGTTCCCTGCCACCCATCCTAAGACAGACGAGAGTACATCCCCTATCTCGGATAACACTGGTCTCTAAGTACGACCCGCACAGCTTATTCACTGGTGGTAAGTACCTGAAATGATTTCATGTACAACCTACCGAGTTGCTACGGGCCTGTTTGTGTCGGAATCGACCGGTCCCTCATAATTTCTGGTAGTCCACCTGTGGTATACGGGTCGCCCATGCCAGCGCCGAGAACAATCTGCGGCGCTGGTACTGACACTTCAATTAACTTCCAGAGCACCGGCCCGCAGGCCGCCATAAAGAGTATAGTTTTCAGATGCAAGCACTCAGGCCAGCCTCTTGCTTGACGGATATTGTACGGTAAAGCTGATTGCGTAGGACGCTACGGCAACAGTCTACTTGGCGTTTAATTCCAAGGATGTGCTCCACGCTGTGAAGGTTTTTCCTAAGAGGTGTGAGGGCTGGGCTGGTAAGGAAGGCAGGTGGGACGTATGTTGTCCTACCCAAGGATCAACATGGTGCTCGATGGGGGCGGATCTGTCCGTTCGGCCGGTGTTTGGCAGTTGCTTATTGCGTTTGCATATGCGTATCAGCAGGGTTTTGTGTACCACGATGTAAAACCGGAAAGCCTCATCGTAAGCCCTACTGGGAGGTACGCGTGGTTGATTTTGATCTTTCCGACCCTCAGGAAAGATCGCTTTATCTATCCCAAGCGGGTAAATACGCCTGAGTACCTGCCTCTGGAGCAGTTGCGAAGGCCAAACCAAACGTCCTTGCCGGCTATGGACGTGTACTCGGCGGGTATCATTGTCTCGTACTGAGACCTATATAGCAAACTACCCACCACACAGCCGCATCCCCCGGTTCTTCCTCAAGCCGGTCTGGTTTATGAACGAATTATTCGCCGGGTATTGACTACTGGCCTCAAGGACCGTCTCCAGGGTGCGGGCGAGTTACTTGGCGCTTTAGAGTAGCTGTAACCCTAGTTCAGCAATCTATTCACGAGTACGCGTTACCGGAGTTGGTCAGAGGTATGGGTCAGTTTGTATATAAATATGAAATCGAGGGCGAAAAAATAGGGAAGTCCCCCTGTGAGGAAGGGGTTGGACGAAGCCCCGGGGCTTGGGTGCGCTTCCTAGTGACGGAAGGATCAATTGAAGTTCATTGGGACAATACGTTGTCGGAGGGCTGCAGCCACTAGCTTAGTAGAAGATTCTGCTCCCCTTGGTTCAGCAGTATCCCAACCTCGTATAAGTCTCCATGCTGAAAGCCTCTCGGTGACCATGGAAATATTAGTCTACTACCTGGGGACCAGGTTTCCGCTCTTTGCTTGAGTTGCTGTTTCGCGTATGCGTAGACTAATTCGGTTGGTAGCGGAGTTTATATATGGCCTCCAGGAGTCGCACCAAGAATTAGGGAAAAACTACAACCTTATTCGGTGAGTTCCGTATAACATAAAGCATTATGGCACAGCAAAAAGATTGGCCAATTGAACGCAGCTTGGAGATCTTAGGCCATCGGGGCAGCTTTATAGTTCTACGTGAGCTGCAAGATGGGCGTCGGCGATTCTCGGTGCTCCAGGGGCTGACCGGACTCCCGCCACGCACCTTGTCGATGCGCTTGAAGGAGCTGGAAGAGCAGGATCTGGTGAGTCGGACCCAGATTCCCGAAGTTCCCCCGCGGGTGGAATATGCATTAACCGAGCGTGGCAAGACGCTGAAACCTGCGCTGGACGAGCTGTCCATATGGAGCCGGGACTTTTAGTTTTAGAATGCCGAATAAGTCCCTTGGTCTTTTCCACAACCCGGTTCCGATAGCCGGGTTAGTCTTCTTTCCATTAAGTTCCCCCCTGGCTATGCCAGGGGGGAACTTAATAAAGCTCGTATAGCGAGTGGTTTAGAAGTCCATATCGGGCATACCGCCGCCGGGTGCTGAAGGCATGGGCTCTTTCTTCTCGGGCTTGTCAGCTATTATCGCCTCGGTAGTGAGGATCATGCTACTGATAGAAGAGGCGTTTTGCAGAGCACTGCGGGTAACCTTGGCGGGGTCCACGATGCCCTCATCAATCAGGTCTACGAACTCGCCCGTAGAGACATTGAATCCGTAACGCGGATTACTTGCCTCGGTCCTGATCTGGTTGATCACTACTGAGCCCTCCAGACCGGCGTTTTCCGCAATCTGTCGAGCTGGCTCTTCCAGGGCGCGACGCACGATCCTAGCGCCGGTAGCTTCATCTCCTTCGAGCTCATTGACTACCTTGTCCACGGCAGAGATAGCGCGAAGCAGGGTAACGCCGCCGCCGGCAACGATGCCCTCCTCAACCGCTGCCCGGGTGGCAGAGAGTGCATCCTCGAAGCGGTGCTTCTTTTCCTTCAGTTCGGTCTCGGTGGCTGCACCCACGCGAATGACCGCTACACCTCCGGATAGTTTAGCCAAGCGCTCCTGCAACTTCTCACGAGCGTAATCAGAGTCGGTATCATCAATCTCGTGCTTGATACCGGTGATACGGTTACCAATTTCTTCCTTCTTACCCTTACCGTCTACGACGGTAGTCTCGTCCTTGGAGATGCGTACCCGCTTGGCGCGGCCCAGCATCGATAGGGTCACGTTCTCAAGCTTGAACCCCAGTTCCTCGCTGACCACCTGCCCGCCGGTCACCGCAGCGATGTCTTTGAGCATCTCCTTGCGCCGGTCGCCAAAGCCGGGAGCCTTGACCGCAGCTACGTTCAGGGTGCCGCGCAACTTGTTCACCACCAGCGTAGCCATGGCCTCGCCCTCTAGATCCTCGGCGATGATCAGGAAGGGTTTCCCGGTCTGTGCTACGGACTCGAGCAACGGCAGCAGCTCGCGCACATTGCTGATCTTCTTCTCGTAGATCAGGATGTAGGGATCCTCGAGGTCGGATTCCATGTTGTCGGAGTTATTGACAAAGTAGGGCGAAATATAGCCCTTATCGAACTGATACCCTTCGACGAACTCAAGATCGGTATCCAGGCCCTTGGACTCCTCGACGGTGATGATGCCTTCCTTGCCCACCTTGTCCATGGCTTCGGCGATCAGGGTGCCGATCTGGGTGTCGTTAGCCGAGACGGCGGCGACCTCTTCGATGCCCTTACGGTCTTCGACCGGGATGGACACCGCGTGGATCTCGGCGACGGTGGCCTCCACAGCCTTCTCGATACCGCGCTTTAGAGAGAGCGGATTTGCACCCGCAGCCACATTCCTGAGCCCCTCGTGGACCATGGCTTGCGCCAGCACGGTGGCGGTGGTGGTTCCATCACCGGCCACATCGTTAGTCTTCGAGGCCACTTCCTTAAGCAGCTGGGCCCCGATGTTCTCCATATGGTCCTCGAGCTCCACTTCCTTAGCTACGGTAACGCCGTCCTTGGTAATAGTGGGTGAACCGAATTTCTTCTCCAGGACAACGTTGCGGCCCTTGGGACCTAGGGTGACTTTGACCGCGTTGGCTACCGCGTTCACGCCACGCTCGAGCGCGCGACGAGCCTGTTCATCAAATACCAGCGTTTTTGCCATAATTATCTCCCCTTACCGAATTACTCAACGATCGCGAGCAGGTCGCGCTCGGATAGGACGATGTATTCGTTGCCTTCGATTTCAACTTCGGTGCCACCGTATTTAGCGAAGAGCACTACGTCCCCTTTTTTGACATCCATGGGCACTCGATGATCGTACTTCTCATCCCAGCGGCCCTCGCCTACGGAAATGACCTTACCCCTCTGGGGCTTTTCCTTAGCGGTGTCAGGAAGCACGATGCCACTCTTGGTGGTAGTCTCTTCTTCGACCCGCTCAACCACAACGCGATCGCCTAGCGGTTTCATCATATGAATTCCTCCTCTTCATCTAGGTTGCTCCTACTGACTGACAGTTGCAGCCTCCGAGTGTCAACCCATGAGTTATTATCAAGAGGCACGGCGCTGCTGTCAAGAGGTCTAGTGTAGGATATCGGACAAGATATGAGTATGAAGCTATCAGGCTGAGCGGCGTTGCCGGAGTGCCTCGAACAACAGTAGTGCCGCCGAGACTGATACATTGAGACTGTCGGCGATCCCCGACATGGGAATGCGCACCTGGGTCCGAGCGGCGGCGAGCCAAGTGGCATCCAGGCCGCGGTCTTCCGGACCCACGATGATTGCCGTTGGCCCCCCCAGGTCCGTGTCCCAGTATCGCGCGCTGCCGTGGGGTGTTGCGGCTACAGCCTTTAAGTTCTTATCCCGTAGCCAAGCTCTGACTATGATTTCCGGTGCTTGTGCTACCGGAAGGTGAAAGATCACTCCGGTGCTCGAGCGGATTACATTAGGGTTATGTAATTCTAGGCCCTCGCCAGCTAGAACCACTGCGTCGGCAGGAGCGGCGTCGGCCGAGCGCAGTATGGCACCCAGGTTTCCGGGTTTCTCCAGACCGACCGCTACCAGCACTAAGGGATTTGCCGCAAGCTCGAGGTCTTCCAGTGATACTGCCTCATGGCGTGCCACCAGCATCAGCCCAGAGGGGCTTTCCCGGTAAGCCAGCTTACGAAAGGGGAACTCCGCAACCTCCAGCAGAGGTGGATTTGCAGGCCTGAGCTGCTCGAGCAAGTCACGTTCGGCAGTGCTGGCGCCTTCAGGCCAGTAAATCAGGGCCAGCGGTTTAACACCGCCGGCCAGCGCGCGCTCGATCTCGCGTATCCCCTCCACGATGAAGGCATTCTCCCGCTCACGTCCACGACGGGTTTTGAGCTTGGCCCAGCGCTTGATCTCTGGATTGTGCGAGCTGGTGATACGCATGCTTAGGAAGACCGCCCCTCGGCTTCTCCGCGGACACCTTCTTCCAGGTGGGCCAAATGTTTGAGCGCTTCACACACTCGGGCGTGTGCGCCTCGGTATCCATCAACCTTGAGGCCGGTCATCAATTCGAAGGCCTCGTCAACCTGCTCCACCGTGTAGATACGGAAAGTGCCGTCGGCCACCGCCTGCCTGACCTCCGGGCGCAAAATCAGATTCCTGACATTGGCCACGGGAATGATCACACCCGGTTCCTTGCTTTCCCCCTGGGTCCGGGCGGCGCGGTAGAAGCCTTCGACCTTAGTGGTGATCCCACCTACTGGCAGCACCCGCCCGTGTTGGTCCACCGCGCCGGTCAGGGCCAAATCCTGGCGCAGAGCCAGTCCGCCCAAAGCTGAGAGTGCGGCCAGCAGCTCTGCCAGCCCGGCCGAGTCGCCATCGATCTCCTCGTACTGTTGCTCAAAGACCAGACTGATATTGGCGGCAAAGGGGGCGCAGTCGGCGTATTGTCCACGCAGATAACCGCTCAGGGTGAGTACCGCCTTACTGAAGGCTGCGCCGGCTAAGTTGGTCTCACGCTCAATCGATATCACTCCTTCCCGCCCCGATGAAACCCGGGCGGTAATACGTACGGGCCGCCCGAATGCGGCATGCGTGTCTTCTACCAGGACCAGGGCATTGACCTGTCCCACCCGGCGCCCACTAGTCTCAATCCACCAGCTTCCCGCGTGCAGTTCCTCAAGAAAGAAGCGCTCCAGAAGCCCGTCACGCTGGACCCTAGCCATAATCGCGGCCTCGACATGCTGAAGTTCAACCACCTCCCGGCCTTGTATGGTGGCCTCATGCGCCAGAGCTACCAGCTCCGCAACGCGGGCGTCAGTACGATCGGCGCGCTCAACCCAGCGTTTACCTTCGTCCAGCAGTCGGCCCACCGCAGCCAAGGTAAAAGGAGGTAGTCCTTCTTCCGGCCGGGCTAATAGGCCGGCCAGCATGAGCAAGGTTTCCTCACCCGCGGGTATAAGTGGGTCGAATTCCACGCGAAAACGAAAGATCTCGGCAAATTCCTCATCAAGGAGAGATATCTGATCGAACACATGTACCGGGCCGATTAAGAATACCTGCATAGACACCGGCATAGCCTGTATCTTCGGTTCAACTTGGCGGCGGCTGTCCTCCTCGTGTTTAGGATCTTCCATAACCGCTTGCCCGCTTTTCAGGGTGCGCTTCAGAGCTTCCCAACTGCGGGGATACTTGAGCACTTCGGCGGCGTCCAGCACCAGAAACCCGCCGTCGGCGCGGTGGACTGCCCCGGCACGAATCAAGCCCACGTGTGTCCTCAGAAAACCATCTTCGACTTGGTGTTCGAGGCACCCGAACAGCTGCGTATAACTGGATACGGGCTCATAAACCACCGGCGCGCCCGACTGGGGCTCACGCTCAACTATTAGGTTCGGCAGAATAGCCTCCGGGTCCTCGAGCGCCGTACCCCGTGCTGCGGCTTCCACCAGTTTGTCAACCAGGTATTCGAGATAGCCTACAGCGTCCGGGAAGAGTTTGCTGAGTTTGCTGAGCTGCCGCCGTAGAGCTTGGCGAGCGCTACGCTCGCGCAGTTCAGCAAGTGCCTCTTCCGCTATTTCGGCCAACTCCAGGTAGGCTATGGCATCTTCGTCGAGTTGTTGCTCGAGCTGGAGCGAGGGGGCCTCGCCGGTGCCTTCCAACCGCAAGCCGTTCTGGTCTTGAACAAGAGAAAGGCCCTGGGCCTGAGCTTCTTCTCGTAGTTTGCTCAACACCGTCTGCTGGGCTTGTCTGCGCTGTAGCTCGATCTTACGACGTTGATCTTTGTAACGGGTGGTACCCAGGATCCGGCTGGAAGATTGTCCTTGGTGCAGGAGATCGCGTATTGCCTGCATGAACTCCCGGGCATCGGTGGATCCCAGCTTCAAGGCAGAGGCCTGGCGTCCTGCAATGGGTAGATAAAGTTGTTCCATCGGTGTGGGTCGCAGGCTGGCCAGCGAGTGCAGGTAAGCCAGTAAGGCCTTTCTTTTGCCCACGCCGCTAGGGCCGGTCAAGTAGGCGTGTCCACCGGTTCGGAGGGCTTGCTCGAGAGCTTCCTTCGCAGTCCCTTGCGCAAAGAATGCCCGGGGTGCGGGAAGTCCTTGGTTGGTCTGTTGTGGAGTCCGCACGGGTGTGGCGTAGTCGAGTTCTTGGATGGAAAGGCGTTGCATTGTCTACACTTTACCGCCACCTGCCGTGCGCGCATTCTGTATTGAGGCGGGTAGACTAGAACTGTCGGAAGGAGGCCCGATACAATATGTCGGCACGAATGCAGGTTTTAGGCATGATCCTGGCAGGTGGTCAGGGCGGCCGTCTCTACCCACTCACGGCCAAGCGCAGCAAACCCGCGGTGCCGTTCGGCTCTAAGTATCGGATCATCGACTTCGCACTGAACAATTTCGTGAATTCCGATATATACTCCATCTATGTTCTGATCCAATATAAGGCACAGTCTCTGACTGAGCATATTCAGCGGTATTGGAGATTCGGAGCGTTTCTGGATGATCACTTCATCATCCTGGTTCCGGCGCAGATGTACCGTTATGAGGAATTGGGTCCGGTTTGGTACAGGGGTACGGCTGACGCTATCTATCAGAATCTGCACCTGGTTAATAACAACGCACCTGAAGTGGTGGCGGTCTTTGGGGGTGACCATATATACAAGATGAACGTGCGCCATATGGTCGACTACCATCTGGATACCAAGGCCGATATTACCGTTGCCGCTAACTCCGTGGCCCTGGCTGAGGCCGGTAGGTTCGGTATCTTGCAGATCGATGCTGGCTGGCGGTTGGAGGATTTTAAGGAAAAGCCTGAACACCCTAAGCCCGTACCCGGGCGTGAAGATATCTCGCTGGTTTCTATGGGCAACTACCTGTTTCGTACCGAAGCCCTACACGAGCTGCTCAACCAAGACGCCAAGGATGCTGAGTCGGTGCATGACTTCGGCAAAAACGTGATTCCGAATGCCCTGCGAAGCGGATACAAGGTGATGGTATATGACTTTCAGCGTAACCCCATACCTGGCCAGTCGGGTCCTAATACCTACTGGCGGGATGTGGGTACGCTAGATTCCTATTATGACGCCAATATGGACCTCATCTCCGTGACGCCGGAGTTCGACCTTTATAATGGCGCTTGGCCGCTGCGTACCGCAAACCTGTTTAGCCCCCCGGATAAGTTTGTACACGAGAGCGAGGAACGTGTAGGCAGGGCACTCAACAGCCTGTTAGCCGGCGGAGTGATCATATCCGGAGGCACGGTGCGTGAGTCGGTAGTGTCTCACAGGGTGCGCGTCAACTCCTATGCTGAGGTGGGGCGTTCGGTGTTGCTGGATGGTGTGAATGTCGGCCGCAGCAGCCATATCCAGAACGCTATTATTGATAAATACGTGGAGATCCCTCCGGGAACGACTATAGGTGCCGACCCGGACGCGGACCGGGAACGTGGCATGATCGTTACCCCTAACGGTGTGGTTGTGGTGCCTAAGAACTTCCGCTTTTAAGGTGCCGGGTTCCCGGTAGGCGGGACAGAGGCAAGCTGCGACTAGAGGTGCTGGTTTCTGGCTGGTCTACGGATAACTAACGCGTAATACTCGCTCGCTCGCTCTTTGCGCTCGGCTCTACCGGTCGAGATATGCGCCGGTCCTTGGCCGGGCCAGTCTCTACGGCATGTGGGCGGCGCCCGGCGGAGCACCCTAACACCTGCGGAGAGCGGTATAGCCGGAGGAGATAAGACGGAACTATGGTTTTATTGCCCAGTCGACTTGCTTGGCACCGATCCGGTTAGCTAGGTTGGACAGGGCCTCCCCCAGGTGTGCATGGCTATCTTCGATTCCCGGCTCCGGCCACCAGCCGTTCACAATTAGGCGGGCCGGTTTGCGTAGAAAGCGGGCATCAAGACGGCCGATCAGCCGATCGCCTTCCAGAACGGGCATGGTGTACGGACCAAAACTGCGCTTTTTTTGGGGGACATAGATTTCCCAGCGGTACTCAAAGCCGAAAATATCGCTCAGGCGTTCCCGGCGCCACAGCAGGTTGTCGAGTGGGGGGAGCAGGTAGATATCGGGCGCGATCTCAGCCTGGACCAATTGTTCATACAAAGGGAGTAGCGCAGGATCGAGGTAGTAACTTCGGTGCACGCCCTTTAGGGACACCCGCAGCAAGTGTTTCTCCCGGATCAGCTGCTCGACCAGGGTATAGCGGTCAGCTGCGACCAGCCTGTCCCAGCCAAAATGCGGGTCGGCGGGGTCTACTAGGCCGTGGGCACGGATATAGCGCAGATGCAGGGCCCGCCGCTGCTTGGCGCTGCCACGCCGGGGTCCCGGAGCTGGGCCAGCTAGTTTAAAGTAACGCTCGTCGCCCTTACGAAAAGCGACCTCGACAACGCCCGCTTCCCACAGTTGCTCGAGCGCTTGGGAAGTGGCCTTGGTGCCGGGATTTCCCTGGTCCCAGTACCCCACCATGCGATGGCCAGAGTCGATAGCCCGGGAGGGTAGCGGCCCGGCTTCCAGGAGTCGGTTACGCACGTACTTAGCTGCCTTCTTGAGATTCGGCCCAGAGCGCCGTAGGCGGCTTTGCCAGAATACCCGCTCGCCGGTGAACAGAGGCCAGGCTACACGCTCCATCACGCAGCGGGCATGAGTCAGATATTCGAAAATATCCTGGTTCGTGTAGAGCGCTTCGAGGTGAGCCGTTTGGTAATTCTGCACCCGGTTTCCCAGCACCATGTGGTGATTACGCTGCAGCACTGCAACCGGGTCGAGCTGAACGGCTCCAAGCCTTCGGATAGCGGCGTGTACTCCCACGCTACCGGTGAGTGTCTCATGCCAAGGTACGCCACCGGCGCCGCCACTCTGAGCACTCCAGCGCAGTAGCCCGCTGGCGGCGAGTAGCGTGCGGCGAAGGGGGACGGCTTTGGCGGTAAGGATAGGTATGGTTTGCGGCATAGCAGCTGTCGACGAGCCGAATATACCATCCGGGACGTGTAGGTAGGTTCAGGGGCGATGTGCCGGGATCGACGGGAGAAACTTTTTCGCACCGGGTACAGCTCGGTATAAGGTATGGATAAAGGGTCGGTGCGGCGGATAATACGTTTCACAATAGGCTGCTAAGGCACGCAGCCAGCGGGCTAGTCGGGATGCGGCAGGGTGCCCGGCGGTGGCTAGTCGTGTGTGGTGTTCCGTCAGATCTTGCTCGAGCAGCCGAAGACCCTTTAGGCCGGAGCGGTTATCGAGTTCGATTAGTAGATTGAGAGCTTTGTTTGCGTGGACCGGCTGGCTTAAGGTGGTAAGGATCAGCTTGAGTTCTGTCATGCCGTGCTCCTCTACATATCATTGTAATCTAATTATGACTATAGCGTAATATTCTGGTCTTGTCAATATATTCTGTTCTATTATGTATTGACCGTAACGAAGGGCATGGCTATAATCCAAGCTAGAGGAGGCGGCATGAACTTGGCGGAACGCCTGAGAGAACTGCGTGGCGAGCATCACTGGCGTCTCAAGGACCTCTCGCAGACCAGTGGCCTTTCGGTGCCCTACTTGTCCGACCTTGAGCGCGGGCGGACCAACCCTAGCCTGGATTCCCTGCAACAGCTTGGTAAGGCCTACGGAATCAGCGTGAACAATCTCCTGGGTCCGGTTGATTTTTTCGGCGAAGCCTCCGCAGCAGCCTTGCCTAAGGGTTTAGCAGATTTGATAGATGATCCGGCGCTGGCCGTCGGGATCGATCCGGAGTGGGTGCGTACCCTCTCGCGTATTGAACTGCGCGGTAAGAGACCAGCCGGTAAACACGATTGGTACGAGATATACCTGCACCTGCGGCGCGTATTGGAGGATTGAAAACCGGCGTAAGCACGGAAACTTTAGCTTACGAGCCCTGAATATGGATGAATAGGGGAGAGACTGGGGTAGGCTTGGCGTGAGCGGCTCGTTTCGGACGGAGAGTTTCTTGGAGGTCGGGGCGCTCGAGCTGGCCCGCGTATACCGCTTGGCCCACGCGCCGCTCACCTTCAAGCGGCTGGCGGCAGGCATCGGTTTTGCCTATGCACCTTTACCCGGCCGGGACGGCTTGCTTGATCCAGACAGGAGAATGATTCTTCTGGCCGCCGGTCAGGCCAAGAGTCGCCAACGTTTTACGCTGGCCCATGAAGTGATGCACCAACTGCTGCGAGAGGATGCCGAACTGCTTTCGGTGTTGCACGAGATCTACGAGGGTGATGCGCTGGAGGTGGTACTCGAGCGGCTGTGCAACCTGGGTGCCGCGGAGATACTTTTACCGGGAGTGGCGGTGGATCGCGCATTGGATGAGCGTGGCGCCAACCCACGCTTAGTACCGGAGTTGGCGGGACGCTTCTCGGTCTCCGAGGCAGTGGTTCTGGTGGCGTTGGCAGCCCGTTTGTTCAATCCCTCCGTGGCCATGGTGGCGGGCTATAGGCCATTGCGGCTCCTGGAAGTGCAAAGCCGCGGTTTGCGGCGGGTGGCTACCGGTGTTCGGGTACCGGACAACCACGTGTTGAGCGAGGTATACCAGACCGGTCTACCCCGCTCCGGATCGGCAGCTTTACCCGGCGGTGGGCCGCGTATGTCGTTTTCGGCTGCGCTGGTCGACGGTCGGGTCTACGTACTCTTTTGGCGGCTGGGAGCGGCACCGCGGTGAACCGGCCTCGCTTCGCGGATACCCTCAAGCCGCGGCCGGTGCCCGAAGTGCTGGGCGAGCTGATCTTCCGACCGCTGGCATACCTGGTGGTGCTCTTAGTCTGGCCCATACGCGTTACCCCTGAGGTGGTCCTGGCGGCCCAAGTGCTGCTCGGCTTGGTGGCTGCGGTTCTGGTCTGGATGGGAGAAGGCCTGCCCGCGGCGTTAGTCCTGCAATTTAAGACGGTGCTCGACAATGCCGACGGACAGTTGGCCAGAGCGCGCAGACAGACCGGTGAGCTGGCCCGCTATCTGGATACCGAGGGCGATTTACTGGTGAACGCGGCCCTGTTTGCAGCGCTGGGGGCCTGGGTGCACAATGGCTGGCTGGCCCTTGTTGCGTTTACTACCTTTACCCTGCTGTTGAGTTGGGACTTCTCGCTCGAGCGGCTTTTTCGGGCGTCCCGTGGAGAGGTATCCTGCGGGTCGGCCGTGCAGCCGGGACGGGGCGCCTTGTTCCGGCTGGCACGGGGGTTCTACATCGCTTTCTTCATGATCCAGGAGCGGGGTATTGAGGCGCTGGAACGTGGGCTACTGGCCCGTTTCGGGCATGGCGGGGTGCCCCCGGGTTTCTGGTGGGACGAGCACGCACTGGCTTCGGTGGTCAACCTGGGCCTTTCCACGCAACTCCTGTTCATGGGCCTCTTCCTTGCCCTGGGCCTGCCGGAGGCCTACTTATGGTTGGTGTTGCTTGAGGGCGTCTACCTCGTGGGGGTATATATATGGCGGATTCAACGAATAAGGGGATGGGCCCGGCGGTGGTAGAGATTTTGGCGCGTGGGCCCGGCGGCTGGGTGCTGGCTGTACGTGACGCTCGGAGGGTACCGTTTATCGAGACTTCTGGGCAGGAGTTTGCTGAGGAGGTCGGATCGAGTTCCGGCGCCGCCGAAGCGGACATGGTACAGGAGACGGGCCCGGTCTTTTGCCTGCGGGAGCATTTTATTCCGTTCAACTACTTGGCTGAGACCGAGCACCATGTGGCGTTGCCAAAAGAGGCCGAGACTTGGGCTTGGCGTATGCCATTCGAAGTCCTACGCTATCCACTGAACTGCTGTATTGTCAGCCGGGCTGAGTCTCACCTGCGGGGAATCCATGGCTAGGGTGGCCCTGGTGAGTGGCTCGGCACGCGGTATTGGGCGGGCTATTGCGCTCGAGCTGGCCGGGCGCGGCTACGATCTTGCCGTGCACTACCGGAAGAGCCGGGAAGAGGGACTGGTGGTGGCCGAAGAGGCACGCAAGAAAGGGGTAAGGTCGCTGGCCATGGCCGCGGAAGTTACCCAGGCGGGGGAGGCTCGCGACTTGGTGGAGCAAACCGTATCCTACTTGGGTAGCTTGGACGTATTGGTAAACAACGTAGGAGACTACCTGTACCAACCCGTAGAGGAATTATCAGCTGAGGCATGGCGGAGCGTGCTGGATTCCAACCTCAACGCTACCTTCTATCTGACCCAGGCGGCTCTGCCTCACTTGGTCGCGTCGCGTGGCCGAGTAGTTAACCTGGGATACGCCGGAGCCACCGGCTTGCCGGCCAAGACGCACATCACCCCATACGTAATTGCCAAGGCCGGGGTGGTGATATATAGCCGAGCCCTGGCCAAGCGGCTGGCGCCAAAAGGCGTCACTATTAACGTGGTGGCACCGGGGGTAGTGGAAAACTCGCTCACCAAGCCGCAGGCCGAGTTGCCCATGGGCCGGGTGGCGCGCCTGGACGAGGTGGTGAGTGCGGTGTGCTTCTTCTTGGAGCCCAAGGCGGCTTATATTACTGGACAAGTGCTCGAGGTCGCAGGAGGCTGGAATCTATAGCAGGGTCTCTCAATGTTTATGTATTGGCGAGGTGGAGATTCATGAATCACAAGATGATCGAGGTTGAAGACACCGGGCTGAGCTTCGAGACCGATCTGGACCTCGAGCAGTTGGGTGACCTAGCCCGAGAGATGATCGCCGCAATAGGTGAGGACGTAGCCCGCGAGGGTCTGGTCAAGACGCCGCGGCGCGTAGCGGAAGCCTGGGCCTTCCTGACGCGGGGTTACCGTCAAACGCTGGAGCAGATCGTGAACGGCGCAATCTTCGAGGCCGAAGGCTCGGAGATGGTACTGGTCTCGGGTACCGAGTTTTATTCAGTGTGCGAGCATCATCTGCTACCATTTTTCGGTAAGGTACATATTGGCTACATTCCCGACAGGAATATTCTCGGCCTGTCGAAGTTCGCTCGTATCACTGACATGTTCGCGCGGCGCCTGCAGGTGCAGGAGCGGCTGGCTACGCAGATTGCCGAGGCTGTGGTGGAGGTTTTGCACCCACAGGGCGTAGGGGTGGTGATCGAGGGATTACACCTGTGCATGATGATGCGCGGTGTGGAGAAGCAGCATTCCAAAGCCACCACCAGCGCCATGCGCGGTATCTTCAAAAAGGATGCGCGTACTCGCGAGGAATTCTTGCGGCTGATCCACACCCAGGAATAAGCGTCTACCGGGGCTTACTACTAGTAATAAGCCTTAGTGGTATCCGTCGCGATACGGGTCGTTAGTAGGCCACCGTTTAGATTCGCGCTCGTATATTTGAACTGTAGGCTGAGGTTAGAAATGTTGGCCCCGCCGCTTTGGAGCAGCTGATGGAAGTCGGCTGCATTCTGTCCCTTTATGGTGGTGGTGAAGGTAGGGGCGGGACTGAGTAGATAATTACCTTGGCCTTGGCTTCTGATCAGATCAATAGGCTCGCTAACCGCCATAGTGGGTAAGGTTACCGTGTTCAAGCCATTTGTGATGCTGAGCGAGAGGCTGAGGTTTATCAGCGTAAAGTTTTGTGGTTGTACGGCGGTGCCTTTCAGTGTGGCGGACTCAGCCAGCGAGATGACGAAGGTATACTGCGTGGGAGAGACCGCAATACCCGTAGGATTACTGGAGGCCGCTGTAGCGGTAGCTTTACCGGTTCCGCTCGCGGGTCCAAGAGTTATAGGTACTCCGACACCACTCAGCCCGAGAATATTGTCCATAGCCTGGGGCGGTACTTGGCCGCAACCGGCCAGGAGGAACACCGCCCACAGCACCAGGACGAGAGTAGATAGGCCACGCATGCCAAACCTCAGCCAGCCTGCGCGGGTGCGGCT
>CAYODT010000018.1:7628-21480 GCA_964402875.1 uncultured bacterium | reverse complement strand
CGAGAGTAGAT
This sequence comes from uncultured bacterium, assembly GCA_964402875.1. Classification (GTDB taxonomy): domain Bacteria; phylum Deinococcota; class Deinococci; order Deinococcales; family Marinithermaceae; genus CAYODT01. The sequence continues at coordinate 21,469 of CAYODT010000018.1, read as the reverse complement.
AGGCCACGCATGCCAAACCTCAGCCAGCCTGCGCGGGTGCGGCTGGGTAGTCGGCGCAACTGGGTATGGCCATAGTGGGGCTCAGCCCTTGGCCGCCGGCCGTAGCGATGCTGACTTGGAAGGTTGCGGTACCTACGCTATCTACACTAATCACCATAGGGCCTGAGCTGGCGCCCTTCGGCACCTGGATCATTAGTGTGGCAGGATCTGCCTGGGTAAGCTCCACCTGCTTAGCCGGCACCTGGCCTGGGGTGAAAGTTACTGTATTGACCTTGCTGGCCCACTGCGCGGCGCTTCCAAAGTCTTTACCGGTGATCAAGAACCACTGCCCCTGGGCCAGGGGACATCCGTTCGGGTCACCTGGCTGCGTGGCCAAGATACGCATCGATCCGGTAGTTTGGAATTGTCGCGTCTGACTACAAGCTGCCAGCACAGCCGCTGTGAAGATGCCTAGCAAAATCCACATGGTGCGTTTCATCTCAATACCTCCTTTAATTCGTGGCCATATCTACGAATCTAACGTACATAAATATCTTGCCACTATATTCTAGCGCATTCATTTGCGGGCCTCTATGATGAACTCCAGGCTGCCGGCCTCGCGGCCATCGGAGAAGAGCCGGGCCCGTTGCTTGCCGGGGTTGTCCAGCGAAAGCTGACCGTACCAGGTGTAGCCGTCACTGGAGGTCAGCTCCAGGCGCTTGTGGTCTGAAAAGACCAGCAAAAGGCGGCTGGGTTTGAAGCGGGTGCCAAGCTCTAAAGACTCTTCTTGGCCGACCACCATGCGGAAGGTCTTTGGGGTAAACAACGGTAGGTCGGCTACGGTGATACGTAACCTCACCTGCGCTCTTTGCCCTGTGGCGTTTGTGGCCACCACCAGGGCTTGCAGGTTGCCGTAGGGTGTATCCGCCGGAATGTGCAGGCTGCCCGCCCACCTACCGGTTTGAGCCTGGGTGAGTTCCACCTTTCGGCCGAACAGATCGAGCCATACCTTATCGGCACCTCCTGTAGTCCTGGCCAGGATGCGTAGATCTCCTCCCGGAGGCACTGAAGGGGTGAGCGTAAAGGCGAAGATACCCAACGAGCCGGGGGTAAAGGTGGTGACCAGGGTCTTCTTCGGCAACGCAGCGCCTAACTTGACCGGCACGGGTTTGGCGGGTGGATTGAGCACCACCCGGAGCGTAGGTAAGCTGGCTACGAACTGCCTGGGGAGAAAGGCCGGATCGGGGCGTACGGTGTAGCTGCCTGCGGGCAGACCGGCGATAAAAACACTGCCATCGTCAGCCACGCGCAGGGTCCGCTTGACCGGGCCGTTGATGATAACGCCTCCATAGGGTATACTCGGTTCTCCGGGATCCTGTACGCCGTTGTGGTTGGTGTCATCAAAGAGCAGTACTTTCAGCGTGGTGACCGGTGCGAAGGGAAGGTCACGTTCTTTTCGCTGGTTGAGCAGCACGGTTGCACGCGGGTCGGTAGTCAGCCCTAAAATCGCGGGCAAGCCCTTTCCGAAGGTGAAGCTGTAGGTTCCTTGTGGTACAAAAAGGCGGTAGCGGCCGTTTTGGTCGGTCTGGGTGGACTGGTCTCCAAGCCCCAACGTCAGTCCGGCTAAACGGGGTTCTCCGGGGTCTGGAAGGCCGTTTAGATTTACGTCCTGAAAGGCGATACCGTAAACTTCGCCGCTTCTTCGTCCGCCAAACAGGTTGCTGACCAGGCGAGGGGTCTTGAAGGCCAGATCAAGAGTGTAACCGATTCCCAAGCTCAGGCTATGGATGGGCGTGAACCAGGGGTTAAACAGGCTGCCTTCGCTTTTCGCGCTGTAGCCCAGCTCGAGCGCGAGCCCCTCGAGACCCAGGTTGCGCACCCCGAACTTTAGTCTGATTTGCTCAGGTGACTGCCGAGTCCCGCTTGCGAGGAATGACAAACCCCTTTGGTAGCTGAGTTGCGTGGAGAAGCTGGGCGTCCAGTACTGGAACCAGTCGAGGACCAGGGTGTGCGCTTGGCCCTCCGGCTCGGTAAAAGTGTAGCTGTAGTCGTATTTAAGCCCTAAGAGGGACTGGGAGGCCAGGATGTAGCTTCCACTGAGACCGGCCTGCAGTTCTGTAAGCGCTGGTCTGTTAGCCGCCGAACCCCGTACGACATACTTACCGAACGTACCGAGCGAAAATGAGCTGCCCCTCACACCCAGGTTCAGGCCGTAGTAGTCGCTGTCCGGCGTATCGACAGTGAAGCTTTTAAAGCTATGATAACTAGCACTGGTCGAAACGCGTTCCTCCCAGATAGCCAAGCCGAAGTTGATATTAGCCCCGTAACTGTACCAGCGTGGTCCGCCTTGCCCCTGAGTGTAGCCACCCCGGAGGCTCAGCCCCAGGTTCGAAAGGGGAAATCCGTAAAGAGCCAGGCTGCTCTGCCAGAACTGGTCCAGCGGACTGTACTGGTAGCTACTACTAGCCCTTAAGCCCAGTGGGTAGACCGAGCGGCTTCCGCCCGAGACACCCAGATTGTGCAAGCCAGCCGTGGGTAGGCCGGTGTAGCTTTGTCGGAGGTCGAGGTTCTGGTCGATCCAACTCAGGCTTTCACGCAGCACCGGGAAGACTACGTAGGGGGCTTTGGGCTGGTGCTCCGCCGATCCGTTCAAATCGAGCCCGGTTTCCAGGTTTAGGCTGGGCGTGAGCGAAGCCCGGTATAGGCCGGAGACCTGCTCGAGGTGGTTAAAGGTATTGGTACGGTAGTGCGCGCTAAGCTGCAGGTCTAGTTCCCGGGGTGGACTGGTCGCGCTTAGATTGGTCGCAAACGAAGCATCGCCCGTCGAGTCTAGGTAGCTAAGGTTGCTACCGAGCTGCCACCCTCCCAGGACGGACCCCAACTCAAGGCTGTAGTTGTCCGGGGCCAGCTTGACCATGGCGTCCCAGCGGTTTGCGGCCAAGGCCAGGGAAAACCGCGAGGGCGCATCAGGAACCAGGCTGCTTTCGTTGCCGTTCAGTGCGTTGCTTGTGAGACTGGTCTTGATGTAGTCGGAGAGACCGCCCGAAAGCGAGGGCAAGACACTGTACCCAAAGGAAAAGCTGCTCTTTGTGCCCTGGAGTGTATAGTCCCCCACTAGGCCGGACTGCAGGCTGAAGACCAGCCGCAGGTCCTGGCTGGTACCCAGCCTGACGGTCCGCGCGTCGAGGTAGGTGAGAAGGAGCTGCCTCCGGGCCTCAACCGAGAGGTCGTTGCTCGAGCGGGCCCGTATCTCGACCAAAAGCCGGTACCCGGGGCTCACCGTGCCGGCCGGGAGAACCGTTACCGTGGCGCTCTCGCTTTGTCCGGGCAGAAGTACAAGCCGATTCGGTGAGATCAGCACCTCGCGGGCGGCTGCCCGCGCAGTGAGTTCCACGGAGTTCTCCCGGTTCCCTAGATTAGTGACGAAAAGGCGTAAACTGTAAGGTTCGCCGATTATCGCCGTTGCTTTGGTCGGGGCGGAAAGCTGCACCTGTGTCACCGTGAGTACGCGGATTCGTCCTTTAAGGATCAGGGGTTTTCCACCCCCCGCCGGGCTGGCTTCGAGGGTGATCGTACCAATGCTGTCCGCCAATGCTTCACGGGGAATACGTGTGGTTACCGGCAGAACTTTTCTTCCCTTTAGGGCTAAGCTGCGCTTTGGACTGAGCACGGTAAAGCCACGGTCGGCTTTGATATCTATGGTGAGTTTTCCACTTCCTTCCAGTACAAACGGCAGAGTGACATACGCCCCGGGCCGGCCCGACTTTTCCGCTGGGGCCAAACCTGTGAGCCCCTGAGCCCAAGTCAATCCCAAGACCACTAGTAGGGAAAACTCACGTATCCTCACTCCGTTAGCTCCTTTATGGTTGGCGCAGGGCGGTCAACACCGCGTTCACCTGGTAGGCGCCCGCCAACTCATCGCCGTTGAGGGTCATCGCCAACTCCAGGCGAATCTCCCTCCAATCTCCGGTAGGCCCGTTGCCGCTGTAGATGACCTGCGGAGTACCGTCGGCGTGAAGCCAGGCGCCGCCGTTGACGCGGTACTTTACTCGCGAGGCCGGGATCAACTTGAGACTGTCCGCAGTGGTGATGTCCGGTATCTGCAGCTGGATGGCCCAGGCGCCTTGGCCGTTGACGTAGATCTGTACTGGCAGCCCACCTTCGGGGAGGTTTGCGGAGTAGTCGTGGGGAAAACGGGCCGGCGGGAAGTTCTTGTTCGAGATCTCAAAGCCGATGGTGGTGGTTGGGGTACGGATCGAGATCACTTGGGGGATTAGGGTCTGCACGATCCAGGTGGCCTGCGCCAAAGCTGTGCCGCTGCTTAGTGCGAAAATAACCATCAGCGCGAGGCCCGGCCCCCGGGTCTTAAATCTCCGGGTGAGTTTCATGGGTTTCCTCCTTTGCCGCTTTGCATCGAAGAGCCGAGGGCTTTATCGAGGGTGAACGTGTATTCCCCGGCTAGGTCGAGCGTGGCGTCGCCGTAGTTGAGCACCACCAAAGCGGTGTACTCTCCGGCCGGCAAGGGCCCGGTCAGGCGTGCGGTGATCAGACGGGTGGCTCTTGGAAGCGCCACCGTTTTACGGATGGGAATAGTGACCACTGTGTCCCCTCGGATGTTGCGCACCTCTACGCGCCCTCTGACGGCGTAGGCCTGGTTTCCACTGTTGGCATACTGTACGGCGAACTCGTAGACGTTCGGGGTATCAGTGGCCATAGCCCCGAAGATGCCGCTGATCTTACCCGCCTCCTTCAATGGAGGAACGTTTACGTAGACCACGTGGCCTACTCGCACCTTGAAGGTAGCCAATGTTTTTCCGGGCTCGCCTGGCGGGGTCTCGCTCTCAAAGAAGAACACTGCCCAGTAGGTACCCGGTGTGGCGTTCTGCGGTACCTGTACCGTATAGCGCACCGTGGCGCTGGCGCGTGCCGGCAGGTCGAGGGTAGCGGGGCTGAAAGTGATCCAGGGTGCGGCGCTCTCAGGCAGTGTTCCCACCGGGTGGTACTGCATCTGCCCGGCAGGGGAATAATCCCAGTCGCTAAGGTAGGCCCGCAGCTTGAGCGGCTTGTCCGAGGGGTTGTCGAGCTTGACTTGCTGGCTCACTTGGCCCCCGGGTGAGGCTTGCAAAATGACGCCCGCGGGTTCCACGCCCACCATGGCCTGCGCCGCGGCTGTGTACAGCGTAAGGAGAGCCAGGCCCAGCAGCGTACGCAGGTAGCGGCTTGAAGGGATGTTTGCAAGATGTCCTCGGTTCATGATGGCCTCCTTTGCCAGGCGCAGGGGGCCCGTTCAGGTCCCCTGCGAAGCGTAGCTATTGACTCGTACCTGATCCTCGGTGCGCTGAATTACTGCGGCGCAGTGAAGGGGCTGTCGGAAGAGACTAAGGTGTAGGTCAGATCAGCGATGTTATCGCCGTATGGATCACCGTTGACCTTGACTGCTACCACCATTAGGTCATCGAGCCAGCTCTTACCGCCGGGCTGCAAGCATCTTTCCGCCTCCGCGCCAGTGGGGCCAACGCCCAGCGCCTTGCCCATCAGGTGACGGGTGGTGCCAGGGGGCAGATCGTAGAGGCCGGTACCTTGTGCATTAGGTGCGTGCGTGAAGGTGCAGTAGCTGTTGTCCTGGATATACAGGGCCTGCTGACCGCCATCTTGGGCGCGGCTGACCTGGAGATCCCAGAAACCGTAGTTGGTGAACTTCTGTAGGATGAAGGTCCGGTAGCAGATGAAGTTAGCCTTGGAATTAGGCACTAGCTCGCCGGTGGTCTTATTGGTCTGGACGGGTGGGTACTGGGTGACGACGCTGCCCCCGCCTTCGATGAAGATCTGCGGGTTCCAGAGGCCATTCCCGGTGAGCTGTTTGCCGTCGCCTACGCGACCATAGCTGGTGCCGATTGGAAGAACCTGGGTCTGGCTCCAGAAATTGTCACCCAGCTTTGTCCTCACATCATTCACTTTGCTGCCGTACACGCAGGTCCAGGTGTTGTCCTGTTTGCCGATTTTGCTGATGTCGAAGGTTAAATCAGTTACGTCAAGGTGCAACGCGGTGGCGGCCGGCAAAATAAGGTTGACCTGCTGACTGACACTGGCGGAATCGACGCCAATATCCACAGCGTCGGCGCCGCTGCCGCGGGTGGGCTGGATACCTTGGGCTGAGGCGATCATACCCAGGGTGAGCCCGAGTGAAGCGATGTAAATCCATGGTTTGCGCATAGTCAATTCCCCTCTCATGAATGCGAACTAAGTGTGTAATGAAGTACAAGATAAATGAGGCTTATATGTCGATAGCCGCTGTAGCTGTAGTTGGCTCACGAATAGATATCCGCATGGTCGCGATTGCTTCTAACTTGATACTTGGACGTACGAATATCCCGTACCACCTCCTTATGAGGTTCAGTGTAGACAGTGGGGCGTTACCGAAGCATTACCGGATTGTGGCGGATAACCAGGGGATGATCTCTATAAGTGTTAATTTTAGGTGTCGTATGGAGGAGATTGGTAACGGGTGAGTAACAGAACAGGTAACGCCCCTTTTTCCCTGCCCCTGTACGGGGCCGCAGCGCTCCTACACCAAGGTACGCCGGTGGCGGTGCGAACCAAGGGGTTGGCTTTACTCTATTTTCTAGCCCTGGAGGGTTCGGCCCGCCGTGAGGAGCTGGCGGATCTGCTGTGGGGACACCCGGCGTCGGCGCAGAATCTGCGGGTTGAACTTCACCGCCTTAGGCAGACGCTGGGAGGGCTGGGCTACAAGGTGTTTCAAGCTAACCAGAATCCACTGAGTCTACCCTTACCGGTTGTACTGGATGAGCGCCCCGCGCACGGGCAACTACTGGAGGGACTGGAGGGGCTCTCAAGCGGTTTCGATAACTGGCTGACCAGCCTGCGCAGCCGCCGACAGCAGCCGCTGCAAACTTGGGTGTCGCACCACAGCCTGGTGGAGCAGGTGACCCCGGAGATCACCGTTCCTTACCTATTGATCATCCGCCGTAAGCCCGGCCTGGGTATTGACGCCTTTGTGCGCTCCTTGGCTGACGCAAAAGAGCTTCCTTATGTGGAGGGCCTCTCAGGTCCGGAGCGCGCGGTGCACTTCATTACGCCGCCGTACCCCGAAAACTGCGTGCGCGTGATCTTATCACGTCGACGCGGAGTTTTTGTGATGGAGGTACCGGCCTACGGAGAGGACCCGGTGGTGCTTTTGGAGCTGCGGAACCATTGGCCCGCCGAGCAGATGCGCTACCTGGTTCTGCCCACACTTGGCTGGCTGGAGGCTAAAGGCGAGTCTTTGGAGTCCCTTGGTTTTTCCGAGGCTGCGCGGGTGTATCTAGCCACCGGCGGGGCGCCGGACTATATGGCTGAACTTTTAGAGCTGCGACCCGAGAATGGTTTTGGGTCCGAGTTACCTGTACCCCAGCGGATCCGCTCTGCGTATCAGCTGGAAGCCCGCCACGCCAGCCTGGACGCTAGGCTAGCGCTCGAGCGCCTCAGCGTGCATCCGGGTGCGCTTAGTAGTGGCTTAATCGGGGCCTTCGGCGCCAAACCGCACCTGGACGAGCTCGAGCGTCGCGGCTGGTTGACCTTGGACCATGCTTGGCGCTTTGCCGATGAGGTAGCTCGCCGAGTCATCTATAGTACCCTGCAACCGGGCCGCAGAAAGCAGTACCATCGTGAAGCAGCGCTGCAGATGGCCGTGGAAAACAACTTTATCAGCGATATCTACCACCGTTTGCAGGCTGGGGATGAGGTCGACTGGGACACGGCCTGGGTGTCACTCAGGGGTTTCGCGCGAGAGGAACTTTTAGCCTGGCTGGGCATGCACCAGACCGGCGAGAGTGTTGCTGTGCACCCGGTGGGCGCCGGCAGCGAACTGGCACTCCTGCAAGAGTATAGCTTTGGCCAGGGGCTTTCGCCCGGCGAGCGCTTGACCTTTAACCCTACCCCTAACGATACGGAGCCCTCGGGGGTGGTGTTTGAGCTTCCCGATGAACCAGTGCTGATTCACCTTAAGGGGCAAGGATACGTTGAGAATGCACTTGGCGGCGTAGGCTTAAGCGGAGAGGCTATACCCTTGGTTATACAAGTGGAGGGCGTACCCAAGGCTTTGCTCCTGACCTTGACTACAAGAGCCATACTGCGGCCCGAGGGGCTGGTCCTGCCACTTTCGGAATCTTTTGACTACTGGGTAGTACTACCGAAGGGCAGGAAGTTGCGGGTGACCAGCCAGGCCGAAGCCGCGGTGATAGAGCTAGAACTCTCGGTCCACCGCGCGGAGCCGGTCGGCCCAAAGCGAACCGCCCGTGTGGTGCAGGCGTACGACCTCAGCGACCAGCGGATCTTCAAGCTGTGAAGCCGCGTAATCCGCGTGGTGCGCCCGTACCTGGAATGCGCCGACCGGCCCGGGTTTTAAGGGATAGGATGAGACCCTGGGTGACAACACTCCGGTAATAATGCGCTCCATAGCGCGGTAGGGTCTTCTAGCCTTGCCGGCGTCGTGTAGTAGGGCTGCCCGCAGCACGTACCGGGGTACATCCGGATAACGGTGCAGAAGCCGCTTGGCTGTCCGTACCACGTGCTCGCGATCACGACGGTCCATAGATAAATAGAGCCGCCGTTCGGTAGGTTTAAGGAGCGCCAGGGTCCAGGTGTCATCCGGTTTGGCATAGACGGGTAGAAAGGCCTTCATAAGCCTTGAGAAGCGCGCCGTCACCCGGCCATTCCCGGCCGACTTAGACGGGTCTTCCAGGGAGAACCCTCTAAAGATGATAGGCCTCGGGCCTTAAGGAGGGCAATACCGGGAAATCGTTACGGCGTTGATCGGCCTCGGCCGGGTCTATATCCACCAGCAGTACGCCTTCGTCGCTTTCCATCTGGGCGCGGATTGTGCCATCCGGCCCCACGAGCAAGCTATGTCCGCCGAAGGGTTCTTCCGCGTGGTTGACGCCAATCAGGAACATCTGATTTTCAGCGGCCCGCGCGCGTGCAAAAAGGTCCCAGGCATCTTTGCGGATGGACGGCCATGCCGAAGGTACCAGCACAATTTGCGTTCCGTCAAACGCGTACAGGCGGAAGAGCTCCGGGAAGCGCAGGTCAAAACATATGGCCATGCCGATCCGCGTCTTCAGAAGGGTGGTAGTAATTCCCTTTTTGCCTGCAGTCATATGTTCTGGCTCACCGAACGGTGGAAACAGGTGCAGCTTGTCATAGTGGGCCGCTTCTCCGGTAGGGGAGAAAAGGCGAAAGCTGTTGAAATAGCGATGGCCGCGTCGTTCAAGCACGCTGCCCCCCACTACCAGACCGCTCTCGCCGGCCAGATCCCTCAGCAGCCTACCGGCCGGCTCACCATCTTCTTCAGCGTGAAGATACGTGTAACCGGTAGTCCAAAGCTCCGGCAAGAGGGCCAGTTCAGCACCTTGCTTACGAGCTTGGCGAAGAAGGTGTAACCCTCTAGCCCGGTTGCTGCCGGGGTTAGGGCCAACCGCTATCTGCACCATAGCGACGCGCATATGCTAATTATAACCGCCGGGTGGGCAGCGCACCGGTAGGGGTATTGCGAGGCTAGCTTTTGACCCGGAGCCACACTACTAAGCTGGAGATTACTATGCCCACACCACCCCAGGCCACCAGGGTCTCGCCGGCCATAAAGCCCATAACTGCACTGAATAGGCCGGCGACCAGGAACCACCTGGCGTACTGTGGTGTGACGGTCAGGCCCAATAGGAAAGCCACTACCAGCCCACCGATGAGCGGCGGCGCTATGCTGCCGAAGGTGACCAAGGCCAGACCGACAGCAATGGTAATAACCAACCCCAGAAAATAGGCCCCGCTGAACGGCTCACTCTTATCGTCCCGCAGCTTGGGTTCCGTTTCCATAGCGACCAGTTTACAAGGCTGCGGTGTTACAAGCCAAGGGTGCGCGTCACCGCTTCCAGGGTGGCTGGGACGGCTTGGGGCAGTTGGGCCCGGCTCTCTGCAATACCGGGGTCCTTGAGTCCGTGGCCGGTGAGGGTAAGCACCACGGTTGAACCGGCCTTGACTCGTCCTTCGCGGATCATGCGCCGTACGCCGGCTAGTGACGCTGCCGAGGCCGGTTCACAGAACACGCCCTCAGATGCCGCCAAGTATCCGTAAGCATCTAGAATTTCGTTATCGCTTACCGCCTCGATTACCCCCCCGGAAGCGTCGCGCGCCACTATTGCCGCCTGCCAACTGGCAGGATTACCGATGCGTATGGCTGTGGCCACAGTCTGGGGTTGTTGTACCGCTCGGTCCAGGACGATGGGCGCGGCGCCCTCCGCCTGGAAGCCTAACATCTTGGGCATCTTGGTCAGGGTGCCGTCTTGCTTAAGCTCTTGGTACCCTTTCCAGTGTGCAGTAATATTCCCGGCGTTGCCCACCGGCAGGGCGTGGTAGTCCGGGGAGGCGCCCAACTCCTCGACCACCTCGAAGACCAAGGTTTTCTGTCCCTCGATGCGATAAGGGTTGATGGAGTTGACCAGTGCCACTGGGTAGGCCTTGGCGAGCGCGCGCACCAGCTGCAGCGCCGCGTCGAAGTTGCCCTCGATCTGTACTATTTCGGCACCGTGGATTAGGGTTTGGGCCAACTTCCCCGCGGCTACATAGCCTGCCGGCAATACTACGATGGCCCGCATAGCAGCCCTGGCCGCGTAGGCGGCGGCCGAGGCGGAGGTGTTGCCTGTGGAGGCTGCAACCACCGCTTGGGCACCTTCTTCCAGGGCCTTGGATACCGCCAGGGTCATGCCACGGTCCTTAAACGAACCGGTGGGGTTCAGGCCTTCGAATTTGGCAAAGAGGCGAATCCCCCGTTCATTGGCTTCTTGTAGCCTATCAAGCGGGATCAGGGGTGTGGAGCCTTCCTGTAAAGAAACAATTGGAGTACCGGGGCCTATGGGCAGCCGGTCACGGAAGCGCTCGAGTAAGGAGATTCTCATACCACATCTCCGGGCTGAATGGGTTCCAGCCTAAGGTGCGGATTGCCGGTTGCAACTGCGGGGAGCGGTAGGGGCTTGGGTCCCGGCTCGCCTGCAAGGTAGCGATACAAGTCGCCTAGAACGGCACTGGCTGTGGCGGATGAGCCAGCACCGGCTCCGCTGATGAAAATCTCGCCTACTGCGTCGCCCCGGTACCACAGTGCGTTCTTGGCATAGTCTGCCTGCGCCAAAGGATGTGAAAGCGGAATAGGCACCAATGCCACCCGCGGCTTCCAGCGACCGTCCTCCACGAACAGGCTGCCCAAAAGTCGCAGTCTGTATCCCGCCATCCGCGCGGATTCGAGCTGTTTGGCGGTAACGCCGACAATACCCGAGGTGTTGGCCTTGACTTCTTCCCAGGGGAAGTCTGCGTTTACCACCAGACGTGCTAGCACAACCAACTTATGGGCGGCGTCGAAGCCGTTCACGTCCAAGCTGGGATCAGCTTCGGCAAACCCCTTGGCTTGCGCCTCTGAAAGCGCTCGGTCGTAGGGAAGGCCTTCTTCTACACGGCTGAGGATGTAGTTGGTGGTGCCGTTCAGAATGGCGTGTAGCTCTTGGGGGTGATTGGCGCGTAGGGTACCCGCCAATGGCCCGATCACCGGAGTACCGGCCATCACGCTAGCCTCGTAGTAGACCCGACCGTTTTCGGCGTGGGCCTTGAGTTCCTGCCAGGCCTCGGCCAACATGGCTTTGTTCGCGGTAATCAGAGGTAAGCCCCGCGAGAGCGCCGTGATTACCAGCGGCAGGGGGTCCTGTACGCCGCCCATAAGCTCCACGACTATATCAGCTCGTCTTAGAAGGTCACCGGGGTTGGTGGTCAGCAGGTTGCTCGGGATCCAGTGGGGTCTGGATTTGCCCGTGTCGTGCACTAGGATGGCGCTAAGCTCAACCTGGGTGCCGCCGGCCATAAGCTTGGCTTGGTGTTGCCCTAGTAGCTTAATAAAGCCAGCACCTACCGTGCCGGCACCAAGAAGAGCGATCTTTACCTGCCTCATGCGCTGGATTATACAGGGATGGCATACCCCGAGCGCATTTTTGGGGCGGCGCACAGCGGCCCGGCGATTTGAGCTTTTTGAGGATCGTGCGGAACTGACGGGGGGCGGGCTTAGAGCATGATAGTATATGCAGCTGACTATGGGTCTGATTGTCCAGAAATACGGTGGAACCTCGGTAAGTGACCTGGACCGAATACATAAGGTTGCGCAGCGTATTCAACATTATCTCGCCAAGGGGCATCGTCTGGTGGTGGTGGTCTCGGCCATGGGACATATGACCGACGAGCTTATCGCGCTGGGCAGGCGTGTGAACCCCAGGCCCCCCCAACGGGAGCTGGATCTTCTGATTACGGTGGGCGAGCAGCAGTCGGTGGCGTTGCTCGCGTTGCAGCTCCAGGCTATGGACATACCCTCCCGTGGTTTTGTGCAACACCAGATTGGTATTCTCACTAACGGTCGCTACGGGCGGGCGCGCATTCTAGAGATCGACCCCAGGGGCATTCAGAAAGCTCTTTCGCGGGGCGAAGTGGCGGTGGTGGCGGGTTTTATGGGCACTACACCGGAGGGTGAGCTGACTACTTTAGGTCGTGGTGGCTCAGATACTACCGCGGTGGCCATCGCGGCCGCGATGGGCGCGGAGAGCTGCGAGATCTTCACCGATACCGAGGGAGTGTACACTACCGATCCCCACCTGGTACCCAGCGCTCGGAAGCTGTCTTCTATCGGCTACGATCAGATGCTAGAGCTGGCTGCTCTGGGTGCACAGGTATTACACCCACGTGCGGTCTGGTATGCCAAGCGCTATGGCGTTCGCCTGCACGTACGCAGCAGCTTCAGCTATAATTCAGGCACCATGGTAGATGCGGAGAGTATGAAGATGGATCGACTGGTGACAGGTGTGGCTATGGACCGCAGCCGTGCGCAGATCGGGCTGATGGGCATTCCCGATCGCCCGGGGGTTGCCGCGAAGGTCTTCGACGCGCTGGGTGAGCGGGGTATAGCTGTGGATATGATTATCCAGGGGGTCCCCGGGCACGGCCCCTCGCGGCAACAAATGGCCTTCACGGTACAAAAGGACGATGCGGAGGCCGCCATGGAAGCTTTGAAGCCGGTGCTGTCATCCATCGGTGGCCTGGCGCTGCTTAACAACGAGGTGGCCAAAATCTCCATCATTGGTGTGGCGCTGGCCTCGACGCCGGCGATTCCCGCCAGGATGTTCTCCGCGGTGGCCGGTGTCGGTGCAAATATTGAGATGATCGCCACCAGCGAGATAAAAGTGTCGGTAGTGATTCCTGCCGACCTAGCTGAGGCGGCCTTGCTTGCCGTACACGAAGCGTTCGGTCTGGAGCGAGCCTAATAAGAATGCCGAAACCGGTCCGCTCTTGGGTATACTAGCCGATGTGTATGGTGTGTTAGCTTGGCCCCCTGAGGATCTGCAGAACTATATGACGGACCTTCGACGGACCTTCGGTGTGCTTGGCTATGGCCCGCCGCATCTGAATCTCAGGCAGCCCTTCCAGTGGCCCTGGGGTGATGAATCGCTGAAGCGTGGCGTGGAAGGTATTCTTCGTGGATATGTGCCCTTTCGGGTCCGTTTGGGTACTTGGCGAGTTTTTGAAAATACCGGCGTGGTATACCTACGAGCTTACGGGGGAACCGCTTTCAAACGCTTGTTTCGTGCGCTCGAGCCGTTAGCCAAACCTGAAAAGGAGATCGAGGGACCCAGCTATATTCCTCATCTCACGTTGGCTTTGGCTGTGGACCGGGCTGAACATAAGCGGTTGTTAGAAGCGCTTCCCACGCCGCCCCGGCGCTCATTCAAGCTCAGCGAGGTGGTGTTGGTACGCGAGAGAGAGGGCGACCTGCGTGAGTTGGCTAC
>CAYODT010000018.1:0-7528 GCA_964402875.1 uncultured bacterium | reverse complement strand
GTAGTTGGCAGGATACAAGAGCGGGGGTTTTCGTGAATGAGCGGTGTAGGGCCTACGGATTCCCAGCGGGGGCTGCCCCCTCCGAGCCGGTGAATCCCGGGAGCGACCGGGTGGAGGAGACCTGCGTGTAGCGAGAGTGCCCTGCTGCGCCCAAGTTCCGGCAGCCGTAAGAGCATGCGGATGTAAGCTTATTCGCTACGGTCCGGCCGCATTCGACACCGTCCTTATGCGGGTAGCCCACAACGCAACCGGATGAACTCCTTATATTGCTATTCGGTGATAAGGACAAGCACTCAGTTTGTCATAGACTAGTATCAGCACCTTTAGTCCTAGGTTGTGGTTTCCAGCTCCGTGAAGCTACGGCGATCTGTTGGGCCGGCAGGGTGTACTCTGGATCCAGCTGATGCCAAGGCGCCTTATGGCTGTATCCATGGGTGTGCTGCTACTGGTTGCGGTGTTTGTCGGGGGGTATTGGGCAGGTCGGCACTCAGGCCCCCGAATACCGGATTACTACCCGGTATTCGGGCCCAACCCGGCACAGACCAAGACCGTGGTGAACTTTTGGATCCGTCTGCCGAGCAACCTTTCGTTGGGACGGAAGGTTGAGCTTTTGGCCGAGAGCCTGTCGCGCTTCGAGTTCTGTGGCTTGCCGGTGGAGCTGGTTTCTCTCAAGGGAGGTACCGCCGTATTTAACCTACTCGAGCATCCCGGGAATATACATATAGTCCGCCCACCGGACCTAGCGGGTTGTGCAGGAGCTACTTGGCGTTTTACCTATTTCCAGGGAAGTACCGGGGGTTCATTAACCGCCTATAGCTTAGTGAAGACTCTGCTTCAGCCTGGTGCACCGGGACCCTGGGTTCGGGTGGCGCGCTTTTTGTACCAAGGACAGCCCATACGAGCGGATACTTGGGTGCACTTGGGGCTTTCGGGTACCCTCACGCGGACCGAGGTCCTGCACTGGTAGCTAATCCCCGCGGCTCTTCCGCTAAGCGGGGTCCTGTGGCGGCAGATCACCTATATACTTGCACTGTGAATTCACGCTCGAGCTTCTGGCGATACCTATGGCACAGTTGGTTCCGCGAGATCGGGGAAACCCTGTTGATCGTGCTCCTAGTGACTACCTTCCTGCTCTCACAGGTAGGGGTTTCCGGAGAGAGCATGCATCCCAGCTTGCAGAACGGTGAGCATGTGTTGGTATCCAAATGGGACGCCTGGAAGGTGCAGCTGGGCCTGAGTAAGTGGCAGTCGGGGGACGTAGTGATTCTAAAGCCGCCGGCGGGCTCGCCGAACTACACCAAGTCTTACCCTCTTTTGGGTATTCCGTTCCACCCTTACTTCATCAAGCGGATCATCGGTACGCCCGGCGACGTAGTTTCGCTTCAGGGCGGTAGGCTGTTCATCAATGGCGCCGATATCAACGAGTCTTTTATCACCGATCAGCTGGTGCCCTGGCCCGATAGCTTTCCGATGGTCTTGTTGTACCAGGGTAAGGTGCTGGCCCTTATGAATGGACAGTATGGTACGTCGGATTATAACTACGTCTACGAGGCGCCGGCGCTTGGTCCGGACCAGCAGCGGGTGTTGCAGCAGTGGGTAGTTAGGAATGCTGTTCAGAGCCCCTTTCAGGGGTACGAATACGGCGGATTCATTCGGTTGCAATTGCTGCCGTCCTACTTGGAGCCGACTCTCAGAATGCTCGAGCCGCCTACCGGGGCACAGATTCAGGCCAGCCAAGCTGCCCCGCTGATTTATCAGGCCTCCATCAAACTGTTGCCGGGTTACTACCTGGTGATGGGAGACAACCGTACTCGCGGTGGCTCGGAGGATGGTCGCTGGTTCGGTGCTATTAAGGCCAGCGAGATCGACGGGCGCGCTATATTGGGCATCTGGCCGCCTAGTTCCTGGGGGAGCATCACGCCGCCCGCGGCCTTCTCCAAGATTCCTGTGCGGCAGTAAATACCTCCCCGGCCTTGGTGAGACGGGGTTTGCGGTACAATCGTGCCCATGTCTGAACAGAGACCGATGCAGGGTGCCGGCAATCTTCGGCGCGGGCTGGTGATCGGGGTGCTGATCGTGGTGGTTGGTATCGTGGTTGCTCTAGTCTTTTTCAGGGGTCAGACCCACCCCGATGTAAAGTTGAATCAGCCGGTCCCCGCAAGCTTCATGAGCGAATTGAAGCAGGCCAGCCAGATAGCGCTGCAACAGAACCTCACCCCGGGCTCCTCGCCGCTGGTGGCGGTTCAGAGCGAACGATTAAATG
This sequence comes from uncultured bacterium, assembly GCA_964402875.1. Taxonomy (GTDB): domain Bacteria; phylum Deinococcota; class Deinococci; order Deinococcales; family Marinithermaceae; genus CAYODT01. The sequence goes on along the minus strand of CAYODT010000018.1, from coordinate 5,265 downwards.
CCTCGGGCAAACCCGAGGTGCTCTATATTGGTGCTGATTTCTGTCCCTTCTGCGCCACCCTACGCTGGCCGCTCACGCTGGCCTTGCTCCATTTTGGTAGCTTCAAAGGCCTGAAGTATATGCGCTCCTCCAGCACCGATGTCTATCCGGATACTCCTACCGTCAGCTACTACCAGGCTAACTTCAGCGGGAGTGATTTGTACTTTGCAGCGGTAGAGACTGAGACTCGGGACAGCAAGCCGCTCGAGCAGCCCACCACGCCGCAGCAGCAGTTGTTTAATAAGTGGGACGCAGCTCCCTTCACCTCTTCACCTGGGGCCATTCCTTTCTTGTATATAGATGGCCGCTATCTCCAGATCGGTTCGCCCTTTAGTCCTGGGTTGCTAACCGGCAAGAATTGGTCGGAGGTGATCCAGGACCTACTTAAGAACCCCGGTAGTAAGCTCAGCAGTTCTATCTACGCGATGGCCAACCTCTATACCGCGGCTTTTTGCGGCCTTACCGGGGGGCAGCCGGCGACAGTCTGCCAGTCGCCGGGCGTTCAGGCCGCGAGCGCCTCTTTGCCGCGTTAGGTAGAACGTGGATACAGTAGAGGCTTTTACCGATGGCTCGGCCGATGACCGAGGCCGGGGTGGGTGGGCGGTCCTACTCAAGTGGGACCGGCAGGAGAAGCTTTTTTCGGGCGCCGAGGCTGGTACCACCAATAACCGTATGGAGTTGACCGCCGCGGTGGAGGTCTTGGCACGCCTTAAGCGACCCTGCCGGGTAGTTCTCCATACCGATAGCCAGTACCTGAAGCGGGCCTTTACCGAGGGCTGGCTGGACAAATGGCGTACGAACGGCTGGAAAACCAGCACTAAGCAGCCGGTCAAGAACCAGGATCTGTGGCAGCGGTTGCTCGAGCTGTCCGCGCAGCATCAACTAGCCTGGCAATGGGTAAAAGGCCACGCCGGCCATGCTGAGAACGAGCGGGTGGACACCGAGGCGCAACGCAGACGAAGAAGTATCGAGAGGTCCCGGTAATCCTGAGCCCAGCTTCATACCCAGGGGTCACAGGTCTGTATGGCCCCCTGGGTTGCTTAGAAGAGATTCATACGGACTGATCTTGCGCAGAGTCACCTGTTGAGTAAGGTCCGGCTATGTATATGGGTCCCCTTATACTATAGCAGTTCTTGAGTAGCGGCGCGCCCGGCACCCGAGTTTTGCGTTATGGCCTGCCGCCCACCGGTCAGGGCCTGCCCGGGGCTGAAATAGACCTGTGCGTACCCGGTAGACTTGAGGCATGATCAAAACCGCACTGGAGCAGAAGGCTCGCCATTCGCCGGGATTCAAGCGCAACAAGGATGCCTGGATCCGCCTGATCAGCGAATACCGAGCCGCGCGGGAGGAGCTCTCGGTGGGCGGCGGCGCGAAGGCGGCTGAACGTCAGCACGGCAGAAACCGCCTTATCGCTAGGGAGAGAATCCGCAGGCTCATCGACTCCGGAGAGCCGTTCGACGAGTTAATGAGTTTCGCCGGCGATGGTATGTACGCCGAATGGGGCGGTGCCCCCGGTGGTGGGGTGGTCACCGGTGTCGGCCGTATCGCCGGGCGGCCTTGGATGGTGGTGGCTAATGATGCCACCGTGAAGGCCGGGGCTTTTTTTCCTATCACCGCCAAGAAGGTGATTCGCGCGCAGACCATCGCGCTGGAAAACCACCTACCCACCGTATACCTGGTGGATTCGGCGGGGGTATTCCTGCCTATGCAGGATGAGGTTTTCCCCGATCAGGACGATTTCGGTCGCATCTTCTACCTCAACGCCCGCATGTCGGCTGCTGGGATTCCACAAATCTCTGCGATCATGGGTAACTGCGTAGCCGGTGGGGCTTACCTGCCGGTCATGACCGATGTACTGGTTATGACCGAAGGTTCGGGCCTATACCTGGCCGGCCCGGCACTGGTCAAGGCGGCTATCGGGCAGAAGGTGGATTCGCAGGAGCTGGGCGGGGCCCGTATGCACGCGGAAGTTTCCGGTACGGCGGATTTTTATGAGCCTGACGATCCCGCAGCTATCCTGCGGCTCCGCGAGCTGGCCGGTTTGTACGCCGAAAGCCCCCTGGCACCATGGGCGGCCCGGCGCAGAGCCGTAGGGCTACCGGCGCACCAGGCCGAGGATCTGTATGGTTTGGTGGCTCCGGGTGGTGAGCAGCCCTATCAACTGCGCGAAGTCATCGCGCGGCTGGTGGACGAATCGGTACTCCTCGAGTACAAGGCGTCCTACGGCGAAAGCCTCATTACCGGTTTTGCGCACCTGGGGGGCTTTCCGGTGGGTATCGTGGGTAACCAGCGGACGGTGATCAAGAAACCCGGCCGTATTGAGGTGGGCGGGGTAATCTATGCCGAGGCGGCTGACAAGGCGGCCCGCTTCATCCTCGATGTGAATCAGATGGGGATTCCGCTTTTGTTCCTGCAGGACGTTAGCGGTTTTATGGTGGGGCGGGATTCGGAGCAGGCCGGTATCATCCGCCGTGGGGCCAAATTGGTGAATGCGGTCAGCAACAGCGTAGTGCCTAAGATTACCCTGATTCTAGGCGGCAGTTTCGGCGCGGGCAACTATGCGCTGGCCGGAAAAGCCTACGGGCCCAGGTTCCTCTTTGCTTGGCCCAGTGCGCGCTACGCGGTAATGGGCGGAGCTCAGGCCGCCAAGACCTTGCTCGAGCTGGAGACGGCGCAGCAGAGACGCGCCGGAAACGAACCTTCCGAGGAAGAGCTGGGGCAGTTGTATCAGCGGATCAAGGCCGACTACGACAAGAAACTCAAAGCCCGGTACGCCGCCGCCCACCTCTGGGTGGATGAGATCATATTCCCCCACGAAACCCGCGAGCGGTTGATACGGGCCCTGGAGGTTTGCGCCGGAAGCCCTCTGGAGGGGCCCCTAAAAACGGGAGTCTTCCAGGTATGAACCCGGAGAGCGTCAAATATGTTGAGTGTCCGCGTGACGCTTGGCAAGGTTTTGCCGACTTCGTTCCCACCGAACGTAAGATCGCTTTTGTGCTCGAGCTGATATCCGCCGGGTTCGAGGCTATAGATCTGACCTCGTTCGTCTCACCGCGCTGGGTGCCGCAGTTTGTGGACGCTGTAGAGGTACTGGAGGCTTTACCGGACGGCCCCGAGTACATCGGCATCGTGGCCAACGAGCGGGGCATCGCGCGCGCCTTGGCCGCGGCAAAGCTGACTGCCCTCGGATACCCCTTCTCGATTAGCGAGACCTTCCAGCAGAAGAACACCAACCGCGGTATCGAGGAGTCTTGGCCCTTGGTAGAGCAGCTGGTCCGCGATTGCGAATCGGCGGGCAAAGGTGTAGTGATCTATCTCTCGATGGGTTTTGGAAATCCCTACCAAGACCCTTGGAGCCCCGGGTTGGTGGTTTGGACCCTGGAGCGGCTATTCGGCCTGGGTGTACGCCGGGTGGCCTTGGCCGATACTTACGGAGCAGCTACCGCCGAGGTTATCGGCGATACGCTGGGCACGGCCAAGGCGCTTTCGCCTGCTGGGCTGGAGCTGGGCGCGCACTTACACAGTCGCCGTGAGGGTATACAAGCCAAGCTAGATGCAGTTTTGAATAGCGGCGTACGCTGGCTGGAGGGTACGCTTTTCGGAGTCGGCGGCTGCCCCTTTGCCGGGGACGAGTTGGTGGGCAATCTTCCCAGTGAGCAGGTCCTGCCGTTGTTACATGCCTGGGGTTATGCCACCGGCGTGGACCAGCAGCGGCTTTCAGTTCTCGCCAAGGAAGCGGCTTCCTTGGCAAAACAGTATGCCGGTAAATCATAGGATAGTTGTGACCAAGGGTTCAGCTGCAGCCGCTATAGCCGGTTGCGTCGCTCTTGGTCTGCTCCTCAGCGGCGTTCTTAAACAGCAGGCCGGTATCCGGGCGGCCCACCAGCCCCGGTACCAGGGGGCAGGCCGCAACCTGGGCGCAGAAAGCCACATCCTCTTCCAAGCCCACTCGAGTAAGTGCCTGCGCGGCCGCGGACTGCTTTAGTACCTCGAGTGGGTCGGAGTAGGATCTACGAGTGGCCAGGGCGATCAGGGTGCCGTCGCCAGGCACGAAGCTGCCCATCAGCAGCAGGTATTCCGCCAGCACCCCGGCGGTGAAGGTATCGTCCAGACCCACGCCGCCCTCTCTCCCGGCGCAGAGAATGGCTATCTCCTGGTTGGCCAGCGAGAGTGCCAGGCGGGCGGCGGCATGAGCGTTGTAAAGCGAGGCCAGTAGAACCTGCCGCGCGCTTTTAGCAGCTAGGTAGGCCGTCTTGGTTCCATTGGTGGTGCTCATGACCACCGTTTTCCCTTGGACATCCGCTTTAAGCGCTTCCCGGGGGCTGTTCCCGAGATCGAACCCCACCGGCGGTAACCCTCCGATTTCGCCGGAGAGCACTACCTGGGGCGATTTCATACCCAGTGCGGCCTGGTAACCCTTAGCGAAGCGAACCGCCGAAGCGCCGTGGCCCAGGTAAGCCGCCGCGGTGGTAGTAGCCCGAATTACATCCACTACCAGCACCACATCCGAGAAAGAAAGGCTTTCGTCGGGCAGGAGCTCAACCCGCAGCCGCAAGATTCCTCCTGAGCAGAGCTATATTGCGGGAAACAGTGTCTTGGTCGTTGAATATAGCCGAGCCGGCCACCAGGATATCGGCCCCTGAGCGCACCGCCTGCGGCGCAGTTTGGGCGTCGATACCGCCGTCTACCTCGATCAAGCATTCAGGGTTCAGCTTGTCCCGCAGGGCCCGCAGGCGTGAAAGCCGTTCCAGGCTGCGCTCGATGAAGCGCTGGCCACCAAAACCAGGGTTCACGGTCATCAGCAAAGCCTGGTCTATGTCGGGCAGCAACTCCTCATAGACACCCAGTGGCGTACCCGGGTTAACCGCCAGGCCCGCTTGGGTACCCGATTCCTTGATCAGCTCCAGGGCCCGGTGCGCGTGCGGCGTGGCTTCGGCGTGGAAGATCAGGATATCGGCACCGGCCTGGGCAAAGGCCGGCAAATATTTCTCCGGCTCTACGATCATCAGGTGCACGTCGAGCGGCAACTCGGTAATACGGCGCAGAGCCCTCAGAACTACTAGACCGATACTGATGTTGGGTACAAAACGTCCGTCCATCACGTCTACATGTATGCGGTCAGCGCTGGCGGCCTGGGCCTGGGACACCGCTTGGGCCAGGTACCCGAAATCTGCTGCGAGAATGGAAGGTGCAATTAGCGGCATAACTACCTCAGTCCGTACACGA
>CAYODT010000017.1:42913-47350 GCA_964402875.1 uncultured bacterium | reverse complement strand
CGCGCGGTACTGGGGAAGGCTCTCCGAGGTGACCTGCCCGCTGCTTACCGGCACCTACTAGTTGAGGTCCGGCTTAATACATGCGCACTTGCGGGTTAGAGAACCCGGCCTTCCGGGGGGATACTTTCCACGCTTCCCGCCTGGTCCCCTGGTGCGTGTCACGGGTGTCTCGCGCGCCCTATTTAAGAACCCGGCAAGACCGGGGCCGCTTTCTCAAAGGAGGCGGCCCCACCATGTTCGGCTTTTGGCGATCTCTTACTGTCCCAGCGGCAGCTTGAAGGGCAGCGGCGTGGCCACGCCCTTGAGCTCGGTGACGCTGCCCTTGCTGCTGTCGTTGGTCACCCAAACGTTACCCGAGCCATCTACGGCGATGCCTGTCGGGTAGTTGAACCTGTAGCTGGTCCCCGAGTAGATCTGGTACGACACTGCCGAGACACTCAAGTTCAGGCTAGCGGTAGCAGGGTTAGTCCCGGCAGCACCCGTGGCGGTCAGGGTAAAGGTATAGACGATGTTTGTAATACCAGTATTCACCGGCAGGGTCACCTTGGCGCTGGTGGCGAGTAGCCAGGTTTACGGGGGCGGTGTAGGCTGCGCCGTTAACCTTCACATTGCTAGCGGGCGAAACCCCGAGAGTATAGCTGGTTACGTTAGTGCCGCTCCAGCTCAGGGCTTTGCCACCGCCGGTGGAAACCGTAGAGGTCAGGCTGCCGGAGGGGCTGGCAACGAAGCTACATGGGCGTTGGAGCTCGCCCCTGGGCTGGCACTATAAGCATGTTGGTTCTACCACACCTAAGGGCCTAGTCGTCCAGAGCGCACTTGCGGGCTGGGGGACCAGTTTTTCAGAGGGGGCGCGTTCCACGCCATCCCGGTATACGCGGGTATCTCACGCGGCTTACACACGGGCGCCTCACGTGCCTAGGGGCCCCAAAGGACTGGGGCCGGTTATCTTACTTAAAAAGCGGCCCCATCAACACTTGGCTTCCGGCGATTCCTTGACTACCCCGGCGCCGCCCTTCAAGCCGCCGCCGGGGCGCGATATCTCTTGAATATCCGCTTGCCATTGGACCTTAGGCGCTATGCAGCCAACGGGGGCGCCGCGCCCCATTCCGGATATTCTATCCGCGCGGCAGCAAAAGCATTGCGGATAAAGCCGGCTACTCTGATCCGCGCTACACGAGGCGCCCCCAGTATGGGGCACGGCTGCCGGGAACCGGCCCACCACGAACCAAAAACCGCCGGCCCGGACACCGGCTAAGCGGCGCGGCGGACCCGGTGCAATAGCCAAGGCACACCTAATCCTTCTAATCATCAACGGGTTTAGCATGCTCCCACCGGCGATGGAGCTCGCCCGAACCGCCTGAGTGGCTGATAGCTCCTACCCTCAAAGGGGGAGGGTGGGTGGTGAACTCGGAGATCGCCAGCGTTGTGTTCAACGATACCGGTGAGGTTTTGTTGCAGAAGAGCCGGGAAAACACCTGGGGCTTGCCCAGAGGCAGCGTGGCGGGCGGAGGCGCGGGGGCCGGATCGGCCAAGCGGATTATCCGTGAGCAAACCGGGGTTGAGACACAAGTAATTGGCCGGCTGCAACCCGCAGAACTTAAGCCTCGGGGCGGTTCGCGCTGGTCGAAGGTGGACTGGTTCATTATGACCGCCGCGGATTCCGCACGGGCTTTTAAGGCCAGCGGTTGGGCTTACTTCCCACCCCAGGAGGCCCAAGAGCTGCTGGCCTCACCCGAGGACCGGCGGCGGCTGGAAGCTGCCTTAGACCGCAGCACGCAAAGCGGAGGAGTTTCCCTGAGCCCTAATCACCGCCGGGTGCTCACCGGTACTCTCAGCCGGATAGAGCGGCGCTTGGACCTGGCCGAAGCACGCTTGGCCAGAGCGGAACAGGGCAGGCTCTACCGTATGGAAAATCCGTTGGTCGAGGATGTTGCGCGCCGTACCGCGCTTTTCGGGATACTGGCCGAGTTACGCTGCCAGTTGCGGGAGATCGCCGATATGTTCGAGTTGCAGCCTTTACACATTGAACGGCCCCGCGAGCTGGCCGCGGAGTTCTCGCTCTTGTGGACGGAAGCTGAGGAACTACGCCCACAGGCCTTGGATGCCTACGGCCCGCTGGAGGCAGCCGTCAAAAGCGCGCTTGAGCCACATATTCAGGTGCTGGCTAAGGGACTGCTTGAGCTGGCCGACAATCTGGGAGCTGAAAATGCTACCTGACTGCTCTTACCGCAACCACAACGGCGAAGAAACCTTTTCCTGCCGTGCAGCGGACGACGGGGTGGTCATCGCCGAGGACTGCGCGGCTTGCCCAATTCCCAGCGCCTTGGCGCACGAAAAGGTCTGTTTATACCTGGTACCGCTGCGGCTCAATGGAGAAGCTCGTTTCGTCTGTCGCTGGAGTTTTGATTGGGCACGCGAGCCCGCGCCCACGGACTGGCGAAAACTTTGTTTATGCCCCTATTGGTTTCCCAGGCCCGGGGACGAATCCATGATCAAGGATCTCGGCGCGCGGCGCACACAGTACGCGGCCAAATTGCAAGCGGGTGTTGTCCAAAGGGATGTGTAGCTGTGATTACCGTAGGCCCCGAGGATCTGTTCAATGCTCTTTCCTGGCTGCATGCCCGGGGCGACGAGGCCGCGCTGGGCGAAAGCCTGGAGGCCTTTCGCGGTCTGGTCGACCAGCCACTGGGAACACTGCTGTTGGCGGAAGACCTGGGACTCCTGAGCACATACGGAGGCCGGCTCGAATTATCTATAGAAGGACAGGCCTGGCTGGACCAGCCCAGCTCCCCACCGCCGGCCGTAACCGCGGTGCTGAAGAGGCTACCCATAAATGCACTCTGGCCGCTGCTGAACCACAAAACCCTACCACTGGCCAAACTGCTTGGCGTCTGCGGTGGAGACAGCCCCGAAGAGAGCGCCCGGGCGCTGGCCGACTGGGGCGCTTTCTTCGGCTTATGGCGGATCGAGGATGACCAGATCCACCCCTTCCTTGAGGAAGAGCGAGCATGAAATACTTCTGCCCCAGTTGCTGGACGGAGCTAACCGGCCCCAATCACAAGTGCCCGAGTTGCGGAGCTCTGCCGGATATGGACTATTCCCAGGGGCTACGTATGGCCCTACACTCCCCCGACTACCAGACCCGCCGGCGGGCGGCCTTCGTACTGGGCAAACGGCACGATACAAGCGCTACACAGGCGCTGATCGAGACGCTGCAAGACGACCCCGACCCCTATGTAGCCGCCGAGGCCGCAGGAGCCTTAGCAGCTCTGGGCACGGAAGAAGCCTTGGCGGCCCTTAAAGCAGCCAAGGCCCATCGTTTCGTAATCGTCCGCTCACTACTGGAGAGACTCGGCTAAACCACGCTCAATGCAGCGCCTTGGCTAGCTCGTGAGCATTGTAAAGCAGCAGCTCGGCATAGCTCTCACGGCCGGGCACTCCGCCCAGGGGATCCAGTACATAAACCTTGACCTTGGCGGCTTCAGCCACCACCTCCGCCGGGCGCGGGTTAAGCTGCGGCTCGGTGAATACCGCCCGCACCCCCAGCTTCTTGATTAAGGCCATAATATCCTGCAAGTGGCGGGGGGTGGGCTCTTTTCCGGGGAAGGGCTCGATGGCTCCGGCGTAGTCCAGGCCGTATTGATCGAGCATATAGACCATCGAGGGGTGGAACAGTAGCACCGGACGCCCCTTGACCGGTTTGAGGATCTGAGTGAGTTCCAGATTCAGCTTATCCAGGCGGCCCGCAAACTTGGCCGCGTTGGTATGGTAGCCGGTGCAGTGCTCCGCGTCCACACTGCACAGCCGGTCTACCAGTGACGGCAACATAGCTTTCACCACCAGCGGATCCATCCAAAAATGGGGGTTGTAATCACTCAAGCGCAGCGCAGCCCCAGCCTTTCGGGCCCCAGCGAACTTCCACGGGTGCAGTTTGCTTCTCGGCACCAGCGGAAGCATTTCTATCTTGTATGAGCTCTGTAGCTTGGCTGCCCAACCATCCACATCGTCCGCGACATAAAAAAACGCCATGGCCTTCAGGGCCCTACGTGCGTCCGAGGGCCGCGGCTCATAGGTGGCGGGCGAAGCCCCGGCCGGCAAGAGGGTGAGTACCCTGCCTATTGAACCAACCACCGGCGCCAGCAGCATGGAGAGCGGCGGAATAGTCACTAGGTAGCTGGGCCGCGCGGCCCAGCCCGTCCCCAACAGCGCCCACAATCCTATGGCGAGAAATATAGCCAGAGCCTTTTGCATCTTTCCGGGCGTCTCCATTAGATCGCTCCTTCGACCACTTGGGAACAGAATCAGTCCCCGGTAGATTACATTGATAACGTATTATCGTCCATTTGTCAACCGGCTTCATCCCAGCCCCGGCCCAAGACTCGGGTAAGGAGCCGCTTAGTGCCAGCACGTCCCGGCTCACGGCCAAGCGGTGTACCT
>CAYODT010000017.1:5520-42813 GCA_964402875.1 uncultured bacterium | reverse complement strand
GGTAAGGAGCCGCTTAGTGCCAGCACGTCCCGGCTCACGGCCAAGCGGTGTACCTGTCTTCCTCCGGTATACGCAGAACCTTCCTTTGACCACTGGGAACGACCGGACTCATGGATAGACACTACCGGACCACCTCCCATAGCCACGGGCAGGCCGGCGACAAACGCCCTTTGGACCTTAGGAGGGGTGGGCGGTTTTACCCCACGGTATGCCGCACCGCACCATTCCCGCCGATCACGCCACCCCGGGCTTTAAGATAAAGGGCTGCTACACTGAATCCATGCAGCGAGAGACACGGCAACGCCAAGCCATACGCAAAGCCTTCGACCAGCACCAGGGACCACTCAGCCCGCAACAAGTGTTGCAGGCCGCACAGCTACAAGCGCCGGGACTTGGCATTGCAACCGTGTACCGCACCCTGAAGATGCTTCAAAACGACGGCTGGCTCTGCCTAGTGGAACTGCCCGGCCAACCGGCGCGCTATGAGAGATCCGGCAAACGGCACCATCACCACTTCCACTGCCGAGCCTGCGGTGAGGTCTTTGAGATTGAGGCCTGCCCCTGCACCATGGCCTCCATGGCGCCAAGAGACTTTCAGCTTGAGCGCCACGAGATCGTCCTTTACGGCCTGTGCAAGTGGTGCCGGCAAAGCCAAAACTCACCACCCAATGCCTAGTTCATAACCTAATCTTCCTCAGCACTGTAGCGCAGAACCGGCTTGCGGTTGGCCCTGACTTCATCCAGTCGCCGCACCGGCGTGAGCCGCGGCGCATTGTGCAGCCAGGCGGGATCCAACAAACCCCGGCGGGCGATACGCCCCATCGCCCCGGCGTAAGCATCGAGGGTTTCTTTGCTCTCACTCTCGGTCGGCTCAATCATCAGAGCCTCTTTCACGATCAGCGGGAAGTAAACCGTAGGCGGGTGATAGTCCTCATCGAGCAAGGCCTTGGCAATGTCCAGGGTATGCAACCCTTCGGGCGGCTGGGCCACGAACTCATGCATACACAGCCGGTCATAGGCAGTCGCAAACCCCTCTTCAACCAGCTTTACGCGTAAGTAGTTAGCGTTCAGCACCGCCAGCGCCGCAGTCTTCCGCAACCCCTCAGCGCCCAGTGCGCGAATATAGGTGTACGCGCGCACTAAAGCTCCGAAGCTACCCGCGTAGCTACGTACCCGGCCGATCGAAGCCGGCCGATCGTGATCCAGAACATACCCGCCCTTATGCAGGGCCACCAAAGGCACCGGCAGGAAGGGCGCCAGGTGAGCCTTTACTCCTACCGGCCCTGAACCCGGCCCGCCGCCGCCGTGCGGGACGCTGAAGGTTTTATGTAGATTTAGGTGCACTACATCGAAACCCATATCACCGGGCCGTACCCAGCCCATAATTGCGTTTAGGTTGGCGCCATCGTAGTACAACTGTGCACCGGCATCGTGCACCAAACGGGAGATTTCCAGAATATCCCGTTCAAACAATCCCAAGGTGTTGGGATTAGTGAGCATAATCGCGGCTATCCGGGGACCCATCGCCGCCCTTAAGGCGTCCAGATCCAGCTCGCCATGGGGGCCGGAGGGCAGTTCACGAACTTCAAAACCAGCCATACCCGCGCTGGCCGGGTTGGAGCCGTGTGCGCTATCCGGCACCAACACCACCCGCCGTTGCTCTACCTCGCCTCTCGATTCGAAGTAGGCGCGGATGATCAACATTCCGGTCAGCTCGCCGTGGGCACCCGCCGCCGGCTGTAGGCTGATCTCATCCATACCGGTGATCGAGGCCAGATACTGCTGCAACTCAAACATAATTTGTAGGGCTCCCTGCACGGTCTCGGGAGCCTGCTCCGGATGCAGGCCGGTAAACAGCTCAGCCACCTTTTCATTAACTTTCGGGCTGTACTTCATGGTGCACGAACCCAGTGGATAGAACTCGACATCAACCCCTACCTGACGCCGGGATAGGCCGGTATAGTGGCGCACCAAGGAGAGCTCGTCCACCTCGGGCAAGCGGGGCGCTATTCGGCGGAGATTCTCTTTACCAAGCAACGCCGCCAGATCAAGTTCCGGCGGCCTGGGGGGGCGCACACCACGTGCACCGGGCCTGGAGCGTTCAAAGATAGAAGGATAAGGCTTCATGCCAACACCCCTCGAACCGCGGCCGTCAACCGGTCGAGATCGTCTTCATCGTGCAGCTCGGTAGCCGCGAAAAGCGCCAGCTCGGCAGGATAGCCCCCGCCGAGCGGCATAGATGCATGCAGGCCCAAAGCAGCCAGATGACGGCGCACCTTATCGGCCGGACGGGGCAGGCGTACTACGAACTCATTGAAAAAAGGCGGCGTAGTGACCAGGCTTACTCCCCGGATATCCTCCAGCCGCTCCGCGAGTAGGTGGGCATTGGCCACTGCCCGCAGAGCCGCTTCCCGCAGGCCTTCCGGCCCCAGCGCCGCCAGGTAGCAAGCCCCCAAGAGCGCCGCCAGCTGCGCGTTGGTGGTGATGTTGGAACGAGCCTTGCCGCGACGAATATGCTGCTCGCGGGTGGAGAGGACCAGCACGTACCCCCGGTTACCCTCGATATCCACCGTCTGGCCCACCAGCCGGCCGGGTAGCTGCCGCACCAGCGCCTGGCCCACTGCCAAGTACCCGAACTGCGGCCCACCGAAGTTCATAGGGTTGCCGAGCGGCTGCCCTTCGCCTACGGCGATATCCGCCCCATAGGCACCGGGTGGCCGCAGGAGCGCTAACGAAAGCGGATCAGCCACCACCAGGAATAGTGCTCCCCGGCGGTGCGCAGCCTCGGATAAGGCATCGAGCCTCTCGATTCCGCCCAAGAAGTTGGGATTCTGCGCCACCACCACGCCTACCGCGTCGCTTAGCTCAGCCTCAGCCAACGGCGGCAGCGTAGTTATCCGTACGTCCAAAGCGTGCAAGTAGGTACCCAGCACCTGGCGGTAGGCGGGGCTCAGACCCTCGCTCACCACCACCCGGTCACGGCCGGTATGGCGCAGCGCCAGCAACACCCCTTCCGCCAAGGCGCTCGAACCGTCGTACATAGAAGCGTTAGATACATCCAGGCCGGTTAGCTCGGCGATCATGGTTTGGTACTCGAAAATCGCCTGCAAAACCCCTTGGCTGACCTCCGGCTGATAGGGGGTATAGGCAGTAAGGAACTCCGAGCGCCCGATCAAAGCCGGCGCCACAGCGGGAATAAAGTGTGAGCGAAGGCCACCCCCTAAGAAGCCTCTGGTCGCGGAGCTGTTCTTCCCGGCCAATTCCTTGAGGTGCCTGACCAACCCGGCCTCGTCCATGGCCGCGGGTAGATCCAACCGCGGGTTGCGCATCGTCTCGGGTAGACCTACAAACAATTCCTCCAGGCTCCCCAGGCCGACGGTATCCAGCATCGCCTGAATCTCAGCTTCGGTATGAGGTGTGTAGTCCACACTGCTCCTTTCTCCGGTCCTCCGGGGAAGCCGAGGCTCGGCAGCTATGACTCGGCTTCGGCCAATGCACCGTAGCCGGCTGCATCGAGCAGTTCCTCGACGGCGGCGGCAGCCGTGGGTTTGAGCTTAAGCAACCAACCGGCCCCGTAGCAATCTTCGTTAATTTTCTCGGGGGCCTCGCCCAGACCACCGTTAACCTCCACAATCTCACCGGCAAGCGGGGCATATATGTCGGAAGCCGTTTTCACCGACTCCACCACCGCCACCGGGTCCTTTGCACCAACCACCCTTCCTACTTCCGGCAGCTCGACAAAAACCACATCTCCTAACTGCTCCTGGGCAAAGTCGGACAGTCCCACGGTGGCCACATCACCCTCCATGCGAACCCACTCGTGCGTCCTGGCGTAGCGCAGTTCTTCGGGAATCTTCATACTCATCCTCCAATCATCAACCTAGCGCCGCCCGCTGGAAGAAGGGCGGCGTGGTTACTTTGGCAAGCTGCAACCGGTCACGGATCAGAACCGAGAGGTTGGTACCTTCCTCAGCAAAGGCAGCGTCCAGGTAAGCAAAGGCGATACCATGCTTGGTTAAGGGAGACAGGGTACCCGAGGTAACCCGCCCGATTTCCTCGCCACCGGAGAGAACCGCATAGCCCTCCCGGGGAATACCCCGCTCGAGCACCAGTCCCACCAGCCGCCGCGGGCATTCTCCGGCTAGTATGGCGGCTTTTCCGTTAAAATCCTTATAGGGCCTAACCACCCAGGAAAACGCGGTGCACAAAGGGTTGGTCTGATCGGTAAACTCATGACCATATAGCGGGAAGCCGGCTTCCAGGCGCAAGGTGTCACGCGCTCCCAAGCCCACCGGCGTGACACCCGCAGCCATCAAAGCAAGCCACACCTCCTCGGCATCCGCCGGATCGACGAATACCTCGAAACCATCTTCACCGGTGTAGCCAGTGCGGGCGAGTCGCACCGGCTTACCGGCCATACCGGCTTCGAAGGTGCTGTTTTTATGCTTTTGGCCCAGGGGTAGGCCCGTGAGGCCCTGCATTACCTCCTCGGCCAGGGGACCTTGCACGGCGAAGAGCGCGTATCGGTCGGAAGCATCCTCCAGCTCGGCCCCGTAGCGTTCCGCCAGGCCCCGCAGGTGGACTAAGTCTTTGTCTATGTTGGCCGCGTTCACCACCAGTAGATAGGCGTCTTCATCGGCCCGATAGACGTAGATATCGTCCACCAGACCTCCGGTTTCCCAGGGGAGCATGGAATACTGCGCCCGTCCCGGCTTCAACTTGGCTACATCGTTTAAGGTAGCGAACTGAAGGAACTCGAGTGCTTTCGGACCACGGATCCAGAACTCGCCCATGTGGCTGACATCGAAAACCCCCACGCTACGGCGCACCGCCAGGTGCTCGGCCGAGATTTGCGTGTACTGCAAGGGCATGGACCAGCCCGCGAACTCGACCATGCGCGCACCAAGTCTCCTGTGCACCTCGTGCAAAACAGTTTGCCTGACACTCATAACGCCTATAGCATACGTCTAGCGATGAACGAGCGTATCTTAAGCTACCCAGACGCCGTTCGCCAACGGACGACGTACAACAAAGCAGACCGGCGGCGGAACAATCACCCTAATAAAGGTGGAATATCGGAGCAGCCCCACAAGCCGCCTTACCTAAGTTCCTCTACCAGCGCACGACCTTCCCGCCAAAGCTCCTACGCCCGCCCCGGCGCCTGTTAGGCACCCATAAGCAATTTAAAAGGGACCCCTCCCCTACTCCACAAGGGCTCTATTTGAAAGTTCGACCGGCGCAGTAAGGCACCCGGGCATCAACCGGTATCCAACCGGCATGAAGTCGAGAGACAGGGCCCCCGGCGCGCGGCAACGAAGGATACTCTCATCCCGGCGCTCCCGAACCTGGGGCCGGCAAGCAGAGGGGGGAGCTTCTACATCGGGCAAAGTCCCGGTCTTTGCCATGCCGTCACCATGACCGACCGCCAACGGGAGCATAGTGCAGTTAGAATACCCGCATGGAAGGCTTTCCGGTCGTCGTGCCGGTCCAAATCCGCTACGCGGACCTGGACACTTACAGCCATGTAAACAACGCCGCCTACTTAAGCTTTCTGGAAGTAGTACGGCTGGCTTATTTCAGGAGACTCGGTGTTACTCTGGACCGCCTAAGCACCGTGGTGGTCCGCGTGGAAGTGGACTACCGGCGTCCCATACTGCTCGAGCAACGCGTGGAAGTAGGTTGCAGCACCGAGAAGATCGGAAAAAGTAGTTATACCATGCACTACCGCATTGAGGCCGACGGCGAACTCGCCACTGAAGCCAGGAGTGTTCTAGTCCACTTAGCCGACGGTCGACCGGCGCCCATCCCTTCCCAGCTCAGAGCCGCGGTCGAACACCTAGAGGGCCGTTAATCATCCGGGAATGATTTGCTGAAAGGGCTGTGTAGGCCCGCTGCGGCAGCCTCCCGCGCTTCCGCCGGCGCCCACGAGAGCGCCAACACCGCCTGGTAGGCACGGAGCGCATGTTCGCGGTCGCCGGTGAGGTCTTTGAGCTGACCCAGTCGCGCCAACACATAGCCGGGGAGATAGGCCGGCTCCTGAAAATCCAGGTGCGAAAGCTCGTCCATCAGGCTTAGGCTGTCGTCCAGACGGCCCGCGGCCAGGTAGACTTGCGCCGCCAGGAAGCGGGCCTCGGGGCTACCGATCTCCTCCAGCTGCCGTAAAAGCGCCGCCCAGTCATCACCCTCCTCTAACCGCCAGGCACGGTCCAGCACCGCCCGCTCCCGTTCGGCCGCGCCGGGCTGGTGCACGCCGGGCAGCTCGGCGCCGGGCAGCAACTCGTACAACGCCGGAAAGTCCAACGCATCTACCCAGATCACCGTCCTGCGGCTAGCTGCCCGCTGAGCAACTTGGTGCATGCGCAAGCGGCGGAAACCGGTCGCCGGCCCTTCCTCGAAGATTCTCTCAAACTCGGATAAATGAGTCTGCAAAGCACCCAAGAAACTCTCCCGGCCGACCATTTCCGGCACCAGCGGCTGTGTAAAAACTTGCTCCAGGACCCGGTCAATGCGCTGCCGCTGATCCAGGTAGGTTTTGCCCTGGCTCATAGTACTCAAGTAGGCCCAAAATTTGTCCGCTTCGCCGCGGAGCGCCTCGGCCCGGTCACAAGCCCCCAAAACCCTCACCCCGGCACGCCCCGCCCACGGCAAGGTAAAGAATAAACCAACCTCGTTTTCGCCCCGCCAGGTTCCTGCACGAAGCCCCTCTGCACTGTACGAGGCCAGCCAAACCTCCTCAGGTGCGTACTCCTGGGTGAGCTCGAGCAAGGTTATAGCGTTGTAACGCGGCTGGAGTAGGTGCAAACCACCTAGGGTGGGAATAATAAGAACCGGCATCTACCCCATGCTATGCGAAACAGGCCGGGATAATCACGCCCGGGCCGAAGCCCGGCACCCGGCGAGGAGAGGCTACTTCCCGCGTTGTACGCTGGAAACAAATATCGAGTATTAAATCGCCGAAACTCACCATTAAGATAAACGGTATGCGCATTTCGGTGGTAGTAGTCTCACATAACACGCGCAAGATCCTGCACGATTCCTTGACGCGACTTTCGCGCCACTACCCCCAAGCCCAGCTGATAGTGGTGGATTCGGGCTCGAGCGATGGGAGCCGGACTATGGTGAAAGACCGTTTCCCGAGCGCAACCTTGATCGAGTGTACTAATCAGGGCTACGCGCATGCGGTCAACCTGGGCCTTGCCGAATGCCATAGCGACTATGTGGTGGAGATGAACGCCGATGTATTGCTCGAGCCGGGCGATCTGGAGGCTCTGCAACAAACTTTGGAAAAAGCGCCCCGGGCCGCCTTCGCCGGTCCGGTCCTAACGGATCAGGCCGGCAAACTCCAGAACTTCGGCCCGTTCTACACGCCCAACTACTGGCGCCTGCGCGGCCCGCGGCCGGTGGGCTGGCTCTCGGGAGCTCTGATCATGGCCAAGAAAAGCGCGTTGAGCAGAATCGGCCCCATGGATGAACGTTTCTTTTTTTACAACGAAGACCTGGAGTGGTGCGTCCGTGCCCGCAAGGCCGGCTTCCAGGTGCTGCTGGCGCCAAGACGTGTAGTACACCTAGGCGGAGCCTCGACTCCGAAGGACCCCCGAGTGTTGGCCGAAGGCTATCGCGGCGGCTTATTGTTCAGCCGGATCCACCACCCCCGCCTGCACGGCCTGCACACCAAGGCGGTGCTGTTGGAAGCCCAACTGCGTATCCGCCTCGATCCTGACCCCGGCCGCAGAGAGGCCTATGCACTGCTCATCACCCACCTGCACAGGGGAGAATTAGACCAACCCTTCTTATCCTGAAATATATCCGCTAAACTTTTAAATGTACGGGCTCCGGCGTTCTTCTCTCAATCATAATACCACAAGCCCGCAGAATTACTGTTTAGCACGCGATTCTCACCGGTATTTATATCTATTTATACCCGCGAGATTGTAAAATATATTTATGCGGGTGGTATTTCTCTGTGTTGAATATAGCATTGTGTGTACATCACAATATGTACTAAGTGTATACTTACTATATTCCTATTGACTTCACTCCTGATGCCTGCTATTCTAAGTCCCATAAGCGAGGGGGGAACAAGGTTTCTCCAGGAGCTGGATAAGAAGCATAAGGAGAGTGAAGATTATGAAGAAGAATCTCTTTAAACTGTTCGGGCTGATGTTGAGCTTGGTGGGTTTGGGCCTTTCCGCAGGTGCGGCTGTTAGCTTCCATCCTTAAAAGCCCTAGAGGCACTAGTCACCACAGAGAGGGCGCGAGAAGCGCCTCTTCTCTTATGCCGCCAAGGCTGCCGCCCTTACCGCTCCCGCACCAGCCACAGGTAAGGCGTTCTAGACCATAAGCACGGAATAGGACGCTCGGGAGGGGGCCGGGGTTTCCCGGAGGTCCAGTCCGCCAAAGCCCTATCCGGGAGTAAAACCCGGCCTACTTGGCGCCCGGCTCCCAAAAAAGTACGCAACTGTGGATGTGCCGCAACGGCGTACCCAAAGCCCCTGTTTCGGTGCAGATATCACCGTCCATCACCGGCCAAGCTGCTAGGCTATAGGCATGCACCGGCTCAAGCTGCCGTCCCCCAGGGTTGCAGCGTATATTGCCCTGGTAGCCTTGCTGCTGGCCGGGCTGGAGATTTTAGGGGTTTGGGTTGCCCAACCCGTTCGCACAAGCTTCGGCTGGCCAGACTTGCTCTTTTGGGGTTTGTTGATTTCTTGGGCCGAGCACACCGCCATTCACCTGCCCTACAAGGCCAGCATGTCCAGCCTGTTCCTAGTGGCCCTGGCCGCGGGGATTATCTTCCCCCCCTGGGTAGCCGGCCTGTTGGTGCTGGCCTTCTACTATAGCCCCGACTTCGGCAAACCCAGCTACCCGCTTTACGCCGACCTCTTCAACCGCTTGCAAACCGCCGCGGCCACTGCGGCGGCCTCGCTGGGCTACTGGGTATTCGCCTACCACGCCAAGCTGCTGCTTTTCGGCCTGGACTTCAGCAGCGGCCTGGGGGTAGCCGTGGGGGCAATGGTCTTCATCGTCGTAAATGTAGGCCTGGTCAACGGGATCATCACCCTTACCTTTCACACACCCTACCGAAAATTATGGTACGAGAACTTCGGCTGGCTATTACCCAGCTACCTGGTGCTCTCGCCGGTGGCCCTGTTGCTGGCGCGGGCGTATGCGGCCAGCCCGCCCATCTTGGGCAGCTGGGGCGGCTTTGCGGTGATGCTCTTCCTGGTGCCCATCTACTACGCCCGCTTCCACTGGGACGAAGTGGTGAGGACCCGCGAGTCTTTCGAGGAGACCGTAAACCTGCTCATGAACGCGGTGGACGCCAAGGACAGCTTCACGCGCCTGCACACCGAGCGGGTGGCGGCCATCTCGGTAGACCTGGCCAAGGCCGCCGGCCTCGACGAGGCGGACCTCAAGAAGATCGGACTGGGCGCCCGCCTACACGACATAGGCAAGATCAGCATTCCCGACCGGGTGCTCTTCAAACCCGAGCGCTTGAGCAAAGAAGAGTACGCCTTGGTACAAAGCCATGCCGTACGCGGCGAGGAGCTTTTGAAATCCGCCCATCCCATGAAGGAAATTCTGCCCATCGTACGCTCGCACCACGAGCGCTGGGACGGGCGCGGCTACCCCGACGGCCTGGCCGGCCAGAATATTCCCCAGTGGGCACGGGTGGTCTCCGTGGCCGACGCCTATGAGGCTATGACCGCCGGGCGGCCCTACCAACGAGCCAGGACTCCCGAAGAAGGCTTAGCGGAGATTCTCGACGTGGCCGGAGACCAGCTCGACCCGGAGCTGACTCATCTCTTTGGGGATCTCTGGCAAACTGATCCGACTTGGAAGGACCGGGAGGTGTTCCTACGCGAATTTTCATCGTTGCTACCGTTCTCGGGCTCGTTTTCGCCGCCCTCTTCGGAGCCCGTCTCAAGGACTTCGGAAAATTCGACCTGAAGGCTGCTTGGGTGTTCGTAGTCGCCGCGCTGGTGGAGGGCGGGCTGTCATACGGAACCTACCTGGGCTGGTTCAACCCTGCGTTTTCCGGGCCCTTGGCCAAGCTTTCCGTGCTGCTACTGGTGGGCTACGGCCTGTGGGCCAACCGCAGGCTTAGAATGCTGTGGCTGGTATGGGTGGGCCTACTCCTAAATACCGTAGTGATCATGAGTAACGGCGGACATATGCCGGTAAGCGCGCGCGCCCTGCTGGCGGCGGGCATGCCAGGATACCAGGCCCTGCTCAAAGGCTCCGAGGACGCGGTGCATTCCAGCCTGGGGCCGAACACCCGACTGGCATCTCTGAGTGATGTAATTCCCATAGCCCGGTTTCGTCAGGTGGTGAGCGCGGGTGACCTACTGATTGCCTTGGGTATTGTCGGGGTCATCATCGAAGGCACCCGGCGGGACCCGTCGACCCCGCCCCCGTCCGGCTAGCCGCACCATCCCCAGCCGCCGTAGACGGCACAACCTCACCCAGTAGCGTTGCGCATAGATACAAGCGGCAGCCCGGATATAGAGCGGCAAAGGAGGGCTATCCCGGTATTAACCCGCTGTAGCGCGAAAAGCGGCCGAGCCGGGTTGGTGATATCGTGTGGGACGTTATGAGTAAAGGCGCCTATCAGATTTGTTTAATCGAGGGAGACGGTATCGGGCACGAAGTGATTCCAGCCGCCCGCAGAGTTTTGGAAGCTACCGGGCTGGACTTCCGGTTTACCGAGGCGCAGGCCGGCCTCGAGCACTTCAAGAAAACCGGACAGTCCGTACCTGAAGAGACCCTTAAGTATGTTCAGGCCGCAGACGCCACATTGTTCGGCGCCGCCACCAGCCCGGTGAATCAAAAGATTCCCGGTTTTGTAGGCGCCATCCGCTACATGCGGCGGTACCTGGACCTCTACGCCAACGTCCGCCCGGCTAAATATCACCCCATACCCGGCTTGGTAAGGGGAGCCGACCTGGTGGTGGTACGGGAGAACACCGAGGGTCTCTATGTCGAGCAGGAGCGCCGCTACGCGGGCGGGCGCATCGCCATTGCAGACCGGGTGATTACCTACGATGCTTCGTACCGGATCGCGAAATACGCGCTCGAGCTGGCTATGAAGCGCCACAAAAAACTGTCGCTGGTACACAAGGCCAACGTGTTGCCGCTGAGCGATGGCCTCTTCCTGGATGCCGCCCACGATGCCGCGAAGAATTTTCCCGAAGTTACCGTCGAGGAAGTCATCGTGGATGCCTGTGCCATGCACTTGGTACGCAATCCGCAGAGTTTTGATGTCCTGGTGATGGAAAACCTCTTCGGCGACATCATCTCCGACTTGACCGCGGGCCTGGTCGGCGGCCTGGGGCTGGCTCCCTCGGGCAATATCGGCAAGCAGGCCGCGGTGTTCGAACCCGTGCACGGAAGTGCGCCCGATATTGCCGGGCAGGGTATCGCCAATCCCACCGCTACAATTTTCTCCGCGGCCATGATGCTCGAGCACCTGGGAGAAGTTGAAGTATCCAGGAGGATCGAGGTAGCCGTTGACAACGTCCTGAAGGAAGGTCCTAGAACACCGGATTTGGGGGGCGATGCGGATACCGAGACTTTTACCAAGGCGGTTATTGCCACCTATCAAAGTGAAATACGTTAACTATGCGCGTACTGCGCGGCATGGAGGAGAACAATTGCTCAGCGACCGGTTAACCGCGCGGCATGCGACGCTCCGGCGTACCTGACGCCTTATGATAGACTAGCCTCCAGTATAGAGACCTTATGGGCAAAGGGGGTAGTGTGCGGAGTCCGTTAAGCAGCTGGTTGCGACCGCACGTGGAGGCTGTCGGTATCGAGATCGGCACCGCCAATCTGAAGCTGGTCGAGTTAGGAGGCTCTCCACCGGCGCTCAGGGCTTATGCCACGCGGCCCACACCATCAGGCGCGATCCAGGAGGGCAACATCGTGGAGCCCGCGGCGGTAGCCGCGGAGCTACGGGAGATGTTGGCTGAGGCACGGACTCGCAACCGATACGCAGTTACCGCAATTTCCAACATATCCGTAATTACCAGAATCATTCAGATCCCCCGCATGACCAAAAAAGAGTTGGAAGAGACGATTCGTTGGGAGTCCGAACGGTATATCCCTTTTCCCATTGACGAAGTGGTTCTGGATCACGCGTTGCTCGAGCCGGAGAACACCGAGTCCGAACAGATGGATGTGGTGATTGCGGCAGCGCGCAACGAGACCGTGGCCGGGCTAGTGGAGACACTGAAAGAGGCACGGCTCGAGCCGGTAGTTATCGATGTCAAGCCGTTCGCAGGCCTGCGCCCCATCCGCAACCGCCTGATGGCGGATGAGGGAGATATAGAACCGATCACCCTGTACCTGGAGATCGGCGCAGAATCATCGTCCTTGGTGCTTCTGCGAGGCGAGCGTCTGCTCATGAACCGTAATCTCAGCATCTCCGGCCACAACTTCACCGAGGCTATCGCCAAGGGTTTTAATCTGGACAACCTGGCCGCTGAAGAGGCCAAGCAGGCCTACGGCTTTGCCACCATGCCCGCCGAAGATGAGGAGGTTCTACTCAATTTAGACACCGAGCAGGAGCGCTTCAACCCCGCCCGGATGTACGACGCGGTACGTCCGGTGTTGGTCGACCTGACCACCGAACTCAGGCGCAGCCTGGAGTTCTTCAGTGTACAAATAGGCGATCTAAGCGTGGATCAAGGTTTTATCACCGGCGGTGGGAGCAGGTTACGAGGCCTGCCGGGTATTGTGGGAGAGGTATTGGGCGTACAGCTCGAGCCGATCGATCCCTGGAGAGATATCGTCATCGACGAACACCTCTACAGTTCCGCCGAAGTACGGGCACAGGGGTTGGAATTCACAGTCCCCGTAGGTCTCGCGATGAGGGGGATAGATCCGTTTGATTAAACTCAACCTCCTTCCGAAGAACCTGCGCAAGCGTATGGAGCCGGGCTGGTGGCGGCTGGTAACCATCCTGGTACCTCTAGCTACCATAGGTATCCTGTCCTTCTACCATCTTTCGGTGCTCAGCCGGATCCATACCCTGGAAAACCAAAAGACTCAGCTTGAAGTGCAAGTGCGGCAGCTTCAGCCCTTTATTGAAGAGCAGAATCAGTTGAGCCGGCAGAAGGATCAGCTCCAGAAGATCCTCACGGTAGATAAGAAGGTACACACTGACTTCGTACCTTGGTCGGACTACCTGGCAACGTTCATCAACGAGATTCCCCGCAGGGAGTCCCACTTTGGCGTGTCACTGCGGAGCATCAATACGCAGGTGGTGGCTCCATCCACAGCGCAGGCCTTCGTACGGCAGGGTTTATACAACGGGAAAGTCATCCGCGTGCAGCTCACCATTCAGGGCCAGGCCAGAAACCGGGAGGCTCTGATCGGCTTTATCAGAACCTTTGAGTCTGCGCCTAACCTCGGTATCAATTTCCAACAAGCCAGCCTGGATCAAGGAAGCGGCTATTACAACTTCTCGGCCACTATCGGAGTGGCCAAACTCACCAAGGGGGGTATAACCAGTGCCCAGTCTAGGTAGACTCGGCCAGCGCGGCGTAGCGGTACTGGTGATCGTCCTAAGCATGCTTCTTGCCGTGGGCTGGTATTCCCTCTGGTACACCAAAGCCGAGGCGCATGTCAGTGAACTGAACAATCAAACCCAGAGTCTAAGTATGGAGCGCAACCGTGGGCTGGCCGCTAAACACGCCCTGCCCCAGCTTAAAACCACCATCACCAACCTGCAAACACGGTACGGCCAGTTCCTTAAAGCCCTTCCGCCTAAGGAGGAATTGGCGCAGTTACTTCAGACCATCACCCAGCAAGCCGCGGACAGCGGCGTAATTATCAACTCTTTCAGCCGCTCGCCGGGCCGCAGCAAAGTGCCCAACGTCCGCAGTGTTTCGCTCACTATGCGGCTTCAAGCTCCTTTCCCGGAACTGTATATCTACCTTAAGAAGCTTGAGAGCATGAAGCGCTTCAGCACCATTTCAGACCTCAGTCTCAGCCTGGGTGGGGCTAATCCGGCTAATCCAACCATCAATGCCGGTCTGGTGCTCACCGTCTATATATATGAGGGAACCACGGTAGGGGGCCGGAAATGAAGCCCCCTCGGCGCTCGCGTATTCTACCGTTGGTCCTGTTGGTGATTGCCGCCGTAGTGGTTTGGTCCCTCGTAATCTTCCAGCCCCAGGCAACACAGCGGGCCAGCGCCCAGCCCAACCGGCGCCCCACTACGGGCCATGCGGCGGTAACCATCAGCACCAGGGCGCTCGAGGTGCTCCAGATACCTTTCCTGGTTACGCGGACACCTAAGGAAGCGTCATCGTCACCCACCACCGTGACTATCTCACAACGACAACCCACCGTAGCAACCGCCGTCTTGCCCAAGACACCGCCGAATCCATTCGTACCCCTGCCCAAACTCCAAACAGCACCAGTGGCGGGGCGACGGGCGCAAAATACTGCGCCGGTCCAAATTACACCACCCCGAGAGCGAGCCGATACGGTCCCCATACCCAAAGTAACCCAGCCCAGTTCGCCGCTTCCCACGCCTACGCCGGCCACGCTCGCCCAGGGAAGCTTGCCCTTGACTCTGAGCCCGCTTTCTTCTGTGCCTGCGTCCGGAAGGCGGCCCATCGTTGAGGCTAAGCCGGCCATCTTGTTACCTAAGCCCACGCCGGCCAGGCCCGCTGCGCTGGTCCAGGAGAGCCGACCCTTGGCCCTGAGCCCGCTTTTTTCTGTGCCTGCGTCCGGAAGGCAATCTTCGGTCAAAGTTAAACCTGCTATTTTGCTGTCTAAGCCTGTATCCAAAAGGCAACCTTCGGTCAAAGTTAAACCCGCTATTTTGCTGCCTAAGTCTGTATCCGGCAGTACTACACAGCTATCACAGGCCATAGAGATCAGCCCAAAGCCGGCCTCGGGCACCAGGTTAGAGCCCTTGGCCATCCAGCCTTCCATATCCACCCCAACTACCCCCGCCCAGGTCGAGAATCCCTTGCAGTCCTGGGCTAAGCAGGAACAGCTCAAATTGACCGGCGTCGCCTTAGGGCCCACCAGCGTCGCGATCTTCCAAACCAAGCAGGGCTATATTGCGCTGCCGGTAGGAGAGACATTCCCGAATAAAGACGTGCTCTTGAAAACGGTGTCGGCCAAGCAGGTGCTCCTCATGCAGGGACCTTACTCCCTGACCCTCAGCTATAAAGGCGGTGAGCAGTGATAAAGCGATGGTTTGCTGTAATTTTGGCTATAAGCGCTCTGGGGCTTGCGCTGGCCGGTTCTCTCCCTCAGGGGCCGCGCTTCGATGCACCCGTAACCATACAGACGGGCCCGGCAGGTAACCCCTTGTCCTCCGTGCTGGCCGCCGCCGCGCAGAGCGTGGGTCTGACGCCGGTGCTGCATGAAATACCCCCGGTTAAAGTTAGCGTGAACCTCAAAAATAAACCTTTCCGTCAGGTATGGAACCTATTGATTTCCACCTACGGCGGCGGCCGGTTAGACTACGCCTTGCTGCCCAATAACATCATCCTGGTTGGGCCGCCGGCGGTGGTGCAAGCCAATCTGCCCAAGAAGGCTCCAGCCATAATTGCGACCACCCCTTCGGTGAACAAGTTCTATCATGTACTCGGCAATCCGCAAACCTTGGCCGCCGCACTACGCAAACTTCTGCCGGGTAAGTCATTCAGCGTAGAGGCGTTGGCCGCCCAGAAGGTACTGGCGATCAATGCCGAACCCCAGCTCCAAACTCAAATAGCGGAGCTGATCAGCCGGATTGACCAGGCCCCCAGCGCCAGCCCGCTCAAACTGCATAAAGTATTCCGGCTGAACTATGCGAACGCCTCTAACCTGGTCAAGGAACTCCAGCAGATGGTGCAAGCGGGTTCGTTGGGTGCCCCTTCCGCTCGGGCTCCTCAACAGACACAACCATCCCAGCCGGCCAGCCGGCTCACTATCAACGCCGACCCCAGAACCAACAGCGTAATCGCCTTTGGTACCGAAACCCAGCTCCGGGCGCTCGAGCAGACTATCAAGCAGCTTGATCTGCCCGAGCAACAGGTCAATATCAAGGTTCGCATCGAGACGGTACAAAGCTCCTTTGCGCAGAGCCTGGGTATTGATTGGCAGGGCGCCATCGGCAACTTCTCTGTGGGACTCGTCCAGGGCGCCTTAAACCTGATCTTCAACAGTACCAAGAGCCTGGCTACCCTTAATTTAGGCGCTACTTTGAACGCGCTGGAGAGCCAGGACCTTTCGAAAAAGCTTTCCGACACCAACCTCACCGTGCTCAACAATCAGCAGGCTACCCTTAACTCGGGCGGCCAGCTGCTGATTCCCATGACCAGTTCAGCCGCCGGCGTGCCATCGACGTTGCAAAGCTACCCCTTCGGCCTTACCATCACCGTTACCCCTAAGATCACGCCGGATAATACTATTGAACTGAATCTGAAAACTGTAATCGGCGATACCCCCCAGACTTTCGGCAATGGGCAAATCCTGATCCCCAACCAAAGCTCCCAGAGTATCCTGCGGGTAGCCAGCGGCCAAACCGTTGTTCTCGGTGGGTTGGTACAGCAAAAGACCAGTCACAACGAAAGCGGTATTCCCTTGCTATCCTGGATTCCCATCGTGGGCGATCTATTCAAGACCCAAAGCGACAATCGCAGCAACACCAATCTGCTGATCATCATCACCGCTACCATTCAAAAGAGCTAGCTCACCCATAGTGCTCCCGACTCACCCCCATTGCGGCACTTCGCAACGGGGGTAGCTGTGCTAGGCTTCCAGTATGCGTTTCTTAACCGCCGGAGAGTCTCACGGACCTCAACTCACCATGATCATTGAAGGTTTGCCGGCGCACCTCGCACTGTCCAGCCAGGAGGTCAACACCTGGCTCAAAGCCCGCCAAGGAGGATACGGCCGCGGGCGGCGCATGGCAATCGAGACCGATCGAGTTGAATTCCTGAGCGGTTTACGCCGCGGGCAAACCACTGGGGCGCCCCTAACGATGGTTATCCAGAACAGCGATCATCATAACTGGGGCGAGATCATGGACCCGGCGCTCGGCAATGAGCCGCGCAAACGCGTCCTAACCGCGGCCCGCCCCGGGCACGCCGATCTGGCCGGAGGCATCAAATACGGCCACTCTGATCTGCGCGACGTGCTCGAGCGAGCCTCAGCCAGGGAAACCGCTGCGCGGGTGGCGGTGGGTGCAGTAGCGCACCAGCTCCTGGCTGCCTGCGGCGTGCAAAGCGCGGGATACGTGCTGGGCTTGGGCGGCGTCTTCAGTACCAGACCCTTTGAATGGAGCCGAGTTGACGCCATTTTAGCCAGCCCGTTACGTATGGCAGATAAGGACGCCGAGCAAGAGGCCATCGCCCGGATAGACCGCGCTAAGGATGAAGGGGACACGCTTGGCGGACTACTGGAGACTCGCTTCTCAGGGCTGGTCCCCGGCCTTGGAAGCCACGTGCATTGGGATAGAAAGCTCGATGGGCGCATCGCGCAGATAGCCATGTCCATACCGGCGGTTAAAGGAGTGGAGATCGGCACGGGTTTCGAAAACGCCACGAAGCCCGGCTCAAGCGTCCACGACCCCATCTTCTGGCAGGCCGGCCGGGGGTACTTCCGGGAAACTAACCGGGCCGGCGGCCTGGAGGGCGGCATGACCACCGGTGAGGAGCTGGTGGTGCGCGCAGCGCTCAAGCCTATCGCCACACTCATGAAGCCCCTCCAGACCGTAGATATCGCTACCCACCAAACAGCCGACGCAGCACGCGAACGAAGCGATACCACTGCGGCACCAGCGGCCAGCGTGATTTTGGAGGCCGTGGTAAGCATAGTATTGGCCGAGGCTTATCTGGAGCAGTTCGGCAGCGACACACTGGAGCAGCTCGTAGAGCGGGTTGACGCTTACCGTGCCTACACGCTGAAGTTCTAGCGGTTCGTGGACGCTATGAAGAAACGCTTGGACTTTCCCCGTCCCACCTCTTGGATCGCCCTGACTGGATTCATGGGGGTTGGAAAGAGCTGGATCGGTCGTAAATTAGCCGGTGAACTAATGCTCCATTTCATCGACTTGGACCGGTACATTGAACGGGAAAGCGGCCTCTCCGTCCCGGACATCTTCCGCTACCTGGGTGAAGAGGCCTTTCGGCAACTCGAAACCGAGGCGGTGGAGGTGCTAACGAAGAAAGAGTTCCTGGTCCTCTCGCTGGGCGGCGGTACCTTCGTAAATCCGGAAAATCGGCTGCTGCTGTTAGCCCGCGGGCCGGTCATAGCCCTGTGGGCCAGCCCGGAAACAATCCATGAGCGCGTATTGCGTAGGCCTGGTAAGCGGCCCGCGCTGGAAGGCCAGGACCCACTGACGCGCATCCGCGAACTCATGGCTCAGCGAGACCAGATCTACAAACAGGCTCACGTTCATGCCTCGACCGACAGCCGGCCAGCCAAAGAGGTAGTGATCGAAATCCTCAACAAACTATGGGAGCTTTATGGGAAGACTTGAAGCCCGGACACCTCATCCCTATGCTATCTCGATCGGCCAAGGACTCTTGGATACTACAGTGTCTCTCGCCTCTCCAGGGCCCAAGGTTCTGCTGTACGATCGCAAGTTGCAGGCTTATGCCGCACGTCTCTCCAAGCGGCTTTCGTTCGAGTTCGAGCTACCCATTCAAGGCGGCGAGGAAGCCAAGCGTATCACGGTCTACAGTCGTCTGCTACAAGCTCTGGCCAGGGTGGGCCTGCCCCGCGAGACCACCTTGTACGTGCTGGGCGGCGGTACCCTCACCGACCTTGGGGGATTCGTAGCTGCCAGCTATCTGCGCGGCATCGCCTACATCTCTCTACCCACTACTACTCTGGCCATGGTAGACGCCTCGGTGGGCGGCAAAACCGGCGTCAATCTGCCTCAGGGTAAGAACCTGGTGGGGGCTTTCCATGCGCCCGGCGCGGTCTTTGCGGATACCGAGACACTTGCGACCCTACCCCAGCCGCTCTTCAGGGCCGGGTTAGTGGAAGCCTTCAAGCAGGGCTTGATCGGCGCGGATGAAGAACTGCTCTCTCCTTTCGCCCTCCACCCCGCCCACCCTGCCTTGAGCACCTACTTGGAACGGGCGGTAGGGGTCAAACTGGGCATCGTCGAGGCCGACTATCGCGAACAGGGAGTGCGTCGCCACTTGAACCTGGGGCACACCCTGGGACACGCCATCGAGGCTGCCAGCAAGCATCAAATCACGCACGGGGAGGCCGTGGCTTATGGTATGGTCTACGCCGTCTTCCTGGGGCGAGCACTGGGAGGAGAAGATCTTCGACCACTCATGAATAATCTTCTGAACTGGCTGCAACCCACTCCCCTACCCGGGTTCGGGTTCCAGGGATTGCTCCGGTACGTGGACCGTGACAAGAAGAAACACGGTGGGCGGGTACATTGGGTGGTTCCTCTGGCGCCCGGCCGTATCATTACGCAGCCACTTGACACCAAGGCGCTGCGTGAGGCTTATTATGAAATGCGGGGATGGTTGGATGATTCTGGTGCTCAACGGGCCTAACCTGAATATGCTGGGCAAGCGCGAGCCGGAGGTATACGGCCGCCAAACGCTCGAGCAGCTTGAGGAACTCATTGAAGGCTGGGGTACGGAACACGAGTTCTCGGTGGTCTGCCGGCAGTCCAACATGGAGGGCACTCTGATCGACTGGCTGCAACGCGCTGAGTCGGAAGGCTTTACCGGTGTCATTTTCAACCCCGGTGCGCTCAGCCATTATTCATACGCCCTGTACGACGCAATTAAGGGCCAGAATCTACCGGTAATCGAGGTACACCTAAGTAATATTCACGCCCGCGAACCCTTTCGCCGGCTGTCCGTTACCGCGCCGGCCTGTCTCGGCGTAGTGAGTGGGCTGGGCCCGGAGGGTTATCGCTATGCGCTCATTCACTTGGCGGAACGCTTGGCTGGTTGACTAAGCCCTGGAGTACATATATAATTTACCCGCTCGGCCCTGTGGTGTAGTTGGTTAACACACCCGCCTGTCACGCGGGAGATCGCGAGTTCAAGTCTCGTCGGGGCCGCCACGCTCTCTATAATCGCGCGCTCCCGGCCTCGGCCCCTCCGAGTAAACAACCTTACATATGCACACTCAACGAATGGTAGTCTGGTTAGGCGATGGAGATGGACTACTACACGCGGCTCGGCCTTGAGAGAAACGTCACCCAGGACGGTATCAAAAAGGCATACCGAAAACTGGCGCTCAAATATCATCCCGATAAGAACCCCGGCAATAAACAAGCCGAGGAGCAGTTCAAGCAGATCAACGAGGCTTACTCGGTACTCTCCGATCCAGACAAACGGGCCCAGTACGACCGTTACGGTACTACTTTCCCTGGGGCCGGCCAGCAGTACTCCAACATGGGCTACACCGATTTATTCGATCTCTTCGGGCAGATGTTCGGGGTGAACTTCGGCACGGGCGGCGGACGTAGCCAGCAGCCGGTGGGCGAGGATCTAGAAACCACCGTGGAGCTCGAGCTCATCCAGATCGCCCATGGTGAAGAGGTAGAGGTCGAATACGTTCGCATGGACCACTGCGAAGCCTGTGACGGCCAGGGCGGCGAGCGAGAAACCTGTTCCAGCTGTCACGGCCGCGGCCAGGTAGAACAGGTTAGGCAGAGCCTCTTCGGCGCCATGACTACGGTGGCGCCCTGCCCGGCCTGCCGTGGCCGGGGTTACCTGTTACGCGAAACTTGCCGGGTATGCGGTGGGCGCGGCGGAAATCAGAAGCGCAATAAGCTAAAAGCCGCCATCCCCGCCGGCATGGATGAGAACCAGATACTACGAGTCAGCGGCGGCGGAAATTACGGCCCCGGCGGATACGGCGACTTGTTCGTGCACATACGGCAAAAGCCCCACAAGCAGCTCGAGCGGCAGGGCCAGAATCTGGTCTACCGTCTGAAGATCGGCTTGGCCCAGGCCGCGCTGGGCGCCCGGGCGGAGATTCCCACCCTGGAAGGAGATATGCCGCTGGATATACCACCAGGCACCACTCACGGCCAGGTGTTCGAGCTTGCGCAACACGGCCTGCCCCTCCCCGGCGGATATCGTAAGGGAAGTTTGCTGGTAGCCTGCGAGCTAGAGGTGCCTAAACACCTTGGCCCCAAGGCCCGCGAACTGCTCGAGGCCTATGCCAGGGAGGTTGGCGAGGAAGTACACCCTGAGGGGGGAAAGTTGTGGGACAAGGTTAAGCGGGTTTTCAAAAGCTAAGCCTGGAAAGGACCGTTTTATCACCCAGCCCTCACTGCCTGAGGAGTAGTATTGAGGTGACCCGGTATGGCGCTCGTTTCCGATATCGTATTTACTCGTGTCGGCCCCAAGAATGTGGCCGAGGTATACGCCGTATATCACCAGAGTCCTACCTATTTCGGGCTGATCGGCATGGACCCACCCGAGCTGGCCGACGTTGAGCGTGAGCTTAGCGCTCTGGTCGCCGACACCCGCCGCCACGCTTTGCTGCTCTATTTGGACAAGCAGCCAGTGGCCTACCTGGATTACAAGCTGGACTACCCCTTGCCCCACGAGGCTGCAATCAGCCTACTGCTGGTGGCCGAATCCCGTCAGCGGAAGGGCATCGGTACCCGGGTGGTGGCGCAGCTCGAGCAACAACTAACCGGTAAAACCGGCCGTCTCTACGCCGTGGTCTACGGGCACAACCCGCCGGCCAGCCGCTTTTGGAAGAGCCTCGGCTACCACTATTTGAAGGATGGCGGTCCGGCCCTTGCGTGGTTCGTAAAATCTTTGCAAGTCTCCGATTAAGTTGCCCGTGGTCACAGCCCGCCGGCCTTACAAAGCGCAACCGCGCCAGGCCTTTATAATGAGCCGATGGATCTGGGTCTAAACGATAAAGTGGCCATTGTTACCGGCGCTTCCTCGGGCATCGGAGCAGCGGTGGCGCTCGAGCTGGCCCGCGAGGGCGCACAAGTAATCATCAGTGCCCGCCGGGCCGAGAGGCTGCAGGACACTGCCGCGCGAATCGAGGCGGCCGGCGGCCGAGCCGCCTGGTTCGCGGCCGATCAGAATCTTCCCGAGAGTGCCGAGCAGCTCGTGAATTACACCAGTGAGCAATTCGGGCGGGTGGATATTCTGGTTGGCAACACCGGGGGGCCGCCCAGCGGCGGGGCCGCGGAGCTGGGCGAAGCCGATTGGAGATCGGCGGCCGAGCTGCTGCTCTATCCGCAGCTTCGTCTGAGCCGGGCGGTGTTGCCCGATATGCAAGCAGGAGGCTGGGGGCGAATCCTGTTCATCACCTCGCTTTCAGTCAAGGAACCCATCGAGCAATTGGCGCTTTCCAATGGTC
The DNA here is from genome assembly GCA_964402875.1 of uncultured bacterium. GTDB lineage: Bacteria > Deinococcota > Deinococci > Deinococcales > Marinithermaceae > CAYODT01. Next base: position 20,484 of record CAYODT010000017.1, on the reverse strand, counting down.
TGCGTGCCGCCGTGACCGGTTTCGCCAAGACCCTGAGCCGCGAGGTTGCCGCCCAGGGCATAACGGTTAACTGCCTGGGCCCCGGCTATACCGCCACCGAGCGAGTGAACTACCTGTTCGAGGAGCGCGCGGAGCGCTTGGGCATACGCATGGAAGAGGCTGTCGCCGCGCAGGGGCGCGCCATTCCCTTGGGGCGGATGGCCGAAGTGGAAGAGATCGCGGCGGTGGCCGCGTTCTTGGTCAGCGGGCGGGCCAGCTACCTCACCGGACAGTCGGTGATTGTCGACGGCGGGTTCACGCATGGGCTGGTCTGAGGCCGCCCGGCTCCAAAGAGGAGGTTCATAATATGTCAAGAAAAAAGATTGTGCTTGAGCAGCTCTGTGGGCACCGCTTTTTGGGCCAAAACGAACAAGGCGACAAGGTCATTATAGATGGAGACCAACCCGCCGCGGGTATGCGTCCTATGGAACTGTTATTGGCGGCCCTGGCCGGCTGCACGGCCTACGACGTGGTGGATATCATGAAGAAGAAGCGGCAGCCGCTGGCTCGCTACCGAGTAGAGGTGGAAGGCGAGCGAGCCGAAAGTTACCCCAAACGCTATACACGGATTGTAATCACCCACTACGGCACCGGCCCAGGTGTGACCGAGGAGGCCCTGAAGCACGCTGTGGAACTGTCTCACACCCGTTACTGCGGGGCTACCGCAAGTCTTAACAGTGAGGTGGAGTCGCGAGCGGTGCTCGAGCCCTGATCATGGATCAAACCTCAGCCCCACTCGCGCGGCAGCTAATCGACTGCCTGCGGGAAGAGCGCGAAGTGGACGGCGTGCGCCTGCTGAGAGACGCGCTTACCGATACCCCCGAGAACGATGAACGAGCACGGCTCGAGCGTATTCTAGGCTTATTACTCATCCGCTGCGGGCGTGAAGTAGAGGGCACCTTCGCTCTGGAGCGGGCCGAAACCCGTCTAGATGCCCTCGGCCTGCCCTACCCCACGCTGGAAAGCTTCCTCCAGCTCGCTGGGTTCTAGGGGGACCACGACCGAGTTCCGCAAGAAAACTAGCCGGGTGAGCGGCTCCAGCCCCCAAGCCTCTTTGATGGCCCTACGATACAAGGCCAATTGGAATAAATAAGGGGCTGGGTCGGCTTTCCGGTCGGTCTTGTAGTCTTCCAGGTACCATGCTCCACCTACCCGGTAAAGCCGGTCTATCACCCCAGTCCAGACCGTGGCTCCGTGGGGGTGGGCCAACGGTAGCTCGGCATAGTCCTGCTCACGGGGCTGCGGAGACTGCGTATCGTACAGGGCCCAGAAGTTATCCAGTAATCCGCTCACATCCGCGAGGATGGTATCTTGCTCGACCGCCGTATAACTGAACAGGACCGCCTGGGCCCGGAGGTTCTCTTGCACCGCAGGGTCTGACGGCCGCCAGTTTTGGCTGATAGCGTAGTGCGTGAGGATACCCACCGCTTTGGCAAAATCCCGGCCGGCCCAGGGTTTTTGATCTTCCCCCAGGGCTGCTTCGTCCTCGGCGGACTCGGCCCACTCCCGCTTAAGCGCCGAGGGGGAAAAGACCGGGGGCAGTTGCGCGGCAAGAAACGGCCCGGACGGCGGCGGAGTAGGCAAGGGTTCGGCTGCCTCCCGGTCCACCAGCGGAGCCGTTGCCGGCGGCTGGTCCAGCCGCCAATGATGCACACTTACCTCCGGCCAGTCGTTCACCTGCAGCTCAAGCAGCCTGCGCGCCCAGCTGCCGCGGTTAGCCGTCGGTTGGTCGGAACTACTCTTGAAGTGTAGGCTTCCACTGATGATCAACCGATCCCGCGGCCTGGAGAGCGCCACATAAAGAATCCGTTCGGCCTCCTGCTGGTCCTGCTCGCGGGCTCGGTGGGCCAACTCAGCATATGCGGGGTCTTCCGCCATTGCCAAGCGGCCACTACCCGGCTCCAGCAGAAACGGCCCTGGGCGACTCGGCACACCTCGCGAGACATCGAAAACCGCCACCACCGGCCATTCCAGACCTTTCGCTCCATGAACCGTAAAAAGGCGCACCGCCGACTCACTACCCTCGGGCACCCCACCCACCTCGTCGGAAGAAAAGCGCCGGCCCTCAAGCTCGCCCAGCAGGGCCTCAATTCGCAGTGGAGGACGGGCCGCGAACTGCAACAGCAATGCCTCGACGTTGCTACGCGCGCGGTTCGACAGGAAGTCCATGAACCTCCGTCCATCCAGGAAAGGAGTGTATACCAGGCGCTCGAGCGCCGCCAGCGGCCGCTCTCCCACCACCCAATCATGAATGGTCCGAATACGTTGCCGAACCTCGGGAAAGTAGTGCGCCAGATACTCCTGCGGCCCTTCAGGAGCTTGCAGCATGCGGTCGATCTCGGAAGTGCCGAGCCCACCAAAGGGACCGTGTAGAAAAGCCGCCAGGGAGATTTTGGGCTCAAGGCTCAAGCCGACCACCAGGGCATGGTACAGATCGCGCAGCTCGAGCAAAGTGTAGTACCCTCTGTCCTGGGCACGTACGAAAGGTATGCGATATTCCAACAGCGCCGGCACCAACGCCTGTAGACTGCCGCGGCTGCGCATCAACACCACCATCTCTCCGAATGAGCAACCTTCCCGGTGCAGCTCCGCCAGGCGCCCGGACAGTACCCGGGCCTCGAGGGCGCGTAGCTCTTCCAAGCGCTCCTGCCCTTCCACCCAGTGGAGCTCCACAGCACCGGCACCATCCCGCACCGGCCTCACCTCGCCGGCGCCTCCCTGAGCGAAAGCCCAGCTATGTATAGACAACCCTCTTACTATCCGGTTCAAAAAATCTACCAGCTCCGGAGCGTGCCGGTGGCTTTCTTCTAATGGCTCGAGCACTTCGGCATGTTCCAAAGCCCGTTGAAACACCGCCAAATCGGCGTCGCGAAAACCGTAGATCGACTGCTTGGGGTCGCCCACCACCTCCACGGAAACGCCGGCATCATCCAAGGCCTCGAAGGCGGCACCCTGCAGGGGACTGGTATCTTGGTACTCGTCGACCAATACATAGGCCAGACGTTGCCTGAGTCTCTGAAGCAAGGCCTCAGGCGGGTGCCGCAGCAAGTCGATGGCTCTCAGTTCTAGATCAGCCGGCCCCAGCATCCGCCCGCTCAAGCGACCCCGGTAGCGGCGCTCAGCCGCCCGGTAAACAGACAAGGCCTTATCCGCTGCTTCACCCTCGGAATGAAAACTCTCGCTCTGGCCACGCTTCTTGAAGAGGGCCAGTAAAGTGGCCACCGGTAGGCCTTCGACCGGGTGCAAGAAGCATTCCGCCCGTACCGCCTCCATAAAGACCGCCTGGGCCTCTCCGGGCGCCAGCACCGCGAAGGCGGGATCCAGGCCCAACAACGGCGCGAAGCTCCGCAGCAACTCGGCAAAGAACCCGTGGATGGTATGAATCCGCGCCGAGGAGGCCACCGAGCGCCGGGCCATGATTCTCGAAAGTACCTCCGGCGAGGGGTGAAAACCGGCGTAGCTCCCTTGTGCATACAGGGTTTGCCATCCTTGCACGATACGTATACGGATCTGGGCGGTGGCGGCGCGGGTAAAAGTAACCGCGGCCAGCCGGTAGGGTGGATGATCGGCCAAGAGCTCCAGGTAGCGCCGGACCAATATAGTGGTCTTGCCGGTGCCGGCCGAAGCAACTCTAGCCCGCATCTAAACCTCCTCCCTGACACGGCAAACCTCGCTAAACAGGCAGCCATTACAGTAGAAACCCGGCCGTGCTTCGACCTGGCCCTCCTGCAGCTTCTTCAGCGCCGCATCGGCTTCTTTCTCCACCCGCCGGGCTTTGGACAAGAACCAGCCCATGCCGGCTTCCAGGCTGTAGGCCTGCACCGGGGGGGCCCCTGAAAAATGCACCCACATCTCCACCCGTCGCGCGCCACGCGAAAACCACGCACGGGCGGCCAACCACTCATCCCAGCGTTTCCTGAGCTCCTCACGTGCGGTTTCCATACTTGCGCCGCGTACTGCGGGCACGAAGTGATGAATGGACAGTCCATCTCCCCGTTGTTCACGCGCCTGTACCCTGGCGTGGATCCGCCCATCCAGCACCGGCACACTGGCTAGAAAGGTTAATCGCTCGAACTCGGCGCTGTCGATGCCTAAGAGAGCCAGATCCGCCGGGTCAGCAATTTCCGCGCGCTGCAGACGCTTGAGCGCTGCGGTAAGCGGGGAGGGCGTACCCGCGCTCAAGTGCCTCCTGGCCCAGTAGCGATATGGGCAGCTAGCGTAGTACTGGAGTGGGCCGACGCTCTTGGGCACCGCAAACTGCACTACTTCCGGCCCCGGCCGGTGAATACCGCTGGAAACCGCCGGCATTCCCAGCGTGTTGGGAAACGGAACCGCTACTTCGGGCTGAAGCTCGCCGGTCAAGCCAAGCTCAGGCTGCAATAATCCGCCTTGATCGGCCGCCGCGTAACTGATGGCTACCAAGTCAGCCCGGGTCCTGAGCTCAGCCCACAGATCGGCATTCGCACCACGAAGCCGCAACGGCAACCCCTTCCCTTCCAAGACCTGCTGGTAGGGTAGACGGGTCTCCTCGGGTAAGAAATAGTCCTCGCTTTCACTGGCATCATAAGCTCCTTCCACCGCGTCCAACACATATACCTTGCGATAGCGTAAGCCGCTCACGCTCCTGGCAGTATGCAGAGCTACACCCGCCCGCGGCTGCTGGAAGGGGCGCATCTCCCCGATCAACGCTGCCCACCAGGCCCTAAAATCCTTACCTTGCGCCAGCCCACGCGCCTCTCTGGCCAGCTCGAAGAAGGCCTCACGGAAAGGACTGGCGGACAGTACTGGTACCGAGGTCAACAGTGCCTCGGCCCAAGCCAACTCCTCGCCCGGTGCCAGCTCGAGCCGGGCCAGCTGCCTGCTCCATATCTCCGAAAGTCCCACCTCCTCCGCTAAGGCGGCTATGGCCTCCCTGCCACTCAGTCCGCGCGTGAAAGCCTCCACCACCAGGGGCTCCAGCTCACTCAGGTGTGCCATACGCGAGGGTGTGGGGGTCTCGGGTAGCTCGAGCAGGTCAACCAGGATGCGGCCATCCTCCAGATCAGCCACGCTGGGGGCGGCCCGGCTCATGAGATAGAGATTCTGGGTCTTGGCCAAGAGCAACACTTGCTCCACCCGCCCCCTGGGCACGATCAGTGCCAGGTCCAGAGGGTCGATACCCGAGGCCAGATCCCGCTTCAGCTGCTCGAGCGCCCAGTGCATCTCCACCACTGGGTTCGCCGCCCGCCAAACCTCTACGTTCTGCGATCTGGCCGCAAGTTGCTCCTCGGGCTTGGTGGAGGGAGCCTCCAACAACGAAAGCCACACGATACATTTAGTGGAAATAGCCTCCAGGAAACGCAGCTCGAGCGGCCCCAGCTCTCGGAAGCCATCCACGATAACCACCTGCGCCTCCGGCTCAGCCACCTCTTCTTCAACTAGCCGCAGTGCCGCCATACGCGCATCGTCCTGGTCCCAGCGATCGCCCTTGAGTTGCTCGTAAGTCTTGAACACCTCTAGGAAACGGCGGCCTTCGGGATCCACCGAGGGCAGCTCCGCCGGGCCCCGACCGTAACGTTTGGCCTCGGCAATGCCTACGGCGAATAATCTGGTCTCACCAGGACTGGGCAACCGGCCGCTCATCTCCGCTAAAGCCTGGCCTACCAACGCTACTCGCCTAGAGGCAGTAAGCGTCGCCTTCAACCGTTTGGCCCGTGCCAGCAACCGGTAGTAGAGCTGCTGGAAAACCAGCATCTCCAGGCCCAATAGCCCACCCGTCCGCGTTATCCGACGTAGTACACCCCCCCGTTGATGCGGCAAGATTACCCACCAGACCCGTTCCCGGCGCGCTAGAGCCTCTCTCGCCTCGCGCAAGAGGCGTTCAGTCTTCCCAGACCCCGGTGGGCCGGTAATAAGATGCATAGGCCCTTTATAGCAAAAACCAGAAGGGCAGTCTATTTATTGAGACCAATAATCGCCTGCATTAAGCGACTACTCCGCGTAAATTTGAACCGGCGGGTCAAAGGCCCCGGGAACCGGCGACGACCCGTCCAAGGAGGCTAAAATGGAAAGCGATAACGTACACAGCCTACCTTTAATTGGCGAACCCACACCGGCTTTCAAGGCCGTCACCACTCAAGGCGAGAAGTCCCTGTCCGACTACAAGGGCAGCTGGGTAGTGCTCTTTAGCCATCCGGCCGACTTTACACCGGTCTGCTCAACCGAGTTCATGGCTTTCGCTAGGCTGCAAGAAGAGTTCAAGAAGCGCAACGTGCAGCTGATCGGCCTGTCTATTGACTCGGTTCACGCCCACCTGGCCTGGTTACAGGACCTGGAGTTCATGAGTAGCATCAAGATCGACTTCCCGGTGATCGCTGATTTGGACATGAAGGTTTCGCAAGCCTACGGTATGATTCACCCCCGCAGCCTCGGCCACCTCGGCCGTTCGCGCAGTCTTTGTGATCGACACCGAGGGCATACTGCGGGCTATGATCTACTATCCGCTCACCACAGGCCGCAACATGCCCGAGATTTTACGTCTGGTAGACGCCTTGCGGTTCAACCAGAAGACCGGCATGGCTACTCCGGCCGACTGGCAGCCTCACCAGAACGCCATCGTTCCTGCACCCACCACCATGGAAGCGCTACGCGCCGACCAGGCCAAGAAAGATCAGTACAGCGAGTTTAAGCGCTGGTATCTGCGCCTAAACAAGCCTATCTAGCCACAAAACCTCTTGGACATCCGTGGTCATGAAGCTGCCGCCGCGGACGCCTTGTCCAGAGCCTGCGCGATATCTTCAATGAGATCCTCAGGATCCTCAATACCGATAGATAGTCGGACCAGTCCCTGCGTCACCCCCTGGCTAGCCAGTACCTCCGCAGGCAACAACTGGTGCGTAGTAGAAGCCGGGTGCGTGGCAAGGGACTCAACATCTCCCAGGCTCACCGCCTGAGTAAATAGCTGGAGTTCATCCAAGAAGGCGCCCGCAGCTTCTTGGCCGCCGGGCAGTTCCAGGCTGACCATCCCACCATAATGACGCATCTGCTTCTTAGCGATCTCATGGCCCGGATGCCGCGAAAGGCCGGGATAAAAAGCCTGCTTCACGGCCTGGTGGCCCGCAAGGAAAGCAGCTACTCGTTCCGCTCCTTCGCAGTGTGCCTCCATACGCAGGGGCAGGGTCTTCATACCCCTAAGCAAAAGGTAGGCCTCAGTAGGTCCCAGGCTGGCTCCAATATGCCGGAGCCCCTCCATTCTAAGATCACGCATAATCTCCGCCGGGCCGGCAACAACCCCGGCTACCAGATCCCCATGCCCGCCTAGATACTTGGTAGCCGAATGAACCACCAAGTCGATGCCGTGCTCAAGCGGCCTGGTCAGGTAAGGACTGGCAAAAGTGTTATCGGCCACGGTAAGAATACCCTTGGCCCTACCGACCCGCGCCACTTCGGCCAGATCAGTGATCCTCAAGGTGGGGTTGGTGGGAGTCTCCACATAGAGCATCCGTGTCTTTGGACCCAAGGCCGCTTCGATATTGGAGGCGCTACTGATATCTCTAGGAAGGATACCCAAGCGAGCGAGCAACCCCAAAAAGAACCCCTCGGTTCCTCCATATAGGGGGCCGATGAAGGCCACCTCGTCGCCGGGCGAAAGCATGCTGAGTGCCACCGCACTAATCGCGCCCATACCACTGGCAAAGGCTACCGCGTCCTCGGCGCCTTCTAAATCGGCCAGTTTCTGCTCAACAACCCGTACGGTGGGGTTGGCAATCCGTGAGTATAAGTAGCCCTCCTCTTCCTCGTTGAACAATCTGCGACCACGCTCAAAACTTCCGTAGCTAAAAGTTGAAGTCTGGTAGATCGGGGTGGCGTGAGCGCCGGTTTGAAGATCGGGATGTTGCCCACTATGTACGGCGCGGGTACGAAAGCCTTTCATCACAAGCCCTATCCTTTCGTTGCTGCCCTGTTCGTGCGGTGCTTCTCATCTAAATGTACACCCGCTCAAGCGGCTAAGGCCTTCGGCAGAGTACGGACGCGTACAATGCCCGCATGCACCCCTTCTCGGTCTTAGCCCCCTTCTACAACAGGCTCATGTACGAGGTTCCCTACGAAGACTGGGCCTCCTTCATACTGTCGATACTAGCTGGCGAAGGCACCCATCCTGAGACTGTACTGGATCTAGGTTGCGGCACCGGTCTTTCAGCAAAACCCTACCTGCGAAGGGGCCTCCGAGTAACCGGGTTGGACGCCTCACCAGAGATGCTGGGTATCGCCGCACGCGAATCCGGGGGACTTGAGCTGGTCGAGGGTGACTTTCGTGATTTCGACCTGGGCCGGCGCTTTGACCTGGTGATCTCGGCCTTCGACAGCCTGAACAACCTCACTACCCTCGCAGACCTAAGAGCTGCTTTCCTGCGGGTGCGAGCCCACCTAGAACCCTGGGGCTGGCTGGTCGCAGACCTGAATACTCCTGCAGGGCTGCTGGAAATCGCCCAGGACGGCGATATCAGCGAAGCCGGGGTTCACCTTCGCCACAGCTACGACCCACAAGAGCAGACCGGCACGCTGGTGGTCACCATCGGCCAAGGTACCGGCAATAAGGTGGAGATTCACAAGGAGCGAGGCTATCTGCCCCAGCAAGTTATTACCCTGGCCGGACAGGCCGGTTTTGCACGGGTGCAAGCGCTGCAATTCCCAAGCGGTATCCCTGCAGACCAGGAGAGTCTACGCTTCTGGATATTTGCTGCGGCCTCCGCAAATTCCGTAGAGCACTCCTAGAAGTGGACCTATTCGGCGGTTTCCTTATATGCTGGGATTAATAAATGAGTAATTTCTTACGAAATTACCATGCTTTCTCATGAGAGAATGATCTATCCTGGAGTCATGGAAGAGAAAGAGAACCCGATTATTCTGATCATCGAGGATGAGAAGGATATCGCGCGTTTTATAGAGCTCGAGCTGCAAGCGGAAGGATACCACACCGAGGTAGCCTTTGACGGTATCAACGGCCTATCCAAGTTCCGCGAGATCCAACCTAACTTAGTGGTGCTCGATCTGATGCTCCCGGTCATGGATGGGCTCGAGGTAGCCCGCCGCATCCGCAAAACTTCCAATGTGCCCATCCTTATATTGACCGCCAAGGACTCGGTCGGTTACCGCGTAGAAGGCTTGGATGCCGGCGCGGACGACTACCTGGTCAAACCATTCTCGATTGAGGAATTGCTGGCCCGGGTGCGCGCCCATCTGCGCCGGGTTTCTCCGGCTATCACCGGGGAAATCCGCGTTTCCGACTTAATCGTCAACCTGGAAGGGCGCGAGCTCTACCGTTCGGGACGGCGCATCGAGCTTTCCAACAAGGAATTCGAATTGCTCGAGCTGCTGGCCAGGAGCCCCGGCAAGGTTTTCTCGCGCTTTGAGATCGAGGAAAAGGTCTGGCCCGGTTATCAGGGCGGCAGCAACGTAGTGGACGTATACATCGGCTACCTACGCAAGAAGTTGGAGGTAGGCGGCGAGCGGCGCCTGATTCATACCGTCCGCGGCGTGGGCTACGTCCTGCGCGAAGAATAGCGGCGTCGCGGGCCTTCAGGCCGATTACGGAATCGCGCTTGGTACACTGGGTCCAGCATGACCCTGCGCAGCCGTATCACACTCCTCACTCTCTCGATCCTGGCCCTTTCCCTGCTGGTGATTGGGGCCAGCTTGTATCCGCTGCTGCGCGGATTCCTCTACCAGAATCTGAAAGCCGACCTGGATGTGGCCAGTGGACAGGTACTGCGCAGCGTGCGCACCAGCCCCTCTATACCCAACCTGCCACCATCCTTATACGCAGAAGTAGACGTGGTGGTACTCTCACACTCCGCGCCTATCACTACTAAGGACTTAGAGGACTCGATCATCCCGATCAAGAGCGCATCCCTGGGCTCGAGCCGCTTGGTGCTCAAGCCGGTCGACTATTACCGCCTGCTCGACAAAGGTTCTGTGTGGGCTGAAACCAGCCTGCCACACGGTCAGGACACACCTCTCAGGCTGTTGGTCAAGGGCGTGCTGCTGCAGTTACCCATAGGCTTCTTGAATACCAGCGTGCCGGTGGTGGTGCTCACCGCCAAGCCGCTTGGGCCGGTATTATCCACGCTCCAGGGCTTGCTGAGGATCTATTTACTGACCGCAGTGGCGGTGCTGCTTTTGGCCAGTTTCCTGGTCGATGCATTGGTGGGGCGAACCTTCAGGCCCCTGGAAACTATGTCCCGGAAGGCTGAAGAGGTTAGTCTGCAAAGCTTCACCACGCTGCCCGAGTCTCCCGGCAATGACGAGGTATCCACCCTAGTGCACTCCTTGAATCGCATGCTGAAGCGGCTCGAGCGATCCTTCCAAACCCAGCGGCGGTTTCTGGCCGATGCTTCTCACGAACTGCGTACCCCTATCACCGCCGTGCTGGGACACGTGGGCTATCTGCTGCGCCGCACTCAGTTGAGTGACGCTCAGCGCGAAAGCATGGAGACCATACAACGCGAGGGTGAGCGTATGAAACGTCTGGTCACCGATCTTCTGGACTTAGCCGCAAGCGAGGGGCAAATCCCCTTGGAGATGCGCCAGATGGACCTATGCACCCTGTTGCACGATATCTCCGAGGAGTTCTCCCATGCTTTCGCCGGGCGAATCGAACTGGACCTACCAGAGTCTGCCATGGCTACAGGCGACGAGGCCCGCTTACACCAGGTATTCTCCAACCTAGTCGCCAACGCCATCAAGGCCAGCGCAAAAACGGTCACCTTGCGGGTACGCAACCTCGAAGAGAAGCTGGTGGTCAGCGTGGAAGACGACGGTCCTGGTATATCCACCGAACACCTTCCCCACCTGTTTGAACGCTTCTATCGGGTCGACAAGGCTCGCGATCGTACAGCAGGCGGCAGTGGGCTGGGGCTGGCTATCGTTAAGTCCATCGTCGAGGGGCACGGCGGGAAAGTCTGGGTCGACAGCGAACCCGGCAAAGGTACAGTGTTCAACGTGTCTTTAAAGCGCGCAACCGTACAATCGCTTCCTCGGCGCTGAGCTCGCCATGCGAAAGCGCATCCAGAATCTGTCCCCGCTCCTCGTGGGCAGCCTCGGGCGCTGGGTCATACTCATAACCCAGCGCAAGCAGCAGTTGCTCGAACCGGGCCCGCACTGTGGGATAGGAGAGCCCCAGGATCCGCTCAACCTCCTTGAGGTTGCCGCGGGATTTCATGAACAGCCTTAAGAACTCGAGTGGTCCGGGGGGTAGCAGGGCAAATTCACTAGCCGTGAAGTGGCCTTCCACGCGGGTCTCGCAATGGCCGCAGACCAGTCCACTGACCAAAAGAGCCTCGCCACAAGCCGGACAATGCGTGGGCATAGACAAGTGCTCGCCTGCCATAACCAGCCTCCTATACGTAACGGTCGTGATTGCGGCCTCGCCGGCCACTCAAGAGAACAAGGCCTCCCGTAATCAGCAACAATGGTAACAGCCACTTAAGCGCGCCGATCACCAGCGCCACCACCAACCCCAGTATCGACATTACTACCGCGAAGATCAGCAGGACCGGCAAGGCAGCCAATCCCAGACCAACCACAGCCAGTACACCAAGGGTCAAGAATAGCGGCCAGGCCAGGCCGAACAACAGTATCGCGCCCGACAAAATCAAGATCACTCCGAAAAATCGCATATCCACCTCTTTTATACAAGACCACTAGATACCCATGCGGATCTTAATCTTGCCCGTCTCGGCCCTGGGTAATTGCTAGCAACCCCCCCACGGCCTAAGCCGGGAAAACCGCATACGGAACAGACCCGGATACATGATCATCAGGCCTTCCTTCCATACCTAAACCACCTCGATGACCACGTGCACCGGCTTTCCCTCGTCCGTGGCCTCGATATCCACCAGGCGGCCTTCGGGCAGCTCGCCCTTAAGCGCATCCAAAAGGTCATTGAGCACGATCCCTCGGGTCTCGATCTGGCGACGCAGCCCAGCCGGCACGAACCGCAGCGCGAACTTGGCTAAGGATATCGGCACGTTAACGCGAACCTTCGCCTCGCCCTCAGAGTCTACATTGATCCTAAGCATCTTAGCCGTGCCCTTCACCCTAACGGATGAGTCTGCGTGATCCACAGCCTCCAACAGGCTGAGCGCTTCCTCCACCTTGATCTGCCCTGCGGCTAACATAGCCAAGATCTTGCGCTTCTCTTCCATCTCAGGCCTCCAACTCCAGTCTGCCTGTCTGTGCGGATACCTTCAGGTCGTCGGCTCCTTCGCCCAACCACCCCTCAATCCACCGGCTTATACAGCCTTTCCCACCATGCACTACGCTTTCTTCCACCCCGGGCTCTCCCAACTCCGGTTCAACCTCCACTTGGGAATTAGCTACGGACAGACTCAAACGCAGCCGTATCCGTACGGCATCTGAGGATTCGCCGGTCTGCAACTCATCCCGCACAAGCGCAGGTCCACCACTCGCAGCTATAGAAATCGGTAGCTCGGCTCTATCCGCAGTTATTTTTCCCTTCTCCGATAGTTTCTGAATACCTGCGAGATTGTTCATATATATCCCTGACTCTAAGGAATAAAACCACTTAGTCTCAAGCCAACCAACTGGTGCCCCCGCACCAGCGCCCGTCAAAATCTGGGTACTGGCAAAACTGTGCATCTACCACCTCCTTATCTATGAATATAAGTTAGATACTATCAGAATGTCAAGTTAATCATTACATATCCTGAGGAGTACTTATCGTAAATTCGAGCGAATCGAAGCATAAATCAGGGCAGCCGTTTTAAGGATCCCGGCAGCCGGATTCGCGATAGCTTCGCAGCAAGGCCGGGTTTACCCGAACCCAGCGCCGGGATCCTTTCGTATTCAGCTTGGCCCAGACCTTGGTAGTGAGACATCCCGGCCGCATCCTCCGCGGCCCACTGCATGGTACGGTAAACCGATATGCGTCCTTTTGGTGAGGTTCAGACGCCGCTTACTGAAGCGCGGATGGTTGTATTACCCGCGCCCTACGATCTTTCCCTATCCTTCAGGTCCGGGGCTCGTAATGGACCCGGGGCCATACTGGCGGCTTCGCAGGAGCTCGAGCTCTTCAATTTCGAGCTCCTGCTCGAGCCTGCCAAAGTGGGGATTCACGCTGCCGAAGAGGTACCTTGGGTAGCCGGTAACGCAGCCGCCTCACACGCTCTCATCTTCGAAGCAGCCAAAAAGCATCTGGATAAGGGTAAATTCGTGGTCGCACTGGGCGGGGATCACTCCATCAGCTATCCATTAATTCAGGCGCATCAGGCCTATTCGGAACCGTTCACAGTGTTGCAGATCGACGCCCACACCGATCTCTACCCCCAGTGGCAGGGCTCAATCTACTCACACGCCTCCCCCATGCACCGGCTGGTCATGGACGGGGTGCGTTTGGTACAGGTGGGCCTGCGCGCCGTTAGCGAGGATTCCTACCAGCTGATGCGCGAACGGGGAATTCCCCACTTCGCTGCACATACCCTGCACACCCGGGGGTTTGACCACCAAGCCATCGTGGACACGCTGAGCGAACGCGTATACATCAGCTTCGACTTCGATGCCCTGGACCCGGCTGTCATGCCTGCGGTGGGCACCCCCTTACCCGACGGCCTCGGCTACCGAGAGGCCCTGGATCTTTTGGCCTCGGTCTTCGGCGCACGCCAGGTAGTAGGCATGGACTTCGTGGAGCTCTCACCATGCGGACAGTTTCACGCCGAGATGACCGCCGCCCAGTTGATATACCACGCCATCGGACTCAAGGCCCTTCAGGCCGGTTGGCTAAGGCCGCTTTCCTGACCGTCGCGGTGGGGTGGTATGCCAAACTCCTTATATATCCATATTCCCTTTTGCCCCACCATCTGCCCATACTGCGATTTCCATGCCTTATTACGCACCTCTCGCTCGGTGGAGGCCTACCTAAAACGTATCGAGCAGGAGGCTGGTGAATTACACGCCGCCTACCCCGGGGCTCTACGTACTCTCTATGTCGGTGGCGGTACCCCCAGCTTCCTGCGCTCGGCTGAGCTCGAGCTGCTGTTCTCCGTCCTTCCCTGGAAACTCGCTACAGACGCCGAGGTCACATTGGAGGCCAACCCCGGCACCTTGAATCGTGAGCGCTTAAGGCTGCTTGCCGCGCTCGGTGTCAACCGACTGTCTATCGGTGTACAGAGCCTCTCAGATAAGGTATTGCACACACTCGGCCGAGCTCATGGACGGCGAGGCGCCTTGCGCGTGGTCGAGGAAGCGCTCGAGGAAGGCTTTCGTGTCTCGGTAGATCTGATCCTCGGCCTACCCGGGCAGGATATAGAGGCCGACCTCCGCGAGACCACCGCACTGGGAGTGGGGCACGTCTCTACGTATACGCTACAGATCGAGGCAGGCACCCTCTTCGCGGCACGTGGCTTACATCCGGATCCCGACCTTGAAGCCGAAGCCTTTGAGTTGGCTGAGGAAGTTCTGGGCGCGGCGGGACTGGCACGATACGAAGTCAGCAACTTTGCCCGCAAAGGCGAGGAGGCCCGCCACAACCAGGTCTATTGGGAGGCTGGTTTTTGGGGTGCGCTGGGTCCCACAGCCACCGGCCAGTATAAGATTAGCGGCCGGGATTATGCTGTGCGTCGTTCAGCTCCGCCCCTGCCCCGTTGGATCGAGCAGCGCCCCGGGCACCAGGAGCTTATCAGCGCCCCGGTATACGTGAAGGAGGCTTTGATGTTAGGGCTGCGCCAGGTGCGAGGCCTTGATCTGCGCGCGCTGGAGCACCGTACCGGGCTGGTTATCGAGCCGAGACTTAGGCCTGTGATCGCGCGACTCGCCTTTGAAGGGCTACTCATAACTGAGGCAAACACCATCCGCCCTACCCGCGCGGGGATGATGCGCTTGCATCCCTTGATCCTTGAACTATGGAGCGCACTCGACGCACTCGGCAAA